>JAHKLX010000036.1 GCA_020854835.1 Microcaldota archaeon
TCTATCAGTTCTTTGTAGTCCATGTTCTTTCTCCTCTTGAAGCGGCCCGCATCAATAAGCACCGAACATCATGCCCTAATATCTATGCCGTATCTCCTGGTTAAGTTTAGCTTCTCCTCAAAATTTCCGCCTGGGCTAACAAAAGCTCATCGAGCTTCTTCTGGTCCTCGGCGGTAAACTCTGTCTCGTTCAACAGTTTCTTAGCCATAAGCCCTTCGAGGCTCACCACTTTCGAGCGTTCTTTTATACCGTTAATGATCCGCTTGTTTTCAGTCGCTCCGGTCGCGTTCGACCGAGGAGCCGAAATTTTTCCTTCTTTCAGCAACGACCACTTTTCTTCAGCCGCTACCTTTTTATCACCTACCGACTTCAACGATGCACCGGCGTCGGCTAAAATCTGCTTCACGCCGTACACCGTTATATGCTTTTGGACTTCAGACATATCGTTGAAGTCTGGGAAAATTCTAGCTAAGTCAAACGTAGCTACGGTTTTTTCATTCTCTGCCTCGCACATGGTCAGGACGGTTTTGTCTACTGACCACTTCAGTAATCTCTTTGCCATGTCTTTCTCCTTTTAGGTTGAGGAGATACGGCGCAGAGATTAGGGCATGATTTGCTATTGCATACGGTTGCCGATGCCATGCCGTTTTCGTAGATTACTTTCCAATACGTCAGGCATGACGTAAAGCACCGTTATTTAAAAGAGCGACCGGAAAATTTTTGTTTTTTGTTTCCCGTTTATTATTTATACTGCAATCTGCATGCCAAACACCTAAGTTATTGTAATCATTGCGTTTTTCGAGGATATTGGCGTAATCACGGGAATAATTCGACAAAATTGTCGAGCGTTTTTACGGATTTTCGCTTGTTTATTAACAATTTCAACGTGTTACGTATTCGACAAAAGTGTCGAGGGATTCGACAAAAATGTCGAGCTCCGATGGTGGGAATTTTAGGGCTCTTGGTTAATTGGGTATGATTTTTGCAGGTGTTTGGCGTCACACAATCTGGCGTTGTGAATGATCCGGATGATGTTGCTGTCCCGTTGGTCGGATTGGTTATGCCTGTTGGTGTTATTATTTCCAGTTGGTATTATTGTTGCTGTTATTATTGGTACTGAGATAATTTCAATTGAAATAATTTCAGGTGCGACCATCGCGACTGATTTTATTTTTTCTCTGATTGTTTCATGTGAATGTTTTAGTAGGCTTTTGAGAGGGGGTATATGGGCCTTTTTCGTCCACCTCTTCAATAATCCAGCCCCAAATCCCCCTCAAGTAAAATTTTAAACCTAACCCCCTGAGCAAAGCAAGCTTTGCAAAAACAAGCAAAGCAAGGCTTTGTAAACAGTTGTACAAAATTATTTTCAACGGCTAAAAAATAAAGCTTGACTTTCTTGGATAAATTGTGTTATGGGATTAGTATAATCTAGATGGGGATGCGTTAGGAATATGGAGCTGGAAAGAGCGTTAGATAGAGCGTTAAACGGTAAGGATGCTGATTTTATTGCCGGGCCTATTAAGGACATGAGAGCATTGCAGGTTATATATGTGTGCTCTGCTACGACTGCTAGTGAAAGGTTACAATGTCCGGGCCATATTCCTCGTGATGATGATACTTGTACAAAAGCAGTAGAAATACTGGATTACCAAATATGCACTTGGAGTATGTGAGATGGATGATGAATTTACTGGGATCATAGATGACTTTGATAATCCGAACAGTTTAGGTAGACCACCTAAGCATTTTGACTTGGATGCAGCCATTGATCTGCTTGATCGAGGTCATAATACTAAAGATGTATCTGCCTATGTTGGTGTATCAGTGCCAACATTAAAGAAGCGCATCCGCGAAATCCAGCAAAAACAAGGCATTCTGCTTAATTACCGTGCTGTACAATCCCTCCAATTAACCGAATTACAAGCAAAACTTCTTGAGGCTGTAACTCCAGAAAAAATTAACGAAGCATCGCTTAAGGATATAATCATGTGCTATAAGATACTGAAAGAAAAAGAGCTCGTTATTGAGGGTAAACCTTCTGATATTAAAGGTCTGCTTGCGCACCTTGTTTATCTCGAAAAACAAGAACAGGGTCTTGAACCAGAGCTTCTTGAAGACATGGAAGGGAATCCCTTTATTGATATTCCTGTAAATGTAAACGAAAAGCAGTTGGAATTGAACTTACTATCAGAATTGGATACGGAGGATTTTTGATGGGACAAGCCTTGAATCCGTATTATCTGCGAAAACTTGCTGAGTGGAGGCGGTCTGCTCTTCAGTATGTTAATGACTGTGTTAAGGCTACTCCAACTAAACAGCAGATGCAACTACTTCAAGTTATAGGCAAAGAAAAACGTGTAACTGTTAGATCGGGTCACGGAACTGGAAAAGATACATCAGCTGCGTGGATAGCACAGTGGTTCTTGTCTACAAGGGCAAGAGCAAAAGTTGTTGTAACGGCTCCGACAAATCGGCAGTTACGTGATATTTTCTTAACTGAGTTTAGCAAATGGCTACGCCAGTCAGCTGTTGCTGACGATTTTGTTATTCAGAAAGATGTTGTATTTCACAAGGATGATAAGAAAGAATGGTGGCTCCGTTTAATTTCTCCGTCTGTTCGCTCAAACAAGGAAGAACAGGCTGAGACATTAGCCGGTCTTCACGGAGATCATCTTTTAATAATAGTTGATGAGAGTTCGGGCGTACCTGATCCGGTCTTCGTTCCGCTTGAAGGTGCCCTTACACAAGAAGATAATAAGGTTCTGCTCATTGGAAACATGACTAAAAACAACGGATACTTCTACGATACACACTTTCACGCCACGATTTCTAAGGATTGGACTAGACTTCACTGGGATAGTAGAGAATCTGAAAATGTTCATCCTTCAATGCCGCAATATTTCGAGAACAAATACGGCCTTAATTCTAATGTGTTCAGAATCCGTGTTGAAGGCAATCCTCCATTACAGGATGAAACCACACTAATTCCTCTTTGGGCAGCTGAGCAGTGTATTGGTAATGAGTTTGAAGTTGCAGAGGATGAGCCTCTTTATCTCGGTGTTGATGTAGCTCGTTATGGTGATGACTTTAGTATTATTCTGCCAAGACGAGGATTAAAGATTTATCCTTGGAATACTTTTCAAGGTATTAGCACAATGGATCTTGGTGGAAACATTCTTCTTGATTACCAAGATCACAATGCTCAAGGTGTTGCTATTGATGTTATCGGCGTCGGAGCCGGTGTTTATGACTGGCTTGAGAAGAGAGAACTTAAAGGTCTTCAGGAAATAAATGTTACGCACTCTTCAAGTGATATTGAAAAATATCATAGACTTCGTGATGAACTCTGGTGTAGAGTCAGAGATAATTGTCTTAAAGGTGTTTACTCGTTTCCTGATGTTCTTGTTGAAGGTAATTACCCAGGATCAAAAATGTCAATGGGACAGATTCTTGCTAACGAGCTTTCTTCTGTTCGCTACGGTTTTAATAAGTACGGTGGTATTGTAGTGGAAAGCAAACAAAAGATGAAGCTTCGTGGCATAGCGAGTCCTAATATTGCCGATGCCCTTTGCAATACAGAATATTTTCACAACGCAGCTACTCGTTATTTCAAGAAAAAAGAAGATGATGATGTTTCTGTTTCACGAAGGTATAGAAATTATGTTGGCGAGTCTAATCAAGGATGGCTGGGAGTATAACAATGATAAAGATACTGAACAAATCTTGGAATGAAGATACGTTGACTATATTTATCACGACCGACGCAAATACTCTTTGGTTTTATACGTTTCCTAATCTTGAAAAGTTTTTAAAAGCAGTTCAGTTTGATCGTAAGGAGTTCATGGACTACGTAAGATCTGAGCACATTGTTGGAGTGCAAAAATGCTAAAAACAACAGAAGATAAAGCAAGGCTTATTTTAAAGGAGGTACAGGATCGTCTTAAATCTGCTGAAAGCAAAGACGGTGAAAATCGAGAAGCTGCTTTAGATGATCTTAAATTTATTGCTGTTGAGCAATGGCCTGATCATATTAGGCAACAGCGTGAAGCAGATCAGCGTCCCTGTTTAACTGTAAACAAAATGCCTACGTATCTTGATCAGGTTGTTGGTGATCAGCGAATGAATCGTCCTCAATTGCTTGTTCTTCCTGTTGATAACAACGCTGATATAAAAACAGCAAAAGTTCTCAACGGCTGGATTAAGCATATTTGGAGAATATCCAAAGCTGATTCAATTATAGATAATGGGTTTGAACATGCTGCAGCATGTGGTTATGGTGCTGTTCGTGTAGTCACTCGATATATAGACGAGATGTCGTTCGATCAGGAAGCTTACATAGTACCTGTTGAGAACGCTCTCGCTATATATTGGGGAGATCATGTTGAGTATGATTGTTCTGATTCTGATTACTGCATAATTATAGCGGACATGAATCGTGAGGAATTCAAACGTACCTATAAGAAAGAACCGATGCCCTTTAATTCTACAGATTCTCGGTTTGTTGACGGCTGGTGTACTAAAGATAAGGTAAGAATTGCTGAGTATTTTGTAAAAGAGAAAGAACCTTTTACTCTCTATGAGCTTATTGATGGCACTATTACTGATTCGTTACCACCTAATACACCAGAATCAAGTATTAAAAATAAAAGGGACTCAGAAAAAATCACTATAAAGTGGTACCTTGTATCAGGAAATGACGTTCTTGATGAAACTGAGTGGATTGGTAAGAAATATATACCAGTTGTTCCGATCTGGGGTAAAGAGCTTAATGTTGGCGGGCGTAAATATCTGCGTGGTCTTATTAGAAATGGTAAAGATAGTCAGCGAATGTATAATTACTGGAACAGTGTTGACACAGAAACCATTGCATTACAGCCAAAAATGCCTTATATGGTCACAGCTAAGCAAATTGCTGGTCATGAGGCACAGTGGAGACAAATACATCAACAGAATTTTCCTTATGTTCTTGTTAATCCTGATCCAAAAGCTCCGGGCTGGCCAAAGAGAGAGGCTCCACCGCAAATATCCAGCGCTTTTGCTACTAAAATAGCTCAAACTGACCAAGATATTAAAGACACTATTGGCTTACAGAAGGCGTCTCTTGGTATGGAGTCTAACGAAAGATCTGGAGTTGCTATTAGAGAGCGTAAACATGAAGGCGATGTTGGTGTTTATGCCTTCTATGATAACCTTAGCAGGTCAATTGAACAGATTGGACGTGTTCTTCTTGATGTAGCACCAAGTCTTCTTGATACCCAGAAGAAAATTCGTCTTGGTTTGGATGATGGAACTGTTGCTTTTAAAGAAGTTAACATTCCTAGAACTGATGAGGAAGGGAATCAGTACACAGAGATTGATGTAACCACTGGAGTATATGATGTTGCAGTTTCTGCCGGCCCGAGTTTTACAACACAGAGATCTGAAATGCGGCGCTCTATGACAGAATTTATACAATACGCTCCGGGTATTGCTCCTCTTATTCTGGATCTGTTTGCAAAAGCACAAGATTGGGAAGGCGCTGAAGAGATTGCTAAGAGAGCGGAGTTTTTATTACCGCCTGAGATACGAGAAGAACTAGCTGCTCAGAGAGTTGAAGCACCCGAAGGCCAAGATAGGCTCCCTCCTGCCTCATCCCCTCCGGACGAAACGAATCTTGGACGGCTCCCTGAGAATTCGTCAGCCGAAGCTTCTGAGCAGCCCTCCCAAGAGGAACAAGAATTAACGCAAGAGCAAGTAGAACTTGAAATTTTAATGGTGAAGCTTGAACAAGAGAAAGCAAAACTTGATGGGATTCGCCTTAAAAATAAACAGTTGGAGGCGGAAACAGGAATAACTGCCGCAGAAGTATCTACAGAGGAAAAAGTCGAACAGCCTAATGCTGAAGAAGGAATGGTAATGCCTTCTGTTATTGAAGAATCAGTAGCACCAATGCCAGAGATTCCAGTGTCAGAAATTCCAATACCAGAAATGGAAGTAGAAATTCCTGAGGAAGAGGCAGCGATGCTTGAACTTCCTGAGAACCTAGCACCATAAAGGAGGTTATTATGGACTTAATCAGCACTAAAATGGAAAAGAAAAAGAAATCTACAAGTGAAGTGGCGACATATGAAGAACCTCAATACCCATATGGTATGGAGATTAGTTTTAACGAAGAACTTATTTCTAAAATGCCTGATATTATGTCTCTTGATGTAGAAGACCTTATAAATATATCAGGTATTGCAAGAATAACTGGTATTCATAGTGATAAGACACAAAATAATAAGTTTGATAGAAGGGTTACTGCTCGATTTGAAAAGATTGGCTTTGAGAATAAAAAAGATCTTAAAGATATGAACTTCAGTGAGTACAAAAAGGCACGAGGTAAATAGTTATGCCAGCTAAATCTAAAGCACAGCAAAGATTGATGGCAACAGCTTTGCATAACCCTTCAAAGGTTAAGAATAAAGAGGTACTGAAAATGGCTAAGAAACAGCTTAAAGAGTATGCGGAGACGAAAACTGAAGATCTTCCAGAAAAGAAATCTAATAACGCAATTGCTGATATGAGAGAAGAGGCATATAGGAAGCAGGCTGAAGCTCATAAGAAAAAGAGCTCTTATTCTGCTAAATCACTTAAGAAAGTTTTTAATAGACGTAAAGAATTACTTGAATCTATTAAGTAAACCAGTCGAAAGACTGCTCCAAGCTGAGGAGGCTTGCTATGATTACAACAATGGAGGAGATGAAAAAATTTGAGGGGTCTTCAGGTCAGATTATAAATGGTGTAGATAATCCGAACCTGCTCTCGGTCGATTCAACTGAGGTGTATCAAGCACCTATTGATATGTTGGACGATGAAGAGAATACGGAAAAGAAAGCTGAAGAGACTCATAAAAAGCCTGATGAGTCTAAAGAAGCAAAACCTGGTGATGACGAGGAAACACTTAGCGATGACGCTACCGAGTCTGACGAAAAGAAAAAGGCGAAGCCCAAAGACGAAGGGAAGGTTCCTGCTTCTGTTCAGAAACGAATTAACCAGGCTATTAAAGCTCAGCGAAATGCTGAGAGGGAACGGGACTACGAGCGTAGTCTGCGTGCTAATGAAACTACAAGGCTTAAAGAAGAAATTAAAAAGCTGAAGGCGCAAATTCCAGCTGCTCCAGAGCCTAAGAGAGATTCTTTTGAAGACGATGATGAATATATCGAGGCTATTACTAAGTGGAGAGTTGATGAACGTCTTAAAGAAATGGCAAATGAGATTGAGAAAGAAGACGCAAACGAGCAGACTTATACTGGTAATGAGCCAATTGAGAAACTGCTCGCATATGGCGAAGGAACATACGAAGATTTTGAAACTGTTGTATGTTCTGAAGATCTAAACATTAGTCAGGGTGTTGCTGATATCGTCTTAGATCTTGATCAAGATGTCGCCGTAGAGATTCTTTATTATCTTGGTAAAAATCCGCCTGAAGCTAAGCGTATTTCTAATTTAAATTCCTTGCAAATCGCTCGCGAAATAGGTAAATTGGAAGCTGCGCTTGCAAAAGAAATTGATGATAAATCTACTGATACTGAAGATACAACTGATGCGAGTAAAGCTGTTGAAACTAAACCAAAGCCCGCTCCGATAAAACCTGTTAGGGTAACTCAGGAATCAAATGCGAAACCTGAAAGTATGTCCTTTGAAGAATATCGGAAATGGCGTACAAAGAAATAAGGAGAAGTTAAAATGTCACAGTCTCTTTTAACCCCTACGATTATAGCGAAGGAAAGTCTTTTGATGCTTTTGAACAGCATGGCAATGGGAAGGCATGTTCATACTGCTTACAAAAACGAATTCGTTAAGGTCGGAAGTACAATCACTATTAGAAAACCGAACAAGTTTAGAGCTACTAAAGCTCAGGTTCGGTCTAATACTAATATCGAAGAACCCAGCACCTCGATCACGATGTCAACTCAGGCCCATGTTTCCTGGGCATTCAGTTCTGTTGAGTTGACAACAACTATCGAGGAATATAGTAAACGATACATCGAACCCGCAGCTGCAGCTTTGGCTAATACAGTGGATGCTGATCTTTGCGGGCTTTATGCAGATGTTTATAACTCGGTTGGTACACCTGGTACAACCCCAGCTTCGTTTTCGGTTCTTGGTGATGCTCAGACCAAGTTGGATGATGAAGCAGCTCCGCAGGAAGGTAGAATTTGTATCCTTAATCCTGCCGCAAACTGGGCAATGGCTGATGCTCTTAAAGGTACGTTTGCCGCAAAAGTTGCTGAAGACATTATTACCAAGGGTTATCTTGGTACTATTGCAAATCTGAATATTTATATGGATCAGAATATTCAGCGACATCTGACTGGTACCTTTGCTTCAGGAGGAGCAGTTCCTGTTGTTAAGACTGGTTCTGTTACCAAAGATACGACACTGGCAACTGATGGCTGGGATGTTTCAAACAATACTGTTAAAAACGGTGATGTGTTTACTGTTGATACAGTGTATGCTGTTAATCCTATGTCCGGTGCATCTACTGGTGTGTTGCGACAGTTTGCAGTTTCGGCTGATGGTGCATCTCTTAGTGGTGATCTTACTATTAGCGTTACCCCGACAATCAGGTACGCACCTGATGATGCTTATTCTACTGTTAATTCTCTGCCTGTAGAAGAAGATGGTCTTACTTTTATGGGTAATGAGAATACGTACTATCCGCAGAACCTGGTATTCCATCCTAATGCTTTTGCACTCGTTTCAGTTCCTATCGAAATGCCTGCAAATGTTTGGGGAGCAAGAGAAACAGCCCCTGAAGTTGGTCTGAGTATTCGTGTTGTTAAGCAGTATGATATTGACCAAGACACAGAAGTCATCAGACTTGATATTCTGTATGGTGTTAAGACACTTTATCCGGAATTAGCTTGCAGGCTTTGGGGATAAGGAGGTACTACAATGGCTTATTTAGGTCGAATTTTTGAGACAGCTGATGAGGTAGTTACCATTCCTAATCCACTTATTCTTCCTTCTATAACAATTCCTTCTGGTGGACAGATTACTGTGGAGAGTGGAGGTAGTATTGTATCTCCTAATCCTTCCGGTGGAGTGGACTATTATGTATGCGGAAACTCAGGTGATGATGCTAACGATGGTTTTAGCTGGTCTACCGCTTTTAAAACGTTAGCTACAGCGCTTGCAGCTTCACATGCTAACATTGCATCTGGCTCAACTGGATGGGCTGCTAGAAACCGAATCTTTGCTAAGGGCGATGCCTTTGAAGAAGATTTAGTTCTTCAGTCCCAGAAAACTGACATCATTGGTGTTGGTTCTTATAACCAGTGGATGAAGCCTGGTCTTGTCGGTAATCATGTTCCTATAGGCTCAACTGGAATTGGTGTCAGATGGTTTAATTGGCATTTCAGACCTCCCGCAGAAGGTGGTGATCTCTTTACTTTAGACTCGACTCAGCGTGGTATTGAGTACTGGGATTGTACATTTGATGCGACTAATACGGTAGCAGCTGGTGGTGCTATTATAGCTACTGCTGTATGGTTCTTGAAAATTATCAGATGTAGTTTTGTTGGGGCTTTCTCTGATGCTGTTATTGAAATTGGTGCAGGTAACGCACAGGGACTTACGATTCTGCAGAACTATATCGAAGGCGCAAATGCAGGAATCGAGCTCAATGCTTCCACTACGTGCTCGCCTAATAAGATTCTTATTGATGGTAATAGGATTCATACGGCAACTGAGTGTATTAATGATGCTGCAAGCGTTGCAGTTATCTCTAATAACAGTTGCGTAACATTGCAGCCTAAGGGCACGAATGGAGCAGGTGCTATTGTCGGTAATACGTATTTGTCTGTTGGTAATAAGATTTCGGCTAGTAATCTTGCTAACGCTGATTGGCCGGCACTTGGTTCACTGTAACAATTCATCGGGGAGGGCTTCGGCTCTCCCCAAACATCTGACAAAGTCAAAATTTGACTTTTCTTAATGGGTGACTATTATGGCAGTTGTAAAAATATCCTACCATGAGTATATTGGGCTTTCTACTGATGCTAAACCTGATGATTCAGCAGCAGGGGCAAGTTTCTATGAACTGGATACTGGCAGATGTTATGTTACACTTGACGGAAACACGTGGTATTTTAAGAATTGTGAGATGAGTTTCATGCAGCAGATTGGGTTCGGTCTTGTAAGCACCGCTGAAAGGTGGTACAAGATTGGTTATACTGGCACAATGAACACTTCCTTATCTGACCTGTGGAGTAAAACAGGAGTTTATACTTTTCCTTCTGCTGAAACTCAAATGGAAGTAGTATCAAGTGATAATACTGCTGATATTGGTACTATTTTGCACACAGGCACAGATGATGGCGGATCAACAACTACACTTGTTAAAAATGAGCAAGATTTTAGTGATGTTGCTGTTGGTGATTGTGTCATTCTTGATAAAGCTACAGATCCTGAATATGGGTTCGTTACTGGTATTGACGGAGATACTATAGCGGTCGCTGGAGGATTTAGTAAGGGTGGATCAGCTTATGGTAGAACCTTTAATATTCTTGATTACTCAGCTAAAAATGGTGCGCAAGCTGTCATTGTTTTGTATCTTGATGATACGTTTGTTCGTAAGGAAGAGATTGTTATTCTAAACGGTACAACTGCTGTTGACCTTGTTAATAGTGATACATATAGAATTAACGGCTTTAGAGTGATTTTTGCAGGCTCTAATGGAGTACCAACTGGCAATCTTACGTTACAGGGTGACGGTGCCGGTACTACTTATAGCTATATAAGGGCAACGTATACAAGAGCAAAGAATATTATGTATACAGTTCCTTATGGTTTTGATCTATATGTTACCAGACTTAACTGGGCATATTCAATTCCAGTAAATCCAACAAATACCTGTCATTTGTATTTTAAGGCATCGCAACATGAGGAGTTTAAAACTCCTGGAATATTCTATCCTTGCTTTGAGTCTACGCTCGTTAATGCAAGTGAAACTACAGACTTTGAGATTCCGAAAAGAATTTTAACAGGTGTTGATATTAAGGTATCTGGCATAGCCACAAATGCTGGTACTGCAATGTGTAGGCTTGAAGGATTTCTTATAGCAACATAAATGGATAAATGCAGTGTTTGAATAAAGAGGTAATAAAATGTTAATATCTACTGTATTGGCAACAAGCTTAAGAAAGATCGGTGCACTGAGTAGCGGAGAAACAATTGAAACTGCTCGACAAGCCGAAGCACTTCAGGCTTTACAGGTAATGTTAAGAGGATGGAGTAGCCAAAGTATTAATATCTTTGTAGCGACTAAAGAAGATATTACTCTTATTGGAGGAGTCGGCTCTTATACTTGGGGATCAGGAGGAGACATAGCGACAACTAGACCGAATCAAGTTATAAGTGCTTACCTTCTTAGCGGGTCTACTACAAGTAGAATTGAGATTATTGATGAGGGAAAATATCGCAGAATAACAGATAAAACTGTTAGTGGTACTCCTAGTCTACTTCTTTATAGACCTTCTTATCCATTAGGACAAATATTTCTTTTTCCTGTTCCTAGTTCTGCTTTCACATTGGTTAGTTATAGTTATAAAGAGTTTACAGAAACAGGATCGTTTGCACTGACCACTGATACAATGGCTCTTCCGGCTGTGTACCAAGAGGCTGTTATATATAATCTGGCTTTACGGCTTGCACCAGAATATGGTAAGACTGCATCAAGCGATGTTAGAAGCGTTGCAGAAACTTCATTTATGGATCTCGTCAATTTAAATGCAGCTAATCAGATTGAAACAGTGACACTTGGTTTGCCAATTGGTTTTAAATACACTGACTATGCTATTAATGTGAGGTAATTATGTTAAGTCCTGATGAAAAAGAAGAAATAATCTATGAAGCTATGGAACGGCTGACACTTGCTATTCCAGATATTATTGGTAACCTTATGGCTAATCATGCGGCTCTTCATAAGATAAATGCTAAATTCTACAATGATTATCCTGAATTTAGAGATCGTAAGGATGTTGTCCAAAGTGTTGTTGAAATGATCGAAGGTAAAAACCCTTTACTTTCTTACGAGGAGATTCTTGAAAAGTCAGTACCTGAAGTGAGAAGGCGTTTAGCTGTTTTAAAACAGGTTGATGAAACAGGTACACCAAAGAGAATGGAAACAAACTTTAAGCACATTAAGCCCTCAGGAAATGGAGTAATATAATGCCAGACTTTTCCTTCACTATATCAGCCGACCAGCTTGCAAGAGGCCTTAGGCCTAGCAAACGAGTACCTCGTGATGCGAAGTATCTTGTTGAGTCTAAGGGCGCTGTCGGCAAGGATGGTGTTTTGGCTGCTTTGCAGGAACTGGAAAGGTTTTCAACTTCCGATATAACTGATGCCTTTCCTTTTCCTCAAGCGTTTGTTTTTACAAACTTTGTTATTGTGTGCAGTAGTAATAAAATATATGAGTGGGATGGTAGCTCGCTTAACTTAAAGTTGACAACTACTCGAGGGTCTACGTGGAGTGCTGTAGATTTTTTCAATTTTGTTTATATGAGTAATGGTGTTGTTGCTGTTACAAGATCAGCTACTACTGGTGAATATTCTGTGGTCACCGATGTTCCAACTGCAAATGCTATATTAAATTTTAATGGGCAGGTTATTATAGGAAGTCCTGATTGTGGGGCAGTTGGAGCAAGTCTTACTATGGACAGTGAAAATTTAGGTATCGCCTTATCTATATATGGCGATATTTCATTGGAGGAATAATCATGGCGGTTGTAAGCACACTATCAAATCACTTTAAATATCAGCTTTTATCAGGTAATATTGATTTTGACGACGATGTGTTCAAGATTATTTTAATGAATACAACCTTTGCTTTTGATAAAGATGCTGATGCCACTCTTGCTGATGTAACTTCAGATCAGTTAGATACAGGTAATGGCTATACTAAAAACGATAAAGTACTGGTCAATGTTTCTGTTACAGAGGACGGTGTTAATGATATGGCTACTGTAACATGGGATAGTGTTGCGTGGACAGCAAGTGGTGGCAGTATTGGTCCAACAGGAGCTGCTATTATTTATGACGATTCTACAGGCGATGACACTGTAGTAGGTTGCATTGACTTTGGTGAGGATTTAACAATAACTAGTACTAACACACTTACTATTAAAGATATTGAAGTTGATCTTAGTTAGGATATATTATGGCTGACGGTACATTTCAATCAAGTATATGGTCAGATGATGGATGGCTTGCCACAAGTGGATCAGCGGCCCCACTGTTTGCTAATAGTGGAAAGTACTTAGTAATTGGAAGTTATTCTCCTTATTACTTAGGTATATGTACATTTGCTTGCTTCAAAAATGTTACTATTCCACAAGGCGCTACTATAGTATCTGCTAAAATAACGTTTAGTGCATATAACACACAAACAATTACTACATGTAATACTATTATTTATGGTAACGATGTCGATGATGCTTCTCCACCTACTAATATAGCTGGATACCAAGCACTTGACAAAACTACAGCTAACGTTTTATGGAGCAATATAGAAGCATGGTCTAGTGGATCTTACTATGATACACCTGATTTAACTACTATTATACAAGAGATAATTAATAGAGGTAGTTGGTCGAGTGGAAATAATCTGATGATTATGATCGAGGATAATAGTAGTGATTCTACTGCTCGTAGGTGTCCAAGATCAAAGGAATCCGGAGCTCCTTCGTTATATATTGAATGGACGTATGGAGGTGATGAAACGGTAACATCTACTCCATTCGTTTGTTCTTTATCACTTGATCAGTCTGATGTTATTTGTACAGACTTAAAATCTGTAACTGCACCAAGTCCTCCTGGACCTAGTTGGATAGAGAATAATAGAGGAGCAGGTCCTTGGGACTTTAATCCTTCACCAAGAAAAGTTATATATAACGAAGGCAGCTATTTGGCTAATAAAGATAATCCTGTATGGAGTCCTGTAGAATCAGTTTTACTTAATGATCCAATAAGTGATAAACATTTTCCTTGTGGTTATTGGTTTAAAGATTATACAGTTAATCATTGTCTTGATAGTTTGTGCACTTGTGATGGTGTCAGTATTTCTGGTAATACTTCTATGTATACTAACGGAGCACAGACTTTAAGCGTTGTTAATCCTAAGGACGGATGTATATACGTATGGGGTATAGAGTCTGGTTTATGCGAGCTTTATTCTGATATTGGTACAACAGTCGTTCTTAAAGCAGCCGCATTAGCATCTACTGTAGTTATTGGCTTATATACTCAAGGTAATTTGTGCGACACTATTACTATATCTGTCGTATCTCCTGGTTGTGAAGATGTTAGTATAGGCTATACAACCTTGTCAATGGGAGGTGGCGAAGAACAAACATTAACAGCCGAAAATTTTGTCAGTGGTTATAACTATACTTGGGAACTTACAGGAGTAGGATCAATTGATACAACTACAGGCACCTCTATTGTGTATACTTCACCATATACTAATTCAGGTTGTGATAACCCTACGATTACTCTTTCTATAGAAGGACAGGTATGTGATTCTATAACAATTGCTGTTAATGTTTATGTTGAACCTTATCCAGCTTATATTGAAACTGATACTGGTATAAATGAAGAGTGTTGGGAAGCTCCTCCTGACCGTTATTACTGTGGAAGGTTTTTAGACAGAAAAAGTCATGAATGTGATAGTTCTTTAATCGAAACAGTTCAGTCATACGGAGTTTCTGCTAATCCTTATGCAGCTAACTGTGAAGACTGTTTTACTTGGTTAGATAATGCTGGGTATACAGAAGAATATATTATATCACTAGCTATAGCAGACGGACATCCACCTGGTGATATTGAAGATTTAAGAACTGGTTATATGATAGAATCTGGCTGTTGTCCAGTAGAATTGATATAGGAAGTACATTATGAAGAACCTTTCTTATGATGAGTTTAAAGAACGTGTTAGTGACTTAGCTAAAGCAAGAAAGATATTTATTGTTTCTGGTATAACAAATAACATTTCAGTAGCTTTTGATCTGTATCAAGAAATACTTGCTGAAGATAAGAAAAAAGTATTTATATCTAGAATGAACAGTCCTATAAGTGATGCCGACAGACCAAGATGCGGAGAATGTAATGCTTTACTTAGATTGCTTGTAAAACCTAGGATAATAGATGGAGAATCTTATCCAACTACTTGGGTATGTAATGTCTGTCATGCTGAGTATTACACTACAAAAACTGCTGAGGAGTGGATGGAGGAGCTAAATGATAATTAAAGGAAAGAAAGTTGAAGGAATTAAAAGTAATATAAGAAAGAAGTTTTGTCCTGTATGCAATAAAGCTTTACGGTACAAACCACCTTGTTGTGGAAATAAGCAAGCTATGTTAGTATGTTCTTGTAACTATAAGGAAGTAGCACAATGATACTTGATATAATATTATTAGCTATAGCAGTGGAGGCAGTAGTAGAATTGATATTTGCTGCTGGTCCTTTACAACGCTTTAGAATCTTCTTAGTTAGAAACACACCTTTCTTGACTATAGAAGATTACGGTCACTTACTTGAGTGTAAGTATTGCGTATCTGTATGGGTTGGACTGTTAGCAATTTTGCCCTACTGCTATATGCATATAACAGCTGTAAAGCTTTTTGTTATAGGCTTGGTTCTGCATAGGCTATCTAATGTATTTCATATTAGTATAGGCTTATGCAGAGATATTCAAATTAATCTTAAACTTAAGAGATAGTGGAGGAGATTATGGCAAGTACAGTTTCTAACAAGATTAAAGCCTTGCTTGCAAAGAAAGCCATAGATTTTGAGAATGATTCTTTTAAAATAATTCTCATGGCTTCAGGCTTTGCGTTTGATGAAGATGCTCATGAAAGTTATGCTGATGTTTCTACATTTGAACTTTCTTCTGGAAACGGTTATACGCAGAATGACAAAACTCTTTCAGGGGTAACAGTAACTGAGGACGATGCTAATAATCGTTGTTCAGTAACATGGGATAATGTAGTCTGGACTGCATCAGGTGGTGCAATTGGTCCAACACCTGGGGCTATAATATTTGACGATACTGTTACGACGCCAACTGCTGATCCTATCGTCGGATATATAGATTTTGGCGGAGAACAAACTCAGGCTGATGGTGGTTCTGCTACAATAGCTAATGTTGAGGTCAGGCTTTCATAGGAGATAAGTTATGGCAAACCAAGTGGCTAATACAATTCTTGGAATGATTCTTAAGGGCCAAGTAGCAGGATTATCTGATACATTTAAGGTCATTCTAATGAAAGATGGTTTTACCTTTGATCCTGATGAGGATAATTGTTACGCTGATATTATAGCTGATGAAATTAATTCTGGCCTTGGCTATACAACTGGAGGAGAAACCCTCACAGGTGCTACAGTAGTTGTAGATGACGCATCCGACAAAGCTTACTTATATTGGAATTATGCTGAATGGATTCCAACAGGAGGTTCAATATCGGCATGTGCAGCTGTTGTTTATGATGATAGTACAGCTACTGGAAGTGGTGATGATTATACTGATGCCATTGTTCTTGTTATAGATTTTGGAGGAACTGTAACAGCTCCTGATGGACAAAGGTTAAGAGTAAATAACATAAAGATAACATTGAATTAAGGAGATATAAAATGAAAGTAAGTCTTGGTGTAAGAACGTCTAATGGCACTACTGCTAACGCATGTTGGGAGATTCGCACTGGTGCAACCCCTGGTAGAGCTAAGTTAATTGAGCTTGGCATTACACTTGCTGAAGCTACCGCATCGGTATTTGGTCTTGGTTATCCTCAGGCAATTGGAACAACTCCTACTTCTCCTGTTGATTTCTTAAAAATAGATCCTAATGATGTGCTTGCATCTGGTGTTATTCAGTCAGCACTGGCATGGGATACAGGCCCTACAATACCTGTAGCATTTTTCAGAAGAATTGCTCTTCCTGCTACAATAGGAACAGGTGTTATATGGACATTCCCCGAAGGTATAGTCATTCCGGTAAGCTCTTCAATTGTGGTCTGGAATTTGGATACAAATGCTGTTGCAGATATGTATGCTGTCTTAGAAATTTAATGGAGGTATAGGTAATGCCTACCTTACCAAGAACTATAGTACAACCGATTAGAAGAGCTGAACCGGTTCCGTCTACAGGAATACTGATCAATGAGTTCTTGGGTCTTATTTTTGATGGGGAGTATACTATTGATTTTAATATTTCTGGTAGCTATACAACATTTACACCAGCTGCTAGAAATCCGGCACTTGATATTATCTTTGATTGTGAAGAAGAAGATTCTGCAGGTAATGACGATCAAGGTATACTTAACATTACACTGTCAATTATAGGTACGTGGTTAAATACTGTAATAACTGCATCTCCTCTTGCAATAACAGTATCTATTCGTGGAGACATAAGAACTGGTTTTACAGCATCTGGATTGCTGGAAATAACACTAAGCCTTAAACCTGATGAGTTTGTAAACTTTGCTACTTATATTAAGCTTAATTGGATTCAATGGTCTCAGATTGGATCGCTTAGTTTTACAAAGGGTAGAGACAATGTAGCTGGTGAAAAGCCGCTGGATTGGTATGGTCGTATTTACTGCTTAAAGAAGTTATTAAAAACTGTCGTTGCCTATGGTCAAAGTGGAGTTACGCTATTAACACCAGCTGGTACAACGTTCGGTATGTCTACTATTAACAGGGTTGGGCTTAAAGGTAAGCATGCTGTTACTGGTGATGATGCGAAGCACTTCTTTATAGACAGCGATAACAAAATGTGGAAGTTGGGTGATGGTATTAAGTTACTTGATTATGCAGAGTATTTTAAAGATATGAATGATAATCTTGTAATGACTTATGATAATACTGAGAATATGATATACATTTGTGACGGCTTGGTTGGTTATGTCTTTGATGTTGTTAATGAGAGTCTTGGTAAAGGCCCTAAAAATATTACTGGTCTTGGTTATAAAGCTGGTACTCTTTATGTCACTGCACCGGATGCTGTTACAATAGATCCTTTTGAGGTTTGGACAGATATATTTGACCTCGGTTATAGAGGAGGAAAGACAATATTCTCATTAGAGTTTGGCACTAATCTTGATGTTAATCTTTATGCAGCTATTGAGTATAGAAGAGCAACTGATGGTATGTTTACACAAACTCCTTGGTATAAAGTAGGCCCGACTGGTCGTGTGTTTATTACAGCATGGGGTAGAGAATTTAGGTTTGGAGTAAAAACTCTTACTTATTCCTACTTCGATCTTGATTATATTAAAGTGAACGGAGTCGCAGATGAGTACTAATAGTATATATAGAGTTTTGTGTATGCAGGTTCCTGTGTTTTGGGAAGCTATTAAATACTGTTGTGTCCAAGCAGATGAAGTGCCAGAAGATGCTAGGCAACATTATTTTATGTCTTTATTACAGGATCTGTTAAGTGATAAAGCTCAATGCTTTATTGTTCTTGATCATGAAAGAGTATTACGGGCTATGGCTATAACTCGTATTATTTCTGACAAAACTTCCGGACAGAAAGAGCTTGAAATACAATGTTTGTATTCTATGATGCATATTCCAGATGAAGACCTTCAAAGGTATTGGGGATTTATTGGAGAATTTGGTCGTAAAGAATCCTGCAAAGCAGTGGTATTTAATACCAGAAACGAACGTATCATGGATATTGCTGAAATGCTCGGCTGTCAGGAAAGACTCAGAAGATACTCTCTTGACTTTCGGAGGTAAGAGATATGGGCGGTGGAGGAGGCAGTTCAAAACAGAAAACAATTATTCGTTATGCTCCGTACATAGAAACAAGGCATCAGAGCTTTCTTAATACTGTGTATTCAGCTAGAGTAAGTACTATTAACTCATCTCCATTTACTGATTACTGTGATATAGAAGTTGATGATGCTTTCTTTGGAGCAGGATATACAATATCAAGCTTTCCTTCGCTCTATGATATGTTTGGAAAGTTTATGGCAGGTTTAGATATTGAAGCATTATGGGCCCAGATATTTGATGACACTGTCAATTCAAGTGTTGTTAATAATCTTGTCTCGGCTGAAAGTGATTTGCTTGAAGATGAGATAACACAGAATGCGTTACCGCAGTTACAAACTGGATTACGTGATCTGAATGCTATTATGAGTAGTAGCTATGAAACCGGTAGAGCCCTGATAAGAGATACTAAGACTAAACTCTTAAGTAAATTTTCAGCAGATCTTAGGTACAGGCTTGTACCAATTGCCCAATCAAGATGGGAAGCTCATCTTAACTGGAATAAGCTTGTTATTGGCACATACTCTGAAATAATGAAACTGTATTTTTCGGCAAAAACTGATGTCGATGAAATCAATTATGCTATGGCCGCAAAGAATATTCTGTGGCCGTTTACAGTTCTTGATTTTGAACGAGCTGCGCTCGGTGCATTGCAGGGAGCAACAAACTCAAAGGCTGATGTGGCTGGTGCTTCGACTACAGCAAGAGTATTAAGTGGCGCTTTATCAGGTGCTGCTATGGGTGCAACTATTGGAGGTTCTATATCAACCACAACCCAAACTGGAACAGGAGCTACTACAGCTACTACCACTACTTCCTATGCAGGATATGGTGCAATTGCTGGAGCAGTCTTGGGTGCGGCTGCTGCGTATTACTATTAAGAGGTTATTATGGGATCAAGCTCAACGCCATCTACAATTACTGGGAATCAAAGATATGCTCCTTATATAGAAATGCGGCACGAGCAAATGCTCGACACTACGTTTCAGTATCGGCAGGATATTATCGGTAATTCTCCGTATGCTGGAGCTACTATTGATGAAGATGTAGACAATGCTTTTCTTGGATTAGGTATGGCATTGTCTTCATTTTCAGCCTTATATGATATGTTTGGAAAGTTTTTATCTGGTTTTGACGTTGAGAGTATCTGGAGTAATACATTTAACAAGATATTTAGCGAAGATGAAATTACAACTATAAAAGAGGATTCTAATCTTATAGATCGTAATGCTGAACCAGAGCTTATGATGCGTGATATAAATGCTGTTGACAGTAGTTCCTTTATTATAGCTAAAGCACAAAGAGAAGATAGTATTCTTAAAAGATTGTACGAACAAAATTCAGAGCAAATATTTGGTTTGCTTTATATAGCACAGAATAAGGTAATACAAGCAATGAACTGGCAGAAAGATGCTATTATGCACTATGCTATAATAATAAAAAATTATCTTATGACTTTGATTGATCGAGATGAAGCAAATTATGATAATGTCTGTAATAATATACTTTGGCCTTTCTTTGTTCTAGATTTTGAGCGTACTGCATTAAGTGCTATGAATAGGGGCGCTTTCTATAATAAAATAGTACAAAAGAGAAAGAGGTCAGATTTATCTAAGGTATTATTGGTTGCTAGCTATACTGCTTATGGCGCAGTCTATGGTTCAATGTTTGGGCCTGGTTGGGGCACATTTATAGGTGCTTGCATAGGCTTTTGTGTAGGTGTAGCTATAGTAATGTCTGAATAAAGGAGTGTGAAATGGCTAACGGAAATGTTTTAGCACAATTTAAAAAGAAAGAGAAGAAGCTGGAAGAACAGCCTGTTGTAACTTGGCAGGATAATGTTGGTGGAAAAGAAGCTACACCTGCTTTTACAGCGGATGAAAAGCTTACACCAGCTCCTGTTACTAATGTTTTCCAGCGAAAGGAACCTACTGCTCCGCAACCTGATTCACACTCAGCAATGTGGGGACAAAAGGTATTTGGCAATATGCCACTTGATATGTTTGTAAAGACTATGGGCGCCGCAGCTCATGCAGTAGCTCCTGAAGAAATGGGCGGTAGACTTGGTAAGTCTATGGCTCAAATGGGAGAGCAGGCTTATGCTGAAAGAATGAGACGTGAATATGAAGGCCCAAATGTTCTGCTTCGACGTAAGCTTGGAGAGCAAGCACTTACTAAAGGAGAAATAGAAATTGAGCGTGCCAAAGCTGAGGCACCGAAACTTTGGACAGCAGTTTATAATGACGCAAAGAAAGCTGGTTTAAGTGATTTTGAAGCTGCTAATGTATTTTATAGAATGCAACAATCCCCAACAAAGCCAGCTTATCATTACGTTAAAGGTAAGAATGAAATTGCTATGTTTAAAGATGGTGCATATACTGGTAGTGTTAAACTTGACAAAGAAACAGGTGAAAAACTTAAAAGTATTGTTTATCTGCAAAGTGGCGATGCAATGCTGGTTGATGAATATGGTAATGAGATTAAAAAGATTTCTGATGTTCGTGTACCTGGAGGAGCAAAAGGACACAAGGATGTTATTTATCAAACATCTGAAGGATTTCCAGTTATCTATAATCCAAATGAGCGTAAATTTCAAGTACAAGAAACTAAAGAAGATGGATCTGTTAAGTTGCGTGATGCAACTCCTGATGAGACTCGCGATCTTAGAAAGATTGGCACAGATGAGAATTTTGCGTTCATGCAGTATATTAAAGAGTTTGGTGATAAAGAGACTGATAATAAAGAAACTGGTAAGAAGCCTAAAGAAGAATGGGAGAATTACTACTAATGAAAGATTCGCCTTGGGTAACAGATATTGTAAATGACCCTGAATTTGATGCATTACCTGAAAAGGATAGGGTTAGAGTAGCAAATAACTACTTCAATAGGAAAGTTGCTACACCATCTTTTTTAGATCAGCCAGCAGAAGTTCAGGAAAAAGTTCGAACTAATTTCTTTTCAACACTTCAACGAAAACCACCGTTTAAAGCTCAACACCCAAATCTGTATGCAGCTGGTATGACTGCTCTTGGAGCGCTTGATACTGTTACAGAGTTGGGTGAATCATTGGCTAAAGGCGCTACGGCAGGATTAAGTGAACCAGTTCGTAAGGCAGGTACAGCTTTGTCTGAAATAATACTTCCTCCTAAAGAGGATCAACCGAAGCCTAGGCCTTTGGTAGAAATAGTAACTGGAGAAGAGTATGTACCACCTTCAGATGTGGCAGGTACTGTAGCTGAGTTTGTCGGAGCCGCCTTACCAATTGGAGCAATGGGTAAAGGTATTGCAGCTTCGGTAAAGAAGCTTACTAATTTCTTACCAAAGAGTAAATGGGTAGAACCTGCTGCTCACGTAGCTGGATGGGGAATCGGCGGTGCAGCCTATGAGTCTATAGAAAAGGCTGCAGAAGGTGAAGCTGTTTCTCCTCGAGATGCTGCATTGGCAGGTGCTGTATGGTCTGGTATTGAAGGAACCATTAAAAGCCTTGGATGGGGCGGTCGTCTTGTATTAGGGATTAACAGACTTGCAAAAGAAACTGGTATGTCGCGCGGTCTTGCAGCTGCTAAAATATTTGAGTTGGCTGAAAAAGAAGGGTTACCTTATGCACAGTTCGCAAAAGAGTATTCAAATTATGTAAAAACGCTACGGGAAATGCAAGGTATTCCTCGTGAAGGTACTGCTAAAGTAAGCGGAGTAATGTCCACATTTGAACCTGGGCAACCTGGAGTACAAAGACAAGCTGTAGAAGAAGCGGCTAGATATGAAGAAACACTCCGTACTATGGGAGCACGCCCACCTGGAACAAGCTATGATGTGTCAGGTATTAAGCCTCAGCTTATATTATCTCCTGAAGCTGAAAAGTTTGTGCGTGGTGTAGAGGAAATGCTTCGGAAAGATAAAGGTGATACTTATCAAAAGCTCGTGGATAAACTTAAGGCCGAATCTGAGCAGGTTCAAATGCGAACTGGTATTGAAGATTATAGATTATCTCAGCAAATTAGACGAGAGAAATTTACACCAGAAGAACTTGGTGTGTACGAGCAAATACTTAAGAAACCTTCTTTCCAGTGGACTGCTGAAGATAAGATATTTGTTAATGACTTTCTTAGTGAAAGTAAAAGAAGGGTTATACTTCCTGAAGAAAAACCGATAATTCTAAATACGCCTGAGCCTGTTGATGATGTCTTGTTAAGAGCGGCAAAAGAGGGTGTTGCTGAACATATTGGAGAAAAGTCAAAAATTGACCTCATAACTGACTCGTACACAAAGTCTAAGGTAAAAATGCCGCGCAAACCAAAGAAGAAAAAAGAAGCCCCTGCAAAAACTTCTGCTGATGTAGTCAAAATACCTGATGTTTTAAAAACTGGGGCACAGCTTAAAGCAGAAGCTGATAGATATGGAGTAGTTTTTGATGGAATGACTGGTGAAAAAGGAAGAGTCCAGCTTGCAAAATACGTTGACCCAGAAACAAAGCGTTCTTTTATTAAGCATCCAGATGAAACTCTTGAGCAAGCTATTACTAGAAGCCGTAAAAGCGCTGGTGTTGATACACCTGTTAAATATGACGAAGCAGCTATATCTAGGTATCCTGCTCTTGAAATTGATGGTAAGGTATACGTGGCTGATATGCCTGATGGGACAACGCACAGCATTATTTGGGATAGCTTACCTACGGGCGCTGTCAAGAACGCAAAAAAGGTTGTCAGTGGTTGGGCTGACAAAAACGGAAGTAATTTTGCTAAACATCATGTTGGTGTTCTTGCCGGTATTGAAGTAGACGAAGATGGTACTATACACTTTAATACAGGTAAAGCCGCAATTGGTATGACCGCAGGATTTATGATACCTACAGAAGGTATACCTACAGCAGTTAAAGCTTTTATACAGAAGCATCCAGGTGCAAAACTAACTAGAAATTTTGGTTTATTTAAACAGACTGGGTACTGGAAAGGTGCTGACGGAAAGTGGCGTCATGAACTTGATACATCAAGATTAAAGATTGACCACACCAAATTAGCTTCTGGGAAAGAGTATAACATTCAAGAGATTGTTGAGCATCCTAATTTATTTGAAGTTGTACCAGAATTAAAACGTTATACTGTACGCATTGATCCTACTTTACCTGATTCCGACTCTGGTTATTTAAAACTAGGTGCACGGGCTTTTGGCTTCCATCCTTCTATAGTTGGTGATGATATTGCTACGCAGTATTTCTTAAAATCCGCTATGGTTCACGAACTGCAGCACGGAATTGGGTTTGAAACAGGAGTACCATCAATAGGTTCAAGCGAGGAATTAGCCAGAGCTCATATTTTATATAAAAAACTGTCTGAAGGATTACGTGCCCTTAAAAAGAGGACTGCTAATAAAGATGATAAGTCTTATCTTGAAGAGTTAGCTAATGCAATGGAAAAAGAATCAAATAGAGCTTATCCTAATAAAAAGCTGTTTGACGATTTTTCAGCAACATCAATGCCTAGAATTCTTGATTTTTCAGATCCGTTTGATGTTGTTAATACTATTGGTTCTATACCTATTACCCAACGTGCTGTAAGAGCAGCTTATTTCCAGCATCCAGGAGAAATGGAAAGTCGTCTTGTTTCTTTGAGAATGGAAATGACACAAGAAGAACGCGCAATGATACCTCCGTGGGAAACTTTGGATCAGATGCTTGAAAGTGAAATTGCTACAGATGTATGGAAATTACCTAAAGGACAGACTAAGCCTAAGGGTGAACTGTTGTATGGTGCTACTGGGTTGGGTATTGGCGCACAGCTTATGGATGTTGATGAAGAAGAATTAAATCCGTATTATGCAGGAGTTGGCCCTATCTTTGGAAGACTTGTTAAACGATTCGCTAGAAAACGTACTAACAAGATCTATAACCATCCAGGTGGTGAAGTAGAAAAGATGTATGAACAGAGTAGGGAAGCTGTAGAAAAACAGGAAAAGAAAAAATGGGACGATATAAAAACTGAACTATCAACGCAGTTTACTGATGTTGGTGCAGCCGCTAAAAAGATGGCTAAGAAAATAGATCCTGAGCTTGGAAGAGAACTGGAAGAATACAAGAATGCTCTTGGTGGAGTTAACAGTAGAGCTACTCTTCAGCTTAAGGATGCTGTCAAAAAGATCTGGAAACCTCTCAGTGAAGAAGAAAGTGATATACTTGATATGTATATTGACGCTCTTCGTAATATAGAAATTAGCGGCTATCGACCTGATATAATACACCAGAAAGGAATAAAGGTAGAACAGTTTAAAGAGTTTGTCGATAACTTACAAAAGAATAAAGGACTTACAAATGATCAGATGGCAAAAATAAAGTTATCAGCCTCTGAATTCTTTTCTGCTATGCAGTTTCAATTAAAGCAATATCGTGAAGCTGGTGTTATATCGCAGAAGTCATACGATAATATGTCTAAATATATTTACTCTCCAAGACACTATCTTGAATATATGAGTCGTCTTGATAGAGGAGTATCTGGTAGAGCTATTAGTATTAAAGATTCTGGTATTAAAGAACTTAAGAGTGGTGCTGAAGGACTTAGAGATATTCGGGCTAAGAGACTTCTTCATTATACTATTATTACTACTCAAGACACGATAGCTAAAGCAAGAGCTAATGGTAAACTTCTTGAGCTTGCTGATTTGATAGCAGAACGTAACCAAGAATTAGTGGCTCAAGGCGGAAAGGCTGAGCGTGCTCTTGTTCGTAGAGCGAGTATTATAGGCGAAACTGCTGATGGTAGACCAAAGTTTGAAAAGCCTGATAGAGGAGAGAAAACAATAAGCACTGTTGTGGATGACAAACCAGTTGAAATGATAGTACCTACTGAATTTGCTGATGCTTGGTTACGTAGTGATCCAGAGCTTTCAAGAGCTACAGCACAAACACTTCGTTGGTTTTCTGGAACACAGATGGTTAAACCTGTTGCAACTGGTATGAACCCAGGTTTTGTTTTAACCAATGTTCCTATGGATATTGGCACTGTTCTTACTGGTAAACAGTATTCTATGTTTCTTCCTTCTGCACTTAATCAGCTTCGTACTGATATTAAAGCAGTTTGGAGTGATGCGGTACACAAAACTGGCCGGTATAGAGATTATATTGATGAGTACGGCGGAATGGAGTTCTTATCTTTGTACGGAAGGCTTGGTAAAGAAGGTGGTACACTTGAAGCAGCTGAAGAAATTGCGGGATGGCCTGGGTTGTTCTCTGAGGTGCTTATCCGTTTAGCTCATAGAGAGCGAGGTATTATAAACGGCAAGAAAGCTTTTATGAAAAAGTTTGGTAGAGAGCCTAATCCACAAGAGATTAAAGAAATACAGTTTAAAGCTTCGCAATATGCTAGGGATCATGGCCCTGATTACTCGCAAGGCGGGTCGTTAACTAAAGTAATTGATAGTGTTATTCCTTATTCAAACGCATATGTACAAGCTAATAGAGTTGTTATTAACAACATACTGGAAAACAAAACAAGGTTTACCATAATGGCATCCCAGATGATGACAGGAATAGGAGCATTATATGCCTACAATAGAGCTGCTAATCCAGAAGCTTTATCACAGGTTTCTCCTCAGGAACGTGCACAGAATTTTGTTATGGTTTTACCTGAAATAGATGGTATAACTACTTATAAAGATTCTGAAGGAAATAAGAGATATAGATACGTTAAGATCAAAAAGGTTCCTGAGCTTGCTCCTATTGCTATGGCCTTTGAATCTATTATAGAGTATATGGATACTGGCAAGGTTCCTAAAAGAGAATTATTTGCTTCGCTTGAAGGTGTGTTTCCACCTCATTTTATACCTACGTTATCAGCCCTTGTAGCTGTTGCAGGTAATAAAGATACATATTTCTGGAATGACATATGGAAAGGCCCTGAAAATATTCCTAATTCATTGAAATACTATCCAGGAGAAACACAAGAAGCCTTTGTAAAACTTGGCGCAGTTTTGAATATATCACCTGAACAGTTAGCAGCTGGTTTTCATGCAGTAATACCTAAATCAAACTCTATTGTTACCGGAGGAGTAAATGCAGTCAGTGCTGTTGTATCATTACTTGACCCACCAGCTATAAATGCGGTAGGAAAAAGCTTTAACGAGACTCTTAGTAAAGACCCTACGTTCAAGCGTATAATGGGTACTACACATCCGAAGAACGCAGAAAAATTTCAAGAAGCTTATGAAGTAATAGAAGAGACTAAGGGTGAGCATGCTGTTCAGTGGATGACTTTGAATGAGCATATTCGAAGATTTATGGTCAGTCAAACGAGAGATAACCTAATGGAGGTAGGTAAGTATATATTCTCTCAGCCAAGACAAGATTGGAATAGATTGGATAGGCAATTTAAAGCTGCTATTGAAATGAAAGATGTTCCGGAAGCTAGTTACTGGATAACTGTTAAACGTGCTCCTGTTAGTGCACGGGCAAGGATACTTTATCAAAGAGTAGCTAGTTTACCACCTGAAGAACGTATGAAGTTTATAGGTTTAGCTAATGCTATACCTGGAGTGGTTACTAAAGAGGTCATGAAAGAGTGGACTAGACTCATGGCTGAAGACGGTCACATATCAAACAAGGAGTAGTAATATTGAATTTATCAACTGGAGATTTGATACTTGTAGTTTCGGTAATGGTTTCTGCGATTGTTGGAAGCATATTTGTAGTACATCAGTTTAAGGAACTGTATGTAGAGGTGAGAGCTCTTAACAGAGATAAAGCTGAAAAAGCAGAAATGTTAGTAGACATAGCAAAGCTTCGTGAAGATATATTAGAGCGTCTTGAAAAGAAAGCAGATGAAAATGTTACAACAATGCGCTTTAATGATGGTACTAAAAACTTTTCTAAGATAATGGAAACTCTTGATACTTATTCTAGGGATCAAAAACAAATGTGCCTGCAACAAAATAGTATGAATATAAAGCTCGAAAATATATGGAATGCTATCGAGAAGCGGAATGTTGAGTTAGTAAAACGAGGACATAAAACGAGGACGTAAAAAATAAAAGAAAAGAAAGGATAAACTATGAAAAAGACATTTATTACAATCATGCTTATGCTGCTTATTTTTGTCGCAACATCAGTCATGGCGGCGGACGTGACCCTTCAGTGGGATCCTAACAGTGAGCCGGATCTGGCAGGGTATAAGATTTATTACGGCACGGCATCGAGAACCTATGGCGAGCCGATTGACGTTGGCAATGTCACTACATACACCGCCAAAGACCTTGAGCCAGGCACGAAGTATTACTTCGCTGCCACTGCTTACAACGAGGACGGGTATGAAAGCGACTACTCCAACGAAGTAATGTGGGGCATTCCGACTGCGCCAAGTAATTTCAGGATTACAGTTACTGTCACGGTTGAGGTCGGAGGTAATATAGGAAAATGACCTACGCATTTCAGAATTTCAAATATAGCGATTTCTGCTGTAAATGCTGTGGTAAGAATCTCATTGATTCAGGAATCATCCACCGCCTGCAGGTACTGAGAGATATTCTGTGCGTCCCTATAATAGTGACGAGCGGATACAGGTGTGAGAGACACAACAGAGCTGTAGGTGGTGCGACTGATTCCATGCACGTCAGAGGTCTTGCGGTGGATTGGACATGCTCTAAAATAGAAGAGGCGGCAAAACTGTGCGAGAACTGGAGTGGTGGCTTTCATTACTATCCGGGCAGGAAATTTATTCATACTGATATAGGACGAAAAAGGAGATGGGTAACATGGATTATCTGAAACAACGACCACTAATTAAAACAGGAGATCCCATTCAGTGGAAATCTAAGTCTGTCATAGGTGCTATAATCCGGTGGTGGACAAAGAGTGAATACAATCATACTGCAATGGCAATCAGATTTAGGGAATACGATACTGACAGGGTTTTTATCATCGAAGCAATGGAACACGGATTACAGCTCAGGGCGCTCTCAGATCGACTGGATGACTTCAAAGGAGAAGTATGGCATCTGCCCCTCATTGATATTTATGATCCTGTCAGGCATGAAATAGGTCGTGCAGGGCTGTATGCCATAGGCCGTGGAGTGAAATATGATTACCGAGGATGTGTATTTGGTAACATCAAAGATCGTGCGAGCAAGGACTACTCAAAACTTTTTTGTTCGGAATTCTGGTATATGTGTATCGAATCAGTATCTAACAACCGAGACGTACTTCGCCCTATTATAGCACAGGCGAATGTCTATCTTAATAACGAAGCTCCCACACCAGCGGATATCCCCTACCTTGGACTGACAAAAAAAGAGGTGAAAATTCTTTAGATAGAGGAGGAATTAATTTCCTCCTCCATTGTGAAGACATTGGATCATTTAGTCATTTTCATCCTCCTCAAATCGTTCTATTAACTCTAAATTTTTAGCACAAGCTACTGCATCGTTAAAACTCTTAACTTCTGTAGTAATACATTTTGCTGTCCCTGGATCTGAAGCACCTCTAAACCATACTCCATTTACTCTTTTTCGGTACGACTCACGTGTTGTTATATCAAAGTATAATCCATCAGGAAGTTCTTTAGTAGCTGGTGTATCACCAATAGTCTGTAAATAAGACCATTCAAAGAATTCTTGAAGTGTGGCCTTATCAAAAGAGTTTTCTTTTTCTTTGATAAATTCGTGAACTGCCTCACTTACTGCTTTATGTAACATAAGATGCTTTTGTTTGTAAGTATTCCTAACATCAAGCTGCATATAGTTAATGACAGAAACAAAATCTTTAATATCATCCTCGGTAGCCTCACGAAATTCTGTTATTCTTTTATCAGATCCGACTTCTACAATTAAAAGCTTTCTTATCTGTTCAATAGACTCACCGAATCGTAAGCACGATCCGAATATAGTTTCAGCAAATACTATCATTTTCCATTCTCCTTTACAGTAGTTTTTGATCTATACCATACTCCAACTTCTCCCTTTGGTCCTTTATATTCTCTTAGGACTTTGCCAGCCTTAACAGCAGTACCTATAACATTATCAAACTTGTTTGCATCAATGTCTCGCCATACAAGTGATAACAGTTTCTTTTCTGAAATCCACTCAAACTGGTCTATAATACTGGTGACCGTAGCAACTTCAGCTGTAATTTCAGACTTGCCTATCGCAACAAAGGCGTTACTCATAAGATGTTCTACTTCTTCTATCTCGTTAATAGCTTCCAAGACATGGCTCCATTCAATAGACAGTTTATTTGTTTTAGCAGCTGCTACCAACATAGCTACCTTCATTATGTACGAAGGCTTTCTTGAATACCAGCCATTGAATGACTTATCTGTGCATATTCGTATACCAGATTCATCTTCATCATAGTTGTCATACCAATTCTCCCATTTCTTTACACAGTCAGCAGTCATGATATAGTCTCCACGCATCTTAACTATCTGGTACAAGTCTTTTAGTAGCATTTCCTGTAACACTTTTTCTTTTTCAGTCATGCTAGGAATCGCCACAGGTTTTTTCTTTTTGTTTGCCCAGATAAATAAGATGCGTGAAGTCAGACCTCCACCAATTGCAGAGGCCGGTAACGAGCTTGCCAAAGAGTCCGGTGTTGTAGCTGCTAATAAGTTAAGCCACGGCTTAATAATTTCAATAGAAGGGCCGTGTCTTGTTCTAGCCGCATAAACATCCGGACAGTCAAACAAATCAGTGAGTGCTATTAGCATACGTGAGTTCTCTTTCTTCTGCCCGAGAAAGCTTTCGAACTCCTTTGAAATAATACTCAAAGAACTATGGACAAAGCTCGTACCGTCCGGCATAATCTCAGGAAATTCTGCATTTTTTAAGTCATCCGTAAGGGCTTCCTTTGTTGTAGAATCAGCACTTGTTTTTATTTCTGATATCTTATCTATAAACACGGAACCAAATTTTATTGCTTGTGTTTTTCTAGCTACTCCAGGTTCAGCAACAAATACAACATAAATGTTAGGGTAGTAAGTTAATCTACCTAATCTTAATTTTACCTTTCGTCGTAATGCAGCAGCTATAATGGAGTAACCAGTCCATTTGTCAAACACCCTAGCTGGCTCAGTATTACTCATTAAAGTCATATAAGATGTCAACCAGTTCTCTACATTGCGTCCCATTAATAACTCCCTTCATTATTTGACGACCTTGTAAAGATCGAAGTTTCTTTATTTCTAATTCGAGAGCGTGAATAACATTATCTAAGTGCATGCAAACTTCCCCATCTAAACTACTCATAGCAGAAGTATTAACGCTGATAGGAAACAATATTACTTCCCATGTTTTAATAAGAACAGCATTATTTGGGCCTATCTTTCTGTACAGCTCAACTTTATTCTGTCCTTTTCTTCTTACTGAAAAATCAATCGAGCAGTTTACTGTAGTTACTTGCTCAATATAATTTATTAGTCTTCTGCGATCTTCTGAAGTTACAACTCCTATAACAATTGTTTTTCCGCTCTTGCTAGACATCGACTGTCCTCCAATCTATATCAAGCTCCTCGCCCTCAGCCCATGAATCCTTTACCTTAAAGTCAACATCAATATAGAACTCATTGAAGTTGTGCCGAAGTGGAATTAACATGCACTTTCTGAGTACCTTAACAGCATCCATAACAAACTCTTCTTTAACAAGGTTGTACATAGCATCATGAAGCTGTAACAAAAGCTCAATATCAAACGTCAAAGAAGGAATCGTATCATAAAGTTTCTTCATTGCAACGTTTAATAAGTCTCCAACTGTTGACTGTGGTATGAAAGAATAAGCACTTCTAAATAAATCATCTCCCCAGCGATCAAGAAACTTGTGCTTTCTTCCAAGAAGATTTGTTAATGTTCTAGTTCTTCTTAACTCTTGTTGTATAGTGGTATGCCATATACCAAGAGCTGGATTAGCTCTATGATACATCTGTATATATTGTTTTGCTTGGGTCATTGATATACCAAGCCTATTCATAATAACTTTTGGCCCAGCAGAATAGTTAGTACCGTGCCTAATTGTTTTACCGATTTTACGCTGTTCAGCAGTAACTTGATCCATAGGTATACCTACCATTTGTGCATAAGTAAGCTTATGAATATCGTACTTAGCTTTCTCAGCTTTAGGTAACCCAAAAGAATCTTCAAACATTCTGATAAGCCTTTGGTCATTTATCAGGTGTGCAACTACGACAGCCTCAGCTTGTGAATAATCACTTTCAATTATCTTATAACCTGATGGAGCTTTAAACATTTTCCTTGCTTCGTTCGGTATGTTCTGCAAATTGCCACTACCATAAGGCCTGATAATAGATTTACTTGAGCTCCAACGACCAAAGCTTCGTTTAGTTTTCTTTGTATCTTCTTCATCATCAGATGCGGCACCTGTGATATTATAGCTCGTGTGTACTGTACCTTCTGGTGATGCTTCCATTGTCAAGAAGTTATTGATAAGCGTTGTAGCTTTTTTGTATTCAAGAATAAGATTGAATACTGGATTATCAGGAACAAGTCTTTCTAATGTTCTTAATGCAGTAGCATCCGTTGTTATAACTCTCGGTTCGGTAACAGATTTTCTACGTTTATACTGTATTGGTAAACCAAGGTCAAAGTACAGAAGCTGTTTCATTTGTTTATGAGATTTAAAATTAATCTCCTTACCAATAATAATGTCAAGCTCAGACTTCATTTGTAATTGTCTGTTTTTCCAATACGTATACAGCTCATTTCTTTTTTCCTCGTCAATCTTAATACCTTTTAATTGCATCATAAGAGCAATAGGTATTAACCCCATCTCAAAATCAAATGTATGCCTTACATTTTGGCGGTCAATCTCTCCATCAAGAACTCTTGATATACCAAAAGTATTAGCCGCATCAGCAGAGTTGTATACACTAGCTCCTGAATCGTGTTTCCAAGGTGGAACATTTAAACATACAGAACCTAAAAATCCTAGATCTCGTGGCAATTCAGGCCAACAAACATGAGCTTGTATTAACGTATCTGCTTTAAGGTTTTCAACCAGTATATGATTATTATACCACAGAACACCTATATCAAAAGCAGCATTTTGCATAATGGCTTTCTTTTGTTTCATCAATCTTGCAAAAGTCTGCCATACTTTAAGCTCGTCATTTTCTGGTAACGCTGGCCGTCTTCCTTTTACAAAGTACAAAGATATACCGAAGGAAGGATCATGACTTAATCCTAGCTCTTCAACATGACTACCAGGTTGAATAGTTTCAATATCTACTGAAATGTCTTCCCATTCAGGATGTGCAATACATTCCTCCATGTAATCTATGAATTGCTTTGCAGTTACGTTTGGTTCTAATGTTTGCTTCATATACCGAAGATCTGGAAAGTTACTATGTACTGCTGCCTTACGCAAATCAAGAACAGCTGGAAAGTATAGTTTCCAGTCATCGTTTATACTACGAGGACTATGGGTTGCTAGGACTTTTACATCTGGTACTAGCGTACTCGAAAGAACGTAACCTCTATAATTCTGTAGAGATTTTAATCCAGTGAGTGCCCATAAAGCATACATACCAAATGCTATTACTATGTTGGGTTTATGAAGAATTATTTCCTGTCGGAGCTCCTCAACCCATTTACGCAGTCTTGCAGTTGGTACGTTACACTTCTTGTCCTCGAAATATAAGCTCATTTTATCGGCAGGCGGTTGTGATCTTGCTACGTAGCCGATGTAGCACTGGTATCTTGCTATTCCTGCTTGAGATAAAATATCGTCTAATGTTTTACCTTCTCTACCGCAGAAAGGTTTACCGTACCGGCTCGCTTCAGAATCAGGCGCCTCACCAACTAGCATTATTTTTGCATCAAGTGGGCCATCTGATCTTATCATGTAATTATCCTCCTACTCGGTGTCCATATAATCTGGCTTGTGTCAACCTCATTAAAATCAAAGTTGTTAATACCAGGAGGGACAACAGCAATATCATCTGAAAATTGATTAGGTTTTAATAATTGGCAGTTCTTTTTATCAACAATACCTTTTCGCAATTCATCATTTGTCTGTTTTGATTTAAACCGTACCACCTTTCCTGTAGCTGCTGCTTTGTTAATAGCTTCTTGTATATTCCATATCTGCTCATATACAGTATCAGGTGCTGGGTCTTTGCTCAGTGATGTTTTCATCTTTGGGTTCTTGTCCGTCATTGTCTCCTCCCGTGGTCAATTTTTGACTTTTCTGGTTTGTTTCATGATACTTTACCATACGAGCCAAAGCTGTTGCATACGAATCAGCAGCAATATCACAACCAATAGCAAACAGTTTCATTTCATTTGCTGCTTCTATTGAAGAACCACTACCCATGCAAGGATCATATAAATATCCTCCAGGTAATGTTGTTCTTTCTATAAGCTCCTTCAATAGTGGTATAGGCTTTTCTGCAGAGTGTAATCTCTTTGAAGGTAAAACAGGATCACACTGAATAAGATCTGGCCTACCCTCAGCCTTTAATGTAGCCGATGGCATTCGTGCAAACAGAATCATTTCATATACAGCACTGAACCACAGATGAGGATTATTATTCTGTCCTGTTTCTCTCTTCCACCAGATTATTGGGCGCTCTGCACAATTCCATCCTGTTTTGTTAAACATTTCTTTTAAAGTCCAGAAGTGTGACGACGCACAGAACACATACGCATGCCCAGTTTCTTTGCAGAATCTTGCTGATTCTTTTGCAATTGTCTGGCAAAGCTCCATTGCCTTTTCAGCGGAATCCTCGTACTTAATACCGGATGTTGTAAGATTACCACCAGTTACACCTCCAATAGAAATTGCCGTACTGTCTATATTGATACCATAGATAGGATCAACCAATAACAAGTCAATTGAGTTGTCAGGTATACCTTTCATATGATCCATAGCATCTCTATTTACAAGCACGAATTCGTTTGTAAGCTTAACTGTTTCTTCATACTTAGCAACAGCATCAAGGTTTTGTGATACCCTTTGTAATCCTTTATAAGCTTTCTTTATGTGAGATTTTTTCTTTGCTTGAGCTAGTTCTGGAAACTGGTCAAGCGCTTCCGCCAATTGCATAGCTTCTATTATATATCCTTTTGATTTACCAACAACCTCAGCTGCGTCTTCGAGCGTAAATCCAGTACCACCGCCCGCAACGCCCTGTCTTGGTTTACCGAGCCTCTTTTGCTTTAGCTCAACCAGATCACGAATAGCGTAGGTTTCTTCAGCAGGTGTGAGACTTTTACGCTGTATATTTTCTTCCAGTTCTAATTCTCTCATCAATACTGGATCAACCGTATCTTTATAGCATACACGGACATTTATACCTGCAAGCATACAAGCTGCTAATCGTCGTCCGCCATAGATCAACTCGCCTTCTCTGTTAATAACAACTGGCTGTAGTTGTCCAAAGGTTTTTATTGATTCCACCATTTTCTTAATATCGCCCATATCTTTTCTGTGCCTTGGCAGTTCTTTGCTCAACTTAATTTCTGTGGGGTTCATTTCAAAGATCTGGGCTTCATCAACAATAATATTTTTCATGTTTTACTCCTCGTCATAGTCATCATCAAGAAGTACAGTATCATCTGTATCATCATCAATAGATTCTCGTAGTGCTATAATATCTTTTTGTTTGATACCAAGCAACTTTGCCACAGCCTTTTCTTTTTCTGTAAGTTTTGGTTTAGCAGGAGTAGATGAAGAGGGTTTCTTTCTAAAAGACTTAGCTGGTTTTTCCATATCTTTTGCTCGTAGTAAGCGATACGATGCTATATATAAAGCCTGTGCTTCAGGTGATGCCGTACCAAAGTTCTCATATAAGTCTTCAAGTCGCATTGGTGGCTCCTTTATAGGCAGGGAAAGCACTATACTCTCCCTGCCTTGTGTTAGAGTTAGATACTAGACTGATAACACCGATCAACCTGATTTCTAAATTGTCCTTGATACTCACTAATAGAAACATCAACATCCATTATGAGGCCGACCCATATCTGCTCAGCAATAGACTGTGCAATGATCTGAGCCGTAGACATATCAAGACCAAGCTCGTCCTGAAATTCTTTAAGCGCATTAATCTTCCATTGACGCTTAGTCATGTTGCCGCTTTTTGTACGAACTGATTCGTCCCCAGGTTTGGGAAGCCAGCTTCTGTACTGAACAATAGTGCCATCAATCGGTGTCTCTCCGTCATTCAAGACTCCACCGTTTTCCTGCAAGCATATGTCCCAGACAATAGCCATCATATCAAGGTCTGCTTTGACTCCTGCAACAGCGCCATGATACCTGCCTTTAGGAACGAGAGGGACAGGTTTGTACTCGTCATTTACATTGAAGTCCAAGTTTGCAATACCTGCCGGATTATCAAACTGATCGTTATACTCTTCCATTGTACATTCTCCTTATTTGTTTTGTTGTAATAAAGGTTTCTTTGTTTTTACTTTCTTACCAGTTATATATGCCATAACCTCTGCATAGTCGTTCTCGATAAGATCTGGTAGTATTCTTCCTTTCCCACTTAATCGACTCCGACCGTGGTTATGTCCAAGAGGAACTGTTTGGACATACCACTTAGTTTCTCCGCCTGCCTCCTTTCTATAAGTATGGTAATACACTTCATCAAAATAAGACGGCACATCAATAGATAATTTGCCAGTAAGACTTGGCCCGACACCTATGACTTGACCGTTCTCATTCTTTTCAAAATCTAAGTGCGCTATAAGCACAAGATTACACGGCAAGTTTATCAACTGCCTTAGTTTACCTTCCATTAGATTCTTTACCATCTGATAATGAACATTCCAGATTGGGCCGTTTGTTTGGCTTCTCTTTGGGTCAATCTGTAACGCCTTTTCCATGCAGACATCTTCCATAGCAGAAAGATTATCTACCACTACTGTTTTATAAAGTCCTTCTTTTGTTGCTTGCTTAATTTTGTTGAAGTCTTGTTCGTATCTTCCCCATCCAAGAGATGATAGCTCGTACTGTTCATAATCAAAATCAAGGCCTCTGTACGACAGAATTTCTTTTCCGAAGTCAAAGATAAATCCTGGAGTCGGGAAGGTAGAAGCAAATATGCTTTTGCCTGTACCACTTTCTCCAACAGACATGACTTTAAGAAATTCCGTATCTATTGTTACGTCTTTAGCTGATGGCATTATATCACTTCCTTTCGTATTAAGTAATCACGCCGGCTCTAAATTATCCTCAAAACACTTTTTGGCTACGAGCCATTGGTCATCATGGTTCCTTGGATTACGAGCAATCATGTCTCCTTCCTTCGGACTGCCGTTCTGAATGTCTGCTTCTGAGATGTTAATGTGAGATACATCTTCTCCCGTTATATACGGTCTCATCTCTCTGAATCCCTTCCATCTGTATTGTTTCCATTCGTTCATATTCTTGCTCATTCGGCTATTGCCAGGAATCCATGAAGCAAGCATTTCATCGGCGAATGGATCGGTTAATGTCTTAAACTTTTCTTCCGTCATAACACCAGATTCAACAGTATCAGCAAGAGGTAAACCGCACTCTATGTTTATCATTGCCATTTTGCTATTACCAACAGAGGCAAGGACATATTCATTCATTCCTGATCGTGTCTTACGTGTAAAGTGATCGCCAATAGTGATAACAGAATAGTCAAACGGTGTCTTGATAAATTTCTGTGCCTCCTCAAGAGACATAAAATATGTAACTTCTTTGGGTCTTCGCCCAAGAGATAGGTCATATTTCTCTGTCATTGCTTTTCTGGCTGTTACAGATGCCAAATACCATTTACCACCTTCATATCTGGTATACTTCTTTAAAACTTTATACAATCCCTCTGGAGGGTCCCACTTCTTTTCCTTGGATTTGTCCCAAGGAAGGTTGGCAATAACTTTTGCGTACATAGCCTTTTCTTCTGGTGTTGTAGCATGTACCCACATTTTATAAGGTGATCCATCCACTGAACAGTGTTTTGCCTTAAGCCATGTAACCGGACAGTTCTTACAGCTATCGCATGCAATACAGGCAAAACAACAAGACAGACTTTCTTTAAGAATTCCGGTTTCATCTTTGTAATCTGCCTTCCCCATATTGGGTGTTTCAGCAAACCAATTCCAGAGTTTTCTATGTTCTTCCTCAAAATTTACACCTGCATCAAGCGCATTATAGAACAATTCTATATTACTTGAATCTATACATACATCACTATAGATCATTTTGCCCTCCTTCATTTATATTGTACCAGTTTTTATTTTGAGTATTTCCTCCGCAGTAGGTTTAAGTTTATAAAAGGCCATACACGCAAAGTGAGAAATCTTTGCCATATCTCTCAGCGTTTCGAGCCTACCACGTCTATTAGTTTCAAACCTGTTAACATAGCGTTCGATGCAGTCAATACATTTCTTTGCTGACCACTCTTGAACTGGATCATCAGGGGCATCGCCATACTGTTTAACTGTATACTCTTCTATGTGCTCGATTACTATCGTACAGAAATCAATGAATTCTTCGCAGCGATTAGACCATGTATAAGTAGTATCGTCAATCATAGTTACCTCCTATGCTTTCTTATTCCCATGCCTGTAAGGTCTTGTTCTGTTATAGGCAAGTTTTAAGTGTAAAGCCTTTTCAAGTGGTATACTATAGAACTCACATGCATCAGCAATGCGTATCAATACATCTGCCAATTCTACTGCAATGCCTTCAGGCTTATTGCTTTCATTACGAATTTCTGAAAACTGGTGCCCGTTTCTGTATTCTTCCCAAGCTTCTGATAACTCAGCGTGGATATTGGTCATAACATCTCCAAAGGATCTGTCTGCAGTTTTATCCCACCAGCCTTTACTTAACGCTGTTGCATATGATTCATCTAGTAATTCCCGAATTGTTAGCATATTACTTTTTCCTTTCTATCATGAATGACGCTTCCATATCAGCTATTTGTAGCATACTTACAAGAGGATTGTCATTGATTGCTTGATGATACGGAATAGACTGAAATGGAGACTGTGTATTGAGATCTGAATAACCCATATGCCACCGTATTGCCTGAGCTTCTGCTGTAGTTAATCTTATAAAGGCACATGCGATGAACAAAGATTTCTCACCATGTCCAAGAGGATTACCGTCAGCTATTTCATATGATGGGCTGTACGGAGGCAATTCCATACCTGGTTTATATCTTTTTGTAAGAAAATCTATCAGTGTACTAGCATAGCCCTTATCGACCATTGCCGGAGGCTGTAGTCTATGTTTAGCAAGAAGTGAAGTTAAATATCTTTTTTGTGGTTCAGTTGGTTCATCATGAGATGGTACATAAAAATTAATCTTACAGAAGTCGTGGCATATCGCTGCTATTTTCACGCTATCTCCTGAGGTTACATACTCATATTCTGCATTAAGTCTTTCTGCAACTTTTAAAACATGTAGCGTGTGGAGTGCTAACCCACCTTCACAAGCGAGATGGTACTTAGCACTAGCCGGTGCAGTAAAGAAATCAGATTCGTTAAGGTATCTGACAAGGTTTTCCATACCGTCACGTCTAACTGTTTTTAAAGCTGTTTCAATGTAGTCACGTACTTGTTCTCTGTCCATACGTTTCTCCTTTATAGTTTTCTAATTCCTTTATAAACCTACTGCTCATCCAAAACATCCCAAGGTTCAACATGAAACCCTACAAGACTAAGCTCTTCGAATGGTCTATGCTGTTGACATAAAGGAAGGTATGCACACTGTCCGTACCTATAACAATCAAAACTTTGCGGATAAAAACCAGTCTTTTCTGCATCCAGTATTTCTTTGCATGTTAAAAGGAACATAAATTTCCATGCTTGTATATCACCCTCAGTATATATCTGCGGTACACGTCTGAAATTAAAACCTACCTTGCCGTACTCCCCAGTCTTTGGTGACTTACGAGCGGACATTGCGAGGTAAGATAATAAACAACCTTCAGCTACAAAGTTAAATACTTTATTACCTACGTAGGAATAACCTATAAGCTGAGGGCTACGATTAGCTTCCATTATAACTTTATCGAGCCACCATGATGTTGTCTTATAGTCAAGCAACCAGTTTCGACCGTCCATTTTAATTCCCAAGTCTATCTTACCAGTGAAGTGAATCGGCGGAAGGTCTTTCATTAGATTGTACTCGACCTCATTTTCAGGAATCATTACATGATCAAATACTTGCTCCGTCTGTAGAATTGTAATAAAATCTCGATCGCTAGCAAAATTATCAAGGTACTCTCCAAATGCATCCACCAGTGTATTGAAGTTACGGAAGTCATCTACGTAAGTACGCTTTGCAGTTTCTCTATCCCACACTTCTTTGCCACGCACGAATCCAGCCGTAATTGTTCTCATATTTTCTTCTGGTGTAGTCGGCCAGCCATTAACCAAAATATACTTATTGTACCCTTCCTGTATTCCGTGCCAGGTGGCACCGGCTCGAAGTGCTGCAGATCCAGCATCTGGTTTGAGTTCTTTAATAACAGAAAGAAAGTATTTATTTCTACATTGCTTCCAAGTATCTCGTTTACTATTGTCCAAATAAAAGGGCTCCATAATATCCTCCTATTATTTATTTAATCGGCTGTCTTTTCTCCATTCAACTAGGCCCCATATTGCAAGCACAAAGTAGATAGCAAATAACACAGCCTGCGCATATATTTCTCTATAGAAATCTACTATTGTCCAGGAAAAGTTTGTTACTGCCCAGATGATAAAACAGCTTTGTTTTTTCTTTATGTTTAGAACAACGCCTATCAATGATAGTATTGTTAGAAGTGAGGTTAAAGCATTGAATAACATTGACGGCTCCTTTGGTTGCAAGGGGCAGGGTTCGAACCTGCAAGATCATTGTACGTTCTTCCTGGGTTTGGGAATTTCGTACTTCAGTTTATAATGTGCCAAACTACTCAACTGATAGGTTTTCACCTATGATCATAAGGAGGTGGTCACTCCTTACTGCGTCTGCCATTTTCCGCCACCCTTGCATGAAAGGGCAGAGCACTAATACCCTGCCCTTTAGTAATTAGAACTGATTAACTAATCACGCCGAGATCTTTGAGCATTTTTTCTGCAATGGCTCTTTCATTCGGATCAGTAATCGCATTGAATTTGTCGAGAATAGTTTTCTTGGTAATCTTCTGAGCTGCGGGCAGTCTTGTAGTCCACTTGTTTTCCATCAGGCCTTCCCAAACTCTGTTGATTGCATCAACTGCTTCCTGACCACTGCGACCAGCAGCTGCATCACCGAGCTTCTGCGACAGACCATAGGGCATCAGCTTTTCCTGAATTTCGTCAGGTAACGTCTCTGCATCAAACGTAAGTACTGTACCGGTATTACCTTCCGTTATGGTAAGTATGTTACCCTCGATAACTTTGGACAGCTTCTTTGCCCTTTTTTCGACTCCATTTGTGCTTTCATTGTCTTTCATTTTTGTTTCTCCTTTACGTTTGTTTGTTAGTTTGTTTACTTTGTTTTGTGATTTTACACCTAATGTTTAGCCTCCTTTCATGAATTTATACAGTGAGGATAGCTCCTCAATTAAATACAATTACACCATACACCAAAAACGACAGGAAGTCAAGGACTTTTTCTTAGCTTTAAAAGAATTCTTGTACCTCTTGTTCGGTCAATTCACCTAAGATTTCTTCTATTTCCTTTCTTGTTTTATCGTCAGATAGCATTAGCATAATCATTCTCCGGCGTTCAGGCTCAATAGAAATCTTTGTAAAGTTACCAGTGGCATCTCTTTTGAACGCAGAAAATACCGTGCGATATTTACGCTCTATTACTACATAGAATTTCATGTCTTTTGTAGATCTGTTAATAAACAATTGTCCAGCAAGTTCTGGATCAACTGCTTCATACTCTTCCTTTTCTTTAATAAAGTCGTTCATTACAGAAGTTTGTTCCTTCTTATTAGCTACTCGTATATATAGAGCTTCTTCATAAGAAAGATTCTTCGCTTCTTCAAACCAGGCTTTAGTAAATTCACTCATAGTAATCTCCGTTTATTCATGCAGTATTTCTATTTTTCCAGATACAAAATCCGCAGGAACTTCCATGTTTATTACACTTGGTATACGTGGAGCGTCCTTGCTACCATGTTTCTGGTATTTAATCAGAACATTTCTTTCCATGTACTCATTACGAGCGTCCCATACTGCTTGATTATCTTCAGCTGTAAACCCTTTACCAAGTCTCGCATTGAACGGCTTTGCCCACAATGAAGAAGTTAGTATAAAACTACCAAGTGTATCCTTTGGTATAAGGTTTTCCATGTTAGATGCCCGCTTTGATAGACCGAGTTCATTAGTCGTTTGTTCGTTTGCGTTCATCATTGCTTCATTAAAGCCTATTATAGTAGCTGATGTTATAACAAACGGCTTACGTTTGAACATATTCATCTCATTATAAGTACAGCGCCCATACTTATAAGGAGCATATGGCAACCTTACCATTATTCCTTCATAGCCCTCATTGAGTTTAGTTTCCTCGTATGCAAACACTTCTTCAGGATAATGAAGTACTACTTGCTCAAGTATTATAAGTCTATCATGCGACCGAGATATTGCTTCAGCCCATCGCTTTACATATGGCTCTTCTGGGTCTTCAAAGCAATCGAACATATAGAATTTAAAATCCGGTTCACCTGAATATTTACGCAGTGGGCCTGATGTATTATGAAAGGCGTCAGGATCACGTGGATCTCCAACAATAAGCTCACCATCAAGATTCTCAAATGCAGGATCAGTAAGTACCTTCTTTGCAAATAGGTTTGATATATTCTTCATTGATGAAGTTAATGGTATGCACTGCGGAATTACACACCTAAACCCATCAAGTTTTGGACTTGCTATTATTGGGTACTTCAAGCAGCTTCGTATCTGCTGTGAGGTGAGTGGTTCCGTCGGCGCCTTCATAGGGCGAGTAATCATGATTTACCTCCTTGAATCTATTTAATGTTGCTAAAGCTTTGCCGTATCTCCCAGCCTTAACATACTTTTTTATCTGTCGTACTATGTACTCTGAGGATAGAATATAATCGTATTGTTTAGCATTGATTTCTACCCTCAGAGTCCATACGCCGAAGAAATCTCTAGTTTCGCACAGGATTTTTACTTTGAGTGGTGCCACTCTTATTCTCCTCTCTTTCGCACTGTGCTTGAAGCTGTCGTTTTAACTTTTTAAGATTAGTTTTTGCGGTTTTTACTTGTGCCCTGTTGTACTCAATCGCTGTATCAAAGTACCGTACAACATCACCACATCTGTCACACACTTCTTTCATATCATAACTATTAGCAACTAAAGTGGTAGCCAAATGCTTGCACCTAAGCTTACGTATTTCTACTTTGCTGTTGTCACACTGTATTCGTAAATCAGCAATGTGATTAGTAAATACGCGCATGTCAGCTTCTAATGATTCAATCCTTGAAACCAGTTTCTTTTTGCTATTAAACATATTATTCTCCTTGTTAAGTCAAAATTTGACTTTTCTTAAATATTTGCCGTATTAATCAGCATGTTATCAAGCATCTCACCAGTTATGATGACCATTCGTTTATACTGACCATGCAGTAAGATTTTTACTGCTGATAATCCAGTCTTTTTCTTTTCTACTTCAAGTTCTCTCATACCGATCAGTGCTTCTTTTCTCCATTTTTCCAGTGTTCTTTTAGTCATTTTATTTTCCTTTAGCGGTTTAATCAAACAATATTTTAATATAAGGAAATAACACCAGCAATCCCATTATTATCAGCGCTATCCATTTCTTCATTCACCTCCGTTCTCCTCTCCAACTTGAATTGAGTCAATGAAATCTTGAATTTCCTTTTCAGATTTACCATCTTCTTTCATGAGTTCTATCATACGCTCATACTCAGAATCAATAGGTTTGTGCTCAATAGGTTTGCCGTTTTCTCCTATTGTAAATAGTTTAAGATTATCTTTTACATAGATGCGAACATATAATTCTTTATCTATTTCTACCTTTTGAAAAGATATATGCTCAGCTAATCTACCCATTTTTCTGCGTGCATGAAATCCGCTTACTCTTGTGGCTTCCTGAATCTTTTTGTCAGGACACCATATGAGTATATCGTTTCTTGTCCGCAGAACCTCTTCTATTCCGACAGAAATATCACTCATAATACATCACCTTTTTATAAAATTCTTTATAAGAAAACCATTCAAGATTGGCTATAGTTAGTGCAAGCTTTTTTGCATCTTCTGGATTATTGCAGCTTGACCATTCACCATATTCTTGCTTTAAACAGCCATGTTGCCACTTTTTTATTGGGCAGCAAATACCAGAAACTGCGCAAGCAAAGCAGTAGTTATCAACAACAGAAATTTTACCGTTGTTATGCTTCCACTCAGGCCACATATCTTTGTAACTTCCTGGGTTCTCTGCAAGCCATAACCACATACTTCGAAATAGCTTTTTGTACCTGTAATACGTTGTTTTTCCTACAATCCTTTTTCTCATATCTTAGACCTCCAACTGTCATATAGTTTTCTTTCTTCATCACTCCAGGGTTCGTGCCAAAATTCTCTACCTCTCACGTGAGGATCAGGTTTGTCGTACGTCGCGAAAGACTTAAATTCGCCCTGGTCACTTGTTAGTATAACATATATATCACATTCAGGACACCCGTACTCATCTCCGGCGTATCGAAGGTTGCCAAAGTACACAGCCTTTCCAGTTTTGGAACAATAAAGCTCTCTTCCACAGTTTGCACATACTAACATTATTCTCCCTCCATAGTAACCTTGAATTTTCTTGCTGGTGTTTCGTTAATCTCTCTTGAGATGTACTGAGGAATGTAAATAGTAAAGTCCCCAGCTTTGTTTGTGTATTTATCAGCCCCCTTTTTGCGGGCCGGCTTGTCCAGTAATACGGTAATTTCTTTAATCATGGTCATTTCCTTTCTTTCTTTTTTAGCCAAATAATTTCTCCGTTTAGCCGCACAGCGTACTCATCATTGTAAACCATGACAGCCCCATGTTTACGCTGGATATCCCTAAACCACACCCACTGCTCTTTTGAGGTAAAGCTAGGGTGATCCCATGCCTCGTCAATATTACCTACACCAGTAGGTATTAGGCATAGCAGAATTATCCATACCACTTTCTTTATCATTTACCGTCTCGCGCTTTCTCTTTTTATTTCCTCTATTATAGTAAACTTTCTACAGATGCCAATATTCCAGGTGCTTTCTCCTATTGTAATAAAGTCCTTACAACGACCAAGTCCTTGTTCGTACTTAATACGACAAAGAACCAATTCGCTAGTCTGCCAAGAACTACATTTTTTGTACCATGCTCTAAAAAGATCAGTGGCTTCTTTTTTAGTGGGAATGAAACAAAATCCTGTTTTATCGGCATCTGAAGGGAATCTTTCCTGATCCCATTCTATTGTGTCTCCTACTTTTAACTTGTAATCGTAAGTACACATGCCATAATAGGCTCCGTAGTTACTTTGCGAATCGACCACGTCAAATATTTTGTAGCCGTAACCCGTTTCCTTTATTTTTTGGGCTGTCTCTTCATGAAGTAGATTACACATTTTCTTCCTCCTCTTCATACCAATCTTCATCATTTACATCTTCATAAAATATAACCTCTTCTTTCATATGTTCCTTAAGTAACTCAGTTGCTTCTGCACCCTTTGGAAGTACTATAGCAAGCACTACGTCATTTGGCAGTGATCCCTTAGTAACATATATAGCTCCGTTTATATCATTAAGTAGCTCCCCGATAACATATCTGTCGTACTTACCTCCTTCAGGGCATTTATATGTATCATCTTTTATCCCGTATGCTATCATCTTACACCTCCTTTCTTATATAATTAAAGTAGTAATTCTCAGTGGAGCACCTGTTACACAGGTAATCTATGGCACTCCACAGTTTCAGGCCAATAGGCCTGTTTGTTGGAAGTTGAATTAGTGTAGCACTTTGTGTTCGCACTAATTCAATCCCGTTGTTTTTCAGTTTGTTAATTGCTGATTGGGTATTACTTAACTTCATAATGTTCTCCTCTTTATTTTTTCTTATTATAAGCGTTAATTTATATCCACTTATTTTACACCTAATTTCACAACCAGATATGTGGCCGGATCGCCAGCAATTTCACGAAGTGTCTGGAGATCCAGCTCTTTTCTCCGCATCTCTGGTGTGAGACGCAGAGGAATCTCTGTGAAACTAGCTGTCAGAGATGACAGTGAATGTGGAAGAACTCCTATTACGTGCAGTTTTCTAACATCTTCTGGTTCGGCGTGCTCAATTACCCTCACGTCCTCCTCCACAAGATCAAGCTCTTTTAAATACTCTACTAAAGCAGGATGCTGTGTTACCACTAATTCAGCTTTAAACCTTTTCATTTCTTCTCCTTTCTTCTAGTAATATATAATCTTCCTCCCACCGCTGATGAGCGGGGAAATCTTTCTCTTCCCCGCAGATGCGGTATCCACTACGTTTCCCGCCTACAATTTGCTTACACTTCCCCTGCTTATTAGGCAGAAATTCGTGTTTAAGGTTTATGTCCATTTTATTTACTCCTTTTATTTTGTACTTCCATGGTCAAATTTTGACTTTTCTCAATCATCTATTTTACCCCCCCCCTTTTGAAAATCGTCATAACCAGTTTAAACGTATAATCCGCTTCCGGCGTAACTACTGTCAGCGTTTTAGTTTCGGGGCTAAAGTAAATTTCACCTACTAAATTGTTATCGTCATAAACATCTGCATTAGCATCATTCATTTTCTTTTCTCCTTAATTTAATTGTGGATTATCAAGCTCTACAGTTACTACTTTGATTTCAGTGCGATATCTGCCATTGTTCCAACGTTGTCAATCAGAGCTAAAACTACATCAATTCTACCACTAATCATTAACACAGCAAATGTGTGAATAAGCAAGACTAATATTTCGCCATGCTCTTCAATGGACATTTGACTAATTAATACTGTAAGGTGATCGTATAGCTGGATAACTGAATCAGGGTTTCTGAAATTCTTCTTAATCAGTTGGACATTTGCAGGCCTATTTGTTTTTAGGTATTCAATAATTACTTCCTTATCATGTATCATTTTTGCCTCCTAAAGTGCTTCCAAAGTTATACTTTGTGTTTAAAGGTGTTGAGTCAACCAGCGGTTTACCGATTGGCTCATCGAGCCCATAGAAGTTTTCGTACTCGTCCATTGTCAGTGGTTTATAATCGACAACACGAGTTAGCGTGTTTTCTACGGGCTCCACATTGTTTGACTTAATATATATGTCCACTGACGTTAATAAATCCTCCTCTTCTGTCAGCATTTTGTGCGCCGTATCTACAGCGTCTTGTTCATCGGACGTGTAGTATGTCGCACCCTTCTGTAAAATCCCGTTTATGTACAGTTTACATTGGTATTCTTGCCAGTCTCTGGAGTAGAACACCTTAACGTGTCGGTATTCAGTACCTATTGTTTTTAGTCTTTTCATACCATTTCTCCCTAATGTAACTCATCAGGATGCCCGATGGTCACGATAGTTTCTATATTAACCAGTTCGCCATGGCTTAGCACAATATTTGCGGTTGACCCTAAGTTTTCTAGCAGTGTCAAAACTACGTCCATTTTTCCTTTGATTGCCAATGAAACCAGCAAATAAACGAGCATGAAGAGTGTCCCTCCGTGCTCTTCTACTGACATTTGGCCAGCTAATTTCGTGAGGTTATCATAAAGCATAATTACATAATCAGGGTCTTTAAACTCCGCCCTGATTACCTGAATATTGTGGAGCCTGTTCATTTTTGAATACTCGATAATATCCCTTCCTGCTTTCGTAACCTCATTCTGATTGTTGACCAGGAGTAAATCAAGGGATTTCATTAGCTCTATGAATCCCCCCTTTTTTGTATTAAGCTGCATTTTGTACTCCTTTCATGTTTTATTATACCCATACTGTACCATACTTTTTGTTAGCGTGCAAGTTATTTTTGTTCATTTTGTAAAATTGTTCAAATAGTAAAATTGTTGACATTGTTCACATTGTTCATTTGGTGAAATTGTTACGCAGTTCATAGTTCCGTTGTTTCGATGTTGTGCAGTGTAAAACCTGCCTGTCCACCGTGTTATTTTTTGACCTTTCTCGGTTGTTTTAAGCTTTTTGTTTTCTTGTTCGTTTTTCATCTTCTCTCTTCTTCTTCTTCTCTGTTCTTCTATTCCTTATATATGTATATCTCTATATATATATATACTTATATATTATTAAGGAGAATGGACAACTAGGAGTAAGAGAGAAACCAACAACTGGGTAAAACAACAACTGGGAGAACACAAAGCTGGATAACTGGGAGAAAGGTCACAAAAAAACATGGGGGATAACACGAAAATAACTGCATAACTGCGAAACAACCGAACTGCTAACTATTTTACAATTTGAACAATTTTACAATTTCACCAAAATTACAATTTCACCAAATTTACAGGCTTATTCCCCTTAGAACAATTTCAACTGTGTAATTAATTCAACTGGGTGGTACGCTAAACAAAGAAAAAGCCAATCTTCAACCACAGCTTCATGGTCAAAAATTGACTTTTCTCGGAATACTATCCTTCTATTTTTACAAAATCTTTGCCCTGCTTTTCATAGAGCTGTCCCTTACCAAGGCCTAGCCCTACACCCTCAACCGTGAAGCAGTTTGGACAAAGAATTGCCCACTGCCCCGATCGGAGCCTACCGTCGATAAAGTGGCTCCCTATTTTTGTCGTACATAGGTCACACCTATCGACCTTACCAGCCCATACTACTTTCTTCATGCTACTTCCTCATAAGCTCTTTTTTACAATCTATGCAAATGGAGTGCGAGATTCCAGACACCCCATTGCCACTCTTTTCTCCCATGTCCTTACCACAGTAAGCACATATGATCTTTATGACTGTTTTCATTCTACCTCCTTTCTTTTTGTTGTTCGGCACTTAGTGATACGGGCCGGTTAGGTTATTTTCCGAATTGTTGGTAAAGTCTTCTATAATTTATCGACAGAATGTCAATGTAGCCCTTTTCGATAAACTCCTTCTTTAGTGCGTCTTCTATACACCTATTTTCCTCTTGTGCTCTTTTGATCAGGTGACGGTTTTCTTCAAGTTTCTCTATCAGTTCTTTGTAGTCCATGTTCTTTCTCCTCTTGAAGCGGCCCGCATCAATAAGCACCGAACATCATGCCCTAATATCTATGCCGTATCTCCTGGTTAAGTTTAGCTTCTCCTCAAAATTTCCGCCTGGGCTAACA
>JAHKLX010000022.1 GCA_020854835.1 Microcaldota archaeon
ACGCAGGTTTACTGAAGTCCCTTTTTCTTTCCCGAAAGAAAAAGGCCCTTGGGTTCAAAAAGAAAGGGTTTTTATCGAAGAATAAGAAAAAAGGACTCGTGATGAGAACCTGGAGCTCTGATAACATATGTGAGGAGTGCTCAAGATTCTTTCGGATCTACAGTTATCAACGAAAGAATATTTATAACAATTTTTATTGTCCATTGTAAGTATTTTTCATAAGTATCTTTATCTAATGTACCCTTCATACAAAATTCAAAGATTCTATTATTATCCTCTTTTTTTAATTGTTTAAAATTTGTGTATAATGTGGCACTATTTGGGTGAATTCTTTCACTTAGTTCTTCATACTGATTGTAGATATTTGGTATTTTTTTGTCCAGATGTTTAATCATAGTTATAACACTAATAGATTTTTTTCCTTTATCCTCTTTTCTTCCCCCAAGAATTGCTACATCAAGATAATTGGGGTTTATCTTTAAGTAATTAATGTAAGCTGCGGTTTCAATTTGCGCTCTTAATAATGTGTAAAATGAACGTATATTCTCCTCTTTTAATTCATTCAGGCAACCTAGCAATAAATCCACTGATCTCGACAAACATCCAAATAAAAATATAGTTTCGGGATATAAATTTTTATCCCCGTGTTCAAAATAATCAAAAATCAGTGTATTGTGTTTATCAATAAGTTCATCTAAGATTTGAATATATTTTTTATCTAAATTCTTTTTTTCTACGACTGCCACAACTATATTTTTTTGATTAGTTTCATTTGAAAAACTCATTTATCTCACTTCCACAATCATAATTCAAATCTAAACTTCTATCTCCTTTAACTTTTCAACAATTTTATTCTCCAGTTCAAGAATTTTCTTTTTGATAACCTCTGGTTTTTCGTATTTTACTTCTTCATATTCTATCTCTTTATATTTTGAAATACTCAAATCATAATTATTATCTTTGATCTCTTTAATTGGTACAAAGAAGCACTTTTTCTTTCTGTCAGTCGGTTTTTCTTTATGTCTGTTCCTGAATCTTTCTAAGATATCTGGGATATCATTTTGTTCAATAATTACTCTTTTATCATCTAAACTGAAGCCGTCTGCTTCCATATTATAAAACCAAACTTCTTTTGTTGGCTCTCCTTTTGTAAAATAAAGGACAGCAGTGGAAACACCTGCATATGGTTTGAAAACCCCAGAGGGCATAGATATAACTGCATCTAATCTACATTTTTCAAGTAATAGCTCTCTTATCTTTTTATGTGCTTTTGAATTTCCAAATAAAACTCCATCTGGAACAATAACAGTACATCTTCCACTATTAGTTAATAGATTATACATCAATTCCAAAAACAATAACTCTGTTTTTTTTGTTTTAGTCCTGAAATTCTCACCGATTTCTGACTCATCAATACTCCCTTTAAAAGGAGGATTTGCGAGAATTACGTCATAGCAGTTTGATTCATCATACCTTTTTGATAAAGTATTTCTTTGTTCAACATTTGGATTATTTATGCCATGCATCATTAAGTTCATTAATGAGATTTTGAGCATTACGTCATCAAAATCATAACCATACAAAGTCTCTTCTCTTAAAATGGCCCATTGGTTTTCATTAAGTTTGTCCCCAACATAATTTCTTTCTTTAGCCAATTCCGCAGAAGTATTCTTTTTTAGAATGTGTTCAAAAGCCGCAACTAAAAAACCTGCTGTTCCACAGGCAGGATCGCATATTCTATCGCCGTATTTAGGACTGAGGATTTCAACCATCATTTTAATTATGTGTCGTGGCGTTCTAAACTGCCCATTTTTACCTGCAGTTTGCAATTGACTAAGTAAATATTCGTATAAATCACCTTTTGTATCCCTATTTTGTTCTTTGATGTGCATATCGTTTATTATTTTTACAGCTTCAGCAAGCAATGAAGCAGTAGGTATGGAAAATGTAGCGTTTTTCATGTATTTTGAATAAACTGATTTTTCTCCACCATTTAGCTTTCTTAAAAAAGGAAAAACTTTGTCTCTTACGTGTTCAAGCATTTGTTCAGCTGGCATTTCCGTCCACCTAGACCATTTACAATCTTCATTCCCTTTAAATATAGAATTATATTTTTCATTTAATAATTTTGCATTTTGTTCCCTTGCAATATCTTCCTCTTCAAGTCTTTTCATAAAAATTAAATAAGACATTTGTTCAATGGCTTGAAGAGGATTAGAAATTCCACCACTCCAAAATTTATTCCACAATAAATTTATTTTTGATTTTAATTCTGAATCTAACATATTAATTCACCTCTTTGGGAAATTTTTTTCTATTCTCTATCAATTTAACAAAATTATTTGCTTCTTCAAGAACATCTTCATAACTTAAAATTTCTATATCATGTAAATAGGAGTTGAGAGTTTTTAGAGCCCGTTTTATTTGAGGGTTAGATTTTCCAATAATAATTATTCCCTTTGGTTTATGTAAATCAATCCCTTTTTCATAAAACATATTTGTTTTATCCAAATTATATTGTTCTATATAACCTATTACTTGTGAGATTGCATTCTTAACTTCTGCAGACATCTGAAAATTTCTTGATAATTCTTGTTGCGGTTGGTCTTCTGTTTCCCCCACAAATATGGGCATACCTGGAAGTTTTAATTCAATAATATCATAAAATGTATCATATCTTTGCAACATAAAATCAATCCTATCTTGTGTTCTGTTTATTTCTTCCTTACTGCCCTCCATATACTTTGGACCAAAAAACCATGGGTGTTCGTATAACCAGTTTTGAATGTCTTTCTCTTTGTTATTATTTAATAAACCCCTAAATTCTTTCAGATCGTCTTTAAACTGTTTTAAATTCAAATCAAATTGTTGTTTTCTTAAAACTGTAATTTGTTCCAACAGTTTTTGATTTATCTCTTTTTGTAAACGTACTTCACTTCTCTTTTTTTCCTTAATCTCAGCTAATTCTTTATTTTTTTTAATCAATCTATCTATCTCTTCTTCTGATAGTTCGTTTGTCCAATTCAATTCTTTTGCTCCTAAGTCCAACATCTTTTTTACAAATTTTAAATATTTTTCAGAAGGAATCATAAACCAATTTCTAAATCTTTTTAATCTTAAAACTAATTCTCCATCTTTTTTACGTTTACCTAATACTAAATGCATCCATCCAAAACTTCTATCTGAAACTTTTATAGTTTTAATAATATCATACCTATCTTCCCATCTTGTTAATTTTTTTTCTTCAGTCATGTTATCAACCCCCCTTTGAATGCTTTTTGCATTAAAGCATTAAATAAATTATCAATTTGCTTTTTTGAATGTTTTTGTTGTTCTTTTATTTGTTCAACTTCTTTAACAATTGAAGCAAATTTGTTTTGAAGTTCAATAGGTGGTAAAGGAATATTAAAATTATCAAAATTTTCTTTACTTATATTCGGTTGGGCAGAAACTACAGAACTATTCTTGATTAATGTTTGGAAATAATTTGTTTTTATGAAATAAGCAATATATTCGGGAAGAATAATTTTTTTATCAGTAATTATCCTCCCCACACGATAATTTTGGAGGGCAACAATATCTTTTTTTACTAAACATGATTTCCCTGTGGTTGCCCCAGATAAAGCAATAATAACATCTCCCTTACGAATTATTTCTTCTTTATGTTTTTCAAGGTTTGATGAGTCTACTTTAACATTTTCTGTTATATACACATCTTCTTCATCAAAATCTCCGATTCTTATAGTAATAATACCTTGTTTAACGTAATCTGTAGGTCGGTATAAAAAACCGTGTTTTAATTGACCTATCTCCTTTAATTTTTTTGTTTCAAACTTATTCTTATCCCCAAACATCTCAAAGAAAACAGCTTTCAAAAAATCATTTGTTAATTCATCAGCTTCTTTTCGCATTTCTTTTGCTTTTTCAGTTTTTTCTAAGATTGAAACAATTTTGTTTTGAACCGAAATGGGAGGTAGTGGGATTTTAATATGTTGGTATTTTGAGATATAGTATCTTTTGTGCGATACTGAATTAACTTTGATAGTTTGCATCAACCAAAAAATATATTTTAAATTAACATTCTTTGTTTTTGGGGTTAATAATTTCATTGCACTAGATTTCACTTTGAATGGAAAAGTAACATATTTGCTAGAAATAGTGAAGTCATCGAATATTATAACTGGTAACTTAGTATAAATGCCTTCTTTTTCATCAGTATATCCTAAAATAAAAGACTTTCCTGCTGTTAAAACAGGAGTTTTATATTGATCATCATAATTTTCATTTTCAACAATATAATTAGTTGGTTGTTCGTATTCTAAGATTTCACCCAATTCAATCTCTTTCCATCCGTCTGGCAATTTAGTTTTCATAATTCTTTCCTCACTAATTTACTTGGTATTGGTACTCCATCTTTGTTTTGTTTTTTAATATATGTATTTCTTTCATCAACTGCTTGTTTGAGTGAATCAAAAAGTTGTGTAACATATTCGGCAGGCAAATCATCTTCAATATCAATTCTTAGGCCGTTGTCAAGTATTACTTTCCAACTGTAATTATCTTTATATTTATTATAGATAAAAATGTTTCTTCCCGCAAGCATATGTGGGATAGGAGATTCAATCTCTGCCATAACTGCTTTTTTTACAACAGCGTTGACAGTTTCCTTTTTTATACTGCAGTGTTTTTGTAATTTAATAAAGTCTCTCCTAGTTAATTTTGCCATCACAACTTTATTTTCCTGAACTCTTGTTGGTTTATTGACCATATAGTTATTGTGAACATAACATTTTATAAACATTCTTATTTTGGTTAACCCTGGGTTAACCATTATTTCATCTTTATTCTATTACATTCCTTGACAATCATCTGGAGTTCAGAGGTTTGGAATTTGTCGAGAGGCCTTTCGTTTGATAATGGAGGAACTGTAAAATCCTTCAATTCAATATGTTTTGTCCTAGAAAATACTTTTTTCAAAACTTGTAAGAACTTTATCTGTTCTGAATTATAATGTTGGTTTCCACCCATAATATGTGCATCAAATTCCCGTTCAATTAATTCTTTAGGATCATATTCTTGTTTTAAGTCAAGAATTTTTCTTAAAAACACTAAGAAATCGATTTTTTGTGTCCTTTGAACATTTTCGATAGTTACTCCTGGTTTAATCTTTGTTAATTGATTCTCCAATTCAAGAAGTTCATTTGATGTAATTCCCGCACCACTTTTGATTTTATTAATAAGTGGATTTGTTTCTAAGAATAATCTCAATTCTTCATCTTCTTTAACTTCCTTCTTAAAATCTTCAACTTTTAAAACTAGATCCGGAGCATCAATTTGTATCATTTTTTTAGGATTCTTCTCATAATAAATCATTAGTGGGGCTAATTCTTTTATCATAAATTCAACATCTTCAAAAGTTAATTCATCCCAAAATACATCTTGTAGTACTCTGATGATGCTTTCTTTTTTCTCTTGGATAATTTCTAAATGGTCTTTTTGGAGTATATTCTCTAATTTTTCTTTCACATATATTTTAACATCATAAATTTTTTCCATATTGCCATCTAAAATATACGCAAACAATTTTTCAACTTGTAAAATAAATGAAATAATTGATGGATCTTTACCAGGATTTAATGATATCAATGGTGCGATTTCATTCCTCAACTCAGAAACATATTCTTTCAAATCGAATTTTCGTGAAACTACTTTTTTAATAATTGGTAATTTTTCTCGAACTATAAATGAATCTTTGTTTAATGCATTTATATCATCAATAATCTTAGTTTCAACAAACTTTTTTTGAGTAGAATCTAATTTTTTTTCTAAAAGATCGACCCGATTTAAAAAGATTTTTGTTAAAGCATCAATTCCGGCTTTTGCTTCTTTTGCTTGTTTTAAATGATGATATTTAACATTTGAATGCCCCCCCAATGTAAAATCTAAAATCAAAAAGTTGTTTTTCTCCATATTTGGAAGCCATTCTTTATGTTTACACGAATTCAAGTTTCTTGTTCCTCTTCCCAACATTTGCCAAAATCTGATTCCTGAGAATACTGGCTTAACAAAAACTAAATTACAAACTTCTGGGATGTCTACCCCAGTATCAAGAACACCAACAGAGAGTGCAATTCTTGGTTCTGAATCCAATTTAAATCTTGCAATCTCATCAGTATACCTATAGATCTCTGAAATAATAATTTGAACATCATTACTTAATTTTGGATCTAATTTATTGAATAATTTTTTAATATATTTTGCATGGGCGACATTTGCACAAAAGAATATTGTTTTTGCCGGTTTTCCTTCATCTGATTTGTAACATCTATTTAAAAATTCCCTAATAATCAATTCATTAGTTTTATCATCCATAAAAACTTTGGCAAAAGCAGCACCTGGGAGCATCATATACTTTGGATCTTCTTCTTGTTTTATTAATTGAAGTTGTAATTCTTTTGAAAGTGTTGCCCCCTCAATACCCAATGATAATACTTGAGTATCAATCATTTGTGCATTATAAGGTACAAGAACACCGTCTCTTATGGCTTCGTCATAGGAATATTCAACTGTTGGTTTATTTCCATCACAACCAAATAATTCAAAGGTATTTCTACTTTCTGCATTAGACGGTGTAGCAGTTAAACCTATTTTTATAGCGTCAAAGTATTTATGAACCTCACGATTAGGATCATAGATAGATCTATGTGCTTCATCAAAAATAATTAAATCAAAAAATCCAGGACTAAATTTTTCATAACATTTCTTGTTCTTTCCACTTCTAAGCGTTTGAACAGTTGTAACATAAAGTCCGTTTGGAAAACTTTTTGGATTTTCTCTTAAGTCAACAACTGCTTCTGTGAAAAATTCTCTAAATCCTGCTGATTTTGCCTGATTAGTTAAAGCAATTCTATCTGCAATAAAAAGAACATTTCTTACGATATTTGCTCTAAGTAAAACATCAATCATAGACATAGCAACTCTTGTTTTACCTGTTCCCGTTGCCATAGAAACTAAAGCCAATCTATGTCCTTTTTGAATATGTTCCATTAATTGTTTAACTATAATCATATTTCTTGGGCGATCAACAATCCTTCCAATAGTTATTTTTGTAGGATCTCTTCTTTTTCTGTGTAATTCTGTTCTTCTCATTAAATCTGACTGGGAAAAAGGTCCACTAACATATCTCTCTACACCATTACGATCAATAAATAGCCAATTATGGCCATTAGTTAAAAAAACAAAAATTCTTTCTCCGATCTGTTTTTCAATATCTTTTAAGTATGTTCTAGCTTGTGCTCTGCCTTTATCCTCTGAAGCTGAAAATTTTTTTGCTTCTATTAAAGCGATAGGAGAATTATCTTCTGCAAGAAGCAGATAGTCAATAAATCTGCCAGAATCGTCACTTCTTCCTTTAGAAAGTACATATTCTTTGATTTTAAAATTAGATTTAACAGAATTTACTTCTTCTTTTATATATCTTTTTATCCAACCTGCGTTCTTTAATTGTTTATCAATTAATTCTGTTCGGGTTTGTGCTTCGTTCATACTATAATCTAAATAGGTTTTTAATATAAAGTTATCTCTTGTTTTACTTTTTCCCCTTTTTCAAAAACAAAGGTTCTCCAGTAACCTTTCCTTTCTTATCAACATCAATATCAAAACCATAAGGTTCTTCCCCCAAGATTTTAATTATTTTATCCATTAATTGTTTTGGAAGTGTTAAAACTTTAGAAGAATACTTGCCCGAAGGCCTATCTTGTAATTTGACAATAACCATAATTCCCACCTTTTTCAATGCAGTTATTACATAACTGTCGATATGTTTAAATACTTTTCGGTGCATATAATATATATAAATGCAGTAATGCATTAAGAATGTATTGTATGCCCGTCGGGGAAGCGGAACTTCCCGTCTGGGCGTGTCAATACCACGTATGAGGTGATATCGACATGGAATATATAACAAAAACAGAATATAAACCTTTGGGGGCAGGACAGACAAGCCTCTTTGAAAGTAGACAACTATTAAGTGACAAGGCATCTGCTGAAACTAAAGAAAAGATGCCTAGCTGGTTTTGGGAGTTAGCCAAAGAATGCAAAACAGATACTTCCAGGTGTTAACTATGGCAAACGAAAAAACATTAGAAAACAGGATCAAGGGCATTTTCAACTGCCCTGATCTTTCCCAAGAACAAAAGAAAACAATGAAAGAGTTTGATGCTTATCTAATTGCTTTAGGCCATCCAATACACACAAGGCAGGCTTATGCTTATTTTATGAAAGGTTTGGCTTTGGTAATACAAAAACCGTTTGAAAAGGCAGACAGAAAAGATATTGAGAGATTTTTAGCTTCTAAAATTAAATTTAGCAGAATGACACAGTTTAAACACAGGGTTTTTGTTAAATCATTTTATAAAAAACTGTTCAATTATGAGAATGATTATCCTGATAATGTTAAATGGATTAAGAGAAACAGACCTGATGTTAGGAAGAATCCGCAGGATATGATTACTGAAGAAGAGTTTAATCAAATGCTTAATGTTTGCACAAATCCAAGAGATAAATGTTTATTATCAATATTAATGGATTTGGGATTAAGAGCAGGGGAATTACCAAAAATAAACTTAGAACACATAAAATTCTATGATGATTATGTTTCAATATGGGTTCAAACCTCAAAGACATTTCAAGGAGAGGTTTTTGCAGTTAAATGTATCCCACATTTAACAACATGGATGGAAGCCCATCCATTAAAAAACAGTAAAAAAGCTCCTTTATTTATCAATTCGAAAGACTCAGAAAGACTCTCACAACAGGGCTTAAGGCAGATTATAAGAAGAATAAAGAAAAAGGCAGGTTTGCCTAAGGATAGAAGAATTTATCCTCATTTATTTAGGTTTACAGTCGCCACAAAGGACAGCTTAAAGTACACTGAACCAATTCTTAGAAAGAAGTTTAGGTGGAGACCTAACAGCTCAATGCCTGCTTATTATCAAAGTATTTCAAGTGAAGATTACAAGAATACTGTTGTTGATTCAAACGGCCAAGGCCAGATGATTAAATGCGACGTATGCGGACATGTTAATCCTGTTACTTTGGAATTCTGCCAGAACTGCCACAGGCCGTTAAGGATTGATGATGCAGTCGATAAAGCTGACAAATTCTCTAAACGCCAGTCAAGAAAGATGATCTTAGACTTCTTCAGAACCTTAATTGAAAACAGCGACGATCCTGAACAATTGCTTAGGAGAATGGTAAAAAATGATCCTAAGATGAGAAAGCAGTTAGGGGAATTAGTTGAAAACAAAGAGGGTGATTAGATGAAGAAATGGATTATTGCTTTAATAATAGTTGCCTTACTTTTACTTTCTTTTTACTTACTTGAAAGAGAAGAAAAACATGATAGGTATGAACCTCCAGAGGAACAGATAAAAGCTGAAGAATATGCTCTCTGTTTAGAAGGGTGTGATTGGGATGAGGAGTGTGTTAGGGATAGGTGTTGATTTTCTATTCATCACTAAAAAAATCTACATCAACTTTTTTAATTTCATATCTTTTTGTAGTATTAACTCCAACATTATTTTCAATCATCAATCTAGATAACTCTTCTCCATCTATTAAAATAATATTTTTTGAACACCGTTTAACAAAATTTTCCGCTTCTTTTGGAAAATGAGACGTAGTAATAAAAATACCCTTGTTAACCCCTGCTTCATCTAAAGTACCTACAAAACTTCTTAATGTTGATATCCCTATTGAATTTTTTTCATTATATCTTTTTGCTTGGATATAAATTTGTTCTAACCCTAATTTATCCTGATAGATTATTCCATCTACTCCCCCATCCCCAGATTTTTGAGTTACTTTACCTTTACCGTATCCCATCGCATCAATTAAATCTACAACAATTTTTTCAAAATAATAAGGATCGACACTTCTTAATTTTACTAGTAATTCTTGAGTTAAATTTGCATAAATAGAAGAATAACCTTTTTCCATTAATTCATCAGGTGTGATATCTTCCATTTCTTCTTTATTATTTGTATTTTTAGTAGAACTTTCTTTTTTAATAGTTCTAAATTCAATAAATTCGGGAAATTGCTCAAGAAATTTAATATTAATCTCTTTGGGATTTTGTTTTAAAACATTTAAACCCCTATCAGATATTTTTATATAACTCCTTTGTGGCGAAAATAATAATCCTGCCTTAAGCAAATAGGTTCTTGCCCATCCTACTCTATTATCCATAATCGGTTGTTTTCCACTAGGTAATAATTCATCTTTTTCTTCTTCAGACAATTTAAATTTAGAAGATAAATAATCAATTACTTCTCTAATATTTCTTTCTTTACCATCACTTAAATATTGAAGTAATGGAAGCATTAATGATTGATAATCTGGAATTCCCATGGTTATACTTATCCTTTTGTTTATATAAATATTTTGGTTAAGCACCCATCCCACATACTTCCAGAACCTGGAGCACTGATAGAAACTTTTTCGGGTTGCCTAAAAAGTTTCATCAAAAAATATCAAATAACGTACCCCTCCTTTTTACCTTACAATAATTGATGAAATGTAAGATAATTTTTTTCCTCTAAAAATATAGGAAGGTTATCAAAAATGATAACTTTAAATACTTTTCGCAGGATAATAATACCATGTCTGTGGGGGAAATTGAAGAAATTATTAATAGCTCGCCTGTGATTAAATTTAAAGAGATTTACGGACGAGTAAATAGCAAGGAATACGCAAAGCAAGTTGTTTATCGTTTGATCAAAAAAGGTAACTTGAAACGGATAAAAAAAGGAGTTTATTCAAATTCTGATGATATCTTTTCAATAGCCTCCAATATTTATTACCCGAGTTATATTTCTTTTTTATCTGCTTCCTATAAACTGGGTTTAACTGAAGTGATTCCAATAGCTGTTTATGTTGTGACCACTAAAAATTATGCGCCAATAGAATTTGAGAGATATAAAATCATATTTATAGAATCAGGAAATATATTTGGCTACCATAAAGAAGGTAAAGATAAAAATGTGGTTTTTCTGGCAGACTCTGAGAAATTAATGGTTGACGCATTGTTCAAGCCAGAACATATGGGAAATTTTGATGAAATAATAAATGTTTTCAAAAACTCTAAAAATATTGAAAAAACAAAAGTAATTGAATATCTAAATCAGATGAATTCAAACAAAATATCTCGCCAAGTGGGTTATTTGTTAGAGATGTATCAAAATATGGATATCTCTGAGAGTGTTAAAATCAATAAAAATTATTATGATTTAAATCCTTTTGAAAAAGGTAAAAAAATCAATAAAAAATGGAGGCTGAAAATATGAATTTAGAAAATCTTAAGAAATACTCTTATCTCAAAGGATTAAATGTGGGCCAAGCTGAAAAAGATTACTATCAAAACCTAATATTGTTTATTCTATATAATAAATTTTCAAAGGAGATTGTGTTTAAAGGGGGAACTGCTTTGGCAAAATGTTATGGTTTAAACAGGTTTTCGGAGGATTTAGACTTTACAGTGAGAGAGGAAAAAGACTATATAACAATTATTGATCAAGGTTTGAACGACTTTAACATTGTACATAGCATCAAAGAAGAAAAAACTATCCAAAACAGTAGAAAATATAAAATAAAAATCAATGGACCTTTGTATAAAGGATCTGAAAGAACATTGTGTTCGATTACTGTTGATTTGAGTTTTAGAGAACCCGTAGTGGGTGAACCAAACCTAGTAACAATAGGATATCATATGGATGTTATACCTGTTTTTGATGTTTATGTGTTAAAAGAAGAGGAAATATTTGCTGAAAAAGTTAGAGCATTAATGATGCGCAGTTCTGCGAGAGATTTGTATGACCTAGTGTTTTTGTTAGATAAGGAAGTAACTCCTAACTTTTCACTTATTGAGAAAAAGCTTGAATTGACAAATAAGAAATTTAGTAAAAAAGAATTTCTCGGCAGATGTAAAAACATAAGTAGTATTTGGAATAATGAACTAAAATCCTTAGTAAAAACTGTCCCAAGTTTTGAAGAATATTATAAAAAAATAAAAGATAAGATCGATTAATAGATTTGGAGAAGCTGGAGAACTGAATAAAGGTTTAAATAATTAACAGTTATTTAAAATTAATGCAACACGCAAAAAACAAATTATCACCGGGACACGTAAAAAAATATTTCTTTGAACTTAAAAATAATTGGAAATTCACTTCGGGTTGTTTTTTTATATTCATTATGATATTAGTATCTGCAGCAGTTATATTATATAATCTTTTACCACTGCTATCCTCAAAATATTCTGGATTCTCCACCATGAACGCCATACAAATATGGGCATTTTCTATTCCATTAATCTGTGCAATAGCATTACATTTTTATGTATCAAAATTATCGGAAATATTGAAAACTTTTATTCGTTTTATAGCCATTTTTTTAATCACAATTATTTACTTTTTTATTTGTTTTTTATTGTATAGTGTTATTATGGGAACTGGCACAACCATAATTAATTTACTGCAAACTAGTTTATTTACTGGTATTCTTTGGGGTTTACCTGTTTTTAGTATATTGGGTATATATTTCTCTATTGTTATTTTTTTCGTTATCAAATACAAGAAGAAATTTTCAATCCCCTATATGACTTTCTTTCCTTTTATTTTTTCATTACTACTACTGACATTATTTTATTTTGCTCTTTCTTCAAAAAAATTGCTATCAGATATTAAACAAATATTCTCATTGACGTACAACATCATCAGTATTTGGGTTTATATATCACTATTTGCATATGGTTATTCTAGATTATATTTAGAAAAAATTCAAAATACTAAAAAGTTATGATTATTTTGTAGAAGAAATAGGCCAGTATCGCATGGTTTGCGGATTAAAAACCAAAAATCATAAGAAGATTTATTTTTTTGGCACACATAAAGACTATGAAAAATGGCTTGGGTTAAGGAAATAGGACCTGGAGCACTGATAGAAACTTTTTCGGGTTGCCTAAAAAGTTTCATCAAAAAAGGTTTGTATCGGATAATCCATATTTATTTATATCCGATATACATGAATTTCACATCTTATTTAGAACTGAAATATCGGATAGATAGTTTTATAAACTATCCGATATCTAATTAATATATGGCAATTGATGAGAATATCTACGAAAGAATACTTCAAAAGAAGAAAGAGTTAGAAAAACTTAGGCCTTTTAACCAAGGAGCTCTAAAAAAGCTTAAGGATTCTTTTAATGTTGAACTTACTTATAATTCAAATGCTATTGAAGGAAACTCTTTAACACTCAGTGAAACACGTTTGGTTTTAGAGGAAGGAATAACTATTGGTGGCAAACTTCTTAAAGAACACTTTGAAGTTACAAATCATCAAAAAGCAATAGAATTTGTCGAAACACTTGTTAAAAAACCAAAAATTGAAGAACTTGATATTTTGAACATTCACGCAATAATATTGGACAGAATCGATCCAGAAAATGCAGGATTTTATCGAAAATGGGGAGTCAAAATTACGGGTACAAATTACACACCACCAAATCCTGCTAAAGTACCGCGATTGATGCAGGAAATATTTTCATTGTTTAATTCAAAAACAGCTGAACTTATTGAAACTGGTGCAAGAATTCACATGAAATTTGTGGATATCCACCCGTTTGTTGATGGGAACGGAAGAACTGCTCGTTTGCTTTTGAATCTTTATTTCATGAGGCATGGCTATCCACCAGTTATTATCTTACGTGCAGAGAGATCAAAATACATTCGATCCATCGTATCTGCACAGACAAAAGGTGATTTTCAACCATTTATCAATTTTATTGCCAAAGCTGTTGAGCGCTCGCTTGATATTTATTTGGATTGCTTGGGAACTCACCCAAAAGAATATTTGAGTTTGTCTGAGGCAGCTAAGTTCAGCAAACACAGTGCAGAGTATTTGAGTTTGCTTTCAAGAACAGGAAAAATTGAAGCAGTTAAGTTTGGAAGAAACTGGAAAATAACAAGAGAAGCAATTAAAGAATACGAAGAAAAGCATTGATCATCTCTTGGAGCTCTGACAATGTGCCACTCGCAAATATCGGATAAATTAAATTGTAGTCACTTTTTTAATGTTTTTCATAGGTTGGGTGGCTACAAAATAATAATTAATGTGTTCACCTCCTATTCAAATTTTTTCTGGAGTTTTTTATATTCTTTTATTACAAACTTTATCATTGGTTTTATATCTCTTTTATTAGAATAGGCCTGCAGTGCTTTATAATACTCACTTCTTTTTTCAAAATCAATATTAATAGGTGGAAAACTATTTTTTATCAATATTAAATTTTATGGACAATAGGATAACAAATTCCTTATTTTTATAAATTTACAGCTTAAATATTTATAAATATTTTATCAATATCCTTATTGCGTGATTAATATGACAAACGGAACAAGTATCACTGTTGCACATCCCAAAACATTTCCATCTGCAAACGTATTCTTATCTGCAGAGAATACTTTTTATGGTAAATTTAAGGCCACTAAAGGTATTAATTTATTAAAAAAAATATTTGTTCCAGAAATTTATAAATTCAGAGAGTCATTAAAAAATGAAGGAGTCTCCTACACTCTATGTAACACCTTTGACACCCTGCCTCCCTCAATTGCATTCAAAGTTTCTTTTAGAGTTATGGGGGTTAATTTTGCGCTAAAAGCAATTTCTTCTTGTTTGGGATATGAAAAAACACTTGAATTGCTTGTCCAGGCAATCCAAAGCGATTCCAAATTTCACAAATTTGTATCATCCCTGCGCAAAAATTCTGAATCAGATATTATTCTAATGAAAAATCAAGATATAGCCGTCCGCATCATTGATAGGGCAATTGATAGGGCTGTTTTAACTAGAAAAATATCTTTATAATATATCTTTCTTTTTTGGTTTGAATCCTTGTTTCAATACAAATAATACTGCCACTATCAATAATATGACCACTCCATAACAAATTGGATGCTGGAAAGACATTATTTCTCCCACAATCTGTGGATCGTCAGGTTTATCTCCACTGCCATTAACAGGATCTTGTTGGGGTGTTTCTCTGGCCACAGTTATAGTTGCACTTGCAATTTTGTTTGTGCCTTTTTCGACAAAAGTTATTGAATAGGTTCCGGGCCCCGAGGTTTGGAAAGTGTTTTCTAATACTCCTCCTAAAGAATATCTAGTTTCTGACCAAATAATTGTATTCCCTTTTTTTATAGTTATATCCCCATTCAAAGGAGCCAAATTTCCCTGAGAATCTGTTGTTGTGATAGTATATATGACTACTCCAGATTTATAATCTGCATTCATATTAATTGGAGCATAAACTGAAAAAATTGATAAAAACATCAAACACAGTAATATTTTATATTTCATACTATTTAATTTAAAAATTAAGTTTATATTCCTTTTGTTTCACTTATATTTATATAGGGGTGATAAAATGAAAGGTAAAGTTATCCTCAATCTTGAAAGTAAACCTAGAATTTTGGCAAATGTAACATATTTATTGAGTAAATCTAGAATTAATATCGAGGATATTAATTATGTTGACACAGGGGATAGAATCATAGTTGATTTATCAGTAGACAACCCTAAAAAAACAATGTTGCTACTAAAACAAAATGGATTTGATCCAAAATTGCCTGGAAAAAACATATTAATTGCCTTGAAAGATCATCCCGGAACATTATTCAAAATATCAAAAATGCTTGATTCCGAGGGTGTCAAACTAATAAGAGTGACTTATCTAAACAAAGGTCCCAACATCGCTGTTTTATCTGTGGAAGTTGATAAAAAAAGAAAAGCTGAAAAAGTTTTAAGACAATATTTAATCTAATTTTTTTATTTTTATTTTTGGATACTCTATCATAATATCTAAATTTAATTCTTTTGAGTAATATTCAACTTTATCAGGTTTTGTTTTAAGTTCTACCAACATTTTTTCAATTAGATTATAATTAGAATAAATGTACTCAATCACTCCATTAATTTTTTCAATTTCATTCTCCATTTCTTTTATTTTTTCATTTTGAGAATTTATTATTTTTTCACATTTCCCCTTATCTGTTCTTTTTTGCAAAGTTTCAGATATATCTTTTAAGAACTGTTCGTTTAAATTTTCAATAATTTTTTCAATTCCCTCTAAACCATTTGTCCACATATATACAATTTTCTCAGAAATTTCTTTTTTATTTTTTGATAAATCAACATATTCAAAAGGAACTCCCATTTTTTTCAGAATTTTCTCAACATTATCAGAATTTTTCAATTCTTTATAAACCATTTCATAATCAGAATAGTTGATAGGATTTATGTTTGTTGGAGGGGCGTAAGTTTTTTTTCTTTTAATGCTCCTGCCTTTTCTTTCTTCATAACGTCCTGCCATCAGTATAGTCTCTGTTTTGTCACAAATAATTAAATTGCCTTTGGAAAAAAATTCTAAATAAACTACAAATTCATCGAATACAATTCTAACGATTCTGTCATTATTTACTAATTCTATATTCTCAACTTTTTTTCCACTTAATTTTTTACGTAAATAAATACAAAAATTTGTCATTTTAAATTCTTCTTTTATTTTATTGGTGCTCAGTGTCAATATATCTGGAAGTTTAACATTTACAAAATCACTTCCAATTTTTATTACAAAATAATTTCTATACTGGTATATTTTATCAACTCTTTTTCCAACCAGTTTTTCTCGCATCAGATCTATGATTGTTTTTATTTCGAATAATGACGTCATTTCAATTCCTTTCCAAACTTTTAAGTTTCGAGTCAACTTTTTTCCAATGTGGTATTGTGTGTGTTCCTTCACAGGTTACATTTATGGCAGCAACTTTATTCCCAAAATCCAAAGATTCTTTAAATGATTTCCCATTTAGGAGATAAAACAAAAATCCTGCGTCATATGAATCTCCCGCTCCGACCGTATCAACAGCTTTAACATTTCTTTTTTTAACAGTATATATTTTATTGTTATTTTTTTCATACCCCATAACTCCTTCACTACCCAATTTAACTGATATACTTAAATCATATATATCTCCCAAGTTTTCTAACGCATCACAAATATCATCATGTGGATAGAGCTCGAGTAATTCATGTTTATTTAAAAATAAATAATCAATCTTTTTTAGAATGGCTTTCATTTTTTCATGACCTTGGTGAGATATGAATCTTCCAGGGTCTAATGACATCTGAACCCCCATATTTTTTCCAAATTCAGCAAAATTTTTTATTGTTGGTATTGCATAACCACTCATATGCAAATGGTTAACACCTGCGAACATTTTTTTATTTGGTTTAAGTGGATTGTCAGAAACGCCCACGTATTCATAAATTTTAACATCTCCATTTTTATCTATCACAATAGTGCTGTGGCCCGTTTTCCCATTCCCTAATTTAATGTATTTTACATCCACTCCATATTTTTTTAAATTTCTTAACACAAAACTGCCCAACTCATCATTTCCAACACTTCCTACTATTCTGCTTTCCATGCCCAATATGGCCAAATCTATACTTGTGTTGGTTGCACTTCCTCCTACACTACACGATATATTATTAACTATGGCCGTTTTGTCTTTTTTCGGAAATTCTTTAATATAGTTTCTTGAATCGTAAAGTACGTGCCCCAAACATAAAACTTCTTTTTTCATATGATCACATAAATAATCCTACGAAACTTAATATAAATCTTGCGTATGAATACATAACTAATGATAACCAAAATCAATTATGATATTTTAGACAATGAAACTAAACACTTTTTAGGAGAATTAGTCGAAAAATTTGGGGAGGAAGAAGTTGGTAATTTATTAAATAAAAAAATAGAAGAGTTTTCTCATCTGATCCCACTAAATAATGCAATAAAAATACTCTATTTTAACAAAATTAAACAGAAATCTATAACATCATTAAAGGATTTATTTCCTGGAATTTATTTTGTTAATGTTAAAGGTGTAGTTACTAATTTTTTCCCGCCAAAACTTGTGAAAAACAAAGAAAATGAGTATACAAAATATTCTTTTGCTATTGATGATGCAACTTCAAGGACAATTGTTGTTTCGTATGACGAAAAAACAGTTAAAGACATTGTTTTGGGTTCAATACTGTTGATAAAAAATGGTTTTTGCAGATATTCTAAAATTTATATAAATAAAAAAACCGAAATAAAAGTATTGAAACAGCCAAAGTTTGTGAACATTTCAGATCTTGGTGGCAAAACAGGAAATTTTAATGTTATTTGCACGGTTGTTTCCAAACCAGAAGATGTTCCCTATTCTGTTAAAAACAAAACTCAAAATATCCCTACTTTTAAAATAGCTGATAAATCCGGAACGTTAACAGTTACAATTTGGACAAAAAATATTAATATAGATTTTAACGAGGGGAGTAGGATTCGTTTAGAAAATATATACCATCACAATAACGAAATTAAAGTCAATAAAAATTCAAGAATTGTTGTAATTCACAATCCTTTAGATAATAATGAGGTAATAGGGGAATTCTCTGATATATATTTGGAGGGAGATAATGTTATGGGAATATTTGGAAAAAGAGAAGTAGTAATTCCACTAGATATTGCCAAGGAATTATTTTCTTTAGATCAAATCCCCACCCGGTTAAAATTATCCACAACAATTAAATTAAAGAAAGAATTAATATTAAATGTATCTTATTCAATCATTTTCAGAGAACAGAATGAAAAATTATATGTCACCAACATAAAAAAAATATAAAAAAAGAAAAAAGCAAAGAAAAAAATAAATATTTTTTATAATTCTATTTTTTCTTCTTTACTACTTTCTTTTTAACTGCTGCTTTTTTTACAGGTTTTTTCTTTGCAACAGTTTTCTTCTTTACTACTTTCTTTTTAACTGCTGCTTTTTTTACAGGTTTTTTCTTTGCAACAGTTTTCTTCTTCACAGTTTTTCTTTTTGCTAAAACCATTCTTACCACCGCGTAATCTAACAATAATAACCTTAATAAACTTTTCGAAATTTTACCTTAGAAAAATTTTTTTCATATTTTTGTTTTTTTACCATTAAAGTATTGTATTTTAAGTATATATACGAAATTTGATATATACTCAAAGAAACATATTTAAACCTTAGTGAAATAATACAAATATGAAAAAATCTAAAAATACAGATTTAAAACGTTCCAATAAATGTTCCTGTCAGATTTCAGGATCAAATTTTTTGAGAACCATGATACAAATACAAATATTATGGGTATTGCTTCAAAAACCCATACATGGTTATGATATGGCAAAAAAAATTTTTCCTAAAGAACACAACAATTTTCATCCATCAAAAATTTATCCTTTTTTAGCATCTTTGGAAAAGAAAGGTTTTATCAAATCCAAAACAAAATTAACGGGAGGTAGGAAACGAAAAGAATATTCAACAACCATTAATGGAAAAAAATATTTATACAAATTTAAAGATTCCATTCCTATGGAAAGCAAAAAGCTTATGAAGTTTTTGTCAAGGTGAATTCTATGACTGCAAAAAAATATACAAAAGAGATTTTACGATTGAAAAATGTTTTTAAAACATATATGATGGGAAATGTTGAGTTTCATGCATTGCAGGATGTTTCGTTTGAAATAGAAGATAATGATTATATGGTTATTCTTGGACCTAGCGGGAGTGGAAAATCAACACTTCTTCACATATGTGGTTTGCTGGATTCACCAACAAAAGGTGAGGTTTATTTTGAAAATAAAAACGTGAAAGATTATTCTTTGGACGAACTTGCAGAAATTAGATATAATGAATTGGGATTTGTTTTTCAATCTTTTTATTTAATTCCTACATTGTCCGCAATTCAAAATGTTATGCTACCCACAATGTTCTATGATGTTCCGTCTAAAGAAAGGTTTGAGCGCGCAAAAAACATCCTTAAGGATTTGGATATGGGAGATAAATTATATAATCTGCCTAGTGAGTTATCTGGGGGTCAACAGCAAAGAGTTTCAATTGCAAGAGCGTTTGTTAATAACCCAAAAATAATTTTTGCAGATGAACCAACAGGAAATTTGGATTCGAAAAGTGGAGAATCTGTTTTAAAAATATTAGATGATTTCCATAAAGCAGGAAAAACGATAGTTATTATAACCCATGATATTAACATCACTAAAAGAAAAAATGTAAATAAAGTAGTGTATATAAGGGATGGAAGAGTATATGATAAATAAATGTAGAAATATGTAAATAATAAAAAGTAAAAATATGTTAAGGGTAAAAAAATAATAGGTGATACAAATGAGAAAAGAATATCTTTTGTTTTTGGTTTTGCTGTTTGGCATTTGCTGGGCAGACGTAACAGTTAGTTATCAGGTGTATCCTGCATCATCACTTCCGCCTGGAAGCAATGGTATGGTTGGATTGAGTATTGTGAATTCTGGAACAGATTCTGTTTCTCTCAATTTATATACTCGCAGTGCAACAAAAATTAAATCTCAAGAGTTTATCAATGTGGGTGAATTAAGAAGTGGGGCAATGACACTTATTAATATACCTTTTTCAATAGATAATTCGGTACCTAGTGGAGTTTATACACTTTATATTCAATTAGTGGGTATGGAGAGTGGAAGCGGTTCTGCAACCAAGATTGAGAGGTGGGTTCATGTCCCAATAATAGTTGAAAAACCTTTAAGCCTTTCAGCTTCAATATCTCCCAATGATTTCGAACAAGGGAGCAGTCGTGATGTTGAGTTAACTTTGTTAAATTCTGGAGAAAAAATAACAAATTGTGAAATAATAATTAATGGTACAGATGTAAAACTAGATGGAGCTTCAGCTCATTATATTGGCGATTTAGAAGGCGAGAAAAAAATAAATCTAACTTTTTCTATAAGTGACACTGCAACTTCCGGCAGAGTAAATGCTCCAATCTACTTAAAGTATACTCATGCTCTTGGTACTACACGAACAGAAAAAATAAATGTGCCGATTCAAATAAAAGAACGAAGTTCTGCGTTTCTCGTTTTTATGAACGATACTTCTCTAATGCCCAATACCAAAAACGAAGTTCATTTACAAGTTAAAAATAAAGGGGATAACATAGCAAAGGATGTTGTAATCACTATAAGTGATGATTCAGTTTTAATTCCATTATCTGAATCTGCAATTAGTGTTGGAACACTTCTTCCTGGCGAGGTAAAAACAATTAAAGTATCTTTGGCTGTGAAAGATGTGACTTTGGGATATTATAATATTCCATTTTCAATATCTTATAATGGAGAAAACAATAAACCTATGGCGCCCGAAACAAAATCTGTAGGAGTATATATATCTTCTCCGCCCGCAATTGATGCATATATAGTTACGAGTCCTTCTCCTATTGTTTCAGGAAAAACACACACTTTTTCAATACAAGCCACTAACATTGGTGTCAGCGATATCAAATCTTTAACAGTTAACACCAAATCAAATAATGTGTTTAAGATTTTGGATGCTGAAAGCGAACAGTTTATCGGTTCTTTAAGGGCGGATGATTTCAGTACAGTCCAATACAAAGTATTTGTATCGGTTGTTGAATCTGGAGAGTATCCACTTGAATTTGAAATTAAATATTTAGACATGTCTAACAATCCCCAAACAATAAATATAGTCAAACCTTTGAATGTTTATTCTGCAGAAGAATCTAGTTCTTTTGCTGGAAATGGTTCAGGATTGGAAACTTATTGTATATCGGGCATTGTTATTTTGGTTTTGATAGGTGTTGTGTACTACATATTTTTCAGAAAAAATAGAAAGGTGTAGGTATGGAATACCTCAAACTCATACCTATTAATTTGAAAAATAGGAGTCTGCGAACATGGCTCACTCTTTTAGGAGTAGTCATGGGCGTGATAGCTATTGTTTTGCTTGTGGGTTTGGGTGACGGATTAAATGCAAGTATATCAGACCAATTAAATCAATTTGGTGCCCAAAACATTGTTATTTTTCCGGGCAGTACTTTTCGTCCAGGTGCAGGAAGTTATCTTCCTAAACAAGGAAAACTTTATTTAACAGACATTGATAGAATAAAAAGGGTTCCTGGCGTTGATTTCACTGCAAAAGCAATAACTGTTCCAAGGCAATCATTGGATTATAAAGGTCAAGAGATGAGTATTGGTCCTGTTGGTTTCGAAGCTGAAATTTTTTTGTCTAATGTCGTTCCACAATACAAAATTGCAAGAGGTCGTTTTTATAGAGATAACGAAAGAAACGTTGCGATTCTGGGGCATGATTTGGCATACAATACTTTTGATCAAAACATAAACGTTGGATCAAACATATATGTTGGCGGTAAAAGATACAAAGTAATCGGAATTCTCGAAAAAATAGGCCAAGCAGGTGGAGCACCTGGAAATGACAGAGCCGTAATTATAAATTATATAGATGCTAGAGATATTGTTGATGAGGCAGGCCTTATCGGAAAAAACGAGGTAACTGCAATTTATGTTAGGGTTTCAGATGGATTTGATACAAAAGAAGTTTCTGAAAGAATTGCGTTTGAACTTCGTTCTGCTCACAAGGTCCGGGAAAATGATTTTACATTAATGACTGCTGATTTTCTCAAAGAACAAGTTAACACTATTTTAAGTATTCTCACAATATTTTTAGGTGTTGTTGCAAGTATTTCTTTGGTTGTTAGTGCAGTCGGAGTTTCAAACACAATGTTTACTGCTGTTCTTGAAAGAACTAGGGAGATAGGAATAATGAAATCATTGGGTGCCAAAAATAGCCATATACTAAATATGTTTTTAACAGAAAGCGCATTTTTGTGTGCAACAGGCGGCATTATCGGACTAGTTTCGAGTTTTATATTTGTTATAGTGTTCAACCAACTATCTGTCGTATTTGAGTTTGGAATATTTATTGTGGTTTCAATATGGCTGGTTTTAGGTGCGTTTTTATTTTCATTGCTTATAGGAATATTCGCAGGTGTATTTCCTGCTTGGAAAGCTTCAAAGCTTGATCCCGTTGTAGCATTGAGGTCATAAAATGGAATATTTAAATCTGATACCAATAAATTTAAGACATAGGAGTCTGCGAACATGGTTAACTCTCATGGGTGTGATTATTGGTGTGATTGCCATTATGTTATTGATTGGTTTGGGTGAAGGCCTTAAAGATACAATAACTCAAGAATTGGAAATGTTTGGTGCACAGAATATAGTTATCATGCCAGGTTCATCTATGTTTTCTTCCATATCTACAACCTCTCTAATGGGGGGCAGATTATATGAGTCTGATGTTACTAGGATTGAAGGAGTACCTGGTGTTGAGTTTGTTTCTCGCGGAATAATTCCGCCGCCTCAAAAAATTGAATATAAAGGACAAGAGCTTTCTGCACCGCCTTTTGGAATGGATGCGAATCTATTCCAAAGCAACGCTTTTCCACAATACAAAATTGCAAAAGGGAGGTTTTACAATGAAAATGAGAGAAGAGTTGCTCTGGTTGCATATGATTACACACAAGATATTTTTGACAAGCCAGTTGATGTAAATTCTGTACTTGTTATTGGCGGTGTTGAGTATAGGGTTGTTGGAGTATTGGAAAAAATAGGGGGCATGGCAGGAGATAGCGGGGATGATTCATCTATAATGATACCTTATCAAGATGCCAAAGATATGGCCGTGAAAGCAGGTACAATGGGTTCTGATGAGACTAGTATGATGTATGTTAGGGTTGAAGAGGGATTTGATCCTGCAGAAGTTTCAGATAAAATTGCTTTTCAATTGCGTGCAGCACATAAAGTAAAAGAAGATGATTTCACAATTATAACTGCAGATTTCATCAAAGAGCAGGTTGATACTATTTTGAATTTATTGACATTATTTTTGGGATTAATCGCAAGCATTTCTTTGGTTGTTAGTGCAGTCGGAGTTTCAAACACAATGTTTACTGCTGTTTTGGAGAGAACAAAAGAAATAGGAGTTCTAAAAGCAATCGGAGCGAAGAATAGCCAAATAATGACAATGTTTCTAACTGAAAGTGCAATGTTGTGTGGGATAGGAGGTCTTGTCGGCATTATAATCAGTTGTTTAATTATTTGCAGTTTTAATATTATATCTGAAACTTTTGAATTAGGTTTGTCAGGAGTAATTCCTATTTGGTTGGTGTTAATGTCATTTGGTTTTTCACTGTTTATTGGTGTGGTGGCAGGTATATTTCCTGCATATAACGCATCCAAGTTAAATCCTGTTTTAGCTTTAAGGTACGAATAAAAGAAACTTTTAGAAACAAAAGTTTCATCAAAAGAAACTTTTAGAAACAAAAGTTTCATCAAAAGAAACTTTTAGAAACTTCACCAAAAACTAAAAAAAATAAATTTTAAAAAAATAAAAAGTTTAGATTTAAATGAAATCAATACAAGTGTAATTTCCAAGACAAATTATTTCACAAACATTTCCCCAATTATTGTTTTCATCGTCTTCAATTATAACGCCATTTGGATTTCCAGGGACATAATCTGCTCCGGGTCGGATAATCATTGTTCCCGGGGCCGTGCATTCTATTTCAAATGTTTGTGCATCCATTCCTGGAACGGGTAACCCAAAAACATACCTAATCCCATTCAAAGGTCTAACTCCATATTCGTGTAGCGTGATTCCCTGGAACGGACCATTTCCTCCAAGTCTAACGGTTGTGTTCGACCATTCTATAGCATCAACCAAACCCGTATTCTTAGTTATTATATTGTATGTTACATTTTCCCCAACATTAACAGTACTACTTCCAACAACACTACAATCTGCAATGTAATCTGGTGCTCCAGAACAGGTTATTGTTTGATTACAGTTATTATTGTTACGATTGCTTTCAATGATTCCGTCGTCTGCATTAACAACCCCCCAAATTTCAATTTCAACAACACCCGGATCACATCTTACTGTTTGAGGTGGAGATCTAAATTGTGCTCCTGCCCTGAGTCCGGGAATTATATAATTATAATTTGAACCTGGAGAAATAACAAAATCAGTTCTTGATTCTTTAGTTGCATCACTTCCAATATTTATTGTATCAATATAAACGTTTGTTGATTCTCCAACACCCAAAGTATATAAATCTCCATCTGCAGTTATGTCACATATATAATCTGGTAAATTGGTTCTTCCAATGTCTGTTATATTTGTCTCTTGGGGATATGTTAATGAGCAATCAACAACACTGCCTTCAAAAAACAGTTCAAATTCAATTGGTGCATCATCACAAACAGTAATTGCAGCAGGATCTGTTGATAATTGTCCTTCAATTTCACCAGTGCTTCCAGGGTTTATGGGCCCGTATGGCAAAGGTGTGGTCACAACAAAATCATAACAATCCTCACGTGTTATTCTAACATTCATTACTCTTAATGGCAAACCCATTTCAATATCAGATTCACCCATCATTGGACCCAGATTTCCTACCCTCAATCTTATATTTGTAGGTGTTCCATCGGGATTCAAAGAAATGCTTGTTGCAGGTGCAGTTTCTCCTTCGATATAAACACCAAGGATATTAGCCCTCATAACCAAATCCTGAACATAAATATCTCCGTCAAAAATAACAAACTCTCCTAAACTATCTTTTGTAAAACGTTGTATCCTACTTATTATACACTCTTCCATGTGGTATGCCATCCCTTCACAGCTTGGATTTGAGGATATTCTCAAATCATGAGGACCCCTATTAGAGGGTAATGTCCAATCTGCAATAACATTGCTTGGATCAGATACTAGATGTCTCAATCTCCAATTTTCTGTGACTGTCCCAGAATCATCAACATCAATCCCCCCATCACAAGCAACATTCACTTTTGATTCAATATTTTGAAACGTTTCACCTTCGGGAGTTATATACACTAAAACGTGATCAAAATGTTGTGAATAACTTAGACCGCCCGTGCAGAATGTTGGATAATTATAGCCTCCTGAACGGCAGCTTTCCCCAATCCCTATCCCATCAAGGCACTTATGTAGTTCAGCATAATGTATAATTCCTCTCCCGTCGCTCGAACTTTCATCATATACTGGCCAATTAGGGCAATTTCCACCATAGAGTGCCAATACTCCATCAAATTCATAAAAAGAAGATCCCATATCTCTCATTTCTCCACTAATTACACTAGGGCATATATAATAAACTCCGTCTTCTCCAAAAACTCCATCACTAACTCCTGAAGGATAGTCCCCAGTTATTTGTATCATCTTATCTGTGTACATGTTATAATCTAATAATATATGAATTTTTGAATTAAAATACGAATCGTGATCCACCGTACCACAGGAGCTAAATTTTTTGGTTTCATATGCTTTACTAATCTCATAAGCATTTACGCATAATATTAACACTAGTATAATTGCGCTTATTTTTTTCATTTATTCACCCCAATTTATTTCTGCTTTTCTTCTCTTCTTTTTTGCCTTTCTGCTTTTCTTCTATCACGAGCTTCTTGACTAAAAATTCCATTCCATTTAGATGCAACCCACAAAGCACTTTCCCTAACGTAATATGATATATCTAATTGGCCACTAATCTCATGACCCCAACGATATCCTTCTCCACTATCAATTCCTATAACTCCTACACCTGCTTCCACTTCTGCATTTGCTATTCTTCCCCTAACTGAGCCTATTACATTCATTTGATTGTAAGCCTCTGTCATTTTATATTCCAGTCTCATGCCTACATTTTCTAAGAATCCTTGCTCAAGGGGTTTGTCTATTGTGAATATTAGGGTTGTTGCATTAACATTTAAGTTATCTGGTGCATCAGGTGCTCGGTGCCAAGTTCCGGATGCTCCAAATTCAACATCTATGGAATTCATATATAAATTCAAACCACCCATCGCACCATACACCCAGAAACCATTTTCATCTATTTGCGCCCTACCTAATTCTCCACCTACACTCGCTCTTAAATTTGGGAAAAGCAGATAACCAAGCATTGCTTGTCCCCCCATATAGCTAGGGAGTTTTCCTTCTGTAATCGATTCTCGTGCCACATTATACAGGTTCTCCACAACTGTTGTTTCATTATTAGAATCGATTATTACTCCTCCCCCTAATATGCTGTAGGCAGTGCCTCTAACTCCTATTTTCTCTGTTAGTTCAATACCCATTGACCCATACAAAGTAATGCTTTCATACCTAAATTTATCGGGATGGTCTTCATAATATTTTCTTACTGATTCGGGAAGTTCACTAACATCAGTTACCAAATATAAATCATGACTTTCAGTGTTAACATACACCCCAATTTCCAAGTCAGTTATATTAACACTCCCTAATTCCAAATCTTTTATTAATTTTCCAGAAACGTGCATTTTGTTTATCAAGGTGGGAGTTGAAACTAAATCAGATGTTGTTTCTATGTATGATATATCAAAATTAAGGGTTGCGTACATAAACCTGGTAAATTCAGGTAATTCCTCTTTAAGTATAAAATCCCTTATTTCTTCAGGACTCATACCTGCTATGTTTCCAATTATATCAGGTTCAATTATCCATGTTCCTTCAAATCCTCCAAATCCAAAAATTGTATTATACAAATCTTCATTTTCAAACGAACTTAAACCTACTGCGTTCCTATAGTCATTCCAATCGTTTATACAATCCTCCCCAAGGCTAGTTAATAGGTAGTTATATGTGCCATCCTCATTTTCTATTTTTTTGACAAATAATCTTATCAACATATCTCTCCCTTCATCGGTTTTTCGTTTTGATATTAAATCTTTGAACATCTCATCATACACATTTGTTAAATATTCAGAAGTTTTGCCCTCGATAGATATACGCTCTGTTCCACCAGCCTCTCTTGTCAAAATAAATCTATCATTCCCCCTAGTAATCTCATATATTGTATTCCCGTTTTCATCTATTCGAGTAGAGGGGCTAAGACCTTGGTATGCAAACCATTCAAGCATTGTATCAATATCTAAGTCAGTTATTGAAATTGTTTGATTTGTAGATACATAAATTTCGCTGGATGTTTTTATTGGTATTGGGGGTTTCCATTTTGCCATTGAATCTTTTCCCGGAACCGGACTTAAAGATCCAACACTATTCAATCTTATTGTTGCGATATATTCATTGTTTGAGCTCCCAAGATCTTCTCTATATGACTTCCCTGTAAACATATATGTTTCCCCATTCTTCAAAATCAATTCGCCTTTTTCATTTCTTTGATTCAAATTAATTCGTAAACTAGTTCTTCCAAATTCATCAGTATCAAGATTTCCTTCTATTGTAACTCCTTCCATTGGTACCATATTTCCTTTTTTATCCTTAACGTAGACATATAATTCAACTGTGGCGCCCTTCACGTTTGGGGTAAACATATCAAAACTTTCATTACCGTCTTTTCCGCTTCCATTAACAGATAAAATTGTTTGTGTTTCAATTTCTGCCATAACAGTTTCTCGTTTGTTTCTATCTTTAACTTCAATTTCCAATACACTCATGTCTATGGATATTGCCACACCATTATCCATTTTCCACGTTTTTTTATCTTTATCCTGGACTAATTGTGTTTTTACATTTTCCTGTTCTAGAACTTCTAAAATCCCGCCAAAACCAAGTTCTCTATTCAATGCAAGACCTCTCTGTACACGTGAGTCTTTTCTATGAGGATCTAAAAACGGATCAAAATGCATTACATATTCTCTATTCTCTTTCGGGTTTTGACTGTTTCTAATAGATTTAGTGTAGTCTTCTTCATATGGAAGGCCCGTTAACAAAAATCCTGCTGTTAATATCGGATTAAATCCATTTGTGACATTTCTATTAAAAACCAATTTAAGTTCTTCTTCCACAACATCTCTTTTGATTTCAACAGCATTTCCTTTTGCATCAAATTTAAAGAATCTATAATAAAATGGAAGCATTGAAGATCTTGTTAATTGACCACCTGTACGCAATTTTTCCAATCCATCGGCAAAACTATTTGCTACTGCTCTAAAATTATCATTATCAAAATTATTTTCTCTTAATCTCGAAAGTATAAGATCCCACTGTTCTAATCCTTGTGAGGGATCCATTCTCAATTCTTCAGGAACTGCCTTAGCAAAAGCTTCAAGTCTTTTCATTCCGGCAAAGTAATCATCAATTCTTCCTCTTTCTCTTCTTAATTTGCCGTATTTATTTCTATATTCTACTGATTCAAGCCATCCTGCGTATGTAGAAGCATTCTCTGGATTATTTATCCAATTTGGATCTTTAGAATATAAATAAGATACTGTACCTGGACCTAAAATTGAAAAAGCAAAAGATAATCTTGTCAAAGTATTTGTGTCATTCAACAACTCTGCGATTTTATCTTTATTAACAAATTCAATTTTTGCCCACTCAGTATCAAACAAATTACTAGTATTCAATTCATATAGATTCCCCGATTCATCTTTTCCATAAATCTTAGTGAAACCTTGCATCTGTGTGAAAACAAAAAAACCTTGGGTAAAATAATCCTGCCATTTTTCTGCGAGGTTGCCCGCACTATAATACAAATCATTTTGTGGAGAATAATTATATTCGCCTATGGCATTGGGAAGGCCTTCAACAGTTTTTCCTTCAACAGCGCTGTAAAATACCATTGCATTTTCCAATTCAATATAATCCGAACTGCCTTTTTTAATTCCAAATTTATTATGGTTCAAATAAATGTGTTCTGCGATTTGGAAGAATGACCCATCCCAATTCTTTCCAAGATCTTTTGCTGCTTTGGCCCAATTATTTTTAATGAGTTCTGTTCCTTTTAAATTATAACCTGAATCAATCAGTGTATCTCCACCGATTGTTGAATATTCCCCATGCCCTCCATCCTGGGCCCTAACGCTTCCATAATAATCGGGAACAAAATATTCTTCTAACCACGTTATAACTTCTCCCCCATAAATATCTTTATACTTTTCTTCAAATTGAGTCCAATTTATCTCATTCAAAGCCAATCTTTCAATATCTTTGAAAATTGCATTTCTCATAGCATCAGTAACAACATAGGTTACGTTATCGTCACTAACAAATACCAAGGGCATGCCCCCTGCTAATAATCTTAATTGCATTGCATCATATTTCAACAATTCTCCTGCTTTTGCATTTGTTTCTATTTGTCTTTGCAAGGCAACAACATTTTGTCTTTGAGATTCACTGTCTGTGAAAACGCGTTCTGTTGCTTCAATTACAAACTTTTGCTGTTCAGGTATTGAATTATGAATTTTATCAATAACTGCATTTATTTTTTCTAAATTTATTTTTCCATTTTCATATGTTCCTTTTAATATGTCAGCTGTGTTTCCGTCGAACAATTCTTTAATTTCTCCTTTTCCATTGATATAATCATAAATGCCCAAAGCAATTACCAATCTTTGTATTGCTCTAACTTCATCAGCTGTTTCCATTCCTGTAACCAAATTTTCAACGCCCCATATTTTTTTCAAATAATCAACAGAGTATTTCAAAGCTTCTTCTATATGATATTTGTTTAATCCAACAACGCCAAACACACCTTCTCCGCGAGGAGATATTTTATCTATTTCTTCTTTCATTTTTTTAATAGCTTCAGGAGATATAATCAGCCCTGTTGTGTTGTATAAATATATAAGTTCTCTCATATGGCTTAAATAGCCAGAGTTTACCAATCTCCATGCATCAACATTTGTTTTATATTCATCAACATTTTCTATCATTTCTCTAACAACAGGATCTGAAGGTTCTGGCAAAGGCGAGACTGTTTCAGGTGCAGGTGGTGGGGGAGCTTCAATAGGTTCCCTCGTTCTTGTTGTTTTTTCATGACTTTCTATTGTTGGAGTTACTTTTAAATCAGGAGATATTTCTAAAAACACAATTGTTAAAGACATATCAAAAACTTTATCCATTTCTTTTTTTATATCATTTAATTTCTGATCTTTAATTCCTTTTACCTCTTGTAAATAATGATTTATTCTTTCATTAATTGATCTCACTATTTGATTCAAATTAAGATCTTTTCCCATAAATTCTACAGATCCTTTTATCATTGCTTCAGCATCGTCTCCGTAAACGAACAGCAAGCCCGCCAAATAAAGTTTCAAAAGCAATTTATCTGTTTCTTGAAGTCCGTTTGGCACAACACCCATATTTTCTAATCTATAACCAAGTCCAGTAATACTTTGATCTTCAACAATTTTGTTCGCTTTATCAAAACATTTCAAAAACATAGTTGCTGCTTCGTCGGTTGTTCTTGGAATTGTTGGTATTCCTGGGGAAGAAGGAGAAGTTTCCCTAACACTATTATAAAAAGCAAATTTTTGTATCAATGCTTGATCTACAAAAAAATCTAAATTTTCAATCCTTGCGAGTTCCGGGGATTTTTGTTTAATCCTTTCTGTAATTTCTCCAACACTCAAATTTTTCAATTCAACTACTTCATCAGTTATATGCGTCATTAAACCACCTGCATTTTTTTAAATATCTAAGGTTTTTAAATATTCCTTTCATATAATTATTTTAGCATTATACATATATATAACTTTATCTACTGGATTTAACAAAAATGAGCAAACATTCTCCAACTCTCAGGATTTTCAAGTTTATAGACACATTTATAAACTTTTCCTATTTAAATGAAAGGTTAGTGGAACTCCTTGTTTAGGATTGACACTCCTAACATCTCGAGTCACTGTGGTCCTTATCGAGGGCAGCCATGGTGTGTTGTGTTAGGAATCACTCAAAAAATAAATGTTTAAAATAAAATATATAGAGGTGTGGTCATGGCTAGACACAATAGACCTAGAAGAGGATCATTGGCTTTCAGACCAAGAAAAAGATCTTCGACGGACATGCCGCGCGTTGGCGAGTGGCCTCTGTCAGAAAAACCAGTATTATTAGGGTACGCAGGATATAAAGCAGGAATGTCACATATAATGTATGTAGACCAATCCAAATCCCACCTTAAAGGGAGAGAACGATTTTCGCCAGTAACAGTTATAGAAGTTCCTGAGATGATTGTTTATGGGGCAAGACTGATGTACCACGGACAAACAGTTAAAGATGTTTTAACTGATGATAAAGATATTTTGATTCAAGCAGGTTTCAAAAAAAGAGCTGAAAACCCTGCCAAACCAGAATATCCTGAACAATTTGATGAAGTTTATGCTTTAATGTACACCCAACCTGCAAAAACAACCTTTGGAAAAAAGAAAATAGAAAAAATGATTATAGGGGTTGGCGGAACACCAAAAGAAGCATTAGAATATGTTAAATCATTAATAAATAAAAAAATAAAAGCAAAGGACGTCTTTTCTGAAGGACAGTATGTTGATATTATAGCTATCACGAAAGGCAAAGGATGGCAAGGTCCTGTTAAAAGATTTGGTATAGCAACCCAAAGACCAAAATCAACTGGGAAAGTAAGGCACGTAGGAAACTTAGGGCCTTTCAAACCAGCATATGTTCCATATGAGGCTCCACAGGCAGGTCAAGTTGGTTATCACAAAAGAACCGAAATCAACAAACTCATTGTAAAAATGGGTGCTGACCCAAATGAAATAAATCCTTCAAGTGGATTTTCAGATTATGGGATTGTAAAGAATGATTATATTTTGCTTAAAGGTTCAATACCTGGGCCAAAGAAAAGGCTTGTAAGATTAAGACTGGCAATAAGAAAAACCGATAAAGTACAGCCTGTTCAATTGTCTTACGTATCAAAAGAACCACAGAATTAAAGGTGATGATAATGAAGGCAGATATTTATGATACCACTGGTAAAAAAACAAAACAAATAGATCTTCCAGATTTTTTTACACAAAAAATTAGGCCCGATCTAATCAAAAGAGCTTTTCTACATGAAGTTTCATTTACCTATCAACCCAAAGGAGTTGATCCAAGTTCAGGATTTAAAACTTCTGCAGAATATCTGGGAAGAAAAGGATCTTATAGGGCTATGAAAAACAGAGGTCAAGCAAAACTCCCAAGAGTTAAACTTCCAGAGGGGAGATTTGGAGACGTTAGAACAATTCCTTCTTCAGTTGGGGGAAGAAGAGCTCATCCTCCTGTTCCAGAGAAAAAGCTTGTTGAGCAAATGAACAAAAGAGAATATCTCTTTGCTTTGATGAACAGTCTTGCAGCAACAACCAATGTTTCCTTTGTAAAAAAACGAGGACACAAATTTGATGGAAGCGTTCCAATAGTTTTATCTGAAGAATTTGAAAAAATTGAAAAAACAAAAGATCTTAATTCTATACTGTCTTTATTTATTAAAGATGATTTGGAAAGATCAAAAAAAGGAACCAAAAAAACAAATGCAAGAGCTGTAAAAAGCAGAACATATGTTCCAAGATCATTATTAATAATAACAGATCAAAAATCTAATCTTCTCAAAACTGCAAGAAATATTTCTGGCGTGGACGTTGTTCCTGTTGAAGAAATAAATGTATCACTTCTTGCACCAGGTGGAGTTCCAGGAAGATTAACTGCATTTACACAGCCTGCCATCAAGAAATTGGATGAAATAATAAAAATTAAAGGGTGAGATTATGGTTCTTAAGAGATTGGTTAGTAGCGAAAAAGGTGTAAGAGAACTTGAAAATAACATACTATTGTTTGTTGTTGAAAAAAACTCTACAAAAGACGATATCAGAAAAGAAATAGAAAGCAAATTCAAAGTTAAAGTTTATAGTGTCAAAACTTTCAATAATTTGCAAGGGGAAAAACGTGCTTATATTAAATTAACAAAAGAACATTCAGCATCTGACATTGCTGATAAAATTGGCGGTGCTGTTTAGAGGTGTTTAAAGATGGGAAAAAGAATTATCTCACAAAGAAGAGGACGTGGGAGTCCTGCTTTCAAAGCTCCCAGTCATAGATATAAAGTTAAACTTAGTTACAGAACTTATGATGACATAGAAAGATCGAATATTCTAAAAGGAGAAGTCATGGGTTTTGTAGATGACCCCGGTCATGATGCACTGCTTATGAAAATACTATTCGAGAACAATGAAGAAGGAGTTTTCTTAGCTCCCGAAGGAATAAAACTTGGCGATAACATTTATACTGGCGCAAATTCTCCAGTTGGGCTTGGTAACATCCTCCCTCTAAAAAACGTGCCAGAAGGGTACTATATTTATAATCTTGAAATAAAACCTGGACAAAATGGAAAATTTGTAAGATCTCCGGGTTCATATGCAACTGTTGTTTCAAAAGAAGGAGGTAAAGTTGTTGTGCGTATGCCAAGCAACAAAAAACTTCCATTTGATGAAAACTGTAGAGTTTCAATAGGAGTTGTATCTGGAGGGGGACGTTTAGAAAAACCCTTATTCAAAGCAGGAAATTCTTTTCACAAAAAAAGAGCAACAAACAGAAGATGGCCTATAGTTAAAGGTGTATCAATGAATTCAGTTTCACATCCGTTTGGTGGAAAAAGCCATACTCCTAAACGTTCAACAATATCACGAAATGCACCACCTGGAAAGAAGGTTGGGCATATTGCAGCTAGGAGAACTGGTAGAAAGAAGAGGTGAAGATTATGGCAAAGAAAATAGAATCATGGCGCGGGTTGCCCGAAGACAAACTAAAAGAAATGTCAATAGATGACTTTTCAAAACTTATAAAATCAAGGTCTAGAAGATCATTGACAAGAACCACAAAAGATAACAACAATGAACCATATCGAAAACTCATTGAGAGAATAAGAAAATTGAAAACCAAAGGTGCTATCTCAAAACCAATTAAAACTCATATAAGAGATGGTGTTATTTTGCCCGAATGGCTTGGTTTACAATTCCAAGTTCACAATGGGAAAGAGTGGACACAATTCGAGATAACTTTAGAGAAACTTGGAAAAAGATTGGGCGATTTTTCCCACACAACAAAAATGGTTAAACATTCAGGAGCTGGTGTTGGCGCTACACGAGGAAGTAAATTTGTACCTCTGAAATAGGTGTTATGTATGATGTATAAACCAAAACACAAAAATTATTCATATGCAATCGTTAAAGATGTTAACGCATCTTTCAAGGACATGTGTTCAATTTGTGACAATGTCAGAAACATGAACGTTACAGAAGCTGTAAATCTTCTGGAGCTTTTTTCAGAAGGAAAAAAGCCAGTGCTTTACAAGAGACACAACACAAAAATTGGCCATAGGAGAGAACTTGGCGGAAAGAAAGGAAGATGGCCCATGAAAGAATCCAAAATCATTCTAAAACTTGTAAAAAGTGCACTTGCAAACGCCGAGCAAAAAGGTTTGATTGAGGAAGATCTTGTTGTTACACATATCGCAGCAAACAAAGAGCATATGTATGCAAGAATGGCTCCGAGGGGAAGATGGAGAAGAGCGTTTTATGAAACTGCATTTGCAGAAGTTGTATTAGAAGAAGTTTTTCCAGAGGATTCAGAATCGCAAAAACCAAAAGATCTTAAAAAAATAAAATCAAAGAAAGAAGACAAACCAAAAGAAAAGAAACCAGAAGTAAAAGAAAAACCCAAGGAAGAAGTTAAGGAAAAACCAGAACCTAAAAAAGCTGAAGAAAAACCAAAAGAAAAGAAACCAGAAGTAAAAGAAAAACCCAAAGAAGAAGTTAAGGAAAAACCCGAACCTAAAAAAGCTGAAGATTAAAAGGTGATTATGAATGGGAGTTGAAAAGAAATTTATTGATGATGCAATATTAAGACAGCGTGTAGCAGAATATGTTTCTAAAGAATTATCTTTTGCAGGAATTGGAAATGTTGATGTAAGACGAACACCAATGGTTACAAAAATTAATGTTGAAGTTATTTCTCCTGGAAAAGTTATTGGGAGAAAAGGGAAAACAATTAGAGATCTCACAGAAACAATCAAACAAGAATTTGGCGTTGAAAATCCACAAATTAATGTTCTTGAAGTTGGAGAGCTATACAGAAATCCAAAACTTGTTGCAGAAAAAATTGCAAAATATATTGAAATGAAAAAAAGTTATAGATATGTTACACACACATTTATTGAAGAAATAATGAAACACGGCGCAGGCGGTGTTGAGATAAAAATTGCAGGAAAACTTGCTGGAAAAGGTGGAAGAGCAAAGTCTTTCAGAGTGGAGAAAGGATTTGTACCAAAAGCAGGAGAGCCTGCAAGAGTCAATGTTAAAATTGCAGATTCAATAGCCATAACTCCATATGGTATTATTGGAGTTAGAGTTAGAATAGCTATTAAAGAAGATAGTGGTGATAAAGATGAAGAGAGTAGCTGAATTAAGAAAACTTAGTGACAAGGAAATTGCTGCAAGATTAGATGAAATAATAAATGAGCTTTTAGTTGAAAACAGCAAGAAAGGAAGTGGGGGAAGGGCGTTCAACCCTGGAAAATTAAGAAATTTAAAGAAACTAAAAGCAACAATACTCACTATTATCAAAGAAAGAGAAACAAAAAAAATTTATGATGGAGAGGTGAAGTGATGGGGATATGCTCTAAATGTGGACTTCCAGAAGATCTATGTGTTTGTGATGTTTTGGAAAAAGAACAATCTGAGAATATTGTAGTATATCTTACAAAATCAAAATTCAAAAAGGTGGTAACTATCATCGAGGGAATAACAAAGGAAAGACTCCAACAAACAGTTAAAGAACTCAAGCACAAGTTGGCTTGTGGCGGAACTGTGAAGGGTGAGAAAATCGTTCTTCAAGGAGATCATAGGCCTGCGATTAAACAAATATTGGTAAAAACAGGCTATCTTTCTGAAAATATAACTATCGAACAAAAATTGAGGAGATAAGAAATGGAGAACATAATTGAAAATGAGAAATATTTCAAAGATTATGCAACTGCCCATGAATTTATTGGGTTAAATGTAACCATAAACTCCTCGGCAGACTTTTCAATTCTTGGTTTAACAGGGACTGTTGTTGATGAAACTCTAAACACTTTGGTAATCCAAGACCAAGATTCTGTGAAAATTATACCTAAAAAAAATAATGAGTTTATCTTTCATCATAAAACAGATGTTAATGTAAATGGAAATAATATATTGTATAGATCAAATGATAGATTAAGAAATTTGAGGTGAAAAAATGGATATAATATCTAGAGGCGCAATAAAAGTTGGTACTGTAGTAAGTGCCAAAGCTAAGAAAACAGTTGTCATTAAGATAGACCGAGTTAAATATATTTCAAAATATAAGAGGTATGCTAGGGAGCATTCTAAAATTCATGCACACGTTCCTGATAATATAGAAGTCAAAGTTGGCGATATTGTTAGGGTGGGCGAAACAAGAAAACTTAGCAAGACAAAATCTTGGATAATAACAGAACTTATAACTTCGGCTTGAGGTGTTTAATATGAAAGCGTTAAGTGCAAATATAAAACGTGCTCTCCCTGTCGGTGCAACTCTAACATGTGCGGACAATAGCGGAGCAAAAATAGTTGAAATTATTAATGTATTAAAATACAAGGGTGTCCTTAGAAGAGTTCCCACTGCAGGAGTAGGGTCAATAATAATTTGTTCTGTTAAAAAAGGAACTCCTGCCATGAGAAAAAAGAAAGTTAAAGCTATAGTAGTTAGACAAAAAGCAGCTTATAAGAGAGCAAATGGAACAACTGTAGTTTTTGAAGATAACGCAGCAGTTTTGATTGAACCTAAAAAAGGAATTCCTGTTGCAACAGAGATCAAAGGTGTTATAGCAAGAGAAGTTGCGGAAATTTATCCAAAAATTGCAGCAATTGCCGCAGGTGTTGCATGAGGTGTTTAACATGAAAGAAAAAATGAAAAATTTAAAACAACCAAAATCCAGCAAACCAAGAAAACAAAGAAGCTTTAGAGCAAATGCTCCATTGCATCTGAGAAAAAAATTCCTTAAAGTTCACATATCTAAAGAATTAAGAAAAAAATTAAACACTAAAAAAAGAACAATTTTGCTCAACAAAGGAGACACTGTGAGAATTATGGTTGGAAAGTTTAAAGGAAAAACTGGAAAGGTTTCTAATGTTGATTACAACAAAGTAAACATAACTATAGAAGGTTTAACTCATACTAATGTTAGAGGACAGGAAAAAAATACACCTATCCAACCATCAAATGTTGAAATAACAGATCTAAACATGACAAGATACAGAAAAACTGTATTTACTAACTGAGGTGAAAAAAGATGAAAAGAGGTAAATTATCAACAAAACGTTTGAATGTTTCAAAAGTTTCAAAACTCAAAAACAAGAAAAAAGATACGTGGGTAGTTACCACCCGACCGGGTTCTCATAAAAAATCAGATTCTATTTCACTTGCAATTTTAATAAGAGATATATTGGAATATGCTCAAAATATAAAAGAAGTTAAAAAAATAATTGCAAAAGGTTCGGTCACTGTTGACGGAAACATAATTAAGGATTATAAATTTCCTATTGGTTTGATGGACGTAGTTGCATTCAAAGATCAGGATACGGTTTTCAGAATGGTTTTGAACAAAAAAGGAAAACTTATACCCGTTCCAATCAAAAAAGAAAATAAAGATCTAAAACTCTTGCAAATAAAAAATAGATGCGTTCAAAAAGGAGGGAGGATAACAATTACTTTTCATGATGGAAAAAATTTAATAACATCAGAAAAATATTCTATAGGTGACTCCCTTATTGCTTCAGTTCCTGCTGTCAAAATAGAAAAACACATACCTTTGAAAGAAGGTGCATTTTGCTATATCAAAAAAGGAAAACATACTGGCGACTCCGCAAAATTAGTTGAATTTAAGACATTAGGTATGGGTAGAGTTCAGGCCAAATTGCAAAAAGAAGATGGTTCTGTGTTTTACACATTAAAGAGATATCTTCTCCCTATTGATAATATCAATTGGGTAAATGTTGAGGTGAGATGATATGACAGAAAATCAAATGAGAAAGATATATGTTGAGAAAGTTACATTAAATATAGGTACCGGACAAGCGGGGATGGCGCTCGAAAATGCAAAAAATTTACTTAAAAAAATAACTGAAAGAACCCCTGTAGAAACCTTGGCCAAAGTTAGAAATCCTGTTTTCAAAATCAGAAAAGGAGATCCTATTGGTGCAAAAGTAACTTTGAGAAAAGATTTAGCTAAATCTGTTTTAACCAAAGCATTGAAAGCCAAAAAAAATAAATTAAATTCAAAAATGTTTGATACTTTTGGAAACGTTTCATTTGGAATATCTGAGTATATCGATTATCCTGGATTGAAATATGATCCTAGGATAGGTATGCTTGGTTTTGATATCAGTGTAACCTTAACAAGACCTGGAAGAAGAATAAATTTGAAAAAAAGAAAAAAAAGCAGAATAGGGAATGCTCACAGAATAACAGCAAGAGAAGCAATAAATTTTATGAAAACCGAGTTTGGAGTTGAAGTGGATTAGAGGTGTTATAATGGTTGAATATAAAAGAATGAAGAAAAAAAGAGGATATAACTGCAGAAGATGCGGAACCACAAGAGATGTAATAACCTCACATGGTGTCATGCTGTGTAGAAGATGTTTCAGAGAAGTTGCAGAAAAACTTGGTTTCCGAAAATATAATTGAGGTGGTTTTATGTCAAAAGATATATTAGCAGATGCATTGAATGTTATAAAAACAAACGAGCAAGTCAAAAAAACAAAATGTTTTATACCTGCATCAAAGCTCATTAAAGAAGTTCTTAAAGTAATGCAGAGTCATGATTATATTTCAGAATTTGAGTTTATTGATGATGGAAAAGCAGGTTATTATGAAGTTGGACTCAAAGGATCAATATCCAAATGCAATGTAATTAAACCAAGATTTCCTGTTAAAAGAACTGACTGGCCCCAATGGGAGCAGAGATTTATTCCTGCTGAAGGGTTCGGTATATTGATAGTGACTACCCCACAAGGTGTAATGACAAACGAAGATGCTAAAAAGAAAGGATTAGGTGGAAGATTAATCGCTTTTGTTTACTGAGGTGTGTGAAATGATAATCGAAATTAACATTCCCGAAGGAATTCAAATAACCATTCAAAAAAATATACTTACTGTTAAAGGCCCAAAAGGTGAAACAACAAAGGAATTCAAAGCAAAAGGTTTGAATATGGAACTAAAAGATAAAACCTTGTTTGTTGAATACACATCTAAACCTATGGGTAAAACTTTAAAAACTTTAATTGAAAACATGATTCACGGCGTTCAAGAACCTTATGTTAAAAATTTAATTATAAGATACCACCATTTTCCCATAACTGTAGAGCTTAAAGGTAAGGAACTTACAATTAAAAATTTCATTGGAGAGAGATATCCAAGAAAATGCAAAGTGCATGGAGACGTTAAAGTTGATATCAAAGGTCAAAATATAACTTTGACAAGCTGTGATAAATACGCAATAGGGCAAACAGCAGCAAGCTTGAAAAAAATAACAAGATCAAAACTCGATGAAAGAGTGTTCCAAGATGGAATTTATGATGTTATAGAAGAATAGAAGGTGATATGAATGTCTAAACAAACTCCTGAATTTAAAAGGCCGAATTATGGCCGATCCAAACGTTCAAGATTGAAGAATAAATGGAAAAAACCCAGAGGAACCGGAAACAAACAAAGACAAAAACTCAAACAAACATGGCCCATACCAAGTACGGGTTATTCGAGAGATAAATCAGAAAGATATAAACATCCTTCAGGTTTAAAGGAAGTTTTGGTTTCAACAGTCAAAGCTTTGGCTCCTTTAAAAGATGTTGCAGTCAGAATATCTTCAAAAGTTGGTTTGAAAAAAAGAATTGAGATAGAAAAAGAAGCTGAGAAAAAAGGTTTAAAGATTTTAAACAAAAATTCAAATGTTAAATTATCAAAACTTGAAAAACTCAGGGCAGAAAAAAGAGTTCAAAGAAAAGAAAAAGTCAAAAAAGCCAAGGAAAAAGCCAAGGCTGAAAAAGAATCAAAACAAGAATCCGAACAAGAAAAACCCAAAGAAGAAGTTAAGGAAAAACCAGAACCTAAAAAACAAGAAACATCAGAATCAAAACCTAAAAAAGCTGAAGAAAAACCAAAAGAAAAGAAACCAGAAGTAAAAGAAAAACCCAAAGAAGAAGTTAAGGAAAAACCCGAACCTAAAAACGATTAAATGAGGTGAATCATATGTCGCTTGAAACTGTAAAAAGAATTGCTTCGCGTTTGCTGAAAAAGGGCAAAAATAAGATAAGAATAAAACAAGAAGATGTTCCTAGGGCCAGTGATGCTTTAACTGTTGAAGATGTTAAGGTTCTTGTTCAAGATGGAGTGGTTTATTCAAAACCCATCAAAGGCGTTTCTAGGGCAAGAGCAAAAATCAAACATGCCCAACTCAAAAAAGGCCGAAGAAAGGGCAGGGGTAGCAAAAAAGGAAAAAAATTCTCGAATGTTTCAACCAAAGAACTTTGGATTAAAAAAGTAAGAATTCAGAGAGAGTTATTAAAGAATCTCTATGCTGATGGACGTGTTGATTCAACTGCAAGAAAAAAGATATATTATTTAATTAAAGGAAATATGTTCAAAAATAAATCTGCTATGATGCTTTATTTAACAGAGCACAAACTTCTTTTAAAGGAAGAAGATAATGCAGAAAAAAAATTAAAACCAAAGAAAAAACCTGTTAAAAAACCAAAACCTGTTAAAAAATCTATAACAAAAAAAATAGAGGGTGAGATTAATGACTAGAGCTAAAGGACCAAAATATGTTATACCATTTAAAAGAAGAAGAAAAAAAGTGACAGATTACAGAAAAAGATTAGGGTTTCTAAAATCTGGAAAAACAAGAATGGTTGTAAGAAAATCTAACAAGAGAATAATTGTTGAAATGATTGCCTATAATCCCAAAGGGGATGATACATTAGTTAATGTTGATTCCAACAAACTTAAAAAATTAGGGTGGTACTGCTCCACAAACATTCCAACTGCGTATTTGACTGGTTATTTGTGCGGTGTTGAGGCATTAAAGAAAAATATCAAAGAGTTTGTTTTAGATATAGGTATGATTACACCAACAAAAGGCAGTGTTGTGTTTGCAGTTTTAAAAGGAGCCGTAGATGCAGGTCTTAAAACACAGTTTGATTCAAAGATAATAAACGATAAAAGACTTGATGGTTCACACATTGCAGATTATGCAAAATCCTTAAAAGAATCAGATAAAACAAGATATAATAAGTTATTCTCCAAATATGTTAAAGAAGGAGTTGATCCTGAAAAACTTCCAGAATTATTCGAAAAAACAAAACAACAAATTAGGTGATGATATGAAATTTAGAAAATTTAGAAAAGGGGCTGTAAAAGCTGTTGATTCTGAAGAATTAGAAAGATGGGTTCCAGTAACAGACACTGGCAAACAAGTTTCCAGTGGAGAAATAAGTGATATTGATGATATATTATTGACAGGAAAACCAATATTGGAATACCAAATAATTGACAAACTAATGCCTGATTTGGATGCAGATATGGTTGAACTAAGAAGCACACAAAGAGTTACTGATAATGGAAGGAAAAATTCATATCGTGCTGTTGTTTTGGTAGGGGATAAAAAAAGCCATGTTGGTGTGGGAGTTGGAAAGCATGTTGAGGTTAAACCTGCAATTGAGAGAGCAACCAAAAATGCAAAAAGAAATATGTTGAAAGTTAGATCTGGAGCAGGTTCGTGGGAAGATTCCAAGGAACACAAAAATTCAATACCTTTCCAAGTTGTTGGCAAATCCGGAAGTGTTAAAGTAACACTCAAACCTGCACCTAGAGGTTCTGGAATTGTGGCAAACAAAGTTATTAGAAATATTTTAACTTTTGCAGGAATAAAAGATGTAAGAAGCAAATCTATGGGAAAAACATCAAATACATATAATTTGGCAATGGCCACAATAGATGCATTAAAGAATATAGAAAAATTTAAAAACGAAAACTGAGGTGTTTTAAATGATAATCGGTATAGTTCGTGTTCGTGGTATGTGGGGCGTAAAACCCAAAATCAGAGAAACCTTAAAAAAACTTAATTTAACAAGGGTAAACTATATAACATTAGTTCCAGATAATCCCTATTATATAGGCATGCTTAAAATCTGCAAAGATTATGTGGCATTTGGTCCAATGAATAAAGAAACAATAAAAAGAATGCTTTTGAAAAGAGGAGAAATCACAAGAAATAAAAAGATTAAAGATGATAAAGAAAAAGTCCAACAGCTTGATAGTTTCCTAGATGAACTTTCAGAAGGAAAAACGTCAATGAAAAAGTTTGGAATGAAACAAATAGTTAGGTTAAAACCGCCAAAACACGGCTATAAAAGTGTTAAAAAAGCCTATCCATATGGGGCTTTAGGCAAATGGCCCAATCTGGACAGTTTAGTTGAAAGAATGTTTTAGAGGTGAAAAAAATGCCTGAAAGATTTAAAAAGAAAAGCGGAAAGTTCCGCGGAACAAGAACCTGTGGTGGCGGAGACCCAAAAAATAGAAGAGGAAAAGGATGTAAAGGTGGTTGGGGCCGAGCAGGTATGAAAAAACATAGATTTACTTATGCAACAAAATATGAACCTGGAAAATTTGGTAGCGGAGCTCATGGTTTTATTCGACCAAATAAAAAGAAAATTCAAACCATAAATATTTACGAAATTGAAAACCAAGCGGAAAAAGGACCTTTTATTTTCTACGGCAAAGTTCTTGGAAATGGTGAGATCACACAACCAGTTGAAGTTCATGCGTTCGCATTCACAAAAAATGCCAAAGAAAAGATTGAAAAAGTAGGGGGGAAAATTGAAATCCTCCAATCTACAACCAAATCAAAAGAAAAAAACGCCGAAACAAAAGAGGCGGTTAAAGAACAAGACGGGGATGAAGAATAATGAAGCTTAACTTTATTGCACCACTTAGAAAAATAATTCCAGAAGTTAAAACTTCTGATAAAATTCCTTCAATGTCTGAGAGATTAACATGGGTGGGGTTGGCACTTGTAATATATTTTTTAATGTATAATACAATTGCAGTTGGTGTCAGGCCTATAACAGAATTTACTGGGGAGCTCAATTTTCTTTCTGCAGTAACAGCAGCAAATCTCGGTTCTTTAATTACAACAGGAATAGGGCCAATCGTCTTGGCGAGTATTTTTCTACAATTATTTTCAGGTGCAAAAATCATTGATGTGGATATGAACGATTCTGAAGAACGTAAAAACTATTTTACTTTTCAAAAAACACTTGCAATTGTTTTAGCTTTAGTTGAAGCATTGTTTTTTACAGTGGGACAAGGTTTTTTTGCATTACATACTCCAGAAACAATGGGTATGTTGGGAGCAGCAGGTGAGTTACCTATAATTATAATGGTTACATTACAACTTGCTTTTGGTTCTATTATATTGATGTATTTAGATGAAATAATACAAAAAAGAGGTATTGGTTCTGGAATTAGTTTATTCATTGCAGCAGGAGTATCATTTATGGTATTGATGTTGGGTTTGGGCCTCATAACAGAATCATTTGAGATTTTGATGGGTGCAACTGGTGCGGGTGCAGAAGCAATTCCTATGGCCTTGGCAGTTTTAGCCCCATTATTATCAACTGTTTTAGTATTTTTAGTTGTGGTATATGCTGAAAGTTTAAAGGTAGACATTCCTTTAGTTTTTGGAAAATTAAGAGGTATGGACACTGTGCATTCAATTCCTTTACTTTATGTTTCAAACATACCTGTTATTCTAACGGCTGCACTTTTAATGAACGTGCAGGTTGTTGGAACGGTGTTTCCCACTATGTCTCAAGAAGATATGCCTGCAGGAGATGATTTCATAGCAAATATAATAGAAGTGGCACAAAAAAATCCTTTAGCTTTGTTAGTTTATAATGTTGGGCTTACAAGTGAAGATGGCACAGTGCGGCCGCAGATGGTAGATGGACTGTTTTCTTTATTCACACCCCAGGGAATAGTCCCAGGTTATAAAACGAAAATAGATGATCACATAAACCATCTTTTAACGGGTTATTCTCCAATTTTCAAAATACCTTTATTAATACATTTAACGTTTTATATTGGTATTTATGTTATTTTATCAATCATATTTGGTATGTTCTGGGTTGAAACATCAGGTATGACTTCCAAAGATGTTTCAATGCAGCTATTCCAATACGGTCTTCACATTCCTGGAATGAGGAGAGATCCACGGATTATTGAAATGACATTAAATAAATTTATTCCAACAATTACAATACTTGGATCTGCGTTTGTTGGTTTCCTTGCAGCTTTTGCAAACATAACTGGAGCATTGGGAACAGGAACAGGTATTTTACTTACAGTTATGATTTTGCATAGATTATATCAACAATTAGATCAAATGGGTGCCTTCAGGTATGTACCAATCCTCGGTACAATTTTTGGTACAAATAAATAGGTGATGTAATGATGGAAATACCCGTTTATATTTTATTGGTATTGATGAGTTCTGTTTATTTATATGTTATAGTTTCAATTAATCACAAATGGGGTGCTAGAGCAGAAATGCGCGACATAAATAAACAAATGAAAGAACTTCAAAAAGAAATGTCGGAAGCAGAAAAAAGAAATGATAAAGTCAAACTCTCCCAAATACAAGCTAAACAAGTTGACATAATGGGCAGAATGAGCAAAACAATGTTTAAATCAATGGTTCCCATGATCATAATTTTGCCGGTAGCAGCAGTTCTTTTTGGCCATATCGGTTCTGCTTATGGTGATGTTTTTTTCAAACTTCCTTTTGGCATACCCATTTTGCACGAAAGTAATATATGGAGCGCTGTTGAATTTGTAATTCTAATATTATTTGTAATGGGATTATTGGTTAATACATTATTTTACAAAGCAGTTGAGAAATTAAATTTAAAAAAAGAGGTGAATTAAATGACTAAACCATTAAATAGGTCCACATCAAAAACAAAAAAATTTGTTAGAACTCCAGGGGGAAAAACAATAGTTAGATATGCTGCAAGAAACAAAACTAAAAAACATTATAGTGCAATATCCCATGAACCTTTAAGAGGGGTTTCGAGTGATTCTAAACTTTCTAAATCACAAAGAGTTCCTAATAGAAAATATGCAGGTCATTTAAGCCCTTCAGAACTCAGAGTTATTTTAAAGTTCTCAAACCGAGTCAAACTCGGGATGATGAAAATTGATGATGTAGATATCAAATACAAGAAATATGTGGAAGCACAATTAAAAGAATAGGTGAATATTTTGGGCAGAATTATTTGTGTTGGGGGATGGACAGGTGCAGGCAAGGATTTTACATGCAAAGGCATTACAAAAAGAAGACCTAGTTTTGTTCATGTTTGTCCCACACTCAAAACCATAGCTGAAGAAGAAGGATTTTCTGATGTTGCCGAATTTCAGAAAGTTGTTTCTGCTGTTATGGATGGTACAGATAAGACACCTGAACACCAAAAATACAAAGATACTGATAAATTGTTTGATGAAAAACTTTATGATGAGGTTAAAAGCACACTTGATCAAGGCAGAGATGTTGTTGTTTCAACATGGCTTGGACCGTGGATATTAGAGAAAATTTCTAAAGAAAAAGGAGACGGTCTTAAGGTTGATTTCAAAGTTTGGCTTTATGCACCAGCTGTTCCTTGTGCTGAAAGAATGATTAGGGGAAGGTCTGATGCCAAATCAGATATTGAAGAAACAATAAGATATATGAAAGAAAAAGATCAGAACAATATAGGAAGGTATATGGATGTTTATGGTATTGATATAACCGATCACAGTAATTTTGATATAGAGATTAATAGTATAAGCTACAATGGTGATAAATTAGTCGATTTGGTTTTATCAGCTTTTGATATTAAATTTGGAGGTAGATGTTAATGGCAAAAATAATTGAAGAAGGAAGAGTTTGTGTTAAACTCACAGGCAGAGATGCAGGAAAACAAGTTGTAATTACCAAAGTTGTTAATGACAAAAATGTTATGATACGTTCGCCAGAAAGACAAAAAGGAAAAAAGGAGAGAAATTGCGCAGTTAAACAATTAGAACCAACTCCTCATAAAATTGATATATCTAAAGAAAAAGAAATATCAAAAGTTCTGAATATCGAGTGATGCAATGGGTTCTAAATTTTTAAATTTTTTTAATAAAAATAATTTAAATCTGGTTGTGGTTGCGTATACTATAATAATGATGGCAGTAATACTGTCCATCGTTATAACCCCTTTGATTTTTCGCTCTGATGAATCTCTGGCAAAAATAAGCTATAATATTTATGCACCAACGTGCCATCAAATAACCCAACGCTCATTGTGTGTTTTTTACCAAGGCGATGAAATATCAAAAATTGATAATTGTTTGTCAGAGGAAACACCTATCTACATAAAATCAATAGCAGTTGAATATGGCGATGGTTCTGTAGGATATAAATTTCCTGTTTGTTCTAGATGTTTAGCAATATATGTGGGCATGGTTTTGGGTGTTGCATTTTATTTAATACAAAAAGATAAAACTAAATTTCCAAACATTTTAATTTTTGTAATTTTGATTGCACCTCTAGCACTGGATGGAACACTACAACTTATTGGGCTACACCAGAGCAATAATTTATTAAGAATAATTACTGGTTTAATTGCAGGAGGGGCTGTTCCAGTTTATTTGCTGCCCATGCTTTCAAAAATATCTAGTGTGTTTTTATCAAAATTTACAAATGAATTAAAAATAAAATAACTGTTTGATGTTTAATGAAAGGTTTATAAATTTTAATAGAGTGGATTTTAACAGGTGACGATATGGGAAAAAGAGGACAAGTTGCTACCGAGTATCTAATAATTCTCGCGATTGTTGTAGTTATATCTCTGATAGCAGTAGGTGTTGTGCGAAGTATGGTTGGTGTTAGGGCAGGATTTAATCCGGCTTTCAGCAGAATAGAATGGACTGCAAAAGAAATTATATTAGAAAACGTTGTTATTTATTCAAATAACACAGCAGCTGTCAAACTTTTAAATAATGCCAATTATCCTGTGGTAATCACTGCTGTGGGTGTGGGAACACCTGCAGTTTCTCAAGATCGGACAACATTATATCCTGGTCAGGATCAGACATTAATGCTCAGATCAGGTTCTTTTGTCATAGGTGAAAAAGGAAAGAATTACAATTTACATGTAGAAATAATATATCATGATGCGGATGATCCAATCCTTCAATCATCAGTTAGCGGGACAGTAACTGGGACATACCAATAAACGTCGAAACATTTTTAAAAGCTTTTTAGCATATTTATAGGGTTTAATGGGCCCATAGCTCAGCTTGGTTGGAGCGTTCGACTGATAAAAACTTCTTTAAAAAGAAGTTTTATCAAAAAACTTCGGACATCGAAAGGTCGCCGGTTCAAATCCGGCTGGGCCCATTCCCTTTTTATAACTTTTCACTCTCTCTTTTATTATGAATATTTTAGTTTTTGGAGACAGTATTTCTTATGGTGCTTGGGATGAAAAAGGAGGTTGGGTTAGCCGGCTCAAACAGTTTTTACACTCTCAAAAAATTGAAAACTGTCCTTTAATCTATAATTTAAGTTTTTCTGGAGACACTTCTGAAAATATATCAAACCGTTTTCAAAAGGAGATCAAAGACAGGATAGAAGAAGATGAAGAAATGGTTATTATTTTTGCAATAGGTATAAATGACTGTCAAATAATTAATTCAACCAAAAAAACAAAAGTTTCTGAGCAAAATTTCAAACAAAATATTCAAAACTTTATTTCAAAATCAAAAGAGTATTCCAAAAAAATAATTTTTGTTGGTTTGACTCCCGTTGATGAAGCTAAAGCAAATCCAGTTTCTTGGAATGAAGATCATTCTTATAAAAATAGTTATGTAAAAAAGTATGATGCAATTCTTAAACAAATATGTTTTGAAAACGAAGTTCTTTTTATTTTTGTATATGATAAACTAACTAACAGGGATTTGGAAGATGGCCTTCACCCTAATTCTCAAGGTCATGAAAAACTTTTCAAAATAATAAAAAATACAATGGCCAATGAAAAACTTACCAATCAAAACATTTAAATTAAGTTGTATTTATAATACTTTTATGGTAAGACACAATGAGCCCGTTTATGTCACATCAGTTAAACCTAGGAAATCTTCAGAAGATTATGTGAAAAGATTAGTTCCGCTTTGTTCTTCAGATTGGAGTTGTTGGAAGTCTGTAGAAGAAAAAATAGGCCCTATAGAAATAGAAATTAGATTTATTACAAGAGAAGTCAGAAAATTATTTTATCAAGATTTAATGAATTCGATAAGAAATCAAGATTTAAAGGGAGTTGAAAAAGCTTTAAACGATTTAAAACCTCACTGCGTTTTCCCTAAAGATAGTTTCAGTAAACAAGAAAAATGGGATTATTTTGCAAGGCAGATGCCTAAAGATTGGGGGCCCCCTCACAAAATAAAAAAACAGGTTAAAGATAAAATAACTCACATGGCCCGAAGAAATTGTTTGGAAGCGATGTGCGGTTTTGAAACCTACTTCCAACCAAAAGAAGGTCTTAGTGTGACTGCGCTAGACTATTCTATCGAAGCTTTAGAAAGATATGAAATTCCAGATAGGCCTAGAATATTGTTTGATTTAAATGAAATAGAAAATATAGGAGATATGGCGTTTTTTAATGATGGTTTTTTTCAAACCATAGGAATATTCTTTGGAGTTAATTATCTTGAAAATCCAATGCAGGTTTATTTAGAATTTAAAAGAGTATTGGATGATGGGGGGCAACTTTTAATTTTTGGTAGTCAAACTGCAGGATATCGTGAACTCACTGAATCAAGTTTTGATCCTTTAGTTACTGCCTATCAGCTAAGATATTTAGATTTTCAAGTGAACATCGAAGCCGGCTACCAAGATTATTACCTTGTTAATGCAAAAAAGAAGATTATCTGATAAAATCATTTGGAAATCTAACAAAATGTCTATTGGCGACAATACCTTTGTCATTTATTTCTTTTTCAATAATTGTTAAATTTACGTAATTGTTATCAGTTTCAATCGTTGCACATATTGGGATGTCAGTAGTTTCAATTTTCTTGTTTGCAAGTTTTGACAGTTTTTCAATCAGATATGAAGAGCGCATGGTTTCGATTTCTCTATCTTGTGCTGAAATAACAGCAATATTTTTATCCAAAACAATTTCCACAGGTTTGGATCTAACTATTTTTTCAAAAAATAATTTGTCTACTCTTTGTTGATGCTGTGATAACATTTCTCCTATTAAAAGAGGAGTTATTGAACTATACTTTAAGGGAGGGTTTGCAATTTTATTTTTAATTATCGTAAGTTCTTTTTCAGCACTAACAAAATCATTTCTATGAATATAACTGGCCACATTTTCAAAATTTTTCATTATAAAATTACCCCTACTAACTACACTTTTTTTTATCAATAAATCAGCAATTTTATCAGAGATACTAATTCCTTTAAAATATAAATTATTCAAGGTTTCTTCTTTCCTAGATATCTTAATTCTTTTTGAAATATTTTTAAATCTTGCCTTCAATTTTTTCAATTTAACGTCTGATCGTTCCATCTCTCTCTCTAAATCAATATAAAGTTTTAATAGTTCTTTGTATTTCCCGGTTAATTCTATTGATTTATCCATGTGGTCTACCCTGTTTCTTTTAAGTACTGATAAGCTTTTTAAGTTTTCGCTTCAATCAGTCGGGCATACATATCCAAAAATCGTTTTGATATTTTTTCATTTGAGAATTTTTCAGCAAATTTTCGTGTTTCAGTATATTGGTCAACATTTTTTAGTAATTTAATACAGGCTTCGGCAAAATTCTCGGGATCACTGTTTGCAGTTTCTCCAGTTTTTTCATTAATCATCTCTGCAACAGCCGAATTTTTTATTCCTACAACTGGCAGACCGCATGCCAACGCTTCTAAGGCAACAAGCCCATGTGTTTCAAACATTCCTGAAGGAAATGCGAAAGCAGAAACTGTTGAGTAAAGCATAGGCAGGTCTTCACTTGGAATAAATCCTGTAAAAATAACACTTTTTTCTACTCCAAGCTCCTTAACTAATTTCTTTAAATTTTCTTCATCTGGCCCCCGACCACCTATGATTAATCTTGCATCTTCTATTTGTTTTAATATATGGGGCATGGATTTGATTGCCAAATCAATATTTTTTTCTTTAACAATTCGCGAAACAAATATCATAGTGTTTTTGTTTATTTTATATTTTTCAACATATTCTTTTTGTTTTAATAGAAATATTTTTCTTCTTTCTTCACTTGCCATACTCATAGGGATAAATCTATGTATGTCAACACTGTTTGGATAAACTTCTGCCTTTATCCCATTTACAGATAACATTTCTTTTGTGTTTTCACTAGGGCATGTCACTGTATCAAATTGTGAAGAAAACCATCGCAAATATTTCCAAACAACATCTTCACCCATCTTCTGAAGTTTCTCATTGTTTGTTAAATAGTGGGTTCCTTGAGAGACTTTGGTATGGAAAGTTTCAACACAAGGTATCTTCATTTTTTTTGCACCAACAAAAGCTGCCACACCCATTGTTGCTAAGGCATGGGAATGAATTATATCTATTTTATTTTCTCTAAGTTTTGAAACAGAAAAAAACGGTAGAACTGCTACTTTATAATCAGGATAGGGGGGGAATTTCAAACTAGAATGATAATAAACACTAGGATCCTTATTATTTTTTTTATCTTCTTTTGTTCCTGATGTGAAAACAAATACTTTATGGCCCTCTTTTTCATACTGTTCTTTTAAATTTAAAAGGCATGTTACTACACCATCTCTGTTCGGGAGATACGTATCTGTAAAAAATGCAATATTCATCATCAAACACCAATTCCGCTCAAATAATTGAGCACTCCCAAAATAATTATTATACTTAATATAATCATTATAGGAACTATCAATTTTGCCATTGCTATTATTGAGTTAACAGTTGTTATTATTTCAGTTGTTGTATCTCTTCCTAAAACACTAACCACCATCTGCTGCCTATGGAAAGAGCCTTTCAATTCTTTGGCGTTATTCAAGCTTTCTACTATTTTTGTTTTTAGTTTATCTTCAATTTTGAACACGTCTTCTATATTTATAGGATTAATAATGCCCCTCACAGTGTTAACTGCATGCGTATCTGTGGTATATGTCTCAGCACCAAGCGCAATAATTTTTTGTCTGGCATCAGGTTTTATACCGTTTGAATCCATAACAACTATTGTATATTTTTTATTTTTAGTTACAAAAGAAACAATTTTTATGCCCGCTTGGCCAATTTTATTGGATACGCCCCCTAACTCATCAATTGTAATTTCAGAATACCCAATTTTTATTTTTTCTTTTTTAATCTTTTTTAACTGTACGGAAATCTCTTCAGCAATTTTAAGATATTCTATTGCACCCTCAGATCCGGGGAGAATTGATTCAACATCATCTGTTTCAGAATTGTGCATATCTACAACAAATGCTTTATATCCGCTTGATTCAATAGTTCGTTTTATTGCTTCACCCAAACCTGGGTCAATATCTTCAGTGCTTTTCGGAGCTCGGCTTAAACCAACAATGGCAAAATCATTCAATACTACAACATCACCATGAGCTTTATCTGTCATAACTTTAAACAAAGAGCCTTTAAGGGGTTTGTTGGTTAGTTTTTCATCGTTTATTATTTTCACTATTTTATGTAATGCCTCATCATTCGATGGGTTAAATTCGCGAGTTACAGGGCTGTGAAAAACAATACAGGATCCTATTCCTTCAGGTATTCTTTCTGTGAATTTACTTGCACCTAGATTTCCAAAAGGACCGTAGTGGATATAAGGCAAAACTAATTTAAAACTGTCCAAATCAATCCAATCTAAATATGTAGTTATGGGTTTGGAAAGACGATCTGTCATTTCTTCAAGTTTTTTAGAACCAAACATCCACTGCTCAAAGAAAAATGAAGCAGCATCAGTGCTCGATATACCAATGTTTTTTTTCATGGGTGCATTTATTACTAGAACTACATAGTACATAGGTATTAATAAGATTATTGCAGACATATATATCTTTATCAATAACCCCCACAAATTTTGCGTTAAAGTTTGTTGGTCTGCCACCAAAAACATTAAACTAAACATTAATTGAACAATAGCAAATAATATCGCTGCCTTTCTGAATCCAAATATTAAATATAATGTAAAATACCAAAAAACAAAAGCAACACTAAAACTTAATACAACAACATCAATTCTTCCAGTTATGCTGTATACTATAAAATTTAAACCATATATGACTGAACCTATGAATGATATAAATAAAATTCTTTTGAGTCCTATTCTTTTAATTAATAAATGAAGGGTTATTGTTGTTAAAAATGCAGGCAAAACAATATTAAAAACAGATGAAACTAAAATTTCCGGAAATATTGAGAAGAGCGTTTCACCTTTGAACATAGATATGACAAAACTGACTACAATTGCCCATAATAAAATTAAGAGAGATGTGATTTTGCTTGAAGGAACCCCAAAAAACCATCGGGTCAGCCCAATAGTTTCTTCTTCAGCTGTCATAATTTCACTTCTTTAAAGCAGGTGTTTCTATTTTTTTCTTTTCTTCCATTTCAACAGTATTTTCAGATTCTATCACATTCTGAAGGAGATATGCATTTTTGATAAACTCTGAAACAATGTCTTCAAATTTTTTTTCTTCTCTCCTCGCGAGTTTCATCAATTCTAATGTCAAATATCTTATTTCAGAACTGGTTTCTTCTATATCCTCTAAATCATCAATCATAAGAAGCATATTAAATCTAACATTTTAAAAAGCTTGGTTTTATTGATTTTTCATATTACAAAACATTTTTTCCATAAAAAATATTTAAATCTCAATTAAAAATATATATTGAACAATTATTTTTTTTAAGAATCGGTAAAAGATACATTTCAGAGGTTATATTTTATTTCATTTAATTTTTTCTCAACAAATAACACATAAGTGAGCAACATTTTTTCTGGTTTTTTTGAACGTGTTTTTTCAAGCAAATATTTTTAGAATAATAACGTTTGAAAAACTATTATTTTAGAGTGTTAAAAAATAAAATTATATGATTAAATGCATTTAATTAACTTTCTGTTCAATTTTTTTTATGTGTGCAACAATTTTACGAAGTGTCCCAAAAAACTTCTAAATCGCATATCTCTATAGAAACGACTAAATAAAAACCTTTATAAATTTATCTTTCGCCTCATTCCTTAGGAGACCAGGAGGCGATATAAATGGATATTGTAAACAGCGTATTAGATGAAGGGAAGACCTCAAAAGAGGTAGGAAGTGACGAAACTGAAGACATGGGATCTGACAGGATCAAAATTGCTACAGTAGGAATTGGTGGTGGAGGAAACAACACTATCAACAGGTTGATTAAATCAGGAGTCAAGGGCACTGATTTGGTTGCGGTTAATACTGACAAACAACACCTAACAATGCTTCACGAAAGAGCCAAAAAAGTCTTGATTGGAAGAAGTATTACCAAAGGATTAGGTGCAGGAGGATATCCTGATGTTGGTAGAAAAGCTGCTGAAATTGATAGACAGATGATAGAAAAAGAACTTGAAAATACACATTTATGTTTTATCTGTGCAGGTATGGGCGGAGGAACTGGCGGTGGTGCAGCACCAGTTGTGGCACAAATTGCAAGAGAACAAGGCTCAATTACTATGGCAGTTGTTACTTATCCTTTTAATTTAGAAAGGGCAAGAAGAACCAAAGCAGATCAATCAATATCTGAACTCAGAAAAGTTTGCGATTCTGTTATTATTTTAGATAACAACAGACTTGTAGAATTGTTCCCTAATTTACCAATGAACCAAGCCTTTGCAGTTGCAGATGAAATTATTGCAAGAGCAATTTCAGGATTGGTTTGGACAATCACACAACCCTCATTGATCAATATTGATTTTGCAGATGTAAGATCAATTGTTCAAGGTGGCGGCGTAGGATTTATTGCAGTTGGTGAAGGAAAAGGCACTGAAAAAGTAAGGGGAGCAGCAGAAGGAGTAATCAAAAATAGATTACTTGACGTTGATTTCGAAGGCGCGAAAGGTGCATTGATCCACATAACTGGAGGTTCTGATTTGTCATTAGGCGATTCAGTTAAAGCAGGAGAAATCATAACTGAAAGAATGTCACCAGAAGCAAATGTAAAATGGGGTGCAAGAGTACTGCCAAATTATGAAGGAAAACTTGAAATCGTGGCAATAGTTACTGGAGTAAAAGGCGCATCAGTTCTCGGCAGACCTTTAGGCGATGCAGGGTATGAAGAAGAAGAATTTTCTGGATTAGAGGTTTTTGGCTGAGGTGATAAAATGTTTAACACTCCCCCTTTTTCTTCTTTTGAAGAAGAAGTCAAAGACAATACCAAAATACGAATTGCAGTGGTGGGTGTAGGTGGCGGTGGTGTTAACACCGTCCACCGAATCACCAACCTCGGTATTAAATCAGCAGATACCATTGCAGTTAATACAGATAAATTACATTTAGATACAACTAACGCATCTAAAAAAATTTTACTTGCACCAAGCATTACTAAAGGATTGGGTGCAGGAGGATTTCCAGAAGTAGGTCAAAAAGCTGCTGAAATGAGTAGTGATGCATTGGCTTCTGCTTTAGAAGGTTACGATTTAATTTTTTTAACTTCAGGAATGGGTGGAGGAACTGGAACTGGAGGTGCGCCAGTAGTTGCAAAACTTGCTAAAGCAGCAGGAGCACTTGTTGTCGGAATTGTGACCTATCCTTTTAATTTAGAAAGAGCCAGAATAAAAAAAGCAAAATGGGGAATAAACGAGCTAACTAAACACTGTGATACAGTTATTGTTATTGACAATAACAGGCTGGTAGAATACGCTCCTGATCTCCCAATGAATAAGGCGTTTGAGCTTGTTGATATGATCACTGCCAAAGCAGTCAAAGGTATAGCAGATACAATCATGTTCCCCTCTTTAATGAATATTGATTATGCAGATGTTAAATCAATTATGGAAGGTGGCGGAATTGCTATGATTTCAATTGGAAGAGCATCAGGCCATGACAAAATCGAGAAGGTTGTTGAAAGTGCTTTAAAACATCCTTTGTTAGATGTCAGTTATGCTGGTGCAAAAGGTGCATTAGTGCACGTCGGCAGCAGTGAAAAATTATGTTTGGGAGATGCAGTTAAAATTGGTGAAAATTTAACAAGTGCTTTTGATTTAAACGCTAACGTTAAATTGGGTGCAAGAATACTTGAAGATTTTGATGACAGTATTGAGGTTATTTTAATTGCAACTGGCGTTAAGTCCTCCATAATAGAGTCATCGTGCGGGCATAATTCTGAATCACAAAGGGAAAGTGTTGAAGCTGATGAAAGTTTTGTAGAAGACTTCGCTTTTATTTAATTTTTTCTTTTTTTAATTTTTTTTAATTTAGCATACTATTATAAATTTTTTTAAAACAAATATTTGTTCTAAGGATTATATTACGTATAGTTTTGATGAAGGATAGGCCGATTATGGTTTTAAAGACGTAGAGGTATATAATTAGGTGATTAAATGCTTTCAAATTTAAAAAAGGATTTATACTATTTAAAGAATTCTGAAAAATCCAAGATTTATTCCAAGTATTTTAAAACAGGAAAAGGCGAATATGGAGAGGGGGATATTTTTATTGGCGTAACTGTTCCCAATCAAAGAATAATTGCCAAGAAGTATAAAGATTTTTCTTTATCAGATGTTTCAAAACTTTTAAAATCCAAGATCCACGAACACCGATTAACAGCTTTGTTTATTTTGGTTTATAAGTTCAAAAAATCCGATGAAAAAACAAAAAAGAAAATTTACAATTTGTATTTGAAACATACAAAATATGTTAACAATTGGGATTTAGTTGACAGTTCTGCGCATTATATTGTTGGGGCATATTTATTTGATAAAGACAGAACAGTTTTATATGGGCTTGCAAAATCTAAAAACCTCTGGGAAAAAAGAATATCCATTATTTCCACGTATTATTTTATATCAAAAAATGATTTCAAAGATACCCTTAAAATTAGCGAATTTCTTTTACATGATACGCATGATCTTATTCACAAAGCAGTTGGCTGGATGTTGAGAGAGATTGGAAAGAGAAATATGGAAACTGAAGAAAAATTTCTTTTAAAACATTACAAAACCATGCCCCGAACAATGTTGAGATATGCAATTGAGAAATTCCCTGAAAAAAAGAGAAAATATTATATGGCAAAACATGAGATTTACTTGTTATATTAATCAATAGCGATCCAATACCATAAAATAGTCGAGAAAAAATCCTCTGTGCTCTCTGTTTTATCTATTTCTCTATCTATTTTTTCTCCTACAATTGCCAAATCAGTTCTGTTGACTTCTACGTACCCATTACTTCCTTTGTATGTGAATGTAACTAACACACTTCCTTCTACAAATCTTCTTCTGTTTTTGCTGATTAGATCTTTAATGTTATCTTGAAGTTCGTTTTTGGAGCAGTAAAATCCTTCTTTAAATATTTTTGTTCTTAATCGTTTGTCTTTTGGGATATTTCTAACCACACACGAAAAATTTATCTGGGGTTTCTCAAGTTCCTCTTTCTGAAACAAATCAAACCTTTTTTTAACAATAATTTCATAGTTCTCATCGACATTATAATGTTCAAATTGCCATATCCATTTACTGCATTTGACTTCTCTGTAATACTTCTCACCATCTTCATGTGTATCTACTATTCTGTGAGTATCATAGCATCCGTTTATGCTACTTACCGCAATACATCCTGCTGCCACCAGAGGTAGAAAACTTTTGAAATGTCTTTCTTTGGCTAAAACAGGGAGATTTGTTTTAACAACTTGGGATTCCAGAATATTTTTTCTTATTTGTTTTATTCCCATATCCGTCACCTTTGATTAACTAAGGGGATTTATTCTATTTAAAACTTAGGTGGGAATATTTTTAATAATTTAAGATAGTGCCGGTATCTTTATTATATTTTTAAAAATATTAGTTACTTTTTTTATGATACAGTTAAACTATTAGAACTACCAATCCCAAAACAAGCAAAAGTATTGCCAAATATTTCCAGTTTGGCAGTTTTTCTTTTAAAACCACAAATGCCACAATAGAGTTAAAAACAGGAGTTGAGCTTGCTATTATTGATGTTAAAGCGACACCTATTTCTTTAATTGCAATCATGTAAAAAACAGATGGAATAACCATACTAAAACCTGCAATTATCAATGGAATCCCACTTTTTTTAATTTTACTCGGTTTCATTTTTTCAAAAACTAAAACAGATACTAACACAAATAAAAAAACACTCAATTCAATATACAGTGATGCATTTAATGGAGTTAATCTTTCAACAACAATTTTTAAAATCGCATATGATATCCCTTGAAAAAACAAAGCAGCTATTGAAAACAAAATACCTTTACTAAACGATGGCATTTTAATCTCTAATTTTTCCTGAGATATCATATAAACAGAAATCAAAATCAAAACAAAACCCAAAATATGATTCAAAAAAATTGTTTCGCCCAAAAATATAACTGCCAAACTAACTGTAATAACAGGGTAGCTGTCTATAATCGGTGCTGCCACACTAATTTTTTCGTTTTTGAATGCTTCACAGATAGTGTATTTTGAAACAAATGCCAGAAAACTCGAAATAACTATTAAAAACAAAACATTAAGTTCTGGGATCATCAAACTATCAAACGCAAAAAATATCAGAATCAAAATTGGCAAAGCTATCAAATATCTGTAAAATAAAAAAGAAATTGTTTTCAATTCTTCTAAAGCTTTTTTAGCAAACGAATTATTTATGCTCCACCCTAATGGAACTAACAATGCTGACAGCATAGACTATCTTTTCTACAAATGTTTTTAAACAATAACTATTTATTTGAATTATGAAAGTAACTATATGTGGGAGTATTGCATTTTACGAAGATATGTTGAAAATTAAAAAACAATTAGAGCATCTGGGGCATGATGTTGATCTTCCACCTATTGAAGTTGAAGATGAAAACGGAAACATGATTCCCGTTTCAGAATATTACAAACTACGAAAAAATTCTGATGAAACTGTTGCTTGGGTTTGGGAAAGAAAGAAACAAGCCATTTTATGGCACTTTAAAAAAATTGAATGGGCTGATGCAGTTTTAATATTAAATTATGATAAAAAAGGGGTTGAAAATTATATAGGTGGGAATACTTTTTTGGAAATTGGTTTGGCGTTTTATCTACACAAAAAGATATTTTTATATAATCCAATTCCTGAAATATCCTATAAGGAAGAGTTGCTAGGTATGGATCCAGTTATTTTAAACAAAGATTTAACTAAAATAGGTTGATTTTATGGTTGATTATTCGAAAAGATTGTATGTGGGTTTAACAGGTAAAACAGATGATGATTGGAAAACTAAAATCAAAGATATTAATAAATACAAATTAACTGAAATATCTTTGTTTTTAACAAGATTTAATTATGAACAAAGGCAAAACATATACTCTACACTTCTCAAATCATCTGTTAAAAAAATACCTCTAGTTCATATACGCCATGATATGATAAAAGAAGAATTAAGTTTTTTAGAAGAAAATTTCAAATCAAAATATTTCACAATTCATGAAGATGGGTTTAAGATTCTGAATAGGTGGAGAGGGCATTATAAAAAACTTTATTTAGAGATGGATACTGATAATTATGTAGGGGAGCATGTCGAGGTCAGTAGAATTGGCGGTTTTTGTGTAGATCTGTCCCATTTCAAATGTCAAGAAAGAGTTTGGTCTGAAGAATATGAATATATGCTCAAAAGAAAGAGATTTCACAAATATTTTGCCTGTAATCATATAAATGGTTATTCTTATGATAAAAACCGAGATCTTCACACTGTTAACAGTTTGGGTGATTTCAATTATCTAAAAACTCTGCCTGAATTTATATTTGGGGGAGTTATAGGTATAGAAACAGAAAATCCTATCCCTCAACAATTAAAATTCAAAGATTACTTGGGAAATCTTCTAAATAAAATTTTTCACAAGTGATTCCGTAAGCTTTATAATTAATAAAGCTCATATATCCAATATGTTTTTTGCTTTATCAAACAAAAAAAATACACATTGGTATTATGATGTTATATCCTTAGTTATTGGTATAACTCTCGCATCAATGATTTTCGTTTATTTCATATATAATCTATCTGCATCTATGGGTTTATCCTTGGGCGTTCTGTTAATTACTTTTTTATTGTATATATACGACAAAAAAAATCTCAAAAGGCTTGCCTTAGTATGGATATTTCTCATCCAATACATAATTATATCCAGCACTTATTTTATTTATATAATATTTTTTGCAATATTAGATATTATTTTAATTCATTATCTAATCAAAAATAAAATTTTAATCTGAAATTTTCTGCATTTTTCTAATAGATTTCATTGGTTTATCTTTTTTTGAAATAGGTACAACACTTTCTTGATTTTGACTCGAATCAATAATGATATTTTCTTTCATATATTTAAATTTCGCATAAGCAGAATATGTTTTATCCAAAACTGCTTGATACTTTATTTTTATTGCTTCGCCAGGTTTAACTTTTTTCAATTTCCATACTAACTTTCCTTTTTTTTCATTTTCAGGAGGAATTGAAACATTTGATATGTCTTCAGGTATCTCATCTTCAATTATCACATTTGAAACTTCCTGTTCTGTGTTGTTTTGAAATATGAGTGTGACAGAATTATTATCGTATTTTTTAGAAAATTCAAATGTGTGTTTCATAGCTTTATTCAATGTAAAAAGAATAATTGCCCCACCAATTAACATCCCTAATATTATAATTATCAAGAATATTACATATGGGTTTTCATCTACTCTGGCAGATGAAACAGAGTTTGCATCACCAGTCACATAAAAAGTTTTTTTAATTCCTTTATATTCCACAAACCACTCACCACTTTCAACAGCCATTATTTGGGTTTGGCCATCAACAAAATCTACTGCAGATTGGTGATTGCTTGGATTAGTAACAAATACAGTTCCATTTGTCAAATATCCTTTGTTATCTACGTCATCAACAAATATATGTACAGTTCCCCCCACTTGTGTTTCATTAGCGACGTATAACTCTGAAAAAATTATGTTTATCAAAAACAAAAATATAATCAGTTTTTTCATAATACTCACTCAAAATGATTTTTTGCAGATCTCCAACATCTTCTATGCCATACATCGCTATCAATTGATTCCAGATATTGGGGTTCGAGTTGGTTGCAGTATGTCGGTGAAGGCAATCTGGAGCCTGCTTTGGCAACACACTGCCCTATTTGTTCATCTCCTGGAAGGTTTAAACATATTGTCAGATCCAAATGTGCTGCTGCGAAATCCCCTATACAGACAATATAAAAATAAGAATTTTCATTTGTTTTACAATTTTCATGGGCTTCTAGCCATGTAGTGGGAGAATATTTTGGAGAGACAACTATTTCTTCATTCCATTTAGAAGTGTATATTGTTTGAAGCTCCTCTTCAGGGATATCAACATCCACAGTTTCATTCAAAGGTTCGTCCGTTATATTTTTTATAGGTTGTAAAATAACAACTGTTTTGGGTATATCTTCAATTTCATCAACTGTATCAGTTTCAAAAATATTGCAACAACCACAGAAAATCAAAAAACTAAATAAAAAAACTATAAAAATTTTTATCATAACCTACAATCAGATGTAAAGTTTTTTAAGTCTTTCTTTAAATTCTTGATCTGCTTCATTTAAAACAGATCCGCATCTTGGGCATTTAAATTTCATATCCATTGCTTCATCAAAACCCCATGCTTCATCACTACAATTACTGCAATAATACAGCATTTCAGGTATGATAGATAATCTTTCTGATAATTTACTCTCAATTACATGTGTCATGTCCATAACATTGCCATGCCTCACATTCCATTTATATGTATACCAACCTGTTTCTTCATCTTTACTTCGCGAATATTTTGCTAATCTTAATCCATGAAGTTTATTCAAAGTTGATCTGATCTCACTAACTCTAACTTTCATTTTTTTAGCAAGATCTTCATCTGTTGTTGGATCAACAAGATTTTGAACAATTACAAGTGCATGTTCGCCTGCATTTTGAATGAGATATTTTCTAACCTCTTCTTTTGTTAAAATTGTTTTTCTCTGTCTTTTCAACATTCCCAAATTAACAGGTTTTTCTTCTAATTTTTTGTCTTTTTTTATAGCTTTGGTTTTAACGATTGTCTTTTTCAAAATTTTATTTTTTGAAGCCCCTTGAGTTTTTTTCAATGCAACCTTGCCAACAGTTGTTTTTTTCTTAACTGTCTTAGATTTTGTTTTTTTAACAATAACTTTAGTTTTGCTAACTGTTTTTTTCTTCACAGCAGATTTTTTTGTTTTCAAAGCTTTTGTAGGGCTCTTCTTTTTGAGATTAGTCTTTTTAGTCTTCATACTCTAATAATGTGTATTTTTTTGTTTTTAAATGCTTGCTTTTTCAAAATTATTCAGACGTTCCTGTTTACACATACATCTAAATTATGTAAACATATAAAACCATTAAAAACAACAGGTATAAACACTTTAAAACACTTTAAACAACTATATCCTTATCTTTTTCAAATTCTTCCACCATTTTCTTTAAATATTCATCCCTAACAAACCATTTATACTCATATTTCCCTGTTTCAGAGTCCCTAATTTTTGAATATTGTGTTAATCTTAAGTTATACAATCTATTTAAACAAGCTCTGCACCAGCTCAATTTAAAATTAAATTCTCTTGCCAATTCATCTGCAGTTTTTGGTGTGATCAAATTTTCTATTATTATCGGGGCATACTCTCCACCCTTCTCTTGAAGATATCTAGCGATTTCTTTATTTTTTAATACTTCTTGCCGTTGTTTTTTTATATCTAAATTGGATTTCTTGGAAATATTTATAGATTTTTTTTCTTTTTTAATATCGTCATTCTTTTTAACTGCTGCTTTTTTTACAGGTTTTTTCTTTGCAACAGTTTTCTTCTTCATTGATTTAGTTTTTGTTTTTTTAACAGCAATTTTACTTTTAACTGCTTTTTTCTTCACATTTTTTTTGTTTTTTATAGATTTTTTTGTTTTTTCCATAATTTAAACAAACAGACCAAGTTTTTAAACCTGTTGATTAATTGAATCATACGTTATTAATTTGTAAACTAATTTTGAGGCAGTTAGATTGGGGTACTCTAAATTTTCAATCGGACAAAGTTCAACTACATCAGCACCCACAATTTTTCTTGATCTAAAAACTTCTTTTAAAATTTCCAACAATTCATACCAACCTAGTCCTCCGGGCTCTGGAGTTCCGACGGCAGGCATAACTGAGGGGTCTAAAACATCAAGATCAATAGATATATACACATTTTTTTTGAGACTAGATATTAATTTTTTAACATCATAAACATTATCCCACTGAACTTTAAGTTTATTGTTTTTCACAAACTCTATTTCTTCCTCGCAACAAGACCTTACACCCACATAAGATACGCCTACTCCTTTCTCATTAATACGCCTCATCACACAAGCATGAGAATATTTCTCTTCAAACTTATCTCTCAAGTCCAAATGGGCATCAAAACATAAAACAGATAATTCTTTATAATATTCTTTAAATGCCAAAACAGGCCCTATAGAAATTGTATGCTCACCACCCAAAAAAATAGGAAATTTATTTTTTTTATTTATAAATCTGCAAAATTCTTTGGTTTTTTCAATCAATTCCAAAGCACTATCACAGGATATTGGATCAGTTGTATAAATTCCTTTTTCAGCAGCATTAATTCCTGTTTCATAATCAAAAAGTTCAATATTTCTAGATGATTTTAATATTGCATCAGGACCTTTTTGAGTACCTTTCATATATGACGTGGTCTTTTCATAAGGTATGGGTACCACCATAACTCTAGATCTAGCAAAATCCCTAAAATTTTCATCCAAATCAGCAAAATTCATATTATTCACACACTTTTTATGCTCAAACTTTAAAAAAGTATAAAAAGGTTTAAATATATATCTTATTAGATTTATGTTTAGCGTTGTGTTTAATTAGCCGTTTACTTAATAGTTATAAGGAGGTATATATATGGTAACCGTTTACGATGTTGAACCAAATAAGTTGATTGAAAAAGCAGCAGAAAAACTTGAGAAAGAAGTCAAGGTTGAAAATCCTGAATGGCTCAAATACGTTAAATCAGGTTCTTTTGCTGAACGCAGACCAGAACAAAAGAATTTCTGGTATCTAAGAATGGCTTCAATTTTAAGGAAGTACTACGTCAATGGGAAGACAGGTGTCAATAATCTGAGAGACCATTATGGCGGAAGAAAAAACAGAGGCAGGAAACCTGACAGACATGCCAAAGCCGGCGGAGCAATAATAAGAAGATCCATACAAGCTCTTGAAAAACATGGTTTTCTTAAAAAAGAAAAAGTTGGCAGATTAATAACTGCTAAAGGACAAGCATTGCTTGATAACGCAGCTAATGATGTAGCTAAAGGAGGAAAAAATTAGGTGTGTTCAATGGATGATTCTGAACTCAATGAGATCAAACAAAAAAAAGAAGCCGAATACAAAAATCAAATGGATCAGGCTGAACAACAAATGAAACTAGAGGAAGAATTAAAGAAGAATATTAGGTTATTGCTGGAAGAAAATGCATATGATAGATTGATGAACGTTAAAATAGTGAATTATAGGTTGTTTGTGCTTGCAAGCCAATATGTGTTGCAATCTTCACAAAAACTTGGTGGGAGAAAAATAACCGAAAAAGAACTCATTGATTTATTAAAATACCTAAAAGGAGATTCTGGCAGAAATACAAAAATAAAGAGGATATAGGAGGTTATGGTTATGGGAAGTAAAAAATCAGATGAAGAAAAAGAAAAGATTGTTGTTGAAAATAGAAAAACAAAGCGTTTGCCACCTTTTGTGACAATAAGAACACAAAGAAAATTAAGAGATAATCCCAAAAGACGAAATTGGAGAAGAAGAGGAATTAAAATGAAAACTTTGCTAAAAGAGCATTCTGTAAAAGCTAGGAGACTCAAAAAAAGTAAATAGGTGATCTTATGGAAAGAATTTATACAATCCCTTTGTCTGAAGCTTATAAAACTATAAGGCAAAAGCGTGCTAGGAAAGCAGTTAAAATTATTAGATCGTTTGCAGCAAAACACATGCATGTTGAAGAAGAAAATGTTAGAATGAGTATGGGGGTAAATTCAAAGATTTGGGCAAGAAGTATACAAAAACCCCCCAGAAAAATCAAAGTTAAAATTATCAAAGAAAAAGAAGATGATACTGAAGTTGTTAAAGTCATGCTGCTTGATGAAACTTGGAAAGTTGTAAAAATCAATTATCCTGATGAAGAAGGCGAATCTAAAAAAGAAAAACCTAAATCTTCTGATGATAAGAAAGATAAATCTGCAAAAGAAGAATCAAAAAAAGACAGCAAAGCAAAAACTAAAGATAAAGACGAAACAAAGGAAGAAAAATCAAAGAAAGAAGACAAACCAAAAGAAAAGAAACCAGAAGTAAAAGAAAAAACCCAAAAGACTGAAGAGGTTAAAGAAGATGATAAAACCGCCTAAAGCTGATTTTTTTGGGAATCCTTTTCTTTCTTTATACTTCAAAGCTAATGATAATTTTTGTTTAGGTCCATTGGCTATTGATGAAATGTTAATTAAAATTATAAATGAGAGATTGGAAGTTCCTTTAATCAAAGTTGACAGTGGAGGAAGTGATTTAACTGGTCTTTACACTGCATTAAACAACAAAGGTGTAGTATTCAGTGATATTTTTGGGGATGTTGGTTCTGAAACTATGAAACAAGTATCAAAAGATTATAATGTTCATCTCCATAAGTCTTCCAATGTTCATAATGCAAATGGGAATAATATATGTGTAAATGACAGTGGAGGTATTATTAATCCCGATATAACCTCTCCCGAAATAAAAAAAATAAGTGATGTTTTGGGAGTTGAAATTATACCTATGGAGATAGCAGGATACAAAACAGTGGGTTCTATGTGCATGGCAACCAATTCAGGATTTATTTGTCATAACGAAACTCCTCCTGAGGTTATAAAAGAACTTGAAACTATCTTCAAAGTCAAAGGTATTAATGTAACTGTTAATTTCGGAGTTCCTTTTGCAGGAACAGCAGTAATAGCAAATTCAAATGGGTATTTAATAGGTTCAGAATCAACAGGTGTAGAAGTTCAACGTGTAGAAGAAGCATTAGATCTTATGAGGTGAAAATTATGAAATATGAAGTTTCTGGAGATATTAAAATGGGAATTAAATCAAGAAAATTTAATTTTAATGTTGAGGCAAATTCGGAAGGGCATGCAAAAACAAAAACATATGCACATTTCGGGGCCAAGAACAAACTTAAAAAGGGTAATGTTGTTGTTAAAAATATTAAAGAAGTTAAATAGGTGGTGATATTATGGAACCTTTTATTCAACAAGCCCTTGATAATGCTCAAAATGATGAGGAAAAACTTTCAGTTGTGACTTATTACTATAATTTATATACTCAAAAAACAAAACATCTTCAAGATCAAATAAGAATGATTGAAGCCCAGATTGATGAACTTTCAACTGCTTTGGGTGCAGTAAAGGATATTGAGAAAAATCCAAGCATAAATTTCAATATTGGCGGAGGAATTTATGTTCCTGGAAAACCTGTTAAGGGTGATGTTTTCATCGATATCGGTTCGTATTATGTTTCAAAAACCCAACCTGAAGAAGCGGTTAAAATTACATCGGAAAGGCTGGAATTCCAAATAGAAACTCTGAAAAATTTAACAGAGGAATTTAGTAAGGGTGTTGAAACTGTTTCCAAATTAAATTCAATTGGACAGTCTTTGCTCGCAAAAAATGTTGATGGCAAGGAATAACTGGTGTTTTGAATGTTCGATATTTTAAAAAAGAAATTATCTAATTTCATTGGCAATATCGTTCAAAAAAAGGAAGAGGAAACAAAAGAACCTTTGGATAAAAAACCCGAACCCAAAAAATTTAAAGAAAAACCCAAAGAAGAAGTTAAGGAAAAACCAGAATCTAAAAAACAAGAAACATCAGAATCAAAACCTAAGAAAGCTGAAGACAAACCAAAAGAAAAGAAACCAGAAGTAAAAGAAAAACCCAAAGAAGAAGTTAAGGAAAAACCAGAAAAAAAATCAAAAGAAAAAATTGCTTTGGAAAAATCAGAAACTACTTTTATAAAAGATGAAATAATTATTGAAGATTTAGATGAAATAAAAACTATTGGGGAAGAGGATGAAAAACCCCAACAAGAAGTTAAATCTGCAAAAATCAAAAAAGAAAAAAAAAGAGACAAACCAAAAGAAAAAGAAGAAAAAAAAGTAGAATCTAAACCGTTTAAAGAAATTGAAACAAAAGAGGAGAGTATTGAATCTGTTGAGGAACCAGAACCTAAACCAATACTTCCTATTTCTGATGATTATATAGAACCTGAAATTTCAGATTTAGATTATAAAGAAACTGATGTAATCAAGTACGATATATCTGAGAAACAAATTGAAGATAAACCTTCAAAATTTGTTGAAGAAAAGAAACCTGAGAAAAAAATAAAATTAGACCTTTTCAAAAAAGTTACTTCTATACTGACTAAAAAGATTACAATATCCCAAAAAGATATTGAAGAGTATCTTGATATGTTGGAACTGGAGCTTTTAGAGGCAGATGTTGCTTACATTGTTAGTCAGGAAATTATTTTAAAAATAAAAGAAAGTTTGGTGGGCGCTGAAATACCTAAAGATAAATTGCATGAAGAAGTCGCCCAAAGAATCAAACAAGCGTTGATCGATGTTATGGATATGGAAGGACCTGATGTTTTTGAAGAAGCCAAATCCCGAGAAAAACCAGTTAAAATACTTTTTATTGGCCCCAATGGGGCAGGAAAAACCACAACAATTGCAAAATTTACTTACCATTTTCAAAAACAAAACAATTCTGTTTTATTGTGTGCTGCAGATACTTTTAGGGCTGCAGCCATCGAACAATTAGAGATTCATGGGTCGAGGTTAAATGTTCCTGTTATTAAATCAAAATATGGGGCTGACCCTGCTTCTGTGGGTTTTGATGCTGTCAACAATGCCAAATCCAAAAAGATAGATGTTGTTTTAATTGATAGTGCAGGAAGACAAGACACAAACCATAATTTAATGGAAGAATTAAGGAAAATAAACAGAATTGTAAAACCTGATTTTGTTATATATATAGGTGAGGCAGTTGTTGGAAACGCGATTGTTGAACAAATAAATAATTTCAAAGAGATAATTCCTATCGATGGCGTTGTTTTGACCAAGTTAGATTGTGATGCTAAAGGAGGTTCTGCTTTATCAGTTGCATATGGTACTGGTACGCCCATCATATATATTGGAACGGGTCAGAAATATGAAAATTTGGAGAGATTCGATGCCAAAACTATTGTTGGGAGAATGATCTGATAAAACAATTGGGGGTATGTGAAAATGATTGAAAAAGGTAAAATTTTTTGGGAAAGTGATGTAAACAAAAGCACGGTCAAGAATATTTTTCACATCTCAAAATTTTTTACACAGATTATAAATATATTACTGCTGTTTTTTTTTCTTTTATTTGGTTCTACAGTTTTTTTAATGGGTATTTTTATTTTGTTTAGAAACGTTTTAATTGGATTTTTCATTATTTTGTTTGGTTCTGCAATCCTATTTTTGTTTTGTTTAAATTTATTATCTATAATAGCATTTTTATCAGCAAATTCATATTTAAAATTATATGAGAATGGTATTGGTTTCAATCAAAATTGCAAAGATATTTTTATAATTTGGGAGGATATAAAATCAGTTAAGTTGGGATTTGGTTTTTTTCCTTCCCCGCCTGCAGCATATGCTCGCCATTTGTCCGTTAAAACTAAAGATGGGAAAAATTATAAATTACTTCTCAATTCTACAGGTTTAAAATGTTTACGACCTGCTTTATTTTATGGTTTATTCACATCCGACCATAACTTCAAAACAGCTTATAACAAAATAAAAAAAGCACCAAAATTAAACAATTAAAAAAATAAAAATTATTTTTCTTCCCATTTAATTGCTTGTACAGGACAGACATCAATTGTTTGTTGTATCTCATTTTCAGATGCCCCTTTGCAGTCCACAACTTTAGATTTTCCATCATCATCCATGATATATACTTTTGGGCACATGGCTACGCAAGATCCGCATCCGACACAAGCTTCTTTATTCACAATTGGACATTTCATATAAACACCTCATATGTTTTATATAAATATTAAAACTTTATAAAGCCTTCCAAAGGGGATAATATTTAAATATTTGTATTGAAAAATTTATATGTCACATACTTTTAGAATAGATGAAGAAACAAGAAAGGAAGGGGTAAGTCTTTCTTTGATAGTCCCCACCCGAGTTCAAGACAAATATTCTATCGGTGCACCCACAGATTATTATACTACTTATCTATCTTTTTCAAACGATCAATTAGTGAGCGAACTAAGGTACATAAATGATCAATTAAACAACAAAGATTCAAATACACTAAACGATTGCAAACTAAGACTCAATGCAATATCTAGGGCATTGGAATTCAAGTCACATGATACGATTGAGTTAAAACTTGCAAGTGTAAAATTATTGGCAGCATCAAAAATGTTGTCTGAAGATTCCAAAATTGAATCTATTGAAAATGCTAGAACATATATAGAAGATGTTTCAACTAGAATTGACACATATCAACAAAACGAATATATGAAACACTTTTCTCAAAACATTAAGACTGTTCGCAATCAAATACGGGGAGAATTAGAAGGATTAAATTTCTCCCCTGAGTTAAAAGAAAAAGCAATTGCTTATTGGGAAAACCAATATGATGCAATTGTCAGCGATAAAAATTTCAATACTATGAAAGAAAAAGCAAACAATTTCATACAGTTGACTGATTGTATAATCTCGATTGGATCTCTGGATGCCGAAGCAAGAGAGTATATTCTCCCTTATTTTGAGCAGGGATTGGAAGAACAAGATTATGGTTTGATATACAAATCTAGATTGATGGGAGAAATACATTTATTGGTTTACAACAATCCACTTTCTAATTTAACGGACGAGCAAAAACAAAAAATTCAAGAGATTTTAGGTTTATCTGTTTTTCCAGATCAGTATTTCATAAATCTTTTTGAAAATACTTCTCCAGGCCTTCTTCCAATATCAGAATTAGAAAATTTCTATGAGAATTTAGATTTTGAGACACGCGTCATTATAGCTGTGACTAATTCTTTAGATAACAATTATTCTGAATCTGCCGAACTATTTGTTCGAGCATACAATTCCAAAGATAGAGATTTATATATGCGCGGTTTACTTTCAACAGAATACGATACAACAATTGGGCAATTTATTGAACTTTCTAGAGAACTTGGTTATACTGAATCTGAAATTCAAAGTGTATTGGATAAAGCATATGAATTAAAAAAGGAAATACCTGGCGCAGGCAATGAAAGATATAATGATTTGTTTTTTGAATTGGATGTTTTAAAATATTTAACACTTGTTATGGCATATCAAATAGAATTAAACCAAGTTAAACCAGATTTCAAAGTAATTATTGATAATTTAAAACAATTGGGTTCTGATGGCGAAAAGATAGCAGATAATTTAACTGATGTTTTTAACATTTACAATAATTCAATTCAAAATTCATATGATATGCTGCAAATAAATGGAACGGTTGATGAGCAACTTTATATGGCTAGACTTCAGCTTTATACCTCTATTGAAACAGCCCAAAATACGATTGAAAATTTTAGGCAAATTCAAAGAGCGGAGCTCGAGGGTTTAATTTTATTGACCCATATAGAACAAGATGCAGGTATACATGATTTTTTTCCGCCTGTTTCTACAATACAATCAACATTGCCAGATAACTCTTTAGATTCGGTGGGGTTTTCAACTACACAAACTCGTACAACAACAAGGGATTATCTTAGCATGTTGGATCCTTTATCTTTCATCAGAGGTAAACAAAATGATCAAACAACTCCTCAAGATCAATTAGAGGAGTTTAAAAGAACAAGATTTCCTTATCCTTCTCCTGAGCAAGTAAAATCCTCACAACTTCCTGATGTTGTTAGGAATGATTTTGAAAATACTACATATTATTACAATTTATCCCAGAAACAAGATGAAAAAGATAAACAGGTAATTGAAGAATTCGAGAAAGCAACAACCCCTCTCGAACGCCAAAAAATTATTCTAACGCAGCGGATTGAAAGAATTTTTGAGAGAGATTTAAAATTGAATAGGCCCATGAATGAAAACTCAGTTTTTCTTAGGCACATGTCTTTAGATATAGGGCCTTATATTGAAGAATGGAAAGATATGATTGATTCTGCAAAAAGTCTTGCTGATTTAGGGGACATATATTTTCAAATATCTAAACAAGCATCAATGCTTTCAGTTATGAAACCTATGCTTATCGAAGCAGGAGAAGGACAGATTAACATATCTATACCTCGGACTAGTGTGTATGTGCAAGCAATACTAGATTCAAAAAACAGTGAAGAATTGCAGGACAATATTAACAAAGCAATGGCAGTTTTAAAATTAGCAGCAGAATTAAAATCTATTTCAACAGTTTTAAATCAAAACCGCCAAGAAGATGCGTCTTATGAAATAGAAAAAATGCTTAATGATCTTTTGTTATATGGCAATGTAGGAGGTTCAGGCTCATTTATTGATCCAAGAAACGAATTGGTTTTAAGCGGGAAGTTAAGTGATATATCCATCGCTTTTCTTGTGATGGGAGATTCATTTTCTGATTCAGAAATAAATGACATCTTACATGCAGTACATTTGTCATTAAATGCAATGGGCGGTTCTTCAGAACAAAAAACAAATGCAATTGAAGCTTTTAATGTCTGGAGTGAAAAAAGACAAGCAGCAGAATCTGCTTTTTATGCTTCAGATAATCCTTATGCAAATCGCTGGAGCCAGATATTAGGCGGAAAATATTCTAGATTCATACCGTTCTGGAATCCTGAATTATACAGTTATCTCGCATCTGATAAAAATAATATATATTGGTCACCCCATCCAATATACGATAGGTTCAATGATGAATGGACAGAAAGTGCGTTTTCAGGTTTTATAAACGACCCAAAAACACAAGGTCTCATGGTGGCATCATCATTTTTAGGGGGAGCAGTTGCATATAAGGGGGTTCAAGTACTTTCATTGGCTTCTAGATTTTCACAAGGTTTTTATTTAGGCAGGGCAGCACTCTTAGGTTCAAAATATGCTGTTGATTCATTTAGATATGAAAATCCTGCATATTTTTTTAATTGGAACACTCTTGTTTTGGCAGGTCAAACAATGCTTATGGCAACACCCATGTTAAGACCATCTGGAGGTTATTTAACTCGAGGAATTGAAAATGAACTCAGTCAAAGAACTGCTTTAAGATGGTTTTTGAATGTTGCTCCGGTTTCAACAGCATCAACCAAAAGCGTTGCATCAAATTTACTTGCAGATGGACTGAGATTAACTGATATGGCTATGAGTGCATATTATCTATCAAGAACGGGTTATAGGGTTGTTGATTTCATATCTGGTGGAGAAACTACATTGGGTGATGTACTTTTAGATGTTGCATATGCTAGTTATGCAGGAATGAAAGTTACGGGCCGTATGCCCTATATCAACGTTACTCCATATACTGGGGGCGATGCTGTTTTTAGGTTTAGAAATCCAGATACGGGAGGTTTTGGTTTTAAATTTGCGCCTCGAGCTATTACACTTGATTATGGTATCACTAATTCTAGATTTCATAGGAGACATGTGTATAATGTCCAAACAGATGTTTTCAGATCAAAAGAATCTGGAGTTGATGCAGTTCAAGGTTATAGTTCGGAAGCGTACAGTACAAATACTTTTCTTAGAAATTTTGTAGGGCTTAACGAAGATCAATTATATAAATTGTCTATTGTTTTTTCAGATGGTGCATCAACCAAAAATCTGAATGACAGATTGATAAGGGAAGAACCTGATTTAGTTTTGGGGCGTATAGTTGAGTCATCAAACAATTTTGTATCTGGATTAGAAGGGTATAACAAACCCCTAACGATGGTATCTGGAGAAGAAGTTTTTGGATTATATTTAATTTCTGATGTAAGCAGGGCAAGAGATATTGTAAATAACGCTCCAACATACCGAACAAATCTCCTCAATGATCCTCTTTTACAAAGATCGAGTCAAACATTTAGTGTACGGGGGAAACATGGTCTTTTAGATATACCCTATGAAAGGACAAGCATCGTTGTGTTTGATCCGAAAGCAGTAATTGAAGGCCGATCAAATCCAGCAGATTTGGCCAGTGTTGCTGACAGGATGCATAATGTTGAAAAAAATATTTGGAAGCCAATAGGAGAGATGACACGGAGAGTCAATCTTCAGGGTCAAGAGATGTATGAATTTCAATTAAGAATATATGATAATGCTAGGAACGGTGTAAACTTCAATAATTTAACTGATGATATTCGGAGCAGTATAAGTGAAACACAATACAATGCATTATCAAATGAGATTGTTATAATACGAAACAACCTTATAAAAGCTGGTGCTTCAGATAATTTAGTAGACAGGTTCTTAACTGGCATTTCAGGAAGTATTCTATATGTTGAAAATTATGCTGTGGCCAGAGATTTTTTAGAAAGATATGAGCCAGTACCTCAATTCAGGGCAGACCAATTCATTAAAGTTGAACCGGTAATGAAGGATCTCAACAATTCTGCTGAAGCTTCTTCAAAAACAGGAAAAAGAACACTTGTTGTTAATGGTAAAACAGTTAGTTTAGACAGTGGTGGGCCCAATAAAGATTTTCAAAACACATTGAAAGATGGCGATGTGGTTATGCTTCTTGATTTAGATATTGACCACAATTTCAAAATTGGTAAATCAAATGTTCAATTTGGGGGAACGCGTACTCTCAAAACAGCAAACAGCGCAACAGGATATACTGAAGCAAACAAAATTGTAATTACACATATCGCACACGCAGTATATAGTGAAGCATCTAAAATTGATCCTGATGTCCAGATTTCATTCAACGGAACTAAAATACTTGTCAAATTCAGTTCTGCAGGATTGGGTGAAAGACCAGTTACGAGTTTTATATCTAATGTGGAGCAAAACATTGCCAACAATTTTGAGATAGATAGGGGACATATCATGTTGCACGGTTCATCTATTGTATGTACGGGGGATGCGGCCAATGATCTAACTTTATTGCACGAAGGGTTTAAAATTTCTCAAAACAATCGTGATTTCAGAGGCAATAATCGTAGTTTTTTAGTTATTGATAGAAACGCCCTAACATCCATATACACAAATTCTGAAATCAGTAGGGTTTTATCTAATCAACTAACCAGTTTGGCTGACGAAGTAAGGAATTTTGGAGAAGGAGTTATCAGAAATGAGGATAGGGCAATGCTTGATATACTTCTTGGTGCAGATGGGGCCAACCGATTCTTAGAGACTGTTCGTTCAAATAATAGTGTAATTAATTTATTATATGGGGAAATATACGACCGAAATGCAAATTCGCTAATAGATTGGGGCCAATTCAATCAAATTGTTCTTAATAATGGAGGAATGCCTAATTGGTATGAAAATCATGTGTATACTGCACAAAACAGAAACCTTCCTACTGATGTAAGAGCATTGATCGGAACTCCAAGTGAAATTAGTTCGGCTTTGGGTGCATTATTCCCTCAAACAAAGTAGATAAGTATATAAAGATCAAAGGTCATAAATAATGGTATAAAATGGTGAAGGAAATGGAAAAAAGGATTGGAATACGTGAAGACAAAAATGTTGGAAAAAAAGATAATGAAAAAAAACAAAAAATTAATCTTAAAGATGAGCTAACAGAAGGTATACCTGATATTAAATTTATTAATGAAGTTTTTAGAATTGTAGAAGCAAACAGACATTTTATGTTAAATCCTGCCCTCAAAAAACTGGTTGTTGATTTTCTCAAACAACAACTAGAAAACGATCAACGAGATTTGTTTTTTGAATTAAATATTTTAAACTTATATATTAAGAGATTGGGAAATTCAGTGGGTAGCATGTTCGAATATCAGGTTTTTGGTGAAAAAGGAGAAGAATATCATTTTAATTTAGATTTTATTTTATCATATTCTAGTGCTTTGCAAGAAGTTTTATATAATGCAAATCTGCCCAAAAATTTTGATTTTAATGATGTAGAGAATATAGTTGTGGATATGTTTTCAAGAATACAGAAAAGAGAATTAACTGAAATGGATTTTGAGACATATTATTCATCTTTTTTTAAATTTTATTGTTTTAGGTTTAATGATGAAAAATCAACAAAATTAAAATTAAATATCGTGCGAGAAATTTATTCATCTTATAAGGATTCGCCAATTCCTGCAGCAGAAGGATTTCTTACACTTGAATATGATCTAATATTATCTAATGTCCTCCAATCTTTACCCGAAGACGTAATAAAAAGTGAATTGGATTTCTTGAAAGAATTGTCCGTTTGGACATTTTTGCCAAAGAAAAGCTTGTATGATCTAGTATCAATGCTTTTACCTTTAATAGATGATATAGAATATTGGGATAATTTGCTTTTCAGTTTATCAAATGATGGTGCAATTCAAAAAGCAGACTATGCCCCTTATGATTTATCATATGCCACATTCCAGAACATAAAAACAAAAATAACTAAATCTGAATTTGATAAAATACTGGATTCTATTGAATCAGGTTCAAAATACGCCCCAAATACTAAACATATTTTTTATGAAGCTATTAAACCAAACGAAGCACTAATATATTTTGAAAAATTAATAAATTTAATAATAACTCGAAACATTTACGACAGAGAAATTATTGATATAGTTAGGGATTTGTATTATTTCAATTTACAGAAAAATCCTGTGCATTATTTGGGGGATTCATTTGTCCAATCTGTAAAAACTTTACAAACAAGCAGTCTTTTTGACGGAATTGAGATTAGCGGGGGAAATTTTAAAGATGTTTTATCAAGAAAGATAACAGGGGATTAATTCCGAGCAATTAATTAAACTTCTAACTGCCAATTTTATTGTTTTGTAAAGGTTTTTAAATTTTGACATGGATTATCTTTTATGGAAAGAATACCAACTCACATATATGGTTTGGATGATTTAATACAAGGGGGATTTCCTAAAGGAAATACTATACTTGTATCAGGACCTGCAGGAACTGGGAAAACTGTTTTTTCATTACAATATCTATGCAAAGGTGCTGAAAAAGGCGAAAAATGTGTTTTTATATCTTTTGAGATGATGCCCGAACAATTGTTGGAACAATCTGAACAATTTGGATGGAAATTGAGAGATTATGTTGAACAAGGAAATGTTATTTTGAGATATTATGATTTAAATGCTATTCACGTTTCAACAGTACTAAAAGATCTTCAAACTATATTGAAAAGATACAATCCAACAAGACTTGTTATTGATTCTTTGACAATTTTGGGAGTTTATGCAGAACTTGTGGAAACATCAGAAATTATAGAAATGCTCAACATGAATGATAAAATAAGCATACCTACCGAAGCCGTAACCCGAAGAACCATAACTAATCTAATTCATATGCTTGATGTTCATCCTGTAACATCTATTGTTACATCTGAATTAGGTGAAGGTAGCAAATGGCTTTCAAGAGATACAATTTCTGAGTTTATCTGCGATGGTGTTGTACTTTTAAAAAATGAACCTACTGGAAGATCTCTATCAAGGACAATTGAAGTTAGAAAAATGAGGCTTACCAATATCCGAGGGGGGATATATGGATTTACATTTTCTCAAAATGGCATAACGGTGAACATATGAAGCTTCCAGGGGTTTCTAAATTTTTCAATGTTAATAATGAGTTGTATGGTGAAATTTTGAAGATAGATTCCAAAACTCCTGATTTTTCCCTAAAAGCAACTAGATATGGGAAAGAGCTCGCAAAAAAGAAAAGAGTATCTTCCATACTATATATTTATGAATTGTTTAAGGACCTAGGTTCAGAAATTAAAATACTTTCTTCAACTCCTTTCACAATCCAACTAAATATTGCTGAGTCAAATTTCATTGTTTTTTTTATGAAAGGTTTATTTTTAGAAATTTATGGACTTGAATTTGAATTTAAAACTAAAAAAACAAAACCTCTCATTCTTGAAGGCCGAGTCAAAAAGAATAAAAATGAGTTCTTTGAAACAGTATCTAATGAAAAATAAAAAAAACAGAGAGTTCTACTCAAAAGGAAAGTTAAATTTTCTCACTTTTGCCAATGATAAATATATATCGCAGGCGAACGCCATTGAATTTTCAAGAAGATTTGATTATTTAGATGAAATAGAAGTTTGGGAGTTTGGATGTGGAACAGGTCACTTTGCGCTGAATTTTTTAGACCATCTGAAAAAAACAAATCGAGAAATCTACAAAAAAACAAATTACACAGTTTTTGATTTCTCAAAAAAAATGCTTTCCAACGCCAAAAAATTACTTGCTAAACATAGAATTGAAACAGTTGTTTATGAAGGTCCTGATGAAATACCCAAAGATAAGGTTCATTATGTTAGAATGAATGAATTTTGGGATGATTTGGAAGCTGATATTTTTACTTTTAAACAAAATAAGGTATACAACATTTTAAAGAAAAAATACCAGAATAATCCTGCCGCATACGAATTCCTTAAAATGTTGCCTTCTGAAAGCGAGGTTGTGATAAATTCCCAAGCTGCGCATCATCTATGGCAAATCAATACGAAGTTGGTTTACGGTGGATTAATTGACGTTTTTGATTATGGTTTCACAACTATCGAGTGCCCCTTTGACACAAATCTAGGTTTTATACGGAGAGAAAATGAGCACATAACTTACGATATAAATTTTATTTATATGAAAGCCTTTGCTAGATCATTAAACCTGAATACATATATTGAGCTTCAAGAAAACTATGTCAATTCTATTTTCTCAGATTTAAGAGAGGTTGAAATGGAAGGCAGACTTTGTTATATGTCTCCGGATGAATTAAAAAAGAATTCCAAAAAACTTAAACTAAGAGGATATTCTGATGCTTTTATACTAGGAGATACAATAGAAGCAAGTGAATATCATCATATGAGAATATGGAAATAGTTTTTTAAACAATTTCCCACAATACATATTTATGACTTCCCAAAAAATTGTTAAATGGAGAGAAAATATTAGATATGTTCAAAGAGGAGAATTTGATTCAAGGTTTGAAAGCAGATTAATTGGTACTCAATATGTTGGAGAGTCTGATGCATTCATGGGCCCCAAATCACCAGTTATTATTACAGGTACAACGAAAGCCAGTATTTATGAATTAAAGATTGCGGCAGATATAGCAAAAAACGAATTCAAAAAATCAAAAAACATAATAACAACTGGATCCCATGGGGTTGAGGAATATGTTATGAAAATGGTTGCTCATTTTCAAGGTCAACAAGCTGTTTTTATTGTTTCACCCTTGCGCAGTCCGACACCTTCTGAAAATATCTGGCTATTTGAAATGATTCTAAAACATAAGGGGGCTATAATTTCAACACCAAATTGCGAATTACCTGATGAGAGTATTATGTTAAGAAATCAAATAATGGTTTATCTGTCAGATAACCTTGTTATTGTTTCGGCAAAACCTAATTCAGGAAGTATAAATATATTGGAAGAAAGTCTTAAACAAAAAAAGCCTGTTTATGTTGTTGATTATCCTCCAAATGATTTTTTATTTGCCCGTTATCCTGTTGAGGAATATAAATTCTAATCAACAATCACAAGACCTGTGTTTTTTTCATCCAGCCTCTTCAATTTTCTTTGAAGATATTTTGGGTTGGATATAGAAGCTCTAATTTCAATGTTTTGTTCATCAAAACTTGGTAAAACAACTGTTCCTCCCTCACTTAATTTTCCAAAATGTATGTGATAATATCCATGTGCCCCATCAATTCTTACTAAGGTTGAAAACTCAGATCTCAAATCTTGTTTTTTATGTCCTGTCCAACCTCTAACATTGTATTTAAAATCAGACCAACCATTTTTACCAGTAAAAGTTAAATCTTTGATGATAAACCCATTATTAACAAAAACTATTGCGTCCACCCTAGTTATTCTATCTCCTTTTTGTGTAAGTGTGAACCAATATTTGAATTTTCTTTTATAGTTATAATAATCTTTCCCATTCCAATCAACGACTGTTTCTGGCAACCAAAGATCGCCCCAATAGTTTTCTGAAAAAACATCATAAATAATTGTTTCGTCGGTTGTAACTTGATAACTGGTACCACTATCCTCGATTATTTCAACAAACATTCTGGGCATTTTGTTTGTTTTCAATTTTGATTTTCGCACAGCTTCTTCGAATTTTTGAAATTGAGATGGAGTTCTTTCAAACCCGAATTTGTAACCTGTTATTGAAATTATTTCTCCTCTTCCCCTCTCATTCAAACCTGATGTTTTTGATATCATGAAAAGATTGTCTTTAGCAAAAACTGCTGCACCAGTCTTTTTTCTTTCAGGTGAAACAAGATTGGGGTAAATTTCAATTCCCTGAGTGAAAATGGACTTAAGGTTGGAAACCATAACACTATTATAATACAAATCATTTTTATTCTTTAACTATTGTTTGAAATTGTGTTTGCATTCAAAAACTAAAAATTACGATTGGTTTTTGTTAAACTGATTTTCACGACTTTTATTCTCGCAGAAAGTTTTTTAAATTGTTTTAGAGTATATATATTTATGGCTACTCATTCCCATCATACCAACCTTAGAGATTTTGTTCGCATGGGTGTAACGATTGTAAAAACTGCTGACATTCGCGATGCAGTATTAAATGCATTTTATTTTACACATCATCATCTTCGTTCCACCAGGTTTATTAAATCTCAAGTTTGGTATCCGTCAGTTAATATAATTGAAATGACGTACGGATGCAATCGTAACTGTCTTGGTTGTTATATTCCTTTAGAACAGAGGCACGATAAAAAGGTTATAGATTCTACCATACTCGAGAGAACTATCACTGAATCAAAAAATATTGGCATTCCTCTGTTTGTTCTTGTTGGTGGTGAAGTTATGTCAGAACAAATGATGCCCCTTCTGGAGGCAACAGTGCGTTCCAATAAAGACTGTATGTTTGTGGTTTGCACGAACGGAGATTATATTGCTAAACAGGGCGTGGGTACACTCGCAAATGTTCACAATATCTCTTTTTCAGTTAGCATTGATGGTTTTCAAGAAGAGCATGATTTTATACGCGGACATGGGTCGTTTGAAAATACCTCTATGGCACTGGATAGATTGAGGGATTCTCACAAGGCCTTTTTTGTTTCTTCAACTATGAGAAACAACAATGATGCCACAGTGTTATCGCCAGAGTTCAACCATTTTTTGAAAAGTAAGGGTGTTGTTTATCAGGGTGTACAGAGGTTCAGATCTCCAAATCCTGAAGAAGAGTACCCATCTGAAAAATTTCTTAATTATCTTTGCCATATTGCAAATCATAGATGTTCATATCCTGTCCCAATAATCCATGGGCATATAAGTGAGGATCTTCTTTCTCAGGATACGCAGTTCTCCTATATTATTACTAGTATGAATGGAGATATTCGAATTGGCAAAGTAAAGGAAGAATATGGCAATATGGCAGAAGAGTCCTTGCCCAATATAATTGAAAAAATAAGAAACGACCATCGAATATAAAATATTATTTATCTTTAATCAATGTTCTCGTTTTCATTTTCAATATCTTCCTGCTCTGGTATGGGATCGGCAGATGTGGAACCATTCTCATTTTGATCTGAAGCAACAACAGAGCTTGCAACCACTGTTTCACTGGCTTCAAGGTCAAGACGCATCAACCTAACTCCAACTGTGTTTCTTCCAACAACTCTTATGGAATTTACAGCTATTCTAACTATTTTTCCTGATGTGCTCAACAATATCACTTCGTCTTCGTCTGTTACATTATGGGCAGAAACTACGTTACCTTTAGTTGTTTTTATCCCTATAACTCCTTTTCCGCCTCTTTTTTGTTTTCTATAGTCCTCAATCGCCGTTCTTTTTCCATATCCATTTTCAGTTATAGTTAATGTTTGATCTTTTGCGACACACAAGGCAACAACTCTGTCTTCTTTTTTCAATCTTATTCCTCTTACACCTTGGGCAGTTCGTCCCATAGATCTCGCATCTCTCTCATCAAATCTAATTGCCAAACCTTTATGGGTGATTATAATTATATCGTCTTCACCTTCAGTTCTCTTAACACCCACAACTCTATCATTCTCTCTCAGGCTCAAGGCTATTATTCCGTTTGATCTGGGATGGCTGTACGCTTTTAACTCAGTTCTTTTGACATACCCCTTTTCTGTAACTGCAAACAAATACCCTTTCCAATCATTATTCACAGGAATAACTGTTCTCACTTTGGAGTCGCCAACTTGGAGTAAGTTTTTAATATGCCTTCCTTTCGCATACCTGCCCATTTCAGGTATTTGGTATGCTTTTATCCAGTAAACTTTTCCATCTTCTGTGAAAACCAAAAGCCAGTCTCTATTTTTAACAGCTATGATATCATCAACCATGTCTTCTTTTGTTTTCATTCCTATAACTCCTTTTCCGCCTCTTCCCTGTGCGCGATATTCATCCATTTGAACTCTTTTAACATATCCATCTTGCGTCAAAATAATGACAACTTGATCATCATTAACCAATTCATCATTATCAAACGTTTCAAAAACTTGGTTTGAAATTTCTGTTTTTCTTTTGTCGCCGTATTTTTCTTTTATTTCTAAAAGTTCATCTCTTATTACTTGCATTAAAACAGATTCATTGTCAATTATTGTTTTATATGCTTTAATTTTAATTTGAAGGTCTTTTAATTCATCCTCGAGCTTAGATCGTTCTAAACCAGTAAGTTTTTGAAGTTTCATATCCAAAATTGCCTTTGCTTGAACTTCGCTTAGATTAAATCTTGACATTAATTTTTCTGAAGCTTCTTTAGGATCATTCGACTGTTTTACAATTTTAACAGTTTCATCAATATTATTAACGCAAGTTATCAAACCTTCAACTAAATGTTTTCTTTCTTCTGCTTTTTTCAAATCAAATTTAGTGCGCTTTAATACAATGTCTCTTCTGAAATCTATAAAATTATTCAAAAGTTGTTTCATGTTTAATTGTTTAGGAATGCCATTTACAATTGCCAAATTAATTATTCCATAAGTTTTGCTCAGATCTGTTAACTGGTATAAATTTTTCAGTACAACATCAGGATCAAAACCTTTATCAATGTCAACCAATACTAACATTCCTCTCCTGTCAGACATATCTCTGATGTCTCTTACTCCCTCAAGTTTTTTGTGTTTAACCAAGCTTGCGATTTTGCCAATCAAACTCGCTTTATTTGTTTGGTAGGGGAGTTCAGTTATTCTTATTTGCATTCCTTTTTTTGTTTCAACAATTTCTGCTTTTGCATTAACTCTAATTGAGCCTCTTCCATTTTTGTAAGCATTAAGAATCCCGTTTTTGCCCATTATTGTTCCACCTGTTGGGAAGTCAGGACCTGGGAGTACCTTTAAAATTTCTGTTAAATCAACAGAGGGAGTATCTATTGTCATAATCAACGCATCAACAACTTCTCCTAAATTGTGGGGCAGCATATTTGTAGCCATGCCTACTGCGATTCCAGATGATCCATTTACCAACAGAGTTGGAATTTTGGTTGGCAAAACAACTGGTTCTTGCAATGATCCATCAAAATTATCTGTAAAATTAACAGTTTCTTTTTCAATATCCTTCAAAATTTCATCTGATATTTTTGATAATCTCGCTTCTGTATATCTCATAGCAGCAGCAGAATCTCCATCAACAGAACCAAAGTTTCCCTGACCGTCAATTAATTCATATCTCATTGAGAAGTCCTGTGCCATTCTAACCAATGAATTATAAACAGCCAAATCGCCATGGGGGTGAAATTTACCCAACGTTTCTCCAACTATTCTTGCACATTTTTTATATGCTTTTGAATGAGTGTTCCCCATAGCATGCATAGCAAACAATATTCTCCTGTGAACTGGTTTGAGACCGTCTCTAACATCTGGTAATGCTCTGCCTATAATAACACTCATTGAATAATCTATATATGATTCTTTCATTTCTTTTTCAATAGGTTTAATCAATTCTTTCATTTAACTCACCTTAAATATCAAGCATTCTAACATCTTTAGCATGTTTTTGGATAAATTCCCTTCTAGGTTCTACTTCTTCACCCATAAGTATGCTAAAGAGTTCATCTGCATATGCTGCATCTTCAATATTCACCTTAATCATTGTTCTAGTGTCTGGATTCATAGTTGTATCCCACAATTGCTCAGGATTCATTTCTCCCAAACCTTTGTATCGCTGTATCCCTGGATTACTCCCAATTTCTTCTAAGGCTTTTTTCAATTCTTCATCAGAATAAACATATCTGTTTTTTCCAATTTTATATAATGGGGGCATCGCAATGTATATCCTTCCATTTTCAATCAATTCGCGCATATATCTGTAAATCAACGTCAATAGTAGTGTTCTAATATGTGCACCATCTACATCTGCATCAGTCATTATAACTACTTTTCCATATCTTAATTTTTTAATATCAAATTCTTCTCCAATATTTGTACCTATTGCTTTAATCAAAGTCCTAATCTCTGCACTATTCAAAATTTTATTTATTTGTGCCTTTTCAACGTTCAATATCTTTCCCCTGAGTGGTAAAATAGCTTGTGTTGTTCTATCTCTTGCTTGTTTGGCCGAACCACCTGCAGAATCACCTTCGACAATATATATCTCACTTTTTTCTAAATCATGTGTTGCACAATCAGCAAGTTTTCCAGGCAATATGGCAGTTTCCAAAGCGCTTTTTCTTCTTATAAGGTCTTTTGCTTTTTGTGCTGCTTCTCTTGCTCTTGCAGCCCGCAGAACTTTATTTAATATTGTGTTTGCGCTTTCAGGATGTTCTTCTAAAAATTGTTTTATTTTTTCATAAGCGATTTTACTCACAATTCCTTGAACTTTCAAATTTCCAAGCTTTGTTTTAGTTTGTCCTTCAAATTGAGGATCAGAAATTTTAATAGAAATTATTGCTGTTAAACCTTCTTTTACATCTTCTCCACTTATTTTATCATTTATTTTGTTGTTTTTTGCAAAATCATTAATTGCCCTCGTAATCGCAGTTTTAAACCCAGTTAAATGAGTTCCGCCTTCTATAGTATTGATATTGTTTACAAAACTCAATATGGTTGGAGAATAAACAGTGGTGTATTGCATTGCAATATCAACATATACATCTCCTTGTTTATTTGAGAAAAATATTACATCGTGAATACTTTCTTTTGCACGATTTATGTATTTTGTAAAGCCTATCATGCCTTCTTGGGAATGAAAGGTGTCGCTTTTATTTGTTTTTTCATCAAAAATTGTGATCTCTACTCCTGCATTCAGAAAGGACAATTCTCTGAAACGAGATGCCAAAATGTCATAGTCAAATTCAGTACTTTGAAATATTTCTTTGTCAGGTTTAAAATGAATTGTTGTCCCTGTCGTTTGAGTTTCTCCAATGTTTTCAACATCTGAAACGGGTTTTCCCAGTTCGTATCTCTGTTTCCAAATCTTTCCATCCCTATAAACTGTAACAATCATTATTTCAGATAAAGCATTAACTACACTAACACCAACTCCGTGCAGCCCTCCGCTAACTTGATATGTTTTTTTGTCAAATTTCCCACCTGCATGCAAAACAGTCATAACAACTTCCAATGCAGATTTTTTTAATTTAGGGTGTGGGTCTACTGGCACACCCCTCCCATTATCTTTTATCAGTACGCTCCCATCTCTTTTCAAAATAATTTCAATTTTACTGCAAAATCCTGCCATTGCTTCGTCTATAGAATTATCTACAACCTCGTAAATTAAATGATGAAGCCCCCTCATACCTATGTCTCCTATATACATTGCAGGTCTCTTTCTAACAGCTTCTAAACCTTCTAAAACTTGAATGTTTTCGGCCGTATATCCATTATTATTTCCATTTACATTTTCCATATTCTCTCCTCTAAATAAAATTAAATTTTATTTTAAACATCTACAAATATTTGCTCTTTAAACATATTTCTTTTGTGTTTTTTATTTATAAAGCTTCGCTTTATTCTATAAATTGATTTTCGCAGCTTTTTACCGACGTTAAAATTACCATTAAAAAGCCATTAAAAAACACAAAATAAAAAAGGCTTTCACATATGGCTAAAAAGTGCGACATTTTAATAGATCACTTTAATACCAATTGTTGTTGGCCTTCACACACCCCTATCTTTTCTTCTTCATTTATTTTGTAAAACATTACTGGTTTTATTAGTTCAATTTTATTTCCATCGGGCGTCATTGTTTTCAAAGATAGCGTATACAGATCGGAATTGCCGTATTTTTTAATTTCTAATACAAATGCCTTTCGCACAGTTTTTGATCCCTCTTCAGTATCTTTTTCACATTCGGGAGAGGGGACTATACCATTTCTAATTATTCTGTAAGTTTTATTTTCAGATCCTGTTATATCAACACCAATATGCTGTTTAATTTTTCTGAAAAACACACTTTCTGAAATTTGAGGATATGTTTCACAATATGCAGCAATTGTCAGCAGATATCTTATTTGCTCGTGAAGAGGAGGCAATTCCCAAGATATATCTCCGTTGTATTCTCTAACGTTCCCTTGAATTTTTAGTTTTATAGAGGGCTCTTCTGAAAATTCTATAGATGCAATCATTTCTTGAAATATCATTCCAGCCATGTCTTCCTCAGTTTCTTTTTTTATTAATCTTTTTTTAATTTCATCCAATTCTTCTCGCATCTGTTCTAATCTCTTCTCTTTTTCTGAAGAAGATGCCAAATCTGCTTGTGCAATACCAAGTTGTTCATAATATCTTTTTAGCCCTATAGTTTCTATATTTCTTTCAGTTATAAGTTCTGAAACTTTTAAAATATTAGTTTTACTAAAGGCGTCTTCCCATTCCCTATTGATAAGTGATAAATGTCTGAAAATATCTTTTGCAATTAACACAGTCGCATCATATTCATGTTTTCCAATATGTGTGGCCGATGGTCCTGCGTTTTCAATTTTTTCCATCATAGACACAAGTTCGTTTTTTTGTCGCGACAACATTTTTTTCAATTCCAATCTATCAATATCTTTTGATTCCCAAATTACAATTCTTTCATATTCTGCAATTTGAGATCTCTTTTTTCTTATTTCTTTTTTGCATTCATCGATTATTGTTTGCAATTTAAATTTTTCATTTCCAAATTTTGGAGAACTAATTTCTTCAGAAAGAAGAGCAATATCTGTTTTCAATTTCCCAAAGTTTTGTGCCGTATGTTTATTTTCGATAATACGTTTTACAATTTCTTTTACATTTACAGATTTTCTATGTGTCATTTAATCACTCCCCTTTTGTTAACTAATTTGTTTAATATGGTATATTATGGTGTTTAAGTATATAAACGTTTGGATATTTTTTTCAAGAAAATTTTTAAATGCTCCATACATACATACTGCAATGACAATTGAAAAACAGATTAAAGAAGGAAGCGTTGTTTTTGATCTCGGCAATTCTTTTTACAATCCTGCAATGGAGTTAAACAGAACTGTTTCTTCTTTATGTGTTGGTGCGATAGATGAAACTTTGAAAATTTGTGACGGTATGTCAGCCTCAGGGATTCGAGGACTAAGGTATAAAAAAGAAAATAAAAATGTAGAACTGGTGAATTTAGTTGATACAAACAAAAGGGTTTGTCCTTTGATTAAAAAAAATATAAAACTCAATAAAATAAAAAACTGTAAAGTATTTTGTGAAAATATTTTAGAACATCTATCTGCCCATCATGAGTATAATTTTATTGAACTGGATCCGTTTGGAACACCAGGTCCCTTTTTGCATAGTGCAATGAGTTCCTTTGCTGCAAACTCTTCAACAAAAAATGCAATTTTATCGGCAACAGCAACTGACACGGCAGTTCTTCATGGTGCGCATTGGAGGGCAACACCCAAACAATATCACGCAAAGCCAATCCACGAAATGTTTTTGTATGAATTTGGCACAAGAATTTTATTGGCCCATATTGCCCGTGTCGCGCACGAATATGAATATAAAATAGAACCAATAATGAGTTTTTCACACAGACATTATGTCAAATGTATTATGCGCGTTGTTCGTGGTGCAATTCCTGCAACAGAACAGGAAAATCAAGATATTGGATATTTAATTTTTAATCCAAAAACTTTTGAATTCAAATCTGTTTGCTTAAAGGATTTTTACAACAATGGTTTGAAAAAGAAAAAAGATGAAATTATTGGGGGTCCGATATACCTGGGCAAAATTCAAGACGGAAAAATATTGAAAAAAATGCTCCAATCTTCATCTTTTCTTTATCCTAATTCTCAAGCAACCAAAATGATTGGTTTAATGGCTGAAGAAAAAGAATTACTATATTATGATTTGCATTATATGGGGGGGATTTTGAAAAGCTCTGCCCCAAAAACAATGGATGTTATCGAAAAACTAAAACAAAAAGGATTTAATGCAACTTTAACACATTTTGTTTCAACTGGGGTTAAAACCAATGCCTCAGCAAAAGAAGTTAAAAAGGTTTTCAATCGTTTAAGTAGGTGATTAAATGGAAAAAATTATTTTATCGTTGGGTGGGAGTGTTGTTAACCCTGGAGAACTAAATATCGGATTAATCAAAAAACTTTCAAAGATTTTAATCAAATCAAAACAAAAATACGGTATTGTTGTTGGTGGGGGGTGGCTTGCTAGAAAAATGGTTTTAGAAGGAAAAAAGCTTTCTACAAATCAAGATTATTTAGATGACTTGGGCATAAATTCAACTAGGGTTAATGCGCAGGCAGTTTTAGGTTATTTTATTGAAAAAAAACAAAAAGTTTATCCAAAAATTTGTTTAACTGTTGAAGAAGCAGAGAAGAAATTGAAAAAATACAATTTTGTTTTTATGGGTGGCACTGCACCCGGGCATACGACCGATTATGTTGCTGTTAAACTTGCAGAAAAATGCAAAGCCAAAAAAGTTGTAAATATCAGTAATGTTGATGGAATTTATACTGCTGATCCAAAATATGATAAAACTGCAACAAAAATTCCAGAAATGAGTTTAAATGATTTGTACAAGATGATGATAAAAGAAAAGTTCAAACCCGGGCAGAATTTAATTTTTGATCAGAAAGCAACTGTTTTAGCAAAAAGAAATAAAACAGAACTGCATTTTATAGGTTCTATAAATATGGGCGATATAATTAAAATAATAAAAGGAAAAAAACATGGGGGCACCACAGTAAAATAAATTCAGACTAACCTTTCACTGTAAAATTTACTTATCTAATTCATCAAAATCTTCTTTTCTTTTTTTCAAGTGTGCAATATGTTTTTCTTTTTCTTTTTTAAATTTTACTTTCTTAAATTTATATTTTTCAATCATGGATGCTACTTTTGTTCCGCCAAGAAAATGTGGCATTATAACATATGTAACTCCTTCATCATAGAGTTCAAAGACATCTTCAATTTGTGTTGAAACAGGTAGGAAGATTGGCTTTTTCTTTTGACTTTTTATTTTTTTGGATATCAATAAATTAGTTTCAACGTCAGGTATTGTGGATATAATCATTTTTGCGTTTCCAATTTCCAGTTCATCCAAAAGTTCAGAATCATTTGCATCCCCATATCTGCACTCAATCCCTTTATTAGAGAGTTTGATAATTGTTTCCGGATCATAATCAACGACAAGTATATTTTTATCAATTTTTTTCAATGTTTTGAATACATCAAATCCAATTCTATTGTATCCGAACAGAATTATTCCATATTTCCCATCTGTTTGATATTTATACTCATCAATTTTTTTCCCCTTTCGTTCAAAAAATGAAAGAAAACCCGATATGTAGGGATAAATTTTTCCAGAATAAAGAATCATATATGTTGAGCCAGTTATGGTTATTATTCCAACTATTGTTATAATGGACAAAATCTCATTTGTTAAATGCCCCAATCGTATTCCTAAAGTAATCAAAATCAAGGAAAATTCGCTTATCTGTGCAACAGTTAGACCTGCCATGAATCCATTTCTTTTTGTGTATCCCATTAATCCCATCAATATTATTACAATTAATGGATTTCCAATAAGTATAAGTGCTGATAAAACTAGTATTAATGGTATTTGCTGAAGAATGTTTCCAAACACCATTTGTGATCCTAACATTATAAAAAACAGCACAATGAAAAAATCTCTGATTGGTTTTACCCTCGAGCTTATTTCGTGATTGTAAGGCGAAAAAGAAAGCATAACTCCTGCAACCAATGCTCCTGCTTCAATTGAAAAGTCCAAAATATAAAATACGCTTGAGATTACAAGGCACCAACCTATAACAAACAAAAGCAGATATTCTTGTGATTGTGCAATGTGTTTTGTGACAGGAGGTATGACAAACCACCCTACAAGTCCCAATGCAACAATTACCACCAACCCTTTTACAGCGGTAATCAAAACCATCTCCAGCATGCCGATTCCATTTGAAGATGGGGCCAGCATCATCAAAATAAATATTGCTATCAAATCCTGCACGATCAAAAAACCTATCGCAATTTTTCCGTACAATGTTTCAAGGTCTTTTTTATCTGATAAAAGTTTCATGATAATAATTGTACTGCTGAATGTGAGGGCAATTGCAATATATATTGATTCAATAATAGAAAAACCCAGAGCCTGACAAATCAAAAAACCTAAAATTGTTGTAAACACAACCTGGCCCACACCAGTTATCAACGAAACTTTTCCAATTTCCCTTATTATTTTTGGATTTAAGTGCAGACCAACCAAAAACAAAAGAAAAGATATGCCCATCTGTGCAAATATTGATATCGTTTCAATAGATTGAGTTAGGCTGAAAAACAAAGGACCTGCCAATATTCCTGATAAAATGTATCCAATAATGAGGGGTTGTTTCAAAAGTTTCATTATTCCACATATTGTAATCGTCAGAGCAAATATCATTGTCAACTCAAAAAAAACATTTGAAATCATAGTAATCCCTTCATCAGTTTAAAAATGATATAACTATTTTAAATGTTTTGGTTCGTTTTAATTTCAAAAGGAGTACTAAAAAACTTGATTATCAGATTTTCTTACAAATTCTTTATCTTTAATAGTTTGTATTTGAAAATATTTAAAGATTTAAATTAACTTTTTTATTACTTTTTTAACTATAAAAGCTTGCTTTTATGACAGAAAAAACTATTTAAAAATTAAGATAACTTAGCCATTTCTTAAAGCAAATATTTATAAATGCCTTTATTTAATACAACTATCATGCAAGTTTTTCCTGGTACTAATGTTGGAACTTCAGAGGAATTTATGAGCGGTGACAATACTTACTCTGAAGATGGTCAGATTTATTCAGAATCTACTGGAGAGTTAGATGTATCTAACAAGGAGGTTAGAGTAAATCCTAAAAAACGTGTTTTGAATTTTAAACCAGGGACCTTAGTTTATGGCAGAATTGAAAACATAATGGATCCTATTGCTATTGTATCTATAATACCTGCTGAAGATGAGGAAGATATAAGATATGCAAATCCTGATATTTGGGCAGCTTTGCACGTATCCAAATTGGGATTCGGATATGTTAATGAATTACGCGATGTCATTATGGTGGGGGACATTATAAGGGCAGAAATAACAAGGTATGAACCTAGAAAGGGTACTGTTGACATAACAATGGATGGAAAAGGGTTGGGAGTTATAATTCCAAGATTTGGTAGAAAAATCCAACCTCCTAAATCTTCAAGACCTCGCAGAGATTTTGGGGATAGAGGAGGATACAGGGATTCGAGACCTCCTCGAAATTCTGGACCTAGAAGCTCTAGGGATTCTGGACCAAATAAAAGATCTTTTGGACAAAAAAGAAACTATGAGAATAACGATTCAAAAAGTTCTACTTCAAGACCAAGTTCTACTTCAAGACCTTCCCAGGATTCTTCATCTAATGTTCAAAAATACCAAAAATCCTATCAAACAAACCGTAAGAAAAAAGTTTATGGCAACAAAGAAACTACTCGAGAAAAATCTGTTAAAAACATTAAAAGAATGATAAAAGAATAAGGTGATTTTATGAATTTTGAAATTATCAAAAAAGAAGAGGATTATCTTGAAATCAAATTTATAGGTGAAGATTCTTCAATATTTTATGCATTAAGGGATGTATTGGCAGCAGACAAGGATGTTGAATTCATTTCTGTTTTACAAGAGCATCCAGAAATTGAAAATGTAATTGTTATATTGAGAACCAAAAAAAGCAAACCAATTGATAAATTAAAAGAAGGTTTAAAATCCATTCACAAAACAATTGAAGATCTAGAAAAATCTTTGTTTTAGGTGTATTCATGGACGACCGCACTAAAAAAAAGTTAGAATCTTTTTTTTATTTTATTGATAAATTCCATATCTTAACTATATTATTTGTTCTTGTTTTAGTGCTTTTTGTGCTTGTTCGTCAAAATGTATTGGGTTTAATGTTGGGATTAATATTCATTGTGATGGTTGCAGAAGATGTTATCAAAGGACTTTTAAAAGATGGAGTTAAATCTGAGATAAAAGAACTGCTCATCGGAATTTTAATTGCAATTGCAGTTTTATATGGAATTTCTTTTTTATTAAATACTTCAACACCCATAAGTGCAGTTGTAACTTGTTCTATGGTGCCCCAATTAGATCGGGGCGATATGGTTTTGATAAGAGGTACAGATGTTAAAACCTATGGAACTTTGTATATGCCTGATGTTTCAGTTTATGATATTACACCCGATGCTCGCGTTGCAATAGGAAACATGAGTATGAATTTAGAAGGTTCAATTGATATTTATTGTTCTAAGTTTGAGGATCCGGACACAGATCCTTTTTGTTATGAATATAGAAGAAATCCTGAATATATAACAGAATATCATGGCCCTCTGGCATTCCAGTATGGCATATGTGAAAGAAAATCTAGAAGGTCAGATGAAACATTTGAAATTCCCTGTGTAGTTTCTGTTAAAGATGTATATTCTGGACAAGAAATTAGTTTATATCCTCACTCAAAAGAAGGTGACATAGTAGTTTATCAACCCAATGAAGGCGATCTATTTTCAAACGTGGGCGACATAGTTCATAGGGCAGTTGTAACTGTAAAAACTAAGGAAGGAACATATTATTTAACAAAGGGAGATAATAATCACATAACTGATCTGCAAATTTATATGCCAGGTTATGGAGGAAATCATTTGATACCTGAAAAAAACGTTAAAGGAAATGTTATTTTTGGTGTGCCTATTGTGGGTTATATCAAACTTTTCATGTCTGCGCAATTCCATATGCCAGAACAATGTGATTATATATTTAATGAATAAATGTCTAAAATATTACAATAATTAAAATTTTATTGCTGCAACCTTTAAATATAATGTTTTCAATAATGTTAAAGCATGCACTCGATTAAACCCAAAAAAATTAAACCTAAAAACAGACAGCTTAGTACGTTAGGCTTGGCAGGAGCTGTTTTCTTTTCAGCTTTTCAATCAACAATTGCTCAGGTACATGACCCGGGGGGGGAATATGTGCAAAACGAATCTACTCAACAAAAAGAATATAAACTTTCACAGGCACATTTTACTACAGAAGGTGAGGAAATGGTTAGGTATGAAAATAAAAGCGAGCAATCTGTAAGTAATGAAATGCCAAAAGCTATAGAAGATTTATTTAAAAAACAAAAGTTAATGTCAGGTAAATTAGATGAATTCAAATCACACTTTTCAAGAGTTGCAGGTGAAGATTATAACAAAGCCTTATTTGCAGCAAAATATGTTCTTTTAACAGGAGATACCAACACATGGAATGAAATAACATCTGAAACAACAATAAGGGATATTCAAATTAAAATTAAAGAAGTATATCTTACTAATAATCTGCAACATATGTTTATTGAAAATGGTTTTAAAGATATTCTCCCTTCTATTGAATCTTTAAATTCTGTTCCTGTGAGTATTATAAATGCTGAAAAATATAATGAGGGTTTGGAATTTGGAATAAAATTTGCACACATAATGCAATACTTTATGATAAGTGGTTCTTATGACGAATTAAATTATATTATTTCAAATCTAGAACAATGCGCCATGTATTTAAATGATTCAAATTATTCAAAAGGATTTTATGATGCATCTAAAGGCGTAAATAAAAAATACACAAGAGCTGCCATAGATAGAATAATAAATTTTGCTAAAAACACTAGAGAATTTATTTTTGATTTGGATGCATATTCTAGTTTGATGAACAACCCCAATTATGTTTTTTCAGCGGATGAAAAAGAAGTTTTTTTGGGTAGGATGCGAAACTATGAAACATCATATGGTTCAGCTGCGTTTTTGTTTATTTTAGAAAGACACTATGGTCTTAAAAATGGTGAAACGACAGGAATAGATCTTCTTGATAACATGATAACCAGAATGTATGGCTCAGTGTCTGATCCTCGTAAAACTTTAGACAATTATTTTAGTTCAGGATCAAAAACTAACTTAGATTTTACAAACACATACGATTCAGCAGTTACAAAAGCAAGATCAAGTGTTTCAAATTTTATAGATAAAAAAATGAAAAGAACATTGGATTATCAAAGTACTTTTTCAAGTGTTGATATTTTTGCACAATATTATCTATTTTGCCAAAAAGATAAAGATGGAAACACACTCTATGATGATATGATTGGCAGATTTGGAGAACATACGACATCTATAATGCAGGATTTATCAATTTTAAATACTTTGTCTGTAACAGGACAGCAGGCATTTTTGACAGATGTTTTTGATCCGCTGAGTAAAGTTTTTCCATATTTTATATATGAAGTCTTACAAACCATGTCAGGTTATGATTCACAAATAAATGGATTGAGTTTTCCTTTCAAAGATGAAACAAACCGTTCATTAACAGTTAGAAATTTTTATTTAAACATCCCCAATGCAATTAATACAGCCGGTAAAAATATTATTAGAAATGTAATGGAAGACATGTACCAAGGGGGAATGATCGATGCGTATGGTCAAGAGAGAGATATTGAAACAATTAACAGTGTTTCAGATGAAATATTGAGGAGAATAATTGAACTTCCGAGTGTTTCATATGCCGACATCAATATTCCATTCTTTCCAGATATATATGAAACCACTAGATCCTCTGCAAGTCCTTTCTTATCTCTGGCACAATTATTTTCTCCATTTGGAAATGAAATGATTTCTGAAGTGAGAGAAAGAACTGATGTGATGGTAAACTATATGCCGAATTTAATTGTTCTGCTCGAAGCGATTGATTATTTAGTTCCAGTTCATCCCCCAATAATTGAAGTTACAAGAAGAGTAACTGAGGGGCAAGCTTCAGGATCAGCGTCAGGAAATAGAGAAGAAACATTTTCAAGATATGCTGAGGGTTCGGTTGGCCAGGAATTAGCAGGACCAATGGGTACAAGAAGAAAATGGGCACTCACAGCAAACACAAATGATGAATATACTTTTGAAGGAACAACTCGGGGGGATGATTGGTCTGGACTCATGAATTCACTATATTTGGATCAAGCATATTTGGGCGTTGCATGGGAAGGCATTGAAGGCACAAAAAGTCAGGGAACAATGACTGATCTTGATGTATGGTTAAAAGCATACAGACCTTCTTCAGATACCCAGGACAAAGTTGAATTTTATGAAGTTTGTAAATACAACAAAGAAAGCAATGTATGGGAATTGTATTCTTTTGCAAACACTGGAGATTATGGTGGAAAGTTATATTTCATAGGAAAAAGAGAATTTGATTTTGAAGAAACTCAAAATGGGTATGTGAGAACCTGGTTGGGAGGTATTATTGATATAAAAGATGTTCATAATTTTGAAAACAATGAAAATGGTTTTGTGTTTTCTGCTTTAATTCCTAAATCAAGTTTAGGCGCTGGAGGGGTTGTTGCTAAAGATGAGACTTGGGGTGCAGCAACTACTATATCTGGTGAAGAGTCTGAGATTATATTTAGATTTTCACATCTTAAAAACTTTGAAGAAGCTGCTGCCACATTTATCAAAAATGAAAAAACTTTGGTTGAAATTGCGACAAGATTTGAAGGAGAATCTGGACTTGCAGGAAGGTATGTCATAAAGAGAGATTGGGGTTATTCGCAGGGTATGACAAATTTACAAATCGAAAGAATTAAAGAACGCGGTGGAGTGGGTGCAGAGGCTTATATTGAAGATATAAATCTTTATTTTATTGAAAATATAAATCTTTATTTGAATGCAGGAAGAATTTGGGGATATCAAGAGACATGGAATTCAATTGGCAAATTTTCGTGGTCAAAAGGTTTTTTACAAGGTTCCGTAACCTCTGAATCTGAATCTGCAACAGGTCATGCTTTAGCTTCGTTTGGAACTTTCAAAGCTTCAATGCCTTTTGTTTTTGATGTTTTTAAACAAGAATTCGAAAAAACAAATTTAGAGATGTTATACTCGCCAGATCAAGTTTTATTGTTTAATGCTTCATTTATGGCAGATTCTGAAACAGAACAGCTGATAAGATCAGCAGGGGTAAGTGCAGGAGTATTAAGTGAAACAGATGAACTAGTTCTCGGGGGAACTGCCATTATGCAGTCAGGCGATAACAAATATTTTTTAGGTGCGGGAGTTATGCCGGGCATGGCAGGAATCACTGGAGGAATACTAACTCCTGAAGAGCTTCTTAATGGAACTTTAATAGCATTTGTTCAAGGTGCGTGGGGAATCAACGAAAACGATGCGGCTAAAATAGCTGCTGTGCTTGCAGACAGAATGAACAAAGGAGAAATATATTTGGGCGTACAATATGATAGAAATGTTGGAAGCCCAGTTATTAGATTATTATCTCCCGACACCATGCCTGAATACGAAAGACAGGGTGCCCTCATAGGAACAAAAATCTACACTTTGGTCGGCGAGGGGAAAAAAAGAGGTTTACTATCAGTTGATTTGCGCACAGAATATTCAAGAGAATTAAAACCTGAAGATATAATTTCAATAATGAGCAGACTCAGGGTTGATTATCAAAGAACCAATTTAAGTGGATATGGCGAAATTAATTACGAGTGGAAAAGGACTGGAGCGGATTGGGATAAGTCGTGGGGAATTAGTTTCGGTGTGACTTATTGGTTTTAAAGTAAGCCAGTAAACTGACAAAATAAAAACCTATATAAACATTGTGATTTATTAAATAAAACTTATATTCTTAAATAATGAATCATTTGAGGTGAATAAAATGGAAAATAAGTATTATGTTCTTGGTTTAGTTTTAGTGATTGCACTCGTATTTGTTTTGGCAATTATTTTTATGGGTCCAGGATCTGGAAGCCCAAACAACAACTCCACAGTTATGGGCGATTCAAATTCTAAAACATTTGTAATGTTTGTTGATCCAAGAGATACAGCTTCTTCTCAAGTAGTTTTTAGATTAGAAGAGATTACAGATGCACAAATAGAAACAAGATGTATTGATATGTATGAGTTTTATTATGGCCAACCTAGCGAGGCAAAAGATATTTGTTTGCAGGTAAATCCAACTTATGAAGAAGATTTAGAAATGATGGTGACATTTGCAATGAATAATCAGGTTTCTTCATTGTATTATTATGATGGGGAGTATAAACCTATAGAAATGAGTGCCAATCCTGCAGTAATAGCGGGAAAAATGTGCGAACACACAGGTTGTAAGGCTCCAGAACTTGAAAAAATCAAAGCTAAAGTTTATTATGCAAACGAATTGGAAGATAAAGAGTTTATTGAACAAACATTAAGCATGTTGGCACCTATTGGATTAGATTTTGAATATGAATATGTACCTATAACCCAACAAGAAAAACAAATTTTCAACGAGGATTATAATCTACAATATGCGCCAGTTATTATATTTGAAAAAGCTTCCATGAGTAAGGACAATGCAATTGCTTTTTCATCACTTTCTCCACAATTAACCAATCCTTCTGTTGCCGAACAACAAATTGGATGGTATTTTTATGATTTAACTGATTCTTATATTGCCGAACCTGTTTATTTAATAAGCAATGATCATCTTTTGTTAAAATTAATTGAAATGAAAGGAAATATATATGTTCAATCAACAGGTCAAGAGCAGTATTTCACAGTACTCGAGAGTGTCGGAGTAGATCTTGATTATGAAATTATTGAATACAATGAATCAATAGATATAAATGTTGATTATCTCCCTGCTTTAGTTATTACTGATATTGAAGAAGAGGATATACCTTTAATTTCAAAAAGAACAGAGGGGTATTATTCTTATTCTGAAGATGAGGAGAATGGACTGGTGTTTGAATTATCAAAACCAGATCTAAAAAATTATATAGGTGAGGGACAAGATAAAGCTGTTTTAGACATATATATAATGTCACAATGTCCTTATGGTTTGCAAATGCAAAAAGCAGTTATACCTGTCGCAAAACTTTTCAAAGACACTCCCAATGTTGAAATAAATAACAAGTTTGTACATTATGTAATGCATGGCCAAAGCGAAACCAATGATAATCTTTATCAATATTGTGTTGATAAAGAATATCCTGATAAATTATGGGATTATATTGAATGCTACTCAGAAGCAAAAGGAAAAGAAGTATCATGTCTAGAAACTATAGGTGCAGACAGAGATGTTGTTGATGAGTGTGTTGAAAAAACAATTTCTGAATATGATGTAGTATCTTTGATGCCATCTGGATTGCCTGTTTTCAACACTCATCTAAATGAAACAACTAAATATGGTATAACTGGCTCGCCAGGATCCGTGTTTAATGGAATAACCGTAAACATGCCAAGAAATGCAGAGGATATAAAAACTATTATCTGTTTGCATTTAAAGGATAAACCTGCTGAATGCGACACAGATTTAAGTTCTTATGGTTCTGCAGGTGTGAGTTATGGGCCACTTATTGGAACAACTTTGGCAGCCACAGATGCAACCTGTGGTTAATTTTTTCTTTTTTATTTTAACGATATCTTTTTAAATCCATTTTCTGTATTATCTCTCATGAGAATTATTGCATTTAAAGCATTAGGCGATGCGTTGAAAGTAGCAGTTAATTTTCCTTTGGAAACATTAAAAGCTGCGTTTTTGTTTTTTTTAGCAGTTAGTTTGCTGATATCTGCAGGATTAACACCTGCTTTAGTTGTATTTTATGCTATCACAGCAATTAATATGTGGACAAGTATAACGAGCTTTATTCTTGTTAGTATGTTGTTGATTAGTTATGTTGTTGTTTGGTTTTTCATATCCTCTTATACGGCGGCATTTGTCAAAACACTTTTTGATTTGTTTAAAGAAAGAAAAAGACCTTCTTTGTTCACTTATATTCAGTTGGGATTGAAATACGGAAGAACTTACTTTGCTTATGCAGTTATAAAAAATTTTATTTTATTGGTGATTTTAATACCCTTGTTGGGGATCACATATTATTTTAATGTTTTAAATTATCTGCCGTTAATATTCCTGCCCATATTTGTGCTTTTCTGGTTTTTAACAATGTTTGTGCCTATTTCAATTGTTGTAGATGAAGCACATTCTTTAACTGCGATCAAAAAAGGAATCAAATTTATATTCAAAAAACCTTTAGATTCTATCATTATATTTACAATGATAACAATACCTTTTGTTTTACTATTTCTTGTGCCCATAATAGGCAACATATTACAAATGCTAATTATTTTACCACTATCTTGGTTGGCATTGCTTTTAACATACTATTATGGTAGGTAAAATGATTAAATCTCTGGAATTTTTTATTGCAGATTTAAACATACCTATATTCCATGAATTAAGTATATTTTTAGATCATCCTTTAGGTTTGCTTATAGTCACTTCTTTATTAATCTTCTCAATGACTGTTTTATTCAAACAAAAACGTACAGTCATGCCCATAGTGTTAATGTCTCTTTTATTGACATCAATTTTTACAGTCGGTGCAAAATTTGTCTATCTCGACGAAAGGCCATGTATAAGCGAAAAAGTTGAATGCACAGAATCATATTCTTTTCCAAGTGCCCATTCTGCAATAGGTTTTTCCTTGCTTCTCCCAAGTTTAGGAACGCCTGCGTTTTGGTTTTATTTGATATATGCATTAATTCTGGCTTTTTCAAGATTGTATCTTGGTGTGCATACAATATTAGATGTTGCAGGTGCTTTAGGAGTTGCAATAATCGCATACACAATTTCAAAGTTCGTTATATTGAAAATAGAGATGGTGGCCCATGAGATCAGAATTTGAAAGGCAAGTTTTCCACATATTCTTAGGTTTTGTATTTATTTTAATGCATTTATTTTTGAAAAGAGAAATTTTTTCAATTATTATGGCGTTTATAATAATGGGGGGATTGATTACAATCCAAATAAAAATGTGCTATAAAATAAAAATACCGTACATTGATTTTTTCTTAAGAATGTTTGAGCGCCCGAGAGTAGCACCGGGGTTAGGAAGTTTATGGTATTGTGCAGGAGTTTTTGTAACTGGTTTATTATTTTATTCTTTCAATAAGTTTTTTGCAGTGGTTTTGATGTTGGCAGTTGGCGATGGTTTGGCAACTATTTTTGGAATACATGGAAAGCACAAACTTCCATGGAACAAAAGAAAAACATTTGAAGGTTCTTTTGCTTTTTTTGCAGGTAGTTTGACTGCATTAATTGTTTATCCCTTCCCGATTACGTTTTTTGTTATTATAGTGAGCACAGTTATTGAATCTATTGATTTTAAATTAGATGATAATGCATTGATACCTCTGGCGGCAGGAGCGCTTTATTTTTTATTTAAATAACCAAATTTCCTTTCAGAACCGCAGTTTAAACACCTATAAATAATTCTTTTGTTTGAATGATTTTGAATTATTTTTACAGTGTTTCCAGGAATCCAAAAAGTATGGCATTTCTTGCAGAATTTAATTTTTTGCTGTTTTGAAAGTCTCAGATTGACTGTTTTTCTTATTTTATCTATCATTAAACAATATTTTTTTGAATACAAAGAATTAGTTTTAGAATAAAAATCGGCTAAGTAAAATAGCCTATTTATTCTTTCTTTTGCAATTTCCTGTTTTAATTTTTTAGAATTTTTTACTGTTCGCATTTACATACCGCAATACCATTGTTTTGGTTTACTTCACAATGCCAAAGATTGCATGTTTCTGTTTGTCCAACATAAAAATCTTCTGCAACTTGTTCGTCAGGAACAAATGCCGCAGCTCTTGTGTTTGAGTTAAGTGATCCACTTGATCCGCCGTATGCTACTACTCCTATTAGCACAATGACAACAAGTGCAAAAAATATTCCCAATTCTTTTCTATTCATTCTGCACACCTCTTTATTGGATGGGCCAGGCCGGACTTGAACCGGCGACCTACGGTTTGCTCAGACATGAGAAACTTGCGCCAGAACGGGTCATATAAGACCGTCGCTCTAACCAGACTGAGCTACTGGCCCCCAATTAATGTTAGTATATAGATGAAAGTTTTTAAAGCTTTACACAATCTAAACTATAAGGTGAATAAATGGGATGCGATAAGTTTATGTATTATTTAAATGTGTTGGTATTTATTTTATTATTAGTTTTATCTATATTATTTATAATTAATAGTCAAAATCTGGAGGCCATACTTTTTCTTATCATCAGTTACTTTATTATACCTAGTTCAGAACCTTATGATTCTTTAGTTAAAGGTAAAAAAATTATTTTGAAAAAGAAGTTTAGAAAACATGAATTTCAAATTTCTGATGTTAATTTGAGATTATATTATAAAAATCCCCAATTTCCATATTTATCACAAGCTGTTTTAACATTTAAAAATGAGGAATATATGTTGGCGAACAATAAAGTTTGCTGGAATTGGTGTGTTAATAATTTTCTGAAAGATTATGTTGAAAAAGGAGGAAAAGCAGAGCTATTTATAGATGATAAATTAACAAAACTGACAAATAAGGATTTATCAAAAGGGGAAGAAGGTTTTTTAGAATTGCTTATCAGAGAAGCAAACACAAAACAAAATTGATTTCAATCTTCATTTTCTTCAATAAATCTCTCAATCTTTTTGTCAATCGTTTCCCAGTATTGCAATTTCAACAGTCCTGAAAGTTGTTTTCTAATCTGGGTGTTACAATATTTAGAAGTACTTCTGCAGATATTTTCCAATTCTTTTGCCAGTCTTTCTCCTTCTTTATCCATATCAGTAAGAATAATTATTTTTTCAGAATCAATTTTTTTAAAGAGATTTTCAATTTGTTCAAATTTTTTTCCCTGAATGGGAATAATATTTCTACAACCTATATTTTTCAACGCATCCTTGTCTTTTTTTCCTTCAACAACAACATAATTGTTTTTGAGTTCTAGAATTAGTTTTTCAAACAATTTAAAATTTTTCTCCATACTTGTTTTTTATCAGAAAATTTTATAATGATTCTCAAGTTTTTACTTTTAGAAAAGATTTATAAATCTTGCCATATTTTAAAAAAGCGTGATGAATTCTTTTCACAATATGGGTTGAATTAATTTTAGGTGATATATATGGATAGTATGAAATATTTTGTTTTTGCAGCATTCGTGCTGATGATTTTTGGAATGGGCATTGTTAATGCTAGTCTTGCTTTTGAACAAGGAGTTTGTAAGCAAACAGTTATGGAAAGTATTATTTTAACTGAGGATATAACTTGTGTGAAAGAAAATTTGGGCCAATTTGATGCTGGTTTAGATGTGGGCGCAGATAATATTGTTATTGATTGTCAAGGACATACACTAACGGGTCCAGGGGGATTTTCAGATTATTATCCTAGGGGAATTAATAATAATGGTCATAATAATGTAACCATAAAAAACTGTACGATCGCCGATTTTTATACTAGTATTATGTTTAGTGGTGCAAGCAATAGTACAATTGAGAATAACAATCTCAGTTACAGCACTAATTATGGTTTATATTTCAAGTCAAGTTCTAATAATAACACTATTGCAAATAACCTTATTAGTTACAATGGTAATAATGCACTAATTTTTACCGGTTGTTCTGAAAATTTGTTAATAAATAATACTGTAAATTACAATTCACAAATAGCGTTCTCATTTACCGAGAGTTCAAATAATAATACCTTCATAGGTAATACTGCCAATTCTAATTATATGTACGGTTTTTTATTGCGTGACAGCACAAATAATATTCTTATCAATAATATTGCCAATTCAAATGAGTATGAGGGTATCGTAATCTGGGATAGTTCCAATACTACTCTTGACAACAATACTGCCAATTCCAACTTGGCGCGTGGTATTTACATAACTGGTGTTTCCGATAGCACCATAAACAATTTATATGCCTGCGGTAATGTTGTGGGGGATTTGTATGATAGTAATGTCCCAAATAGCAATTGGACAAATTCCACTTATAGTACTTCTTCAACCCCCTCAGGCTGTGGAGCAGAAGATGAAGACTGCAGAGAATATTTTGATCAGATTGCTGAATGTGAAGAAGCACCAGAATGTACAATCCCATCAGACGGAATGTTGATAGATGAAAGTGTAATTTTATGTTCAGGAACTTATAATTTAGAAAATGGAATAACAATAAACGCAAATGATGTTACTGTAACCTGTGATGAAACTGTTTTGAACGGAACTGGTTCAAATAATGGAATTTATCTTGGTTCAAAACAAAGAGTAACTGTGACTGGTTGTACTGTTCAGAATTATAATCATGGCATTTACCTTTCAACTAGTAGTTTTAATACTTTAACTAATAACACGGTTTCCAATAATTATAATGGAATCCTTCTTACTGGGGGTACTGTAAATAATCTTATTAACAATACGGTTACATTAAACAATAATCATGGTATTTATCTTGCTAGTAGTAGTTTTAATACTTTAACTAATAACACAGTTTCCAATAATACTGAAACTGGAATACGCATCGAATCAAGTGGAACGTGTACTTTGGATAATAATATTGTTACGGACAATAATGACGGTATTAAACTAATGGCTAGTATTAATAGCTAGTATTAATAACAATTTGAATAATAATACTGTTTGCTCAAATACATTGGATTTAAATGGTACATGGTCATCTTATCCAAATAATGACTGGTCTAATTCAACTTATGATACGTCCGACCCTGATAATCACATTTATTTTGATAGAATTTCTTGGTGTAATGGCACTGAGTTCACTTACACTCCGATCAATGTTACTTTAACCGGTCCAGCAAATGGAGCGTTAATTACTGAAGATTCAACAACATTAAATTATACTGTTAACATTGAAGCGAACTGTACTGTTTATCACAACATAACTGGCTGGCGCGCAGACTGCGAGACAAACGGGACAACTGGCGCATCATGCGGAGTCAATTCAATGGAAGATGGAGTTTATGAATGGAATGTTTATTGTGTTGACGCTAATGATGAAATAAACAGTGCGTGGGCAGAAGAAACTAATCGGACATTTACTGTTAACACAGGGTTTATTCAAGGAGTTTGCGAACAAACAATAACCAAAGATGCGACCCTTACAGAAAATTTAGATTGCAGGGATGAAAAAGGGATAATAATCGGAGCGGACAATCTTGTAATTGATTGTGATAATTATAACCTAACTGGTGACGGAACGTATTTGGGTATAGAAATTAATGGTTACAATAACATAACAGTTCAAAACTGCAACATATATACTTTTGCAACTGGAATTTCATTGGCACATACTGTTAACAATACCATTCAAAACAATTACATGGAAGATAATGGTTTCGCTCCTACGACAGGAATTAATTTGTATAATGCGAATTACACAGACATTTTAGATAACATAATTGTTTCCGATAGGGGAGATGGAGTTCACCTTGAAGAGAGTTTTTACAATAATTTGGAAAGAAATAATGCGAGCACTAACGCAAGACATGGATTTTATATAGAATTAAGTGATAACAATACTTTAACAGATAACATTGCAGTATCCAACGGAAAATACGGTTTTTATGTTGAGTTAAGTTATTACAACATTTTAACAGGCAATTATGCAGGTTATAATGGTTATGATGGATTATATTTATCGGGAAGCGATAATAATACCTTAATTGAAAATGTTGTAGAAAACAATTATTTCAACGGTTTGTTTTTAGACGGAAGCTCTTACAATATTTTAACTGGTAATGAAGTGAGCGGGCATCCACTGGGAGAACCAAGCGGATATTTTGGTTTAGGATTACTTGACAATTCAAATTTTAACACATTGGAAGATAACTTAATGACCAATAATTTTATAGGATTGTATTTGTTTGGCGTTCATAATAATACATTTATTAATACCACCACAACAAATAATACGTACGGTACTCAACAATTTATAGATGCGGACAATACTTTTATAGACACTTATGCGTGCGGAAACGATGTTTATGATATACTCGAGGATGATTTAAACAACACTTGGATACGCACCATTTATTCAATTTCTGATGCAAATGCAACCTATCTTGACCAGATAGCAACATGCCCGATCGTGCAGGGTGTCTGCGGACAGATTATTGGAATAAATACTGTATTAACTGAAGATATTATTTGTGAAGATGGAGATTTAGGTGAAGGTGAAGCCGCTTTAAGCATTGTTGCCGATAGTATAACAATAGATTGTAATGGTTATGCATTGGTAGGTTATGAAGGCATAGGTATAGGCATAGAAGGAGTTGGTTATGATGGAATAACACTTGTTAATTGTAATATAACTAATTTCTTGACTGGTGTTTATATTGAAGATTCTATCGGAACTGAAATTTATGATAATCATGTACATTACAATGGAATGTGGCGTCCCGATGATACTGGAATTCATTTCTATAATGTAAACTATTCTTCAATATACAATAATTTTGTTTATGAAAATGATATCGGAATAGTATTGGAAGATTCAAATGAAAATGAGATTTATGGCAATGAAATTTATGAAAACTTAGGTTCTGGAATAGAATTTTACAATTCAATACATAATGAAGTATATGAAAATGAAATTTACTTTAATATGTATGGTATGTATTTTGAAAATACTAATAATACATTAATGTATGACAATTTAGTATGTTTAAATGATCTTATTGATATTCTTTTCCGTGAAGATGCTGAAGGAAATGAGGGAGAAAATATTTGTAATGTCTTAAATGATATCGCCGAGTCTAATGCAGAAGTTTCCTGCCCGACAGGATGCCCATATTATGGGACTTGTGGAGCTGAAATAGGTAATAGTATTATTTTTGGTAAAGACATGGAAAATTGCGAAAATGGATTATTAATCACTGCATCTGATGTTGTAATTGATTGTAATGGTTATGGAATTTATGGAGATAATACAAGTGGGGGATTTGGAATAGTAGTAGATTCAGTAGATAATGTAACCATACATAATTGTACTATTAAATATTTTGGAGAAGGAATTGCACTATTCGGCTCTAATGGTAGTACTATTACTAACAATCATTTAGATTCAAACGGAGTAGGCAGTATAGGTACAGGTATTTTAATGATTGAAAGCAACTACACTACTGTTCAGAATAATCTTATTGAAAATGATCTTGGGAATGGTATATATGTTCTTTTAGGAAATCTCAATACCATCGCAAATAATGAGTTAATCAATAATTATTACGGAATGTTAGTTGAAGGTTCAAATAATAACTCAATAGAAGATAATATTTGCAATGAAAATTTAGAAGGAATTGTTTTATCTGACAGTTCAAATTACAATACCTTATTAAGAAATACTGTAAACAGGAACGAATTATTTGGAATTTATTTGACTGGCCCCAGCATGCACAATTATTTAATTGAAAATACTGTCAGTCAAAATTATGGGGGCCCCTCTTATGGAATTTTGATTGATACTGGTGCCGATAATAATACGCTAACAAACAATACTGTTATTCAAAATGATGTAGGTATTTCAATTGACTCTGCAGACAACACATTAACAGATAATTTTGCGTGTTCGAATACAAATTTTGATGTCACAGATTCTTTAAACGAAAGCACATGGACAAGAACAACTTACACCCTATCTGATCCTATAAATACAACTTACTTTGATCAATTGGATACTTGCCCCTTCCTACAAGGTGTCTGTGGACAGACAATAACTGAAAGCATAACTTTGACAGAAGATATGGATTGTTCTTGGACAAATATTGATGGTATAAAGGTTATTGGTGCAGGAGATTTAGTAATTGACTGCGATGGACACAAACTAATCGGTGACGGTGGAGAAGAGGGGAATGTAGGCATATACATCTTAGAACAAAATAATATTGAAATACTCAATTGCGAAATAGAAGGATTCTTTTATGGAATAGAAATAGATACGGGGGATAATGTTAGTGTAGAAGATTCGAATATACATGATAATACTTGTGAGGGTTTGTATATTTATGAATCAAACACAACAGTCAAAAACACAATTTTCCAAGACAATTTGGATTTATGCGCCAGAACAGGTTTGTACCTCTCAGCTTCAACTTTACACCTATTCAACAGCCATTTCATTAATAACGATGAATATGGGTTGTATGAAGAATTCAGAGTAGAGTTGGACACAGTCTACTGGACAATAGAGGATTATGCATCATGTATAGATAATAATATGCAGTTTAGTACAGAAGACGGATACATAACTTTTGACGGTGGAATATTACATCTAGACAACTGTGTTTTAGAAATTTATAATCAAGAAACAGAAACATGGGCAAATTGGACAATTACGGGCAACATGACAGATTATGTTCCGCCAAAAGAAATGGAAGAAAATGATACTGCAACATTTGAATTTGATAATTCAGACACACAAATAGACTTAAATTTAAATGACACTGTTAATGCCTCAGTTTTTGTAGGTTTGTTGGATGATGAAGATGTGGGCAGTTTAGGAATCGGACCAATCGGTATGTTACCTTTCAAAGGTATTCAAGTAGAATTAAACGAAGATGCAAACAATACATTAAATTGGGCAATAATTAGAATATATTATACAGATGCAGAATTAGATGCATTAGGAATTGAAGAGTCCTCATTAAGAATGTACTATTTCAATGAAACATCTGGTGAATGGGAACTTGTAGAAGAGCAGGGAATCGTTACAACTCCTCCTAAATATGTTTGGGGAAATGTAACACATTTCAGTACGTATGCTTTATTTGGTGAGGAAGCAGAAGAGGCAGATGACGACGATGATGACGACGATGATGACGATCCAGTAAGAAGAGGTGGAAGTGGAGGGGGAGCAGTTGCAGTTGGCTCAAGACCTCCAGCAGATGAAGAAGATGAAGATGATACAACTGAACAAGATGTAATTGATGATATTATACCAGAAATAATCCCTCCAGTTCAACCATATAAATGTTATGAAATGACATGGAATTATGAATACAACAATTTAATCAACCAACCAGTAACAATAACAGTTTTAGCAAACGATCAACCAGCTGAAAATGTTTTAATTGACATTGTTTCACCATTAAACAAAATAATTTCTTTAACAACTGACGCAACAGGCAGAGCAACTTTCACACCAGATTATGAAGGCATCTACAAAGCACAAATAAGAAGCTGTGATACAAAAGGTTCAATAAACGTTTTAACATCAATGCCCTCAGTTAAACCTCCAACAACAGAACCAGATCCTGGATCAACAATAGTTGAACCAGAACAACAAACAGATTGGCTTTGTATTGGTGCAATAATTGTCATTGTTTTGATAATAGGAGTTGCGGTTCTTGGTGGAGCAGGCGGACTTGCTGCTTTAGGAGCAACAGGGAAAACACCAATAGGTAGTTCTCCTGATAAAAGTCTTCCTAAAAAACGCAAATAACTTCTTTTTTCTTTTTTTAATTTTCAAAAACCTTAAATTACTATTGTTTATTAATTATACTAATGAAAGCTTCAGAATTAAAAAAGTTATATATTGATTTCTTCAAATCTAAAGGTCATGCTGTGATAGAATCAAATTCACTTGTACCCGAACATGATCCAACTGTTTTATTTACAACAGCAGGAATGCACCCTTTAGTTCCCTATATTCTTGGTCAGAAACATCCTTTGGGGAAAAGACTAGTTAATGTTCAAAAATGCTTAAGAACAGATGACATAAATGAAATTGGAGATTATTATCACCATACTTTCTTTGAAATGCTTGGTAATTGGTCATTGGGAGATTACTTTAAAATTGAAGCAATTGAATATAGTTTTGAATTTTTAACTGAGATATTGAAAATACCTTTGAATAAATTGGCAATAACTTGTTTTGCAGGAGATGATGACTCTCCAAAGGATGAAGTATCTGCAAACGTCTGGAAAGCTTTGGGTATTTCTGAAGAACGAATTGTTTTTCTAGGGAAAAAACATAATTGGTGGGGTCCCCCTGGGGCAACAGGTCCTTGTGGTCCAGACACTGAAATGTTTTATTGGGCAGACGAAAGCAAACCCCCTGAAAAATTTGATCCTGAAGATGATAGATGGGTAGAGATATGGAATGATGTTTTCATTCAATATGAAAAAACATCAGAGGGGAAATATATTCCCCTAAAACAAAAATGTGTTGACACAGGTTTGGGTGTTGAAAGAGTTTCAGCAGTTTTACAAGGATATATGGATAATTATAAGACCGAACTTTTCTGGCCCATCATCGAAAAAATCCAAGAATTAACAAAAAAAGATTACCAAGACAACAAAAAAATAATGAGAATCATTGCAGACCACACACGTGCCGCAGTTTTTATTCTGGGGGATGAAAGAGATGTTGTCCCTTCAAATGTTGATCAAGGTTATATCTTAAGAAGATTGGTTCGAAGAGTTATTCGCCATATGAAAATGCTTGGCTGTGAAAAATCAATGAGTATTCTGGCAGGAGAAGTAATTTCAATATATCAAACCAATTATTCTTCATTAAATTCAAAAAAAGAATATATATTGGGTGAATTGGAAAAAGAAGAAACAAAATTCCAAAAAACATTAGAAAAGGGATTAAAAGAATTTGAAAAAATAACTGAAAATTCAAACGAATTACTTGGAAAAGACGCGTTTTTATTATTCCAAAGTTATGGTTTTCCCATTGAATTAACAAAAGAATTATGCAACGAACAAGGAATAATTTTGGATAAAAAAGGATTTGAAAGAGAATACGAAAAACACCAAATGCTTTCAAGGGTTGGTGCAGAGCAAAAATTTAAAGGAGGATTGAGCGAAGCATCTGATGAAACAAAAAAACTCCATACTGCAACCCACCTTTTAAATGAAGCCTTGCGCAGAGTTTTATCTTCAGATATCAAACAAAAAGGAAGCAACATAAATTCTAAAAGACTGCGATTTGATTTTAATTTTGATAGAAAATTAACTGAAGAAGAAATCAAGAGGATTGAGGATGAAATCAACCGAATTATAGGATTAAATTTACCCATAACTGCACAAGAAATGCCTCTACAAAAGGCTTTGGATTCTGGGGCTCAGGCAGAATTTGGTGCGAAATATCCTGATGTAGTTACAGTTTATTATGTTGGTGATTATTCAAAGGAGATTTGCATGGGTCCTCACGTTGAGAATACTAAGGACTTAGGGAGTTTCAAAATATTAAAAGAAGAATCAAGTGCAGCAGGAATAAGAAGAATAAAAGCAGTTTTAGAATAACTATTTCTTTTTTATTACCATAATCAAAACAATGATTGCCCCCAGACAACTAAGCCCATTTAATCCTGCAAGTACTGGGTCAGAGCTATATGTTTCAACTATAATAAAGAATATCCCTAATGCTTGTAAGACAGCAAAAACAGGTGAAATGGTTTTTTCATTTTTGTTTTTAAACAACAAGTATATCTGAAACGACCATGCTATTATAATCAAACAAAGCCCAATCCACGATAACATATGCCATACTGAGTAATTATTGTTTAAAAAGGTTTCTTTACAACAGCTAAATTTTCAAAAAATAACAAAACATTTATAAATATCACTGTTTTATAGAATTAGTGGATGGCAAGGACTATTCGGTTGCTCTGGAAAGAGTGTGACCATATAGGCCTCTGACATGCATTCAGCCAGTAATGTGGTGACTGGACTATAACTCACTTCATGAAACCTGTGTATGCTACGCTGGTGTATGGCTCAAAGGAGATAACCTTAGAGTGGGAGGGTAGGTTAGGATTTAGGCCCAGAAACACTTGAGGCACTTCTTTACCGAGTCCAGTATGCCATCCTTTATATTTTTAACAAATAAGGTGGTGTTTTTTATGGTGGTTAAAAAAGTAAGGGGAAAAGTATCTAAAACAGTTAAAGGTGCTGTTAAAACCAAAAAGAAAGCAGTGAAAAAAGTATCTAAAACAGTTAAAGGTGCTGTTAAAACCAAAAAGAAAGCAGTTAAAAAAGTATCTAAAACAGTTAAAGGTGCTGTTAAAACCAAAAAGAAAGCAGTGAAAAAAGTAAGCGGTAAAATATCTAAAACAGCTAGTAGAGTAAAGAAAAAAATAACTTCTGCAATCTCTATCTTAACAAAGAAAAAACCCCGCACCAAAAGTAAAAAATCAAAAAAATCTAAAATCGAAAAAATGAAAAAATTAATTTAAACAAATCTTATTTTTTTATATTTTTCCGTCATCCAATATTTTTTCTTAACAATTACTTTTAATGTTATTCAAGTATCCCAAAATTGAAAATATAAAAATTTATAATATTTGGATTTCAAATAAATTTAAAAAAAAGAAGTAATGCTTTTCAAAAATTATTTTTTAAGAAATTTTGAAAGCACATTACAGAGGCAGCATCCTTGTTTTTTTTCACCTGCTTCTTTCTTAGCTTTTGCTCTTCCTCTATGAACCTTTTTTCTAGTTTGTCTTCTTTTTGCTGGTTCTTTCATTAAAATCACCTCAATAACAATTAATTAAACAACATATATTTTAAAAACCTTAACTTTGTTATAAATATATGAAATCTTCTAAAAACCTTAATGTCAAACCCAAACACAAACCCAAAAAAACATCAAAAAAAGAACAACTTGAAAAAACAGTTATAGATATTGCGTTGGATGTTGCCAGAGAAGGTAAGGGAGCATTATTTGTTATTGGAAACCTAAAAAAAGGAAAAGATTATGTTTGTATGTACCCGAATTTATTTGAAAAAAACCACATGTCTCTTTTGAAAAAAGGAATGGGCCCGATAGTTAAAAATCTATCAGGTTTAGATGGTGCAATTATTATAAATACTGATGGAAAAATCCTTGCTTATGGTGCAAGAATAAAACACCAAAAAAATATACCTGGTTTTGGTACAAGACACGCAGCAGCGAGAGGAATTTCAAATACGGGTGCGTTGGCAATAACTGCATCAGAGGAGAATCATATCGTAAGGATTTTTAAACAGGGCAGTATAATAATGGAGATAAACCCTTATACTAAAACAGTCAGAAAAAATCTTGATAAAATTGTCAGTATATTAAATTCTCCTGAAACCAGTGCAATGGTCGCAGGTGCTTTGGGTTCGGCATTTATTGCTGGTGCTGTTACTGCAACAGCTGTTTTACCTGGGGTAATAGTATTCACAGGAGGATATGTTGTTTCCAGAAAAATCATGGATTTTCTTGAAACACTCCAAAAAAAGAGGTGAAATCGATGAACATATATGATGGCGATTACAGAAAATTGATGATTCTACCAATATTATTAATATTAGTTGGTTTATTCTTTATCCCAAGTGTTCAACTTGGTATTGATTTTCAAGGTGGAACAATTATAAGATTGTACACTCCTGACGAAGCAAATATCGATGATCTAAAAGCAAATCTTATTGAGAATGGATTGAATATTCGTAAGGTTCAACAAATACAAACTCAGATTCAAAATGTAGTTGAAATTGAATTGGATCAAGATGACAAATTATCTGCTGCAGAGGATTTAAGGGGCATTTTTTATACTTATTTTGATGATTATGTATACCTGGAAAGTATTGTAACAGATCCAACAATAAGTGATGCAAACTTAGAAAAACAACAAGCCCTTGAGGAATATAATGAGATTTCTCCTTTCGTTTTAGATTCTGCAAATCAAATGTTTGAAATCGCAGATTACACACCTGATTATACAGAAGCGAATGAAATGAAAAGTGATTTTGATGCGGCGTATAATTCTGTTAAAAAAGATTATCAGGAGAGAGTTTCATCTTCTATAAACATAGAATATGATTCAATATCTGTTAAAACCGTATCGCCCACTTTGGGAGTCAAATTTATTGAAAGAGCTTTATCTGCTATTTTGTGGGCATTATTACTATCTGTGATTTTGGCATTCGCAGTATTTAGAAAAATTGCTACAAGTATAATTGTTTTTATTGGAGCATTTGCTGATGTAGTTATAACCTTGGGTGCTATGGGTTTATTTGGAATTCCTTTAACCTTGCCATCATTTGCTGCATTACTTATGATGTTGGGTTTTTCATTGAATACTGATATGCTTTTAACAATGAGGCTGATTAAACAAAGAAAAGGAACTTTAAGAGATGCTTCTTGGTCTGCTCTCAAAACCGGAACAACAATGAGTACGACCGATTTAATAGCGTTTTCATCTTTGTTGATATTAGGTCATTTGACACATTTAACAACTTACTCACAGATAGCTTCTATTGCAGTTATTGGTCTTGTGGGCGATTTAATCGCAACATGGATGCTTAGCGCTCCACTGATTATGGTTTTACTTAAGGAAAGGTGATTACTATGGATTGGCTTAAAATTAGAATTTATCTTTTTATCGTTCTTGTAGCAGTAGGTTTGGCATCAATGGGTTACAGATATTACACTGAAGGTACTCCGGTTTATTTGGGTATTGATTTTTCAGGAGGTACAAGGATTCCTGTTCTTTTGGAAAGACCTGTGGATGCAGATACTATGAGTGATATTGTTGATAATATCAAAAAAAGAGCATCATCATTTGCTTTAACCGAGGTCAAAGTTAGGGCTCTTGGAAGCGATGAAATAGCTATAGAACTGCCCACCAGCAGTGAAGAATATGTTTCTAGGGTTGAAGAGATACTGTCCTCTAAAGGAGTTTTTATGGCGATAGTAGATGGAAAAATAGCAGTTACTGGCGAGGATTTGTACGAATCTTCAATAAATGATGCAACAGAAAGTGCTCGTATGTCAAAGCCAGGTGCAGGACCTGGTTTGTGGGGAGTTGGATTCACAGTTACACAAAAAGGCGCTGAAAAGATGGCTGCCACAATGAATAATAAAGCTAACTATCCAGTTTACATGTTTCTTGATAGACCTTCAAACTCAGTTATTTTAGTTCCTAGAAGTGCATTATTAGAAAATGTTCCTGCATTACAAACAGAGTTTGAGAAGAGAGGAACAATTGGAGATACAGGAGAACAAATGCTTCTTAATGTATTGATAACTACTATGAAACTTGAAAAAGATGATGTTCCAGTTTATATTTTGGAGGATACTAATTCGTATGCTTTGATAACACCTACAAATAACCAAACAAAAGTTTTAGTTCCGGACAATGTTTCGCCAGATGTTGTTTCTAATTTGGAATCAAGAGGTTTTAGTGTTGTTAGACGTCCATACAGTGATTTTGTTCCAAGTTATATGCCAAATGAAATACATGGTGTTGTTGCTGATGAATGGGCAGTTGCAGGTTTAATGAATGCACCAGGAGTTTCACCCGATTTATCTATAGGAGTTGCAACAGGTAATTCCTATTATGTTAGTGGTGTGGTGGATGCTCAAACAAACACACTGGCAGTTCAAAAAGCACAAGAACAAAAACAGAGAATTATGTCAATATTAAAAGGTGGCGCTCTACCTGTTCAGATAACTTTGGGGAGTAGAACTATTGTTCCTGCACCATTAGGAGGAAAATTCCTTGAGTATAGTGTTTTGGGCATCCTCCTAGCAATCATATCAATATCTCTCTTTATTGGATTAAGATATAGAAGTCCAAAGGTTATAATTGGATTACTTCTGGCAAGTTTAGGAGAGGTAATCATATTAGTTTCATTTATAGGATCTTTTTCAATTGATCTGGGTGCAATGGCAGGTATAATTGCAGCCATTGGCATTTCGGTTGATTCAGAGGTTGTTATAACTGATGAAATGTTGAGCAAGTCGGGAAATATTAAAGATAGAATAAAAAGAGCTTTTGAGATAGTTATGACAACAGGAGCAATTTCTGTTATAACTATGATACCTTTGATATTCTCTGGTTTGACAGAAATCATTGGTTTTGCAACTTCAACAATGCTTGGAACGCTTATTGGTATGTTTATCAGCAGATATGCCTATGCCGAATATATTAAAAGATTTGTGCTACAAGAAGATTAATAGGTGAAATAGATGGGGCATATATTAAAATCAAAAGAAGGTGTGAATGTTGCTCAGGAAATCAATAATATTCATAATACCCTACCTGAAATATGGTCTAAGTTTGATGAGAAATACATTGTTTCAATATGCAAAAAACACGGAATTGATGTAAAATTTGATACAGAGATATTTGTCCCCTCTCAAGCTGAAATGGGTTTCTTTTTGAGTCCAGAAGATATGCCAGAGATAAGAAGACCTTTACCCGGTCATTCTGTTTCCTCTTCAGTTGATTTTCTTGCTTTCAAAGAATATAATGTATCAGAATCGGGACAATTTGTTTTATTAAAACAAATAAATCTTTTACCTGCGGAGAATAAAACTGCAGATTGGGCAGGTTTAAGACAGGAATTAGAAGATGTTAAAACATCTTTCAAGAAAGATTTTACATTAAAACAAATTCCCAAAATAAAAAAAGTTTAGATACTAAGTAGTTTCATATTTATGGCCAAGGAAAAGTTTATTGAGTATCAAGGAGAACAGATTCATGTTTCAGTTGGTGCAGTAATTATTGTTGACAACAAAATATTAATGATTGATAGAGTTAACTTTCCTTTAGGTTGGGCCTGTCCTGCAGGCCATGTCGATGAAGGCGAAACAGTTGAACAGGCTTTGGTTAGGGAAGTTAGAGAAGAAACTGGTTTTAATGTAACTTTTGCTAAAGAAATTTATACAGAATTTACCTCTTGGAATGAATGTAATAGGGGAGTTAAGGGCCATTTCTGGCATATTTTTCTTTGCACAGGCGAAGGGAAAATTACAACTAGCAAAAAAGAAGTTAAAGATTGGGGATGGAAAAAATTAGACGAAATAGAAGAAATTTTAAAATCAGAAAAAATGGAGGAAGTTTGGGTTTTCTGGTTTAAAAAATTCAAAAAAGATAAATTATTTGATTTTATTGGGTGAAACAATGGCAAGAAAAAAGAAAATAATTGATTATAATGATGATTACTTAAATTTATTGGCTAAGCAAGGTTACCATATTATTGGCAATCACTCAGGAATAAAACCATGTAAATGGTTCCATGAATCCTTAAGAGGGGGGGAACTTTGTTATAAGGCCAAATTTTATGGGATTCGATCTCATCAATGTATGCAGTCAACTTCATGTTTGCAATTTTGCACAAACTCTTGTGTTTTTTGTTGGAGACAGATGCCAGAAAAAGAAGAAGACGATACTCCCAATAACAGTTTCAAATGGGATGATCCCAAATTTATTGTTGATGGTTTGATAAAAGAGCAATTAAAATTTGTTCAAGGATATAAGGGCTATGATAAATGTCCGCCCGATAGATTGGAAGAAGCTTTCGATCCCAAACTTCTAACACTTTCTTTAACTGGCGAGCCAACTATTTATCCTTATTTGAGCGATCTGATTGGAGAAGCAAAAAAAAGAGGGAGATATGTTTTTCTTGTTACGAATGGTGCTTTGCCAGAGAGGTTGGAAAAACTTGAAAACCTGCCGACTCAGTTATATGTTTCAATGGATGCTCCTGATGAAGAAACGTATTTTCTTGTTTGTAGACCACATAGCAAAACAGGTTGGGAAAAATATTTGAAAACTTTAGATTACATGAAAAAAATTAAAGGAAAAACAAGAACTGTTCTAAGAATGACATTAGTCAGAGATAGAAACGATCACGGTTGGGAAGGTTATGCCAAACAAATAAAACAAGCTGAGCCAGATTATGTTGAGGTCAAAAGTTTTGTTTTTGTCGGGGGAGCAAGAAATCCCGAGAGGGGTTTAAGGTTAGAAGATATGCTTAAAATGGACGAAATTCGTGAAATCGGAAAGATATTGGCGAATTTAACAGGATATGTTTTAACAGATGAGCATGTTTCATCCAGAGTTGTTCTACTTTGTAGAGATAAAAAAGCTATTGATGAAAGGTTTATTGAGTGATATGAAAATTCTACTACATAAATCTAAATGTTTTTTATTTATAAATATCTTAGGAAAATTAGAAAAAAATAAAAAATAGAAAAATCGCCACCGAAATGGCGCTTAAAAATCAAACATATATGACAGCTTTTTAAAGTTTGAGAATATTCGAAACAACAGTGTTTAAATAAAAAAATTATCAAAACTTATTGTTCATTAAATATTCTAAATACACATAAATCTATCATACCTATCTGTTTTTCATGTAAACATTTTCAATAAGAAAATAAGTTTGATTTAAACTTTTTCTACATTTACAGCTTTGGGGCCTTTTTCTCCTTGTTCTACTTCGAAGTTTACTTCGTCCCCCTCGTTTATTCTTACGCCGGCTTTCAAACCAGTTGAGTGAACAAAATAATCTGTTCCATCATCACCGGTAATAAAACCGAAATTTTTTATTACATTATAGAATTTTACTGTACCTTTCATATTAAATCACCTAATTTTTTTATCCCAATAATAAGGGATAACTTATTTTTAACCCGTAAGTTTATATATTGTTCGTTCAGTTTATCTTGAATCTCAAAAGGGCCATAAGTCCTCCAAGACCTTTCAATTTTCTACCTGAATCGCTTTCACTTGAAAATAAAACATATTCCACTCTTTTTTTATCACATTCATCTAAAAGATGTTTTATGTTCTCTTTTTTTATTAATTCCTCATAAACGAGCAATAATTCAGTTGCACCACACATAACACTATCCTTGACATTTTCATAACCATACACACAAAGACCATCATCTTTTCCCAGGTGAGTCATTGCTTTTTCCAGCAAATTGGCTTCTTCTGCAAGCTGGTGTTCGTGTAGAATAGAAGATAAAGAATTTTTTATTATTTCATTAACTCCCGAACTTCCAGATACTGATGTGTTGACAAAAAGCATTCTTTTCAATAAATCATTATTATTTTTTTCAAGATATTTTTTCAGTGAATCTTTTGTGAATCCTGTCCCCCCCACTATTATTTTTCCTTCGGTATAAGTTGTTTCAATAAATTTTGAAACTTCATTCAAATATTTAACAAAGTTTTCAGAATAATTCGGATCTCTTTTAGATGTGTTTGAATGAATTTCTCCTGCAGATTGGACTCCATATGTTAAAACTTTTGAGAATGCTGCTGATTCGTCATCAATAACTACTATTCCTACTTTTATCTTTTGTGCGTGTTCAATCGCCATTTTAAATCTTTTTCGATCTGCAGAGGTTATTTCTTTTTGAATTGTTATTGTATCGTTTGGTTTAACTTCGATAGTATGATATGAACCTACTTGTACGAATTCCTCAGGTCGGCCTTCAATTATTTTGCCAGTTACTCTCAAATTTACACCATACTCTGAAAATTCAACTTTTTCAGTTTCAACAGTTAGGTTAACAGGTTTTCTATCTGCGGGAGCATCTGGTCTTGGTTTATAGGTTCTGTAGGTTCTACCACTAATCAACGAACCCGGAACAATAATTTTTTCTAAATGCCAAAGATCTTCAACACTTTGAGGTGTTGCCAATATCCTTTGATCTTTATTGTTAATTTTAGCTTTCATAAATAAAAAAAGGAGAAAAGGGTTTTTATTCGTTTGTTTCAACAAAGGGTCCTAAACGTCTTTCGATCTGTATTGCATCTTCCTCAAGTTCTACTGCTTCCCTACATAAATATGCAGCTTCTTTAGTTTTACCTTCAGCAACGTTTTTGATTTCTTTTGTAAGTTCAATTATTTGTTTTGCTTCATCTTTGGCTTTACCAACCCATTTTAGCATCTTTATTCTAATTTTTTCCGAGAATAATCTTTCTGGAAGTTCTGCTTTTCCAACATTTTCTCTAATTTTTTTGTTACATACCCATTGTGAAAAACCAAGGGCAAATAAGGGGACTGTAATAAAGATTAGAGCACTATTTGCCAATGTTGCCATAATTGATTTAAAATCTGTAACAATGAATCCCGGATTTGCCATAAAATATTTCACTGCATGGTATGAAATTGGCAATGTGGCTAAAACTGCAACCCCTGCGAAGAATTTTTTTATTCCTCCTAAAACTGCATTTTTATCATCCATATTGTTTTCCCATTTATCTCTTTGTTTCACTGCTTCTTTTATGGCAGTTTTACCAAAGTTTACCTCATCCTGGATTACGTTTACACCATCCGCAATTAAAATAATTGAAACTATTTTTTTCCGATTTTTTTCATTTATTCTTTTGACTATTTCTCCAAGCCCTATCAAATCATCTATTATTACTCCTTGTTTTGCTTCAAATTCTTCAATACTGGGAATCTCGGCCAATCCTTTAAATCTCAAAACTTCCTCTAATATTTTTGCAGCTTCAACAGGATTTTCTTCTTTCCTTGCTCGTTTTACTTCTTCTTTGATATGTCCCAAAATTGTTCTATCGTACCCAATCCTTGCCATAAAGTGTCACCTCAAAACATAGTTTATAACAATATATTTTATGTGTGAGAAGGTTTAAAAACGTTTGTTTAAACAGCAACGTTTATTTATTTATGTCTCTTATTAAATAATATGATTCCAAATCCACTTAAATTTGCAGGGAGCCTGTTGAAGATTTTTGTAGCAGTATTGATTTTAGGAGGTTTTATTTACCTTTTTATGAATTATAATGTTTCATTTATGCAGTTTGTCCAAGACATAATCCAACCCCCTGAAGCAAAGGTGGAGGTTTCTTCATTCCAAACCGAAAAAATAAAAGATTTTTACGATATCATTCTAACAAACGAAACTCTTGAAAATTTGCAAGGCAGTGTGCCTGCAATAAAGGATATATCGTGTGAAGAAGAAGAATGTAATTTTACCATAGCATACAATGATGGCAAAAATAATTTCGAAGAAGTTTTAACCATGTTCGGAGAAGATGTTATTGAATCAGATAAGGGATATATTATCTCTGTCCCAGAACGCACAATTTATACAGGTAAAACAGATATAATTGAAACTACTAACAAGGTTGAAAAAAATATTGAAAATGGCATTTTAGAGTTTTCAATAGAACGAGAAGTCAATTGTGCTTTTGAAATCGAAACAGCCACATATTCCACTTTTCCAGATGGCAACATATATGTTGTGATTTATGGTAACTCTCTAAAACCCAAGAATTGTATAACTACTAAATTTTACTTAATAACCATTCCTCTCCCAAATGAATATCATGTTAAGCAGATATACATAACTTCTCCAGGAAATTCTAAACTATATTGATACTCTTTTTGGATTCAAAACATCAGAAACTTGCTCTCTCAATTTCTCAGAGAAATTGAATTTTTCAAATATATCTTCCCAAACAACTCTCAACTGTTTTTGGGGATTTTGTGAATTTTTAATATTTTCTCTCGCAGAAAGCATATCGGATATTGCATGAATAAGTCCACTAGGCATTTTCCTCCCTACATAATATTTATTATGAAATGAAACTAGTGCAGCTTCTTCAAATTCTTCACTATATTTTCCTTCTCTTTTAAATATCTCTGCAGCAGATTTGGTCAGTCTTTCTACAGATACAATATCTGTTGTTTCTCTCATTAGTCGTGTCATACCTGCAATAAGGTAATTAAAACTACCGTGTGTTGAACACATACCCTCAATACATTCAATTTTTGCTTGTTCATTTATTTCGCTGTCTCCCAAAACAAAAAACATCAATCTTGATGAATTTGGAGTGTTTATAAATGCATCAACAGCTTGTCTCCTATCGCTCCATTCTCCAGCTTTGAATCGTTCTATTGTTCTCATTCTAGCATTATTTTTTTCATCGAGAGGGGTGTCATGAGAGTTATAGATTTCAATATCTCTTATAGTATCTTCATATATTTTTGTATTTTTCATATAAAGATTAGTAGTATAATTAGTTTAAAATATTATTCATTTGGTTCATCAGGTTCAGATCGATGTTTGCCAAACTTTCCAACGGGATTGATAAATGAGAATCCACATTTTCCACATCTCAATGCCCCAGTTATATTATCTGCTCCACACTTGGGACATTTGATAACATTTAAGTTCCAGGTTTTATTTTTTTGTGTGATTTCCATAATTTTTTTTGGAAAATTAAATTTATAAATACTTATATTCATTAATTACACATTAAGGGCTCGTAGCTCAGCTTGGATAGAGCGGTTGCCTTCTAAGAAACTTCTTTAAAAAAGAATTTTCATCACAAAAGATGGAATTATTCAAAATAGAAGTTTTCTAAAAACGAAGCAAGCAATAGGCCGAGGGTTCAAATCCCTCCGGGCCCGTTATTTTTTCAAAACATAACCATTTAACTAAAAAACAGCTTCTTTAATAATATTAAATTTTAAACTATATTTTTTTAGTATTTCAATAGCCCCTCCAAGACATCCTCTTAGACACACACCCTCTTCTTCAATCAAAAATCCTCCTGCAGCATCAACAATCATTTCGTTTTTTTCATCTCCAGTTTCATAATATAAACTGTACATATAAAGCGCAACATCAACCCAACTTAGGTCATCTGGGGGCGAATAAGGTATTCCTTCCCACCCCATAAAATATGCATTTTCTGTTTTTCCCACTTTTCGATATCTATCTGCAGTTTTAAAAATTTCGTCTGAGCATTCAAATGTTAAAACTATTCTTTCAGGATCAGATATTAGTTTTTCAAGATTAGATTTGTATTTTTTATAATATCTCGTGCTTCTAATTTTTCCACTCCAATATTCATTATCTTCTTTAATCCCCTTTTTACCCGGTTCTTCAAAAACAAAATAAGGATGAACAACCAAGAGTAGTTTTTTTGAAGTAGGAATGATTGTTTTGTTTTCAAATCCATATACTCCCTTAGAAGTTTGAATTATTTTTGTCTCATTTTCTGATGTAGGTTTTAAAGCAGGCGCCATATATTTTAATTGTGATTAATGTTTTTAAGCTTATGTCTTTATCCACTAAAAACCACATACTTATCAATTTTTTTCAGTAAATTTTGTTTATCTTTTAAGTGCTTTTAACACGGGCAGCACCATACTTCCAGGAGGTCCATCGTTATTAAGATCCATATAATACCCTCCCATAATAATTGCATAATTCAAAACAGCTGATTTTTCCATATTAATCAATTTTTTAATTGTATTTATATTTTCCAGTTCTTTTCTTGAACGTGATTTGTCTTCTTTTATTCTTTGTAAAAGCTCCTCTGGAGAAACATAAACAAAAATCCACCAATCCACGTTGCCTTTAAGGGTTTCATGAACTTCAAAAGGAAAACCATTTTGATATTCTTCGTTTCCCAAGGGTATAAATGCGTGCGTATCCACCATTATTTTTTTGCCTTGTTTTTCTGTATCAATAATTTTTTTGAAAGTTTTAATTTGATATTCTTTTAATTCATCAGTTGATAATATCTTTCTCATGTCATCACGAGTTCCTTGAAAACCATTTTCCACAGCTGTTTTATGCATAATATCTGCAAAGTTAACTAATTCAATATTTGCTTTTTTACACACTTCTTCTGCCAATGTAGTTTTTCCAGAGCAAGGAACTCCTATAATCATATACATAAAATCACCTTCTATACTATCATAATACGCTAAAATTTATAAATCCAATAAACCATACGCAAACATATTCTGCTACCCCTGTATGATACATAAAACTATTGTGGCGAGTTCCACACCTCGTCCCCAATATAATGTATTGTTTCAATAACCTTTCCTTTTTCCATTTTTTCTATTTCTTCAGAGCTAAACAAGGTTTTTCCAATGGCCAATGGTTTGTCATGGTTTTCATCAACAATCAATATATATGAGTCTTTATCAAATTTTTCCATTTTTGTTATGCCGGGTCTCATAACATCTGAACCTTTGATTACATAAGGTATTGCACCCATATCAACAGTCACCTTGGGCAGTGTGTATCTCGGATTTGAAACAATTAAATTTAATGTGGGTATGGTTAAATTTTTTAATATAAAGTGGGGTTTGTTGTTGATTTTAAGTATTCTTAAATTTTTAATTTCACATTCCTCTACTTTATCTTTTTTTGTAAATTCAACAAGTCCATAAATATTATCAATCTGTTTGATATATTTTTTTATATCACTTCCTTTAAGCAATTTACAATCCATCTTTTCACCTACATTTTAATTTTATTATTCAAATCAACATTTTCAAAATCGATTTTTCTTTTTTGAAAAATTTCATTTATCAAACCTTGTTTTGACATTGGAATCCAACCTTTATCATTCCAATTTTTTAAAGTTGTAGTTATCTCATTAAAAATCCTCAAATCATTTTCTTTTTCACAATTCAAATTTTTTTTCCATTCGACCATGTAATCTATAGCGTCTTCCTTGTATCTAGTATTTGGATTTAATGCAGAAATTAGTTTTAATCCAGAAATATTCCTATCATAATCAGGAATATCAATCAAATTTTCCCATGCCAATTCAAAAATTTCATTAGTTTCATTTTTCGAAGGATTTATTTTATTTGAATATATATCTGAAATTAGAATAATGCTGCTATAACTCTGTCCTTCAACATCAGGGTGTGGATCACAAATTCCAGTATTCTCTGATATCAAAAATCTCAAAAATTTAATTCTTGAATTTGAATCTGCCATCCAAAACGAATTCGATAAAACATCTATCCCCATTAACCAGATATACGAATCTTCATTTTCCAAAATATCAGTTTCCAATATTTTTTTAAAAATTGTGCTAAAAAATACATTTTTTGTATCGATAACATTTATCCATTTATCGCTGTATTTCTTTATATCGCCATTTGAAACGATTTTATAAAAACTTTCACAAAGTTTTCTTCTTATTTCGGAATCACTATCTTTTAACCCATATTCTTTATCTAATGGTACAAATATTCCAATTGCTTTATCAATAATAATTTCAGAATCACTTAAAAAATTCACTATTTGATCTCTTTTTCTAATCATTTTTGGGGCTTTTAAAAATTTACCAAACAAATTTGAATCTTCCCATTCTATTAATAATGTTGAAAATTCATCAATAATATTTTGAATAACTATATCCATCAAATCAATTGCGATATCTACAAACTTAGTTCTTTTTTCAATAGAGGGATTATGCATCTTTTCTTCAATTTTATCTAAAAAATACAGAATTAAATCTTTATCCCCTATATTCTCGCTAATTAATCTAGTGATGTTCGCAGTGTCTGGATTTTTTGAAAATAAGCCACTATTATTTAAAGGATCGAAAAAATTATCAATTATTTTTTTTTGTGCCGAATTCATAAAAATATTATAAACAATAAAATATTTAAATAAAACCTCTTAAAATAATATATGCAAGAAAAAACAAAAACCAAAATCAAAAGAGCTGCTTTCAAATCTATGACATACCTTCTGGCAGCAGAATGTGCAATAGTTCCAATGGCGTTTTCTAAATCTGTGTTTGCGAAAGACCTACCTGAATTCCACGATGGATATAATATACATGATTTATGGAAGGGTCAATGCGAAAGAGATTATGAGGAAAACAAAGATACAAATCCTAATCTTGCAATATACATGCTTACTCAAGCCCTTAAATATGTTAAAACATCTTCCGTACTTAAAGATTACAACACTAAAGTTGGGTATTGTGTTTCTCTGCTCGAAAAAAGGGGAGAATTTGAACAGGCTATAATAAATTGTCTGGAATGGGCCGACATGTTAAAACTTTTAGAGTTAAAGGATCCCAAAAACGAAGTTTTTTCTGATCCTATTGCAGGGGATACCAAAGTTTGGTATTTAAGAGCTGCGGAACTTTGGATTAAAAAATCCGAATATTTAGCAAAGAAAAAAATTATCAAATTCAATCCACAAAATATTGGCGATAATTCAACTGCAGAGTCTTGTTTGATTGAAGCAAAGAAAATTTATGATTATTTGGGTGAGGATTCCCTATCTAAAGAATGTTCTAGAAAAATCGAAGAATTGGGTAGATAAGATGAGTAGTCCAAAACATGCTGAAAAATCAAAATATGAGATATCTCCTGAGGCCAAACTTAACAGATTGGTTTATAAAAAAACAGTTGAAGACAGCATTTATTTAAGAAGGTTTTTTAAAAAAATTGAAAAAGGAGATTTGGTAGCTCCATTATCCACCCTTGAAAACATTCTTTATCCCGATTATTCGAGAATCTTTAAAAAATTCAACCCCCAACAAGAGTTTGTTGGGTTTGAAGACAGCGAAGAGTTTGAATTTGTAAAACAGAATTTGAGAGAAATATTAGATGTGGTAATCCATCAGGCCAAAGAACACAAAAAATGGGATATTTTGCTTTTAAGCCATGCATTTATTTTTGACATAGAACCTTCAAAAGAAAATCAAACCAATTTTTTAGAATCTTTGTACATGTACAAACGCATATGTGAAACACCTAGATATGTTGATAATTGGAATGGCGCCAACTACTTCAACATAGATTATGTATATGAAGTTGCAGGTGAAATGTTCAACAAAATTGATTTTGGAGAAAAAGGCTTTGAATTGGTAAAAGTGTCTTATTCCAAAGATCCAATACTTGTTACGCCCGAATCAAAAAATTATTTCTTTTTGTATTCTGCAGAGAGGAATAATAGGCATGACAAGGATCTGGCCGCCCAGATGTATGCCCGGGCAGGCAAATTTAATCTTGCGATAGATGCTGCAAACAAACTTCCCCTCATCGATTCAATACAAGTTTGTTTGAAAATATATTGTGACCCTTTTGTTGAAGATGTGTTTAGGAAAAGTGCATTATTGTATGCTTTAGATTTTTCTGAAAGATATTTTCACACACCCAATATTCTGGAGGCAGTAATCAATGAAACTTCTCCCAAAGATAGATTATATATTTTAGAATGTAAGTTTATAAGGACAATGGATGTCGTTTCTGAAAGGGGTCACGATTCTAGTTATGGTACAAATTACTATAAACGATTATATGATATATACTACGAAGCTCAACAAGAATTTTCCGATAACAAACCTCCTGGTTTCTTTCGCAGAGTTATGAAAGCGATGGATGATGAGATTGATAATATTTATAGATTTTTTAAAAGTTAGAATTATAAACTTTAAATTCATCACATTTCTATGGATTCAAACAAAAAAGTTCAATGCATTATTTTTAGAAAAATTAATGGCCAATACGAGTTTTTGATTTTGAAAAGAATTGATGATATCAAATATTGGCATCCAGTTACTGGAAAATGTGAGTTGCAAGATAAAAATGTTTTGAGTTCAGTTTATCGCGAAATATATGAGGAAACGGGTATGTTGGAGCAAGACATTTTAAGAATTATAAATGTACAAAGTTTTGAATTTGAAAAAAACAATAAAAAAATAAAAGAATTTGTTTTTGGGATTGAAGTAAAACCAAATATTAGAATAACATTTCAAAACAATGTTTATGTTGAACATACTGATTTCAGATGGGTGTCCATAGGGAAAGCAATTTCAAGTTTGTGTTACGAATCTCAAAAAAACGCGTTTAACAAGTTAAAGCAACTTTTATAAATATATCTTACTAATAACTTAATTGTATGGCACCCCTGAAAAAGATGAGATTTGATTCATGTAAATTTTATAATCTGGCAATCAAATCCATCCGCGATGAATTATACACTTGTTTGTTTAAAGGTAATTGCGAATATCAAATCGATATGGGTGAAAGTTTAAATCATCCTATGTGTAGTCAAGCCCTATATTCAAACCAGAATCTGATAGCCATATTACAAAGAAGGTGAAAAAAGATGACGCGACAAATTCCCAAATATGATCTGAAAAAACCAAATGGTTTTTTATTTAAACATGGAAGTCCTTTTATTGGACAAGATGGTTTGATATACTATACGCGCCCGTCAAATCGAAGAGATTTTGAAAGGGCAGTCTATTTCGGAACAAGAGCTGTTTGTGAAAGAATTAGGGATGAATTTTTTTTACAGATGAGGAGTTTTGATAGATTTAGACCCCAATCTCAGAATATCTCTCCCCAAAGAAGATCAATTCAGTGTGATATGGGGTATGATGATATATCTTTTGAAGTTGGTGGGCCTTTTGAGGGTAAAAGTATCATAAAACCAGAAAATTTTTGGACAGTTTCTCAAGCAATTGTTGCTTTTAATTTTGCAGGGGTATTTTTAGAACAGTTGTTTTTCCAGCAATTTAAAGCACCTTCCATACAAAAAAATAAAGGATATGTTGAGTTTGTTTACCCTCTGCCAGAAAGCCTATCTGGCATTACTGGATTTCCTAAAGAAAGTACACTCAACTTAAAAAGAATGTTTAACGATAAAATAGCTCGAATTTCTGCATCTAAAGGAAGCAACAAGTATATCCATTCTATCGAGGGAAATAAAGGGGTTGTTCTTAGATTTGAAGGAGATGCAGTTATAGGTCGTTGCATGGAGATTAATATGATTGACTGTGGAGCAGGATTAACTTTTGTGATTTCCCAGGCAGTTGACGCAATGATTGAATTTTTTAATTAATAATAAAGAGGTGAAAAATATGAGAAGATATATGCCTGCAAAACCAGAACCAAATGGTTTTAAATTTAAAAATGGCAATCCATATATTGGAAAAGATGGAAATGTTGTTTATTCGATACCGGGTTCGAAAACAGGATTTGAAAGAGATGTCTGTTATAAGACTGAGGAAGTACAAAGTAGGGTTCTAAGAGATTTTTCTGAACAAATTAGGAAATTTGATAGGTTCAGACCCAAAGATCAAACTGTTGTTTTAACTGGTAATGGTGTTTTATGTGATTTTGGTTATAATGATATTTCATTTCCCGTCGGTTTTTTATCGGGTGGAAGAATTGTTGACACAAATAAAATTGTGACAACCCAACATGCAGTAATCGCTTTCAATACTGCTGGAAGATATATTGAAGTTTTAAATGAGCATAAACACAAAGCTCCTTTAATTAGAAGAAACAAATATGGGATAGAGATCATTTATCCTTTGCCTGCTAACATAGAAGGAGTTTTTGGTTTTCCCGAATCAAAAGATGCTGAATTGGAAGCACTGTTTAACGAATTCATTGGCCCCGTAAGGAGAGTACAAAAGAATTATGGGCATATAAATTCCATTGTTGGCATAGACGGGACAACTTTAGAATTCCAACCCAATAAAATTGTTGGTCAAGTTTGGGAGTGTTGTTTGGGTCAACAAGGTGTTGCTTTAACCTTTGTTATGGCACAAGCCGTTGATGCTATTGCAGAACAGTTTAACAGATTTTAGGTTAATTTTATAAATTAACCTTTTCTATTTATTTTTATGAGTTCACGATCAAAGGGAAGCAAACATGAAAGGGAAGCAAAACAAGAATTAGAAGAACAAGGGTGGATAGCTTTCAAACCCCAAAAAACTTCTCGTTTTGGTACGCAAGACATATTTAATATGTTTGATCTGGTTGCAGTTAAAGAAAATCAACTAAAGTTTATACAGATAAAAACAGGATCTACAGCAGGGTTTCTCAAAAAATTGAAAAAATGGAGTGCCGAACATTCAATTCTAGGAGTTTCATGGGAATTGTGGGTTAGGAAGGATGCCCGACTTTCAAAAACCACTGATAAATGGAACAAGTATATATATTAAATCAAAAAATTTTTTTTGTTTGTCCTCCAATTTATAAATATTATGTTTTTTTATTAAATTATGGAATACAAAGTCAAGTTAATATCTCAAGAAAAAAAAAGAGAATTTATGAAATCGTTAAATCTTAGACAACTTTACCAAGCCAAAGCAGAAATCCACGGAACCTGTATAAAACTTTTAACAGACAATAAAGAATTTAGGAACATGTGGGTTGAAAACTTTAAAGGAATGCTCGAAACTATTCGTCCTCATGGAAGGATATTTTGTATTTGCACAAAATCTAAAAAAATGAGTGTAGAATATGAACCCCTTTCAAATACTTTAATAGTAAAAAATTGTGATTATTACGGTCTTCTAAAAAGCGTTGCTTTGGCCTTGGTTGCAGATTTCATAGAAAAATTCACATCTGAACATAGACGATATTCTCTGCACACATCATATGTTGATTCTGCAGGGGGGGGTGTGTGTATGATGGGGCTTAGTAAATCTGGAAAAACAACTTTAACTTATGGTCTAATGCTTGAGAAAAAATATAATTTTGTTACTGATGATTGGATTTTTGTGAGATTGTATGATAATGAGATAGTTGTCAACTCTTCAGAGAAAAACTCATATATCCGGGATGATCTTGGGGAAGTTTGGGGAGAATATAAGGATAGAATAAAGAATATAAAATTTGATAAATACTCCCGTTCTATACTTGATGTTACAAAATTATTTGGAGATGGAAGAGTAAGAAAGGAATCTGTAATGACTGCACTTGTTTTATTGAAAAGAGATAAAAAAGACAGAATTCCCTTCAGGAAATTATCTGCAAAAGAAGCACTTGATTTTTTAATCAAAAATGATTTTTGCAATCCTCATATGCTAGTACGGAATAAAGAAAAAAAGATGTTGAGGGTTGAATTTTTTAAAGAATTAATTTCTAGAACAGATGTTTATATGTTAAATACTATTGAAACTCCTCAGGAGAGTTTGGAGCATCTTAAAAAGTTATTTTAAATCTAACAAAATGTTTTTAAACATTTTACAACATTATCTATTTGTGATTAGATGACACTTTTAGAAATTGAAAGAAAAATATTAAGTGTATCCTCTAGAGAGGCCAAAAGAAAAGAATTTATTCTTCCTATGCCAACCATCGAAAAAAGAAAAATTATGGATTTGACTTTTGAAGGGAAGTGTATACTTGTTGGGGATGGATCTGAAAATTTTCGAAGACAACAAAAAATTGAGATTATAAGAAAAAGTCCTGGCAAAAATCTTTATGGGGGTGGAAAATTTAAACCTTTTCAAAACGATCTCACAGTAGAAATATGTCAGGACATTTATCAAAACGTTGAGATTATGTCTATAGAAGAAATTAAAGATGAAGTAGTCGGTCCGATCAAACTTTTTTCAGTATTGATTCACTTTGGTGAATCATTAGGTAATATCTTGAACAGTTTAACAATGCAAAATGTTTTTTGGACATATTTCAATAATTTTTTACCTACGGCTAGTCCTATAAAAGTTTTCTGGTCCTATATCTACGATACCTTTATACTTCAAATGGAGTCCGTTGAGAATAATAGTCGTTTGACATTAAATACAAGTTTTAGAAGATGGCAGGACGGGACAGTGACTTTGAATTTTTTTTCAGGAAAATATCCTGACAATTGGGATTATCCAAAAAATCCTTTACCTCTCACTTTCTTTTCTTTTGCATCTGATCTAATTTCAAACGTTACTAATGAAAAATTATATGTCGGAATTAATGCATTAGAGTATTCCCCAGATTTAGTGGTTATGATGAATACAAACTATATATGTGAAAATTACCCCATTAATCTTTTTTTTAACCTTTTATAAACAGCATTAAATTTTTCCCAAAGGTTTTCTTCTGCATATATAGCCCTTAAGATTTACATAATAAATATACCCTGGTGCCCTAAGTATCGAAGGAATTTTAAGTTTAGTAGGAGGCGTTGGAGAACCTGGAATACCTTCAAAAACAAAACCTTTTTTATCTACAAAATACATATATCCTTTTTTGATTTGGAGGGGTTCTTTAACCACTATCTCTTCCCAATCATCTTCCTTCTTAACTTCTTTTTTTGCCATGTTTAGAATACGAGAGATAGATTTTTAAGCTATTCTATAAGGTGCTTTTCTTCAATTCTAAATACTAAGGTAAATACTACTGCTATTGTTCCAAGTATTATCAATGTATAATTTAACGACCACTCAACCAGCAATCCAACAAATATATTTGCTATTATTAAAAGAAATCTGTTCATCATTGAGATGTTGGACAAAACTGTGGCCCGTTTATCTGAAGGAATGTATTTGTTCAAATAACTGGCAAACATTGTTCTTCTTGTTAATCCAAAAGCCCCGCCAACAACTATAACTAACAAAACCACTGGCAGGAACGTTGTCAATCCGCCAACTATCATCAATCCCCCAGTTATTATTGCACCCCAAAATAACAAACCTTTTTTTGATTTGAAAATTTTTTCCAAGAATTCAATTTTAGTAAGAATTATTATTTCTGCAATAACCATTGTTGCATGCACCCAACCAAAATATACTAAATCAACTCCTGCCTGCTGAAGCATTGGCTGATATAACCATAAATAAAAGTAAGCAATTGCTGATAAAACAACTACGTTTAACGCCAGCATTCTCAAAATTTTGTGATTTTTCAAATATTTGGTTCCGTTTATTAAAACGTCCAAATATCTCCGTGATTCTTTACTTTTTTTGTTTTTTGGTTCTTTGAATGTTAAACCAACCAATAAAGCAAGAAACATAGGTATTGTTATGAATAACATGGTTTCTCTTAATCCAATTGTTGCTGCTATAAAACTGCCGATTGGTGCAGCAACCATTATGCCCACTAAACCTACACTTTCTTTGTTTGCAAATATTTTTTTAGCTTGTTTTGTATTTTTTATCTTCTTTAAGCTATCATAAACAAACGCTTCGTCTGCACCAGATAATAATGCCACTCCCACCCCCCATAAAATCTCAGCAATTATAAAATACATGAATTGTGGGGCCAGAGTGTATGTTATAATTGCAATTATTTCTACAAAAACAGCTAAAATCAATGAATGTTTTCTTCCGAATTTATCTGCTACAACCCCTGTTGGAACTTCAGATAAAAAAATTGACAGCATAAAAACTGACTGCAGTAAGAGGATTTGAAAAAAGGATATTCCTCCCCAATCAGTGAAGAACGGGACCAAAACTCCTGTTATAAAAAATAAATTAACCAAAAAGCTGAATAAATATATTTTCCAAATATTGTCTTTAAATGCGTTCATTATTGGTATTTGCAATTAAAGAAGTTTATAATCTTTTGTAACTTAAAAAAACGTCTTCTTTTTAACTTTTTTGTTATAATATATGTATATGGCACTAAAAGAAGCAATAGATACTCCAGTTGTTAAAAATAAGAATTATTCTTCTGAGAATGTCAGATCTGTTATCCAAGGTTTTTATTTAAGGGGGGATTTGTTGGGTGAGAATTATATACGGAGAAACTACCCCTCTCTATTTCACACAGCAAAAAAACATTTTGGTAATTGGAAATCAGCAGTTGAATCACAAGGTATAGATTATTCTAAAGAGCAAAAACGATGCGAAATTTATTTTGGAGAAGAAATGAGTTTTTTAGACCATCTTTTAGAACATATGAGGGGAGGAAAAGAATTCCCTACAAGACAAAATCAAAACGGGGATGTTGCATACATTTTATTATTAGAAGGTATAAAAAAATATGGCGGGCAATCAGTGATACAATTTAAAATAGGACAATTGAGGGAAGAATATGCCAAAAAAGATTCCCACAATGGAAAAATTATTCTTGAATTATACGATAGGCCCAATAATGCTAATGCAAGTGCGGCTTTGATAGATAAAAATAATGGGATTATAATCAATTTAATACACTCATTTTTTTACTCAAACAAATTTTATATTGAAAAACTAAACTGCCCTCCAGATTATGCAGAACTGACAAGTATCGGACAAACTGAAATATTGATGTCTATTGATTCGTTTAAATGGTGGGAGGGATTTAATTTTTCTACTTACATCTCCAAACGTTTAAAAAACAGATTTCTAACTTATTTGAATAAAGAAAGTGGTCTTCCAAAGGATTACTGTGCTTTTGTACAGAGAAAAAACCGTCAAGAAGAAATAACAACTGATGATGAGAGAATAATTAACTTGAGAAATGTCTCAATTGATGAACCAATCAAAGAAAGTGAGGATTATTCTCTACATGATGTTCTATCCGACACAAACAGTGATTTTACAATTTTATTTGATAAGAGTGGTTTAAGAGAATATATATATAATGTAGTTGAAAAAACTTTAACTCCAAAAGAAGCAATGGTTATTAATTTAAGATTTGGTTTGAAGGGTCACGATGTTATTATTTTAGAAGATATTGGAAAAAGATTGGGTATTAGTAGAGAGCGAGTGAGGCAAATAGAAAGCATAGCTTTAAAAAAATTAAGGAGAGAGTTAAAATTATTAACATCAGTAGATAATATGTGATTTTTTAAGGTGATGATTATGAAAATAAAATTAGAAACAAATGTTGGGGATATTGTTATTGAGCTGTATGATAATATGCCAATAACAGCAGGAAATTTCAAGAAACTTGTTGAAGAAGGATTTTATGACGGAGTTGTCTTTCACAGAATCATAGCAGATTTTATGATCCAGGGGGGAGACCCAGAGGGAACTGGCATGGGAGGTCCGGGTTACACTATAAGAGATGAGTTTTCTAAAAATAATCGAAATGACCGCGGAACAATTTCAATGGCTAATGCAGGTCCAAATACAGGAGGAAGCCAGTTTTTTATCAATACGGTTGATAACAACTTTTTGGATGCCAAACATCCTGTTTTTGGAAAAGTTGTGGAAGGTATGGATATCGTCGATAAAATTAGCAATATTGAAACTGATGAAGATGATAGACCTTTAGAGGATATTGTAATAAAAAAGGCATTTATTGTCAGTTAAACTCAACAAAAACTTTATATTTGTAGAGGTTTAATAACGATAAGAAGGTGATAACATGAAAATTAATGATTTAAAAGAAGGAAATTTTGATTCAATCACTGGTAAAGTGGTTTCAAAAGAAGAGCCTCGTCAGGTAACAACCAAATATGGCAAACAATTAACAGTTTCAAGTGCCATATTGCAGGACAGTAGCGGAGAAGTTAAACTATCCTTATGGAATGATGATGTTGATAAAGTCAAAGAAGGAGATACTGTAACCATAACAAATGGCTGGGCTTCAACCTTCAAAGACGAACTCCAAATCTCTTTGGGTAAAAACGGTCAAATGGTTGTCGAATAAATTAAATTTTTTTAGTCAACCATAAGGTTTATATATATAAATACACATTAATTTATATATTAACACAAATGGTTGATTGAAATGGCACCCAAAAATAAACCTATTGGTAAAAATGAAGAATTGTCTAATTTATTGTCTAATGATTCATTAAACAAAAGGGCAAAAGAGGTTGCTGATTCGGTTATGGGCATACTCGAAAAAACCATGTCTGCAGATCTCCAATATGAAGATAAAAAAGCTTTGTTTTTTGGAATTCTTGTAAACGAATACACTCCTTTGTCTAATTCTGCCTTGCCAATAAACGAGCTTCTGATAGTTACCAATTATTTTTATCCTTCAGAATGTTTTCCTCCGAGCAATCAACAGTCTATTCTTCTTTCATCATTTGGGGTTTTCAATCAATCAGTTAGTAATTCATTTGTAATATTAAAAAATATTGATTTTCCTCTGGAATCTGATTTCTTACCTTTTATAAATAATGGCAGGGGTATTTCAGCAAGATTTATGGATTTATCAAATACAAACAAAGATGTATCTATTTTTGATGAAAAGGTTTTGGCAGAAGATCCGGTTCTTGAATTTGATGGAGAAATTTCTCTGTTTGGCCCAGCATCTAAAAATATACTTGGTGAAAACCAAGTCGAAGATGTAACTTTTGAACCAGGTTTTTCCGAAAATGAAATCTCTTCAGATCCAGAAACACCTTCCCTTGGAGAAAAAACTGAATTAAAATCTTTACCCTCGACAGAGAACAGAGAAGATGTTCCTTTGGAGTTTGAAGGCCCTATTCCTGAATCTACACAAGAATCAAAAAAGAAAGGTTCAGAATCATTGGAATCTTTAGTAGAGGTTGATTTGGAGTTTGAAGGCCCCATTCCTGAATCTACACAAGAATCAAAAAAGGAAGATCCTCTACCCGGATCTGATGGAGAAATTGATTTGATAGGGGATTTAGAAGGTTCAATTGATGAAATTATGAGAGAAATGAAAAATAAAAAAGAACCAACAATTGTTCCCATATCTGCATCAGATATTGAAAGAGGGAAAAAATCTTCTATAGGTGATGGAGATTTAACTAATTATTTTGAAAAGGAAGAAACTGATTTATCAATTGATGAGTATTTGAATCGCGCTTTGGGAAGTTCAGATATTGATGAATTAATCAGACAGTTAGATGAAGGAATTGATCAAGAAGAGGATGTAGATCGAACTCCCACTCCTGCAAATCAAGAAAAGCCAGGAATAGGATTTACCAAAAAAGAGCTAGAAAGGCATTTTTTAAATTATGATGAAGAATGTAAAGAAAAAATAAAAAAGTTTGCTAATTTGCTTAGAGAGTTAAGGAGAGTATATCAATGTTATTTAAGAGAAGCTTATCTAAATCCTCACCCTATATTTGTCGAATATAAGGATTTATACAATTCTTCTCTTTTGAGAAAGATATTTTTTGATATTGCAAAATTAAATCAAAAAGATTTGGAAATTTTTATATCAATAATCCAAGGAAGAGAAATAAACGCTGATTTGCTTGATAATGATGCATATTTTTTTAAAAATGATCGTGCAATAGATGAGGGCATTTTTTTAGATAGATATCTTGGCCAAGGAATAAAAAAACTGCATGACACTCTAGGGATTTTAGATAAGAACATAAAACACAATAAATTTTTGAAAGGTTTAAACTGGCTTGGTTTAAAACAAATCCAAGTATCTACTAATTTCCGAGGGGGAGAAGAATTAGGGGGTTATTTATATTTGTTTCATAATTGTTTGATTAATTTTATATTAGAATATTATTATTTAGACAGATATCAATTAAGTTTAAGATCAAAATATCATGAATTAAAATCAAAATACCAACCTGAGATGTATGATGCGGATGAACAAATGAAATATTATATTGCCCAGAAAATTAAAAACTATTTCAAAAAATTCCTAAAAGATTATAGAGAACGTGGATATTATAAGGCATTAGAACTCAACAATACTCCTCCTGAGGGAATAAACGGGCCTACAATACCTTCTGTTTTATTGGCCATAACTAAAAAAATGAATTTCAAAGAAACAGAAATACAAAACTATAAAACATCTAGGGAGCTTAAAGATTTTGAATGGATTGTTGCCCCATTAGATTTGATTTTTATTTTATTTTTTATAGTTGATGGAGGAACTTTTGATCCTCTCGCAGAATTATGGAGAAATGAGAATAGGAGATTGAGAAGAAAATCTAGATTATTTAATCGGCCAAAGGGCAAAATGAATTATTTTGAATTACTGATTGAAAAGTTTGGTTTTGGAGACGCAAATGATTTTGCAGATTCATCAGATAAAGCATATGAGGATAGGGAAAAACTAGCTGTTGAAAGGGTAAATGTATCTGTTCCAAAAATGATTGTATTACTAAAAGAAATTGATGATTTTAATGATGATAAACAAAAAGAAATCTATTTAGAAAAATTATTGGATGAGGGGTTCGGAATAAAAAATGAATTTTTCCCAGAATTGTAATAATACCAAACTTTAAATACCTAAACTTTGTCTTTTTATGGGTGATTCAATGAATTTGATAGTATCTTTGAACAAGAAAGTAAAAAATATGGATATTTGGGATATCGGACTAACAAAATTGTCAATGTTTTTCTCAACATTGTGTTTGGTCAGTTTAATTCCAGTGATTTCTACTTTGGATTGGTATATTTATTTGATAATCGCATTGATATTCTCAATAAGACCTATGATTAAGTTCTTTGGAAAATAAAGTGGTAAGATGAAAATAATAAAACTAAACAAAAAACATATGGAAAAATTGCTTGAAATTGATTCCGATTGTGGGCATGAGGGGGATAAACAGGGTTGTGTTAATGGAAAATATATGAAAAAAGAACTGGCTGAGCGTTTCAAACAAAAACATGAGATTTTCTTTGGTTGCAAAATAGGAGAAGAATTAGGGGGTTATGTGACTTTGAAACCTTTTTTCCCGGGCCATAAACACTGTGAATTGTATTGGTTAACTGTAAAGAGAAAATTCCAAAACCAAGGTGTTGGCACAAAACTTGTTCGTTTTATTGAAGAATATGCTAAGAAAAAAGGATTTAGGAAGGTTTGTGTTTACACAGGAAAAACAATGAAAAAAACAATTCATTTCTACAAAAAAATGGGTTATGAGAAAATAAATGAGTTTCCTGGTTATTATGGGTATGAAATGGGGAATACAACAGCTATTTTATTGGCAAAGAACATTTAAATAATGGTTAAATATATTAAGCTATAGTCCAATGATCCTAATAACTATATGAAATCGGATATGTATGTTCTCAGTTCAAAAGGCAAAGTTTTAGAAGAAAAGATGGAATTATTTATAGTTTTGGATTCTTGTAACTGAGATCCATTTATACCTGAAGAATTATTGATAATCCCTAATGACAAATTCAGCAGATGTTTCGAGGATTTGTTGTGCTGTCTTTTCTATAAACTCTTTTATCTTTATTTTATATTTCCCCATTTTTAAACAAATAATGATCCTAGGGCACTGACAATTAAAACATATGTCCGAACAACAAACCTGCAATTGTGGAATAAAAGACCACCAATAGAATATATATTGCTGTTTTTTTAGTCCCCATTAAACCACGTATAACTAGCATATTAGGTAAACTCAAGCTAGGGCCAGCCAACAGTAAGGCCAATGCGGGCCCCATGTGCATGCCTTTAGCAATCAGTGCTTGGAGAATAGGTATTTCAGTTAACGTTGAAAAATACATAAATGCTCCAAAAATAGATGCCACTAAATTTGCAAAAATAGTGTTCTGCCCCACTATCTCAGTTATTAATTGTTCAGGCAATAACGGCATCACAAAACCTGCAATAAACACGCCTGCAAATAAAAGGGGTAATATTTTCTTAGAGAAGTCCCAGGTTTCTTTTATCCATTCGTTTCTTGTTTCTTTTTCAAATTTAAACACAGATATTAACACAATTCCTAAAACTAATGCCCCCATTATCAAGTATTTTATAATGAAATCAATTTGCATTCCATTAACTACAAGAATGCCGACCATCATAATGAAGAATAAAATAGTAATTGTGCTTGATATTTTTGGAGTTTCATTATCCTGAATCAATAATTTTCCTTTTTCTGTTTTCTCTCTGAAAATCAAACTCATGCTTATACCTATCAATATTGCCAAGATTATTGAAAAAACAATTCTTGCAATACCAATTTCAAAACCAAGAACACTCATAGTTAAAAAAATAGCCGCGACATTGATTGCTGGTCCGGAAAATAAAAAGGTTATTGCGGGTCCTAAACCTGCGCCTCTTTTTCTTATACCTGCAAACAAAGGTAAAATTGTGCATGAGCAAACTGCCAAGATGGCCCCTGAAACAGAAGCGATTCCATAAGACAAATATCTGTTTGCATCTGCCCCTAGATACTTTAATACACTATCTTTTTTAATAAAAACACCTATCGCCCCTGCGATAAATAATGCGGGAACTAAACAAGTTAGAACATGTTCTTTGGCATAATCATTAAGTAATTCCAACCCTTCAACAACTGAAACATTGAACCATTCACTCTGTCCGGGTAATAAATAAAATAATAGGAAAACACCCAAAATTGCCACAAATTTTTTAATTTCCTCTTTTTGCATTTCATCATCTCTTAAAAAAACATCATAAAGGTATAATATAATCCCATAATTATGAAAATAATTGCAACAGCCTTTCTCATCCATTTTTCAAATGTTTGGATTTTGTTCATTATTTGGCCTAATTTGGATACACTATACACCAACACCAAAGAGAATAAAATTACAGGTAATCCAGTTGCCAGTGCAAATGATGCAGGTATAAACAATCCATCACTTGCCGCCAGTGCAATCGGCATCATCATTCCAAAATATAGAACTGCGCTAAACGGGCAAAATGCCAAAGCAAAAATTATACCAAGCAAAAAACTGCCAATAAAACCTTTTTCTGAAAGATATTCCTTAAGTTTATCAATTTTATCATTTGACTTAAACATATTTATCTTAATTAAATCGAGCATAACTATTCCAACAATCAATAATAATGGGCCCAATAATTTCTCGCCATATGTATTAAGAAACATTGCAACTTCCTGCATATTTACACCAAACCATACAATCAAAGATGCAATTAAAACATAAGTAAACATTCTTCCCAAAGTGTAAAGAAAACCAACGAGCAAAGTGTGTTTGCTGTTGCCTATTTTTTTACTTATATATGCTATTGCAGTAATATTCGTCGCCAGAGGGCAGGGACTTATTGCTGCCATTAACCCTATAAAAAAGGCTGCGATTATTCCTATCTCGCTTGAACCCATTGTTTGCATAAATGACATTATGTCCATCCGATCAACCTTTCAATTTGTTTTCAATCACACCTTTCAGGTAATTCATATATTCGTTTTTATTGTTAATTTTATACCATACATCAATGTTTTGTTCGGCATAAAACTCTTCATTCACGTATGTGCCTAACCACAAAGAAGAGCCAGTTGCACCATATTTTGTGACAAGATCCCTGTTTTCTGGAAGTTCCCCATTAATATGTTTGAATTCGATTAAACCAGATTGCAATTCATATTTGAAATAGGTGTTAATTGTTTCTTCCGCATAATCCCCAACAGTTATACAAGAATAACATTGATTGGTGCTATGAAAATGTATTATTTCCAATTTTTCAATTTCAGAATTTTGTAGAATGTCATCGTCATCACTCATGTTGGTTTGATTCGTAAAGGTTTCATTGTTATCAACACAACCAAAAAATAACAATCCAACAAGCACCATTAAAATATGTATTTTTTTCATTTTCTCTCCCCACAGGTTTAACATTCTTTTTTGTGTCTATCCTGAATCCCCAAAATTACCAAATCTGAATTAGCTTTTATTCCTCTGATTTCATCTTTTTTTATGTAAATGCTTTGGTTTTTTTCTAAAGATACAACACCGTTACTGTCGGTAAATTCCCCTTTTCCTTTTAAGACTGTTAATAAAACTGCATAACCTTCTGGATGAGGGGAGAGTTCAATCCCTTTCTTCAGACAAATTAATGCTGCGTGAAAACCTTTTGCATTAAGAAAATGTCTTTTTATTGGTTTTTCATCTGAAAAAGCGATGTTCTCACTCAAATCATAAATCTTCATTTTATCAACTCATTCCAACCATTTTTTTATTTCATCAACATCATTTATTTTACCATAACTTTTCACGGTTCCATCTATTACTATTGCCGGAGTTGACATCACCCCATATTCAATTATTTTATTTATTTCAGTCACTTTCACAATCTCTGCTTTTTTCCCAGATTGTTCAACTGCTTTTTTTACATTTTCTTCCAACAATTTACATTTCGGACATCCACTCCCTAAGATCTCAATTTTCATATAATCACCCTACCATTTTTCAATATCTTTTAATACTTGTTTTCCTTTTTTTGATAAGGAGTATAGGTGCTTAGTCCCCTCTGTTCTCATAGTGACTAAATCCGAATCCAACATAATTTTCAAATGTTGCGAAACTGCAGATTGGCTGATGCCCACAGAATAAGGAATTTTACATGCACAAATCTCTGTTTCAGATATTTTTTTAAGTATTTTCAAACGTGTTTTGTCGGAAATTGCTTTTATTATATTAGCGTTCATAAATATTAGTATAAACTAATATATTTATAAACGTTACTTTTAGGTCCAAAAAGATTAAGCATGAAATAACCTAGGGATTGTAGGGGCTAGGTATTCTAACCCGTCAAAACCGTTTGTATATCTAGGTGCGATAGGGTTTGGGGTTTTTGCTATACCCGCTTGTGAAGAAGAGATAGAAAGATTAAGATAAAAACGTGGAGGGGACGGAAAACGGAATACTTAGTACTTGATTAGTTAATCTAATTTATTTTCTTTTATTGGAATGCCCTTTTTAGTGTAACTGAAAAAGTTGGCGAAAATTAATCGCATTTTCATACATACTGTCTTACCTCAATACAAAAACCTGTGCAAATGGATAAAAACATTATCTCCTAAATAATATTATGAATTCAAAACAAATTCCAAACAAAAATTCTAAAATAGGTAATGCTTCGCTCCAAGCAAATTTTATGAATCCAGAGAGCATTACTTCTTTAAGCGCAATAGTATCGGATATCGGTTTAAATGATTACTACGCAAACCAAAACATTCCCAGAGTAAATAATTTTATTAATTGGGTACAAAACAACAACGCAAAACTAACAAAAGAGTTTAAAGCTGACTTGATAAATGGGAAGATCGAGTTTGACCCTAGATACGAGCAGGATTATGTTACGTTGTTTGGGATTTGGATGGGAGCCAGATATATATCTTCAATTTACCAACTATCTGAACAACAGAGATCTCCCAATATCAGCAGTAAGATTTCAGCAAACAATTCCGAATTTAAGGTTAGTTGGCAAAGAAATGGTACTATTAACATATGGTTTCCAAGGCCAGATCCTAGAAATGATGAGTATACTAATATGCTCATAGATTTTTTTAGGCGTTCAAACCCAGTAGGCATTCAAGAAAGATTTATTTGTGGATTTAATATAGGTTTACATGAGGCTACACATGGTTTAACAAACATTAATCTTCTATCTGGTAGAATGCGGACTTCGTTGAGTGAAATTGCTACTGCATACACACAAACAGAATATAGTTTACCTATAGTGGGTAAATCTGAATTCAGACTTTGGATGGGCATTAGGGATCCATTAGTTATGTGGGATCAAAAAAATGCCCTTAGAATTTCAAATTATGAATTTGAAGATACTTTTTTTAGTTTTTTGATTATACCTTGGTTGAAAAATCATTATGCTGAAAAAGGTCAAGAGCTGGATATTTTTGAATTTACAACTCCTAGAGTGGAAAACATCGTATTTTCTGATTTTATTAAATATGATGAAAGAACTAGGACATATTCATTAGATATGGATCTTGGAAAATATTTTAGACAGTCTGGGCTTAAAAACCCTGAAATTTGTATGAAATTGGAAAATATCAATAAAAAAATGATGGGGAATAGATACCGAAATACATGGGATTTGTTGAATGATTTTTTTAAAAATATGGATGCAGAATTTGGTGTTCCGAAGGAATCAGATATCCCTTTAGATTATGTTGAATTTTTCAAAAAAGATAATACTTTGTCTCGGGTTTATTCAAAAGCATAAGTTTGTAAAGAATGCATATTCAAATCAAATCCTGGAGAGTGACAATGCCGTTTATCTTTCCTTTTTTATCTCTAATTAATATTGCTTTTTTGTTTCTGTCTTTAAACATTGCCTTAACAGAAGAAATAGGTGTGTCCCAGCTTACAATATCAAATAGGGGCCCCATTATGTTGCCTATTTTAGCACCAGCATCCTGCCCTATCAAATCTCTTTCAGATATTGATCCAACAAATTCATTATCTTTTTTAACAGGCAGTTGAGAATAATCATGTTTTTTCATTATTTTTGATGTTTTCTCAACTGAATCATTTTTTTCAATAAATGATATGGGCGAATGCATAATATCAACAACTTTTTTTTCCTTTTCATATAATATCATTTCCAATGTGTTTTCTATTTTCTGAACAGCATCATAGCTCGGAATAACTTTGTTTGATTCTAGTTTAGCAATCAAAGATTGGGAAACCCCTGATCTTTTAGCAAGCTCTTTCTGAGATAAATCTAATTGTTTTCTTTTTTGCTTAAGAGAGTTCACCAATTGTTTAAGTTCTGGAAGCATAGTTTCACCAATTCTGATTGGAATATTTTATTCAATAATATTTATATAAAAAGAATTATAAAGATTTGTACGTGGTGATTGAATGGATTTGGAAAATACGGATATACAGTTCATACAAGGAATAGAATCTGCATATCTAAAAAATAAAATGAAAAAAATGGAGTTCAACAAGAAAAATGTTGAAACTATGGGAGAACTTGGGAAGCTGGAATACTGGATAAGAAACGGTGTGGGGGGTTTTGGCAGCGCAATGCATTATAATGGCATGAAATCTACATATGAAAAAGAATATCGTGAACTGCTAAAAGAACTTGACCCTAAGAGATATAAAAGGCTTCTCAAACAAGATAAAAAAGAAAAAGAATATATTATTATTCAAAGAAAAAAGTCCAAGAAAAGAAACATAAGAAAACTGGAACAGCTTAAGAAAATCTGGGGGGCCGATAAGTAACTAAAAACATATGTGAAAAAATAAAAAATATGGGTGCAATAAATTTGATGATTAAGATCCATAACCCTCCATTAAATTTTTCTAACTGTTTAAACAGTAGGATTTTTAAATTGTTTTAAATTATATATATTCATGTTTAAACGTTCTAACCACACTAGCCTCAGAGATTTTGCCCGCATGGGCTTGATGGTTGCAAATAATGCCGACATTCGTGATGCCGTATTGACTGCTTTCTTTTTTGTAGATCACCATTTACGCTCCAATAGATCTATCGAATCAGGGGTTTGGCATCCTTCAGTTAATGTAATTGAAATGACATATGGGTGCCCGCGTAACTGTCGTGAATGTTATATTCCTTTAGAGAAGAGACGCGATAGTAGCATTATGGATCCTGCTATAATTGAGAAAACCATAACCGAATCAAAAAATCTTGGCATTTCCCTATTTGTCTTGGTTGGTGGCGAAGTTTTGTCCGAGCAAATGATGCCTATTTTAGAATCAACGGTGCGTTTCAACAAGAATTGCATGTTTGTAGTTTGCACAAACGGAGATTATATTGCCAAACAAGGCATAGGTGCGCTTGCCAAAGTCCACAATATATCTTTTTCAGTCAGCATTGATGGGTTCAAAGAAGAACATGATTTCATACGTGGACATGGATCTTTTGACAATACCTCCAAGGCTATGGATGTACTGCGCGACTCCCGCAAGGCTTTTTTTGTATCTTCAACTGTAAGAAACAACAATGAAGCCACATTATTTTCTTCAGAGTTCAACAGATTTCTTAAGAATAAGGGTGTTGTTTACCAGGGCGTGCAGAGGTTTAGATCGCCAAACCCTGAATGGGATTATTCGTCTGAAAAGTTTTCTGATCATGTCAGCATAATTAAGAATAATAAGGGTTTGTATCCTGTCCCAATCATTCATGTGCATATGAGTGATGATCTTCTGTCTCAAGACACACAATTTTCCTATATTATTACTGGCAGGGACGGGGATATCCGCATTGGCAAAGTAGAAAAGGATTATGGCAACATAAAAGATGAGCCATTGTCTAACATTATTAAAAGAGTAAGAAATGGTTAACAAACTTTTTTCAAGTTTTATAAAATTGTTTAGTTTCTGTTTATCTAATTAACACTTAGAGTATTCATACATATTTATATTTAAACACAAAATATTTTAAACTTAACAGTGATAATCTTTTTGTGAGAGAAGTTTATTTTTTGATTTTAGGAATACTTTTGATTAGTTTGATTTATGCTTATTTTAAACCAGAGCAATATGAAAGAGGAATTGTTTCTTTGAGTTTTGACGATGGTGTGTTAACTCAGTATGAAAATGCTTTTCCATTGATGCAAAAATACAACTACACAGGAACAGTGTATTATGCAATAAATACAACAAGGTTCTATGAACTCGAACCAAGAAAATTAATGAGTGTTGAAAATCTTATTGAAATGCATGGTGTAGGGTGGGAAATTGGAGCGCACACTGTTAATCATGTGAATCTAAAAAATGCAGATGATGAACAGTTGGAATATGAACTCACATATCCTATTGAGTTTTTCAAAGAAGAAGGAATCACAGTAAAAACTATTTCATTCCCTTATGGAGCATATGATGAAAGAGTAATTGAAAATATTAAAAAATATTATGCTGCAAGCCGAACATCAATGTGGGGATTCAATGACAGAGGCACAGATAAATATCATCTAAAAACTAAAGTAATACAAATAGACTCATCTCCCGAAGAGATTTGCAGATGGATTAAACAAGCAGAACAAAATAAAGAATGGGTTATTTTAATGTTTCACAGTGTTGAAAACGAGAAAACAAAAAAATATGATATCTCTGTTCACGAATTTGAACAAATTCTTAGATGTATAAATCAAAGCGATATTAAAGTTATGAATGTTAAAGATGTTGTAAATTAAATCTTTTCTTAAAGCTCTAAGAATTTTAATGATAAAGTTTATTCTGGGGACCAAAAAACACTTGAAACAAACCCTGGCGAACTAATTATTATATATTCCGGACCATATGATTCACCGAAGTTGCCATCAACTACAGATCCTTACCAAGATAAAAAATTAGTTAGGCTTGATTATCCTTTGGATTACACTACATATAGAACGGCCTTCAACAAATTTAATATAACTATGCCCGTTTTTGTTCTAGGTGAAACCAATTATGGTAAAGAATTTGAGTTTGCATGCGTTAATGCAGAATTCATCGGAGAAAATGATATTTGTAAAATTGAAAACAAAACAGTGAAAATCTACGCACGCGACAGCCCACTACATGGCACTGAGGTGGGAGAAGGCGAATCATTTACATATAAAGGGAGAACAGTTACTATTGAAGATATTGGTGTTGGTTTGTCAAACTCTCCTAGAAATAGTGATGAAGATGAATGTGTGTGTGTTATTATTGATGGCCGGGTTTTAGTTAAAGTTGGTTCTGAAACATATAGTTTAAGAGAGGGAGATAGGATACTTGATGATCTTTCTTTTGTTATTGTTGGGATAAACAATGGTATATAGGGTATGGGCGATTTTGATTCAGGAATTGGAGGGGGCGTAGTTCCATATGGTTCTTCTATTTGCGGTGATGGAGGCTGCTGTGGCGGAGTGACCCATGAGACCTGTCCAGAGGATTGTAGAGAATAATTTATGATTGTTTAATATCCCCAAAATTAGTGTTAAGTATTTCTGTTACTTGTTCGATCACATTTTCTCCCTGTATTTGAACTAAACCCAAAGCATACATAAGTTTTTGAACAGCTGCTTGTAAAGTTAAGTCTTTTCCCGATATTGCTCCCAATTGCAAAGGTATTGCCCCCACTTCATATGTTCCTTCAACAGTACCTTTAAGACATTCACTAACAATAACAACAGGTTTATCTAATTCTTTTGCCTTTTTTATTCCCCTATAATACTCTTCAGAGATATTGCCTTTTCCAACCCCCACAAATACAATACCATGAATGTTGGGGTTTTCGACTCTAAGATCAAAATCATTTGTGTTCACACCTGAAACAGGGTAGAAAATAGAAATATTTGTGTCAAATTCAGTGAATAACTTTGAATTCCCCTCAAATCTTTGGATTCTTGTTGGAGCTAATTTTATATTTATTTCATTCTCTCCTATTTTTAAAGATCTTGGAGAGTCAAAAGCGCTGAAAGCACCGCTGTCAATTTTAACAGTTCTGGAACCTCTATAAATACCGTTTCCAAAAACAATTGCAACTTCACCAATGTCCAAAGTAGCAATTGTAATGGCTGATTCCAAATTGTAATAACCATCAGTTCTAGGGTGTTCAAGAGGCAAAATTGAACCGGTTAATATTATTGGTTTGCCAACATCTTGGAGCATATAGGTTAAAGCTGCGCTGGTATCTGCCATTGTATCAGTACCGTGAACAACAACAAAACCATCATAGTTATTGACATTATCATAAATTATCTTGGCAATTTGCACCCTATCTTCAGTTTTCATCTCAGTACTGTCAATAGGTTTCATTCTTTCTACATCTATATCTATGTTATGGAATTTATTTATTACCTCGGAAGTAACAGGTTTTGGACTGATTCTAAGGATTTTATCCTTGCCTTTTGTTTGGGCAATGGTTCCACCTGTTTCAATAACCAGTACTCGAGGTTTTGTCATAGTTATTTTGTGGTTAGAAATGTTTAAAAAGGAATGTAATAGATTTAAATAAGGGGAAAACTGGCAAAACAAAGAAAAACCAGTAAAAGAAAAACATTAAAAAACAAAGACATAACTAAAGAATTTCCAGAGTTTGATGATTAGGTATGTTGATGTATGAGATAGAATACGATCCTGATTTTTTGAAATATTTAAAAAAAAATAAGGGATAAATCTATAATTGAGATTATTGTCAAAAGGAAAAACAAACTCAAGGAAGAAAGAAGTTTCAGACATTTGAAACATGGTTTGAATCATTTTGTAGAATAAATTGGACAATACAGATTAGCCTTTACTGAAGATAATGATAATGTGATAAGAACTTTGGTTTTTGCTGGCACACATAAGGAGTATGAAAAATGGTTGGGCTTTAGGTAATAGATATTTAAAATTTTTAAAACTTTCTTAATAAGGAAAAGTTTGGGAAAGTCGTACACTTTTATATCTTTGGATTTTGATTTATTTTTTTGCCAGGCTTTTCTTTAATTCTGCAAGTTCTGCATGAAGTTTTAGATTATTATGTAAAGGATCTGCTTTAGCTTTTATTTCTAGTTCTTTGATTTTATTTTGTATGTTGTGAAGTTTACGTCCCAAATCTTTTTTGCTAAGCCCCATATTATTACCTCCTTTATGTATTATGTTTGTCGTGAAACTTTAATAAATGTTTGTTGACTCGATTAGCAATGGAGTCACAAAACCTAAACCATAAATGAACCAATGAAACTCAATATTGGACTCTACTATTAACACAATAAAACAATAAAGAACCTTCTTTCAAATTATACCCAATTTTATCCCACAACAATTCATCACGGATTTATCTTAACGCTTGGATTACATTATACTCTTCTTCAATAGTATTATACAATGAGAGTGCAATCCTTACTGCACCACTCCAAGTAATATCAGAGCTCCAGGTTC
>JAHKLX010000002.1 GCA_020854835.1 Microcaldota archaeon
ATTAACCTTTTACAGAACCGACCATGACCCCTTTAACAAAATATTTCTGAAGAAACGGGTAGACAATAATAATAGGAATAACTGATACTATTATTGTGGCATATTTTAAGGATTCGGTAATGATCGGCTGATCCCCCCTGTTTGCCCCTCCTAGACCTTCCCCCGTATAAAGCATCGCTCTCAGGACCAGCTGCAGCGGGTATTTGTCAGTTGAATCAAGAAAAATAAACGGATAGTAATAACTATTCCACATATTTACTGCATAAAATAAACCGATTGTAGTTAAAACCGCCTTGGAAACAGGCAGAACAAGATACCAGAATATACCGATATCATTCAAACCGTCAAGCTGACCCGATTCACAGATTTCCTCGGGAAAGGCTTCAAAAAAAGATTTCATTATAATCAGATACCACGCGTTTACAAGCGGAGTCAATATTACTGCCCACATAGTATTATATATGCCAAGATTTTTAATTGTAAGAAACAGGGGAATCATACCGCCGTTAAAAAACATGGTTATTAAAATATAAATCATAAATTTCTTTCGAAAAATCAATTTCTTTTTACTTAAAGCATATCCCGCCATAGATGTGACTAAAAGAGATAAAAACGTTCCAATAATTACATAAATCAACGTATTCTTATAAGCGGTATATATTTTGGATTCTCTAAAAACCATCTTATATGTATACAAATTGAATCCTCTCGGAAATATGGTTATGTCATTTGCATTAATGTGTACGTTGCTTGAAAGTGATACTGCAAGTACATTCAGCAACGGAAACAGTATAACCACCAATACAATAAAAAGGACTGCATATATAATTGCATCATATATTGAAAACTTATTGTTTTTCAAAGTTATTCACCTTCCCCTGTTTACCATAAGCTGGTCTCTGAATAGCGCCTTGCCAAAAAATTACTGCCAATAAGAAAAATTGTATTGACCACTGAATTGAACAAACCGACAGCTGTCCCATAGCTGAAGTTTCCAGCCTGTAGCCCCTGTCGCCATACATATGTCTGAATAACGTCGGATGTCGAATAAATAGCCTCATTCTGCAGCAAAAACACTTTTTCAAAGCTTACGTTCACTACACTGCCCATCTTTAGCAATAGAAGTGTTATTATAGTAGCAGAAATGCAGGGTAACGTTATATGAATCAGGCGCTCAAACCTATTGGCGCCATCTATCATTGCCGCTTCATACAGATTTGGATCGATATTGGCAAGTGCTGCAATATAAATTATTGCATCCCAACCCATTTTTTGCCATATGTCGGATGCAATAAATATTGTCCGGAAATAAGATGCATTTTGCAAGAAAACTACTTTTTCATACCCAAAGCTTTCGATTATATGATTAACAATGCCATACGTAGGAGATAGAAATAATTGAACCAATCCTACAATTACAACGGTTGAAATAAAGTATGGCATATAACTGACGGTCTGAACTAATTTCTTATACCTGAGATGCTTCACTTCATTCAAAACAAGAGCGAAAATCAGGGAAAATGGGAAACTCCACAGGAGTGTGTATACACCAAGTAAAATTGTATTTTTTAATATTACTAACATATCAGATGAGCTGAAAAAAAGCTCAAAATATTTAAAACCAACCCATTCGCTTGCGTTTAACCCTAAAAAAAGCTTGTAGTTTTTAAATGCTGCTATTACCCCGTACATCGGTACATATGCAAATATAAAAAAGTATATCAAAGCCGGAAGTAATAATAAAAGCAGGTATTTACTCGCATCTAACCTATGTAGGAATTCAGACTGTTTTTTAACTGCATTTGTGGACAAAATAAGCACTCCCTCTTTAACAAATAAGTTTTGGTGTCAGGCTGCGCATCGCAGTCTGACACCAAAAGGCATTACTATTTATAGCGTTCATATGCTTTGGTATACATATCCAGCAGTCTTGACAACCCCTTGCTTTCTATCTCCTTGACATATGCATCCCATTCGCTGAAGCTTTTCTGTCCAAGAATGAATTGCGCTTCCTGCTCCTGCGCAAATTTCTTTAAATCCGCTCCTACGGTCATATACACTTCATTTTCCGCTTCGGTAAGCTGCATGTACTCGGCGGGATTATACCTCATTTCGTATTGCGGCATATCATTCGTAGCTTGCTGGGCATACTGGCTGTAACTTGACATTACTGCGTTCGAATCAATTATAAGGCCCCATCCGGTTGCTGTGATGCCATATTCCTTCGCATAATCCGACATGATGAATTGCCTCTTTCCATCTATTGTAACATAGGTTTCCCCTTCTTTACCCCAACTGAGCAATTCTTTTGCCTCATCCGTATAATACCAATCGATCAGCTTGACGGCATCATCGATTTTTTTGGACTTGGAGGATACAATATAATTGGATATGTCTACACCGGTAAAGCCTGCAACTTTATTGACAGGACTCATATATGCCAGTTGAAATTCAGGAGTGACCTCTTTACCGGATAAAGTCACCGAATCGATCCTGCCGACATAGTCGGTCGTTATAAATGCCTTGTTTTGTACCATCAGATCAACCCATGCCTTGGTATTGATTGAATACAGATCCGGAGGAGTTAATTTATCATTTACCAGTTTATTCATATAAACCAGCATATCTTTGTAACCCTCTTCTACAGGCCCATATTTGAAAATATTCTTATCAAAATCATAATAAGGGTATAAGCTCCAATACGAACCCCATGACGGCAACATCAGTTCAATCCCCATTCTGGTTGCAAACGGATACGATTCGGGATATATTTCCTTCAGCTTCTTGCATACATCATATAATTCTTCCGGAGTTGTCGGAGGAACCAAACCGTTTTCGTCAAAAATATCTTTCCTGTATATCCAGACTCTTCGATTGCCGCAGCCCTGGCCATTGCCCGGAAAAGCGTATAAATTTCCGTCTGAAGCCCTCAGAGGACCGGCTACATCTTCGTTTTTCTCAAGGTATTTTTTAAAGTTGGGCATTTTATCCAGATAATTTTCGACATTTATAAATGCTCCCTGGAGCGCATACTGATTTGATCCCGCTATAGTATACTGTGTAACGATATCCGGTACACTGCCGGCGGCTACCAGAAGATTGAACTTCTCCGCACACTTTTCGTCTTCAATGAGTATAACGTCTAATTTTACATTCGTTGCTTCCTCAACGGCTTTTTTCACAAACCAATCTTCTTTATACGGCCAGGAAACATGATTAGGAAATAGCATGCTGATAGTAACCGTATCTTTTGCGAATATTTTATTATCCTCCGGAGTGCTGCTTTGCTGCTGAGTAGCCTGTGGTGTTGTTTGCGCCGCATCCCGGGTAGTTCCTGCCTGTTCCGTTATAGCGCATGCCGAAAAAGAAATACATATTGCAATGACAATAATAGTGCAGACGAGTCTTCTTGACATTTCGACTTCCTCCTTCATATTTGATCATTTTAACAAAGTTAACGTTAACAACTACATCATAGAAAAACAGAATACATATTTCAATGTTTAAAAACTCTGATTATGTTTGATTTCTCCAAAGTGGAGAAATTAATAAT
>JAHKLX010000067.1 GCA_020854835.1 Microcaldota archaeon
AAAGCCTAGGCGCAGTAAAAAGCATCGGAATGCATACTTCTCATTCGGAGTTTCCTTTTCTTTTGCCATGATGCGTTTTTGATTCCTTGCCATCTCACAAAGAGCTGAAATAAAGTGGGTATACGCTTGTACCTCTTCTGGTGAAGGCATTTCTTCAAACCAAGGAAATGAGACTTCCTCTTCTGAAATCTTAATCGGTAAATCGTCTAGCCGCAAAGCATGACGAATCAGTTCGCCTTTTACCTGAATGATTGCTTTTACGTTTTCTAATGCTGTATCAGTAAAGCTGTTTCTTGGCATGGAGATACAAAGACCAAACATTCCGCTGTCCGCCGTTTGTGCGGCCTCTGTGCCCTTAGTTTCTTCCATTGGGGTAAAGCCCTCACTTAATAAATGCTCGGCCACACTTTCGATTTCTTCGCTATCTGCCTTGCCACCTTGTTCAAGTGTTCCATTCTTGTCGATGATAAAATCCCCCACCTCATAAGCCATGCTAGGCATTCCTAGATACTTTGCTTTCACACCTGTAATTTTACTCAGTGTTGTAACTAGCCTTTTTCGGTCTGCTCCTGTTACGTTATATTTAATGACCATGTACAAAACCTCCTTTGTTTTGGTATGTACATATATCACTCTAAAACACTACTATAGCAAGCTATTTCTCGCTTTTTAGGTGTAGAAATTAGACTTAATATTTCACCTCTAATTGTGTAAACCAAACAATGCCCGATAGGACAAAACACACATTAGGCAAGGCTACTCCATTACCCCACATCTTATATTCTGCAGAATCTGAATGAGGGTTTTTAAGCCACTTCGTGATTTGCTTTAGTGTCTTAGGTTTTGTGTAAGCTCCCGTTGCTTTACGGAATGTTTCAAAAATGTCATACCAAATCCGAAGGTCATCCATCGTTGGGGTCTCTATGCCTAAATCACTGCACCACCAATCTGGAAAACCTTGCAGTCTTGCACACTCAGTTGGAGTTAGTCTTCTCACCGTATAATCTATCCCGTCATTATCATTGATAAGTGGCGGATCTTTGTAGTCGGTAGCAACTAGTGTATTGGCCAGTTCCTCTTTGGCATCTGTAAAAAACGATGCCTTACTGGATGAGTAGGTAGGAGTTGCAACAGCACTTGGGCCTTGTGCCTTCAGTGTTGAATTAATTCCGTCTTCAGTAATTCCAAGGTTTCTAGCATAATTTTGACCGCAATTAAATGACTCTCTATCAATTGCATAGACCACAGCGTGTTTATCTACGGTATTTAGAGTAAAGCTAAGCTCTTCATTCACACCAGCACCTTGAGGTCCATTCTTGTCTGCCCGTCCTATCATAGAACCTTGTAAACCATAAGATTCCACCACTGCAATACCACCTTGATTGCTGTCCGGTGCATTACCCGACGTATCAATCGTTCTTGCCGTATCACTTTCGTAAACATTGGAACGGGCATTTACAGTTCCTTCCGAGGTAAATCGCACATCATAAGTCTTAGAATTCTCCACAACAAATGGTTGGTTGTTGCCTCCTGTTCCATAGGTCGCTGAAATCGTAGGAGCAACATCTATCGGTCCAGTAAAACGTGTATCCTTTCCGTGATTATCAAAAACAGCCGAGTCCATAACATAAGGTAGATGATTTGACTTAGCACGTAGGGTACAAGTGATATCCTTTGTCACATCCATACGATTACCGCCCTGGTCATTTAAGCAGATTGTGCCTGCCTCTCCAGTGCTGTCTGCAAAGTTGCTGGCAGTTCCTTGCCACGAGCGGATGCTCTTTTTAGAATACCCAGACAAGCCTTCTGACTTAAATAGTATTTCTCCGGCACCCCCATCTGCAAAATCTGCGACAAGGAAGATGCGTTTTCTTCGTTGGGGAACTCCCCAGTATTGAGCGTCAAGCACTCGCCAGGCAAGGGAAAAATGATCTCCCACAATAGTTCCTGCTTGTTTCCATTTATCAATTTTAGGAACTGATAAGGTTTCGTCCTTGATGTGGCAGATGCCTTCAAGGACACATCTGAAATCTTCTCCTTTGTTTGATGAGAAGGCTCCAGGGACGTTTTCCCAGACAATATATCTTGGTTTTTTGCCATCTGTAGCACACCTCATTTCTTTTACAATTCGGATGGCCTCATAAAAAAGACTTGAACGTTTACCATCCAAGCCATCACGCTTACCTGCTATGGATAAATCCTGACAAGGTGAGCCAAAAGTAATAATATCTACCGGTTCTATCTTACTGCCATCCATGGTTGAGATATCACCGTAATGTTTTATAAAAGGCAGCCTTTTCGTTGTCACCCTAATAGGAAACGGTTCAATCTCCGATGCCCATACTGGGGTAATACCAGAAATTAAACCGCCTAAAGGAAAACCACCTGAACCATCAAAAAGACTGCCAAGGGTTAGATTAACCATCAGCAACCTCCAGTTCATCATAGTTGTAGATCAGCCCATCCCTTTGGACGCTGACATCGGTAGAAGTTCCGACCTGTTCAATGTAGCGTTTGATAATGACATCGCAAAACTTTTCATCTAATTCTGCCGTGTAGCAAATGCGCTCTGATTGTTCACAAGCAATTAAGGTACTACCACTGCCGCCAAAAGGATCTAGCACAATGGTGTTAGTCATCGAGGAGTTCAAAATCGGATAGGCGAGCAGAGGGATAGGTTTCATCGTAGGATGGTCTCCATTTCTCTTCGGCTTATCAAATTCCCAGATGGTGGTTTCTTTCCTGCCCGTATACCACTGATGCTTGCCTTTCTTTTTCCAGCCAAACAGCACAGGTTCGTGCTGCCATTGATAAGGAGAACGCCCCAGTACAAGGGAGTCCTTTTTCCATATACAACAGCCGGACAAATAAAAACCGGCATCCGAGAAGGCTTTTCTAAAATTAAACCCTTCGGTGTCGGCATGGAATACATAGATGGAGGCATCGTCTGCCAGAACTTCTTCGATGTTGATAAAAGCATCTAAGAGGAACTGGTAGAAGGCATCATTTGCCATATGGTCATTTTTGATTTTACCTGCAGCACCTTCATAATTCACATTGTAGGGAGGATCTGTTACACACAAGTTTGCCTTCTTTTTATTCATCAGCAGATCATAGGTTTCTTTCTGGGTGGAGTCACCACAGATAAGCCTGTGTCTGCCAAGCGTCCATATGTCACCAAGCTTGCTGATGACAGGCTTCTTTAGTTCTGCATCCACATCAAAGTCATCATCGTGGATACCGTCTTTTAGTGTGTCCTTAAATAAGTCATCCAGTTCTTTAGGATCAAATCCGGTAAGAGAAACATCAAAATCTACACCTTGTAAATCTGCAATTAAAAGGGCTAGTTTATCCTTATCCCAATCACCGCTGATTTTATTGAGTGCTATGTTAAGTGCTTTCTCTTTCTCTTCGTTCATCTCGATAATGACACACTCAACTTCTGTGATGCCCATATCAATGAGAACTTTTAGTCTTTGATGCCCACCAACAACATGGCTGGTCACCTTATTCCAGATAACCGGCTCTACATAACCAAATTGTTCAATGGAGCGTTTTAATTTATCGTATTCTGCATCTCCTGGTTTCAAATCTTTACGAGGATTGTATGTTGCAGGGATGAGGTCTTTTGTATTCTTCTTTTCAATCAACATATTTGTTTACCGCCTCCCTTAGTTCTGTATAGCAATCCAAAAACTCCCAAGTGCTTAAGCCATATCTGAAATGACCATACGTAGCTGTATCTGCATAAATAACATCCGTCAGCCTTAGCTTTTCGATAATGGCTGCAGGTCTTAGATTGAATACATCTAGCACTGCACGACAAAGGATACTTTCTTCCACCGTGCCTGTTCCAAAGGTATCAATCTCAAGAGCAACCGGATCTGCTTTTCCAATAGCATAGGAAATCGCTACCTGGCATCGCTTAGCAAAGCCACATCGAACGATATTCTTTGCAATCGCCCTTGCCATATAGGCACCACTGCGGTCAACTTTTGTCGGGTCTTTTCCTGAAAACGCACCGCCACCATGAGTGGCGAGTCCGCCATAGGTATCAACCATGATTTTTCTTCCCGTAAGCCCTGTATCTGCAGCAGGCCCTCCTTCAACAAATCGTCCACTAGGATTAATGAGGATCTCAGTCTCATCGTCAAATGGATACTTCTCAAAGACAGGCCAAAGCACCTGGGCAATGACCTCATTTCGCAAAACATCTAAATCTTTATCTGCACTGTGTTGAACAGAGACAACGATGGTCTTAATTCGTTTTGGTTTGTCACCTTCATATTCCACCGTCACTTGAGCCTTACCATCAGGGCCTATGTCTTTGATTACACCATTCTTCATCACCTTATCCAGCTTTTCGCAAATTGCATGGGATAAGACCAAGGGGAGAGGTAGTTTCTCACTAGTTTCATTGGTGGCATAGCCATAAACGGTGCCTTGGTCACCAGCTCCTAACATGGAATACCATGACGTATCACCCTCACGAGATTCCAATGCCCTATCCACACCACCTGCGATATCTTTACTTTGTTGATGGACATAGACAAATACTAAAAACTTTCTAGGATTGTAGCCCACATCCGTCAGAACACGGCGAACAACACCTCTGATATCAATTCTTTTTGAGCAGGTGATCTCACCGGCAACAATGATGTGTCCTTTGGTAGCCATCACCTCGCAAGCAACACGAGAGGATTTATCTTTTCTTAAACACGCATCTAAAATGCTATCTGAAATAAGGTCACATAATTTATCGGGATGACCTTTACATACACTTTCACAAGTTCTATATTTTTTCATTATCATTTTCCTTTCCTAGCAGATAGTAACCGCTCCATTAAATCATCTTGTGGACTTCTGCCACCAAACTCTACAGAGCAGTTTTCT
>JAHKLX010000054.1 GCA_020854835.1 Microcaldota archaeon
GCATGTGTTAAGCACGCCGCCAGCGTTCGTCCTGAGCCAGGATCAAACTCTCCGCTAAAATTTTTGAAATTTATGCTAAAGGTTTGATTGGCTCGTTTTTTGTGTTCCGCGAGCAGCTTCTGTGGCTTTCGCCTCGCCTCTCGCTTCCCACGCGTTGTTTTGGAATGTACTGCTCGTTTTGCTTTCGCTTGACGAGAGTCATGTGTTCTTTCGGCAGCCGTTTTCTGTTGCTGGCAGCCGGATTGTTCGGGAAAATCCGCTTTTTGCGGCTTCTTCCTTTAATCTGACTGCTGACGTCCTGCTGACGACTACCGAATTTACATCCATCCACTGTTTAGTTTTCAAAGACCGTGGTTCTTATTGTCGAAGGCTTATGCCCACGACACTTATTCAGTTTATCACAGTTTTATTCCTGAGTCAAGTACCATTTCCTTCTTTTATTCGCAGGTTGGTAAATGTATTCTAACCATATTTAGAATAAAAACTAAAGCTACAGCCGTAAGCGAGATTCTGTTTTTGGCAGTCATCTTTCTAAGGAAGGCTTGCTTCCTTCCCCTTGCGGGGTGCCCCTACCCGCGGATAATTATTCCGCCTATTCGGGTTGCACGCTGGTGGAGTTTACCCTTGCACTTACCGGTCACCCGGCAACATTGTTTCTGTGGCACTTTACAGCTACTCGTAACTTTAAAGCTACTTTTGCCGTCGTCAGGTTGCCCTGCCCCGGCTTACACCGGGCACCGTGCTACATCCAGCACGGGCAAGATTGTATTGCCCCGCAGATGTGCGTGTCTCGACTTTCCTCTACCTGGATACCAGGCAGCGACTACCCGCTGTACTTTAGTTATTGGCTGCACCACATAATTTGCGGCGACATTATTGAATAATAACAAAAATGCCTGCGCTTTGCAAGTGTTAATATGTGGTGTTCCTTAAAGTATTAACGCGCAAGATTTAAATTTATCGCCAGGAAAGTGGAATATTGCCGGCCGGCTATTACAGATTTGCCTGATTTTCCGGCATACTTCCAATCCACTCAAACCGGGCACCAACCAATTAAGTGCGACCAGGTCAATATTGTTCGATTCAAATTGGATTAATTTCAAGGCTCCGTACCGTCTGCCGCCTGTCGAACTGAATAACTTTTAATTGAAATGCGAATTTTTCCTCATCGTCAACTACCAGTATATTCTAAGACACTATCTTCACCTCTCAAGCCATATAAGGATTCAATTTTTTAGCCGCGACATTATGTAAACCGCCCGAATTGTGCAAAGTCTCATAACCAATTACAGCCCACTCTGTAGTTTAATTAAATCCTCGCAAGAAAACCTACAGTAGCTGACTAAAGCATCTGCATTGCTCCCGGGGGGGCTTCCCGTATCTTATTTAAGGACCGGCTGCGTTGCTTAAAACACTTGCTTTTTTATGTTTAACTGAAAGATCTCTGTGATCCATCCAAGTGTGGAAAGGGCAAGTATATTAACAAAAAGACTGGCCCAAGCATTCCAGTTGATATATGTGGCAACTCCAACCTCTGTTAGTAATGTCTCTAAACTAAGGAAAAGTAAAGATAAAACAAAAACGTGCATAATTTTCAACCATCTTTTTCGAGGATAAAACTGGGTAAATAATGCGCCCATGGTAAATATAACTCCAAAAATATAAAAATATGAGCAACAACCCCAGGGGATAACAACGTCATTAAAACTATATAAATGAAACCAATTTACCCCACAGTAGTCAGTCAAAGCAGCTAAAAAGACTGCTGTAAAACCACCCGCCATTGTTCTAAGGTTGTTTTTATCTATCAATAATAAAAATATTAGCCAGGAAGCAACAAAGGTTATAACCCAGGGCATTAACGTTACCTCACAGAAGTAATTTTTTTAAGTATACTCTTTTTATCACGCTTCTACTCCAACCAGATCGCAAGTCGGTCGTCAGAGGCCGGCAACCGGATTAGATCAACCATACTTTAACATATATGCACCATAAACAGAAAATGCCCCACCTTTCAGAAGTCAGTCGTCTGAAATCCGAGGCCGGAATGGATCAACGACGCCATTGGCGTGCACCGTAAATAGAAAAAGCCCCACGTGTAACTGTGGGGTTTTTTAAATCTAGCGGCTTTTTCGGAAGCCGGTCGTTGGAAGTAGGAAGCCGGAATGGATCAACGACACTTCGGTGTGCGCCCTTAAGTCGTTAAACAGCAAAAACTCCACGTGTTAAATGTGAGATTTTTTAAAATTAATCTGGCGGTTTTTTCGGAAGCCGGTCGTTAGAGGTCGGAAGTCGGAAATGGCACATTTCCGGTTGCCGGCTGCTGGATTGGATCAACCATATTTTAACGTATATGTGCACCATAAACAGAAAAAGCCCCACGGTTTGACCGTGAGGCTTTTTAAAATTAATCTGGCGGCGTCCTACTCTTCCGGGGGAGTGATCCCCAAGTACCATCGGCTCAGGAGGGCTTAACTGCCGTGTTCGGGATGGGAACGGGTGTACCCCCTCCGACATTGCCACCAGAAA
>JAHKLX010000106.1 GCA_020854835.1 Microcaldota archaeon
AGGTTATGGTTCAGCAGGTGGTAGTGCGTATGGAATTGGACAACACACAGTGAAAGTGTTGCTTGCCGGTAAAGAAAAGGCACTGAGCAAGTTAGACGGCTCTGATCATAAAGCTGGTGGAAATGGTGCACTGATGAGATCAGCTACGCTCGCACTATATTACAGCAAACTTGATCTCGATTTTACCAGCCTGTACGGACACGATCTGATAGAGAAAACAATCTACAGCACCTATGTCACTCATAACAACAAGGTAAATGCATGGATGTGTGCCATATTTAATCTGGCTATTATGCTTATCTTGTGGGGAGTAGAAAAGCAAAAATTATTGTTTAAGGTCCAAAGTCTTCTAGATAATCAGCTTGAGCTGCCTCCTGAAATAAATGAGGTGCTTAATTTTGAGTATACTGATGCAAATAGGGACCAACTAACCATATCAGGCTATGCTCCTGACACGCTAAAGATAGCATTTTGGGGTTTTCTTACAACGGACAACTACTTAGTCAGTATTCGCAAAGTTATGGAGCTAGGCAGGGATACAGATACCTTTGCAGCAGTCACCGGTGCTCTTGCCGGTTCGTACTATGGATATGAGCATATACGGAAGCAGGTGAAGGAAGAGCTCGTAATGCATAATCGGATTAAAAAAATAGCAGAAGATTTTTTTTGCTTAAATCTGGAGTAGAAGATCGTCATTTCAAAATTTAGGTTTTACTACACTTAACACTCACTTTAGCAGTAGAATTGATATAAAACGTTAATAAGTGTTAATATGTGAGCATGGATCAAGTCAGATTACTTACTATTGCAGATGTCGCAAGAACACTTAAAGTTAGCAAAATGACTATTTATCGTTATATCAAAAAAAAGAAACTATGTGCATATAAACTTGATCAGGAGTTCAGAGTAAATCGTGAAGATTTGCAAAAGTTTTTAGAGGAGAGGAAACTCAATAAGTAAGCTTATTGTAAGAGTTACAGAGTAAGTTAGACTAGAAATAAGTAAAAAATGAAATGGACCATATGAAATACAACATTGCTTCACTATTTTCTGGTGCAGGTGGACTGGATCTGGGTTTTGAGCAAGCCGGTTTTACAGTTGACTGGGCAAACGAGTTTGATAAAACAATCACTCCAACGCTCAGGAAGAATTTTCCCGAAACAGAAGTTGATGATCGGAGTATCACTGATGTTAATTCAAATGATATTCCAGAAACAATTGGAGTTATTGGGGGTCCCCCTTGTCAGAGTTGGAGCGAGGCAGGTTCAGGAAGGGGACTAAAGGACAGAAGAGGCGAAGTATTTTTTGAATACATCAGAGTGATAAGAGATAAACAACCGCTATTTTTCCTAGCAGAAAATGTTTCGGGAATGCTTTCGAAAAGACATGAAAAAGCACTCACCTACTTAATTGAGGAGTTCAAAAAGTTGGGATACAGTTTTGACTATAAGTTGTTAAATACAAAAGACTACGGAGTTCCTCAGGATAGAAAACGAGTGATTTTCGTTGGCTATCATAAGAAAATCGGCAAAAAGTTTCAGTTTCCAGAACCATTTGATAAAAAAGTGACACTTAAAGACGTGATTTGGGATTTGAAAGACACTGCGCAACCGGCAAAAAAATTAAACAAGACAAATGGTGAAGTTCTAAATTTTCCGAATCATGAATATATGATAGGTGGTTTTTCAACAATGTATATGTCTAGAAATAGGGTGAGAGGATGGGATGAGCAGTCATTTACCATTCAAGCAGGTGGAAGACATGCCCCTATTCACCCACAGGCTCCTAAAATGAAATTTATTGAACAGGATAAGAGAGTTTTCGTTCCTGGAAAAGAACATCTTTATCGACGATTATCAGTTCGTGAATGTGCTCGTATTCAAACTTTTCCAGACGACTTTAAATTTTTATATACTGACGTGGCAACCGGATACAAAATGATTGGAAACGCAGTGCCTGTTAAATTTGCATACGAGCTTGCTAAAAAGATCAAGAATGACCTTGACGAATACTACAAGGAATCAAAGATATGACAAACATTTCAATGCGAAATGGTAAAGCTTATGAGTATGCGTGTGTGCTTGCATTCCAATCAGAAATATCGCCCATTCGCGATGTTATGGTGATTGAAAATACTAGCTTAGAAGTTGCAAGAATTAGTTGGAATACAATGAGTGAAGGTAAAAAGGATGAGCTTCTGATTTCTGCCACAGCTGGCATACAGGCGTTAATTAAGATGGAACCGCGAATAGTTGAAGACGGTAATGATTCACTAGAGTTGTCTTTACAAGCTGATAACGAAGGTCGGGATGGCGATGTTAGAGATGTATTAATTATTAGAAAATCGATTGATTGGGAAATCGGTTTGTCAGTTAAGCACAACCATTACGCTATCAAGCATTCACGGTTGTCAGGAAAGCTTGATTTTGGACAAAAGTGGCTTGGAATGCCGTGCTCAGAAAATTACTTTTCAGAGATTGAGCCATATTTTACAGAGTTAAAGCACCTGCGGCAGCAAGGAGTAATGTGGAGAGATGTATCTGATAAAGCTGAGTCCTTTTATGTACCAATTTTAGCTGCTTTTATGCGAGAGCTTAAATCAAAATATTCTGAACATGGAAGTACGGTTGTTGAAGCAATGGCAGAATATTTACTAGGTAAAAAAGATTACTATAAATTGATTAGCAATAAGTCAAAAAGATCAACTCGACTTATTTCCTTTAACCTGAACGGAACCCTAAATCAGCCTGGAGAAAAAACTAACCCAGAGATAATGATTCCTAGCGTTGAGTTGCCAAGAAGAATCTTTAATTTAGCTATGAAACCTGGATCAAACAATACAATTGAACTAAATATGGATAACGGTTGGGAGATGTCATTGAGAATTCACAGTGCAAGTTCAAAAGTTGAAAGTAGCTTGAAATTCGATGTTCAATTTACCGGCATGCCGACTACGCTATTTATTATTGATTCCCCATGGGTTGGCTGATTATGGCAATAACTTGCCGATTTTTTCTAACGCCTCAGATATTTCTCTGTCTTGAGCTACATCAATTTTTTCAGCCTGATATTTGCCGGTGAGCTTGTAGTACATGTCAATCGCTTTTGCTTTCACTGATAAATTACCAAACTGATTAATCAAGAAAGCATGTTGTATCTTTACTTGCATATCCAGATTTTCATCACTGAGTTCATCTTGTATGGCAGTCTGTACCTCCTTTGACTTGAGTACCAAGTGAGGCTTCTTAGAAGTGGTTTCTGAGTAACCGGCTTGAATGAGAATTGTGCCATAGTTAATAGACTCACCGCTTGGATTTCGGATAAAATCAGATATGAGCTGGACGACTTTTTGTTGGCGTGGGTTGAGCATATTTGTTATTGTTTACAAGTTTATACACTATAATATCATTTATAACCTATTTGACTTATTTATGAACATTTTTAGAATCCTGAAAGCATTAATGAAAAAGAACAAGCCACAGCTAAAGGCAGACTATTGGAAAAGGATAATTGAAGATGAATTGCTAACGCCAATTGTAATTCTGAACGAAAACAAAAAGCAATTTCTTCGTTTAGCAGAGTCATTTAATAGCAAAGAAGTGGATAAAGAAGTCTTTTACTTTGCTAGAAGAAACTATATTTCTTTTATGTCTTTAGCCATTAGGAGAATGGTAGATACAAACTCAAGATCGCACAGCTTGTTAAATCTTTTAAAAGACCTAAAAGAAAATCATTCTGCAATTCAGAGAAGTTGGTTCTTAAAACAGTACCCCGGTGCAAAAGGTGAGAGTCTGTACGAGTGTTTTTTTGGTGGTGGTGAGTCTATTAGTCAAGTTGAGATACAATCTGATATCGAGGAACTCGTGCAGTACACCAGAGCGATCAAGGATCGAGCAGACCGGTGGGAAGCTCATTGGGACAAAAAAAGAACAAAGCTGAAACAAAACCCAACATTTGATGACTTACACCGAGCTGTTGAGGTGATTATTAAGATATATACCAAGTATTATTATTTGCTAACTCAGTCTGCAATTTCAATAGATTAAAGATCGAAGCATAACCAAAAGTTTATAGTATTTTATTTATACAAAAATAAAGATTTCACTGATATACTAAAACTTATGACAGAAGATGAATTCTTTGGCTTGGTGAGCAAGTTATTTATCCTTGAGCAAAACCCAAAGCTAGAAAAGAAAGCTTGGTTTCGATTCCTAAAAGTGCTGCAAGGCTTGGCAATAGTAGTGGTCGTACTTGCCGCACTAATCGTTGCTTGGGTTTTATTTGATTCAAAAAGCACTGCTACCGCTACTTTGATTTGTAATGACGGCACAACCTGGAACGCGATTGATCAAAGCGAGTCATATAGAACATACAAATCTGAGCTTGATATGTATGAAAAATGTGGACTTTGTAATTATAGATTACCTAATGATAGATATAACGAGTGCGAAATAGGAACCCCAAGTAACATACTTTTTGATTCGTACGAAGTAGAAAAAACCTATAGCAGGGATCATTCAATAGTGGCTGTTGTTGGATGGTCGAGTTTGGCACTTTTTGGTGGGTTAGCACTTGTAAAGATTTCAGCAAAAACTATTGTCTATGTCATCGGTGGCGGTCGAAACGATTAACAATTAGTTATCGTAAGCTTTTTTTATTTGCTTTTTATAACTGTAATAAGACGATCGTTTCTTTAATAAACTCTTTCTTTCAAGACCCACTGCAGAAGCTATTTTATTCTTCACACGAGCCATCTTAGATTTGGTTTTTCGTCCAATGCTAATCTTATTCCTACCAAGAAGTAAACCCAGATGTTCAGCTCCGTCTGAAAAGGGTATGACTTGAGTTTTTCTTTTGTTAACAGGAAGTGGTTGGTTTTCATCATAAGCTGCAAGTATTGTTTGAGCTACGTGCTTCACATGTTTAAACAATTTGCCAGACACTCTACTTGCTGAGACTCCAATATCATCAACAAAAACGACGACTTTAGGGTCATGTTTTCTCAGTAGTCTAGATACTTCCCATTGAAGTCTTAAAAAAGTATCTAAATTTGTCCATATAGCAAGCCTAGATGATGTGGGGAAACCTCGCGCAATAGTTTTTTTAGTACTTCCACTTCCTTTTTTGCCTACCGGAACACAACTGAGATCAGCAAGTAAATTCGCGGCTTTAACGCTACAACCGCACTTTCTATAAAATAGGAAAAAGACTCTTTCTCGAGTGATCTGTTTATAGAATCGCTTGATATCCATTTTTAGGATAGTTCTAGCATTCTGCCTGCCAATTAGGCTGTACGCAGCATCAATATGACTTGTGCCCTTAAGTCCTCCAAATATAAAATTTGGCACTAAGTGATCATGAGGTTGGAGTATTTTGGCATCAATAGCTTTTAACAACTTATTTAACGGATTTCCGGCAGCACTTCTAATATATTTTTGTTTTCTTGGTTCAGATTCTTTACTATCTTTCCAATAATCATCGAAGTTTTTTATAACATCATTAATTAACTCTAACGCTTCGTTTTGAGAAAGCTTTTTCGAGCAGATTCTCTTAGCGATTTCGTTTTTGCTTCTTAAACCAAGTTGGGGATATCTATTGGACATGATTTTTAAGCTTAAATGCCTTTTTTTTGATCAACTCTTTTTGCAATTCTAAGCCTAAATCGATCATTTTTTGTTCCAACATGCTATGCTGAGCAATATCGTCTTCAGGCATGGAGAACGCAAGTGGTGCAATCGCACCGGGATGTACTTCTAGGATTTCTGCTAGTCGTGATAAGAACTTTGTGGAGGCATTTTTTTGCCCAGACTCTATCATTGAAATAAGCACA
>JAHKLX010000025.1 GCA_020854835.1 Microcaldota archaeon
GCTTTCATACAATACAAACATACCAATAAAAGCAACAGCAGATTTAATTGTTTCAAAAGCTAATAATCAAGCGTTGGCTCTTGCAGTCAACAGATCGATATTGTTTGAATCTTATGCAGAATTAATTTTATCAAATGCATTCGGACAGGCAATGTCTATAAAAAAATATAAAAATATTTGAAGGTGATATGAATGGAAGTTGACCCATATGTACATGCAGCACTTGCGCTGAGAGGTTTAGGAAAGGACGTAACAAAAGACAACGTAGTTGCTATGTTAAAAGCAGTTGGTGGCGATGTTGATGATGCGAAAGCAAAAGTTTTAGAAGATGCATTGAAAGATGTAAACTGGGACGAAGCATTAAAAGCACCAGCAATGGCTGCAGCACCAACAGCAGCACCTGCAGCAGGCGGAGCAGCTAAAGAAGAAGCTAAAGAAGAAGCTAGTGAAGAAGACGATAAAAAGAAAGAAGAAGAAGCTGCAGCAGGTTTAGCAAATCTGTTTGGTTAATTTCTTTTTTTATATTTTTCTTTTCCTTTTCTTTAAACCTATTTACAACCAACATTAAAAATAAAAGAAGCTATTTTTTTATTGATCTCAACGTGAGAATTATTTGATTAATCAATTGTTCAACAGAATAATAAGGCCCAAATTTTTTATATAACCTTTCTCCTGCTTGTTTGTTTAAATATGAAGCGGACACAGCTGAATCAAATAAATTATTTCTACAAGAAAAAGATGCGCATAACGCTGCTAAAACATCTCCTGTCCCCCCTTTTGTTAATCCCTCATTTCCACCTTTAATTTCTATTTTCTGTGTGGATGAAGCAATATTATCTACTTGTGATTTAGATAAAATAACACACCCATATTTTTTGGCCATGTTTTTGATATTTTGTTTAGTTGCATCACAACCAAACAAATTTTTAAATTCATTATTATGGGGAGTTATCAAACAATTTTTATGAAGTTGCTCTGGTTTGATTAATCTGAGAGCCCCTGCATCCAAAACACATTTCTTTTTTGTTTCTAAAAGTTTTTTTATTAGTTTTTTTGATATTATGTTCAGATCTATTCCTGGCCCAACCAAAAAGACATCAACTTCCTCAATAGTTTTAGCATAATCTTTTTTTGATATTGATATAAAGGCAGGAGTTTTTTTCTTAAGAGATTCCAAAACACATTTGTTGAATGGTGAGTAAACATAAACAAGATCACAAAAGTGGCTGGCAGTTTCAACAGCAAACCATAGAGAACCGTGATATTTTTTCCCACCTGCAATTACAAGCAACCTGCCATTTTGGCCTTTCCGCGAATTACATTTTGGTTTTTTTATTCTCTTAATATGTTTTTGCATAATGGATTAGATAATGTTAAACATATAAATGTTTTTCAGCAGGTTTAAACATCTGTTAGTCGTTTTTTTATATGAATGAAGAAATTGAATCACTGTTTTCTTAAAAAATCCTAAAGAAGTTCAAAAAAAGCTAAACGAGATTGCTAGTTTTATAAAAGAAAAAAACCAAAAAGATAAATATTTCGTTCCGAAAAACCGAGATTTTTTTCAAGAAAAACCTACAAAAGAATATCTAAGAATCAGACATCAAGAAGGACATAGTAAGCTGGCTTATCATTTTTGCCATTTTCAGAACAACGGCGATCTTTTGAAAAGTGATGAATATGAAACTGAAATTAAGGATCCAAAAACAATGACTGAAATCTTGGAAAAATTGGGATTTATAAAAAAAGTCACTGTGACCAAACATAGAAAATATTATGAATATAAAAACTTTGAAGTTTTGATCGATTATATCAAAGAACTAGTTATTTTTTAGAAATCAAGGCAAAAAAGATAGATGAATCTGCGGAGCAGACACCCCGGCAGTGTTATGAAACCCTTAAAGAAATAGATGCCGAATGGGAAGAATCCTCCGAAGGATGATATCCTGATAAAATTTTACGCAAAATGGGAGAAGAAGGAGGGAGGATTTAACCTCCTATTTTTTGGCGGTGATGGTTTATATTTCTCGTATAGGGAACACAATACTTTTTTCATCGACTTCAACTTCTTCTTCATAATCCAGCTTTTTTTTAGATAATTTATCTAAATTTAGAATGATTTTATCTTTTTTTCTTTCAACTTCAACATCATACCCAAATTGTGAGAGGAAACACTCAACTGCAAGCACTTCTCCAAGTTTTAAATTTTTTATATTCATATACATTATGACCACCCAAAATAAGTTTTGAAATAAGGTTTATAAACAACAGGAGACAGTAGATTTCCAGTTTCCAGATGGTATTATTCTTCTTTTTTTAATAGATTTCTAATCTCTGATTTGACATTTCTTATAATATCCTCTCCTAAAAGAGGACATTTCATAGAGGCAGCATGTTTGTGCCCCCCTGCAGAGCAGTTGTATACCCTAAATTTTTGTAGAAGTTCGCCCGCATGGAATTCAACATCAGTTGTTCTCAACATAACTGATACTCCCTCTTTTTTTTCTGTGTAGAATACTACAACATCTACAAGGTCATTTAATCTATCTGCTATATTTGGATCAAAAGAATTGCTTTTAACAGTCAGCAAAGTTTTTTCATTAACAACTTCAATCTCTGAATTTTTCATCGATCTTATGACCTGCACTCTTTCACTTGCTGAAGAATAATGCTCTGTCAACAAAGCAATAATTCTATTATATTGCTCGTAAGATATCATTAAAGTTAACATTTGAAGTGTGTGCGGGGAAACAGATCTCAAGATATTAGTATCATCAATCATGCCCGCAGCTAATACTGGTTTTTCCCAATCTGTCAAAATCAAATGCCGGGAGACAATTTCACAAGTGGAAGAATAATTCGGAAAAACAAAAGAATATTCAGCTTTTATTCTAGGGTGAATATGATGGTCTATTAAAACTTTACAATTGGTTATTCCTCCTGTCATTTCAGGTGAATTCGCATCAACCACAACCAAGTCTCCAGAAGGTTTTTTTCCAATTTCTATTCTCCTATATTTGCTCGGAATCAGTTTTTCAACAATCTTTTTGGTTTTGTATGTCATAAAGTCAGGTATTATCAAACTACAATTTAAACGATTTGCGATTACTAAACCTGAACAAACAGCATCAACATCAGCGTGCGAGTGGCACACAACAGATGGATTTTTCAATTTAACTAAAGTGTCTAACAATCTCCCACCTTGCGTTTATTGATTTTTTCATTGAAAGTAACAACATAGGTTATCACAAAAATCATAAGTAGGAAAATTACAATCAATGGATTAAACAATGAAGGAAGGCCGAAGATATACTCTCTAGAAACACTACCATCTAATATTGCACTCACATTAAACATTGCGTGTAGGGGTATTGATAATAAAACTGCTACGAGCCACGAAACAACAATTATTTTTGGATCGGATGTTAATGATTTTACATGACCGATGATGGCACCACCTATTCCAGTAACCACTCCATGTGCCAAACTATTGAATACAGATCTATATATTATCAATTGTATCCAGGGGTAAAAACCCAAGGTCAATGGATCTGTTCTTGATGAAAAATAAAACCAATTTTCAATAAAACTAAAACCCACACCAATTGCAAAACCAAACAATAAACCTGTAATTGAATCATTGAATTCAATATGGAGAGATGTTATAAACAATCCCAACAATTTTACAACTTCTTCAATTATGGGTGCAAGAACAGCTGCGGTTAAAATTAAATAAGCAACATCTGTGATCGCAAAACCTCTGACAAAACCAACCAAAAGAGTGTTTATTACAAATGCCATATATGCTGCAACTGCCCCGTATAAAAACAACCCCCAGAAAAATTTTAAAGGCATGTTAATTCTTTTTTTTCTTCCCAAAAACCACCCCATGGCCAAATAAATTATTGGGAATAAAAGAGCTCCAACAATACTCATCAAAAATATATGGGGCCATAATATATCGGTTCCGCCACCATAATAAAAATTTATAACTAATCCCATGACTAATATAATAACAATTTCCACCATCCATGTTATTGGATTTATCAAAATATTTGCAATATCCTCATAGATAGTTGTTGTTTTTGGAAAAAACAAGTGTTCTGCATGAAAAGGTCCGCTTGAAATTGCAGTTGATATCAAATAAATAAATATAACTATTATTAGTGCAATGACGGGTATTGTCAGTATATTTGATTTGACTACCATTTCAGTTATAGAACTTTCATATTTTGACCAATCTTCATTAACAATAAAATATCTCCCTGGGTATTTTTCATCCAAATCTTTTTCTAAAAACAATACAAAACGTCTTTCCCTATAAGTTTCTTTCATATACTGTGTTTGAATTTTTATCGTAGCATCTGCTTTAGTGTTTGGTCCAATAACTCCAATAGGTTTAACAACTACAACAATCTCATTCATTTCTTCTGCCAAATACAATAGTTTTGAAGTTTCACCAGTATTGGTTACACTTGCTTCAACAATAATTTCCCCGTCTTTTTCTTGGAATTGGGATTCAGTAACACGTATATCTGCTCTGATCTGTTTTATATCATCAATCCGTATGGTTAATGCGTGGGTGCACACCACAAAAAATAAAAAAATTGCAAATAATTTCTTAATCATTTGATTTGCCCCTTTACAATGGTATGGGGAGGTATATGCCTACATACCTCAGTATTTTTACCCATAATTTATTGTACCACTCATTTCTTTTTTTAATCACATCCAACAAAGTTTTGAATTGTTCTTTTTCACCCGGCCCCAACTTGCTGTCAGAAACTTTAACATGTTCTTTCCCATCAACAACAGTTTTTTCTTCTTGTTTTCCTATCTGTTTGTTTGCCTGTTCATACCAAGGAGGCAAAGAAGATTTTTTCTTTTTGGTAGCATGTGTTAAATCGCTAGATTTTATTTTTCTTAATTTTACTTTTGACCTCGCTTCTTTCTCTGCTTGATCAGGATCCATGCCTTGTTTTATTAATTCTGCTTTCTCTTTTTCAATTTTATGAAATGCTTCTCTCCAAGGTATCGCAGCAGCTTCATCAACTATAGCTCTCAAATCTGATGAAGCATATCCCCAAGTTGCAATTGCAAGTCTGTTCCAAGGAATCCCTGAAGCTATTTTTTCTTTTGATAATTTTATATTGAGTCTAAGTTTTAGAATTTCTCTTCGCGAAACAAAATCAGGTTCAGGAACATAAATAAGTTTTCCAAGTCTGCCTGCCCTTCTAATTGCGGGATCGACATCCCATGGTGCGTTTGTTGCGCCAACAGTTAGCATACCTTTATTATTTGCTTCAACACCATCCATTTCATAAAGCAATTGATTAACTGCTGCTTTCAAATATTGCGCACTTTCACCCATATTTTCTCGTCGTCCCCCTAATGCATCAATTTCATCAACAAATAAAATACAAGGAGTATTGTTTCTTGCTGTTTCAAAAACTTTATGAATATTTTTTTCAGTTCCTCCTACATATTGATCTAAAATATCAGATAATTTAACATTAAGAAATTTAACTTTACACTCTCCCGCAGATGCTTTCATAAGATAGGATTTACCACAACCTGGGGGACCATACAAAAGTATTCCTCCTCCTCCCAAAACTCCATATTCGTCTGCCAAATCAGGTCTTTTCATAGGATAAACAACTGCTTCTCTTAATTCTTCTTTAAGCTTGTCCATTCCTGCGACATCAGTAAAATTTAAGTTTGGAGTGGTAATAAATTTAGCAGTGTCAACTTCTTTTCCCTGCCCTCCGCCACCTGCAGGTATGGATGATGAACCTCCGCCTCCTCCATCAACACCTTTACTTTTCGCCAATTCTAAATGTTGTTTTGCTTCTTCAAGGTTGGGATTTATCTCCAGTGCTTTATCATAATCTTTAACAGCATCGCTTAAACGATTCATATAGTCATAAGCCAATCCCCTAACATGATATGCCTCTGCAAAATTTGGATTTAGTTCGATAACTTTGGTAAAATCTTTAACAGCACTTTCAAAATCTTCTTTGCATGCATAAGATAAACCTCGATTGTAGTATGCTTTCAAGTATTTATCATTGAGCATTATCGCTTTTTCATAATCATCAATTGCATTATCGAAATCTTTTTTTCTGTAATGTGCATCTCCTCTATTGTTGTATATTACAGGATTATTTGGGTCAAGTTCTGCAGATTTGGTGTAATCTGCAATGGATTTATCAAAATTCTTTAAATAATAATAAGAAAGTGCTCTTGCAAAATAAGCTTCAGAGAAAGTTGGATTGAGGAGTATGGCCATATTATAATTTTCTATGGATTTTTCGTATTGACCTTTTTCAAAATAAGCATTAGCTTTATGGTAATAAACTCTTGCGTCCATACTGCCTGTTCCACCTATTGGCAATAACTTCACCCTAGTACTGTTTCTTTACCAACAATCTCATTAATTGTTCTGAGAATGTTTTCAACCTTTTGTTTTTCTTCGCCGTTTGCTTTTATAATGATTTTGTTTTCATCTGATTCAACATCTGCTTTAATTTTATTAAATTTCAAGAAAATCCTAACTTTTTCATCGCTTTTTTCAGCACTTTCAAGTAATTTAATCTTGTAAGTTATGTCCCTATCTGCTAAAGGATGGTTCATATCGACCACAATTCTAGACCCATTAACTGATTTAACAATTGCCTGTCTGCCGTCTAACATTACAATCATACCCGGAACAGCTTTAAGCTTGTTTTGTTTGAATATTTTTTCAGATACAACTCTAACCATTTCTTTGTTTCTTGATCCAAAAGGTTTTTTCACAGATAATTCTGCATCCTGGTCTTTCTTTAACTCTTCTATTGTAATATTCAATTCTTTTGGAAAGTTATTCATTTTTGTTTCTGTCAACAAAACAGTTTTTTCATCTATTTTTTCATGTGTATTCGAATCTAATGTTTCGTATTCGATTATTACTAGCATTTAATCACCTACTTAGTTTTGAACCGAGAGGGTTTTAAAACTTTACTCTCTAATTCTTTATTAAATAATAAATTAATAAAGGTGAGTTTAATGGAAAAAGGACGTATAATTCAGATATTTACTTTGCTAGTTATCGCATTTTTCTTATTTCAAATGGTTGGACCTGTACTTTCTATATTCGGAAGCAATCCTCAACAAACAAACCCCGAAACAAGACAAGAAGATGCTAAAATAATAGCTTTTACTTCATCTATGAGGTTTGTACCCTCACCCATTATTACTAATCAGACGCAATACACCTCATCTCTGGCAAATCTAAGTTCAGAAGGGTTGATAACATATATTGATTCAAATCAAGGTTTTTATGAAATTGTTTTAAGAAATCAATCTCAAAGGACTTTTGTTGCTGAAACACTTTCAGAATATGGTTATCTATTGATTATGTCAACTGTTGAACCATTAACTGAACCTGTTAGATTGAATGTTTTTGTATCTTCTTTTAGAGAAGTTGGAGATTTGGTTCCAATCGAGTATACTTTAATGAAAGTAAATAATAGGGTGGTAGTCGAGAATTCATACACACTTTCCAAAGTTCTAGATTTGAATCAGAAGGTTCCAATAACTGAAACAGGTTTTATAACTGTGGAAGCTTATCTCCCCACCCCTGATGAGGATTTCATAACTCTTCTCAAATCTTACAATTATTCAGGGAATATACAGAATCCTTATTTAAATACGGGTGAAACTTATAGATTCAAAGGCAAAATTGCAAACATCACATCGCCAACTCAATTTGAGCAAGAAATAACTTCATTTGTAGACTCAAAACAAGGAACAGTTGCATTGACCCAAGAAATTAATTTTGTAATGGATTCCAAAGTTGGAAAACTACCTATTAAAATTTCAACAAACAAAATCTACAACAAAGGAGATGTTATATCTGCAAAAGCCAGTATATCTTCTTTCGAGGGAATTTTTGAATATAGCACTCTTAAAGTAGAAATAAATTAATTTTTCTTTCTAATTTTTATTCTATTTCGTTTTTCTATTTCTCCAATACTTATTTCGCCACCCTGTCCAATTGATTCAGCATCTTCCACAACAACATTATTTGTATCCCTTGTAATACTATCTCTAGTTTGGACATTTTTTTCTTGATCCAAAGATCGCATACTTTCATTATAAATATCTGCAGGAGTTGCTTTAATCGCTGGGACTACAACCTCACCTTGTTTTTCTGCCATTTCTGCCCTGAGCATCCTACTGTAGCCCCATCCTGCTCCGGCACCGGTTGCCAAAATCGCACCGATAATCAACCGCCTCCTCCATCTTTTTCGTTTTTTCTCAATTTTTTTACCAGTATCTCTTATTTTTTCAAGTTCTTCTTTTAATTTACCTTCTTCTATTTCTCGCCCAACACTTACTGCATCTTTTTCTAAAACTGAGAAAATTTGGTTGTTCACGCCATTATACAATAAGAAAGGCATTTCTTCGTTAGCGAATCCATCAACGAAGTCAAAAAACTTACCTATATCCTTATGAGTTTCAATCATCATACGTTTCAATTCTGATTTTGCAAAAGGAATTTTAAGGTTTAAGCCAAGCAAAAATTCACCTGCTTTATCTATATCTATATTTCTTGTGACAAGAAGCCTTCCCAAAACTTTTCTGGCAATTTTTTTACTTTCTTCATCATATTTTTCTACTGCCACAAATGCTTTACCTAATTTACCCTCATCAACATTCCCTACTAATATATTACCCGCCTCAACAGCAACTTCGTTTGCTATATGTTTAAATACTAAAAAGCGTTCGTCGTATCCCAAATTTTTTAGAAAACTTGTGGTCTGTTGTTCCTCCCATTTTTCTAATTTATTTACTTTATCTTTTAATGTGCGCGTCCATTTTCCTTCTTCTGAATAAAGTTTTGTTATTTCTAATATACCAGATATTGCTGAAGTTCCTTCCACAATACCTCTCAGTATTTTCATCTCTTCAACCAAATCTGCAAAAATTTTTTCCAGTTCTCCTAGAAATCGTGCATCGACTTCCTTTTTTTTATCCCTCATTTCTAAACAATCATAAACTAATTTTTTTGTTTTCATGTTTATCAAAAATTTCTTTACTATTTCATCAGATCCGTCAGCCCTTTCAGAATCAAAAAAGGTAAAGGGTTTGTCTTTAACTGTTTCTTCTTCACCAGATCCACTCAAATTTTCATCTAATTCTATTTCCAACATACATTTTATTTTAAATTTAAGGTTGTCTGATATGTTGGATTCTTCAGTTATCATACCTCTTAAAACAGCTTCAACAGACTCATTAACAACAGAATTCTTTCTTGTTTTATCCATTATCATTTCATTAACAGAAACGTATGTTAAAATTTTACTATCATTTTTACCAAGCAAATTTTGAGTTACTCCCTCTTGGACTGTGTCCAAAAGAAAAATTTTTTCATCTTCTGTTAGTTTTTGTTCTTCTCCAAGGTTTTCTGATAAATTTATAATTTGAGTATTTAATTCTTGTAAAAATTGTCTTTCAATTACTTCTGTTTGTGCAAGTTCTTCAAGAACATTCTTTATCCTCGAATATTCTTCTTTTTGGGCCATCTCCACCATTATTTCTTTAAAATTATCGCTATTTTGAGATAATATACTGGTTATTAGCTGGGCACCCAACTCATCCTCTGTCTCCCCCTGCAAATCTCCTTTTTTTAACATTTCCTCAAAATTTCCATATAAAATCAAGGAATTCAAATCATCAATTTCTTTTTCAAACTGAATCTCGATAAATTTTTTTTCCATGCCCAGTTTTTTATATAAATAAATTTCTTTCGAAGGCGCACCGTCAACCTCTCTTACAATAGTTTTTAATTGATCTAATGATAAACCATTTAATAAATACACAAAATTAAGTTTCCATGATTCAAGTGCTTCTTCAACTTTACCCATAGAGTTTATTGTCTGTTTTTCTTTATAAATCTTTCCAACAATATATTTTAAAAGTTGTTTTTTATTAATTATTATGTAATTAACATTCAAATAATAATATAAGAAGTTTTAAAAACATTGAACCAGCTAATTAAAAAGAGGGTAGAAGTGATATGGAGATAACTTTTAATACAAAATCCTTGAGTTTTGCTTTTTTATTACTAATGGCTTTATCGTATAGTTTTCCAAATGTATTTTTATCTGCAAGTATAACTCCCTCTGAGCACGAGGTTTTATTCGATTATTTAGAACAAATCCAGTGTCCAAACTGTGGACAACCCGTAATATCTTCAAATGCAGAAATCTTATCTGACGATAATGTCAATATTTCTGTTTCCATATCCACAACAATGATAGAAAAAAATTCAGTTGAAACTGAATTTGAGGATGCGAATGGAGAGATTATAAAAAGAGAGGAAATTGTTGCTTCACATGTTGTGGTTCCAATCCAAGGTTGTGAATTAACTTTAAAAAATGAAAACAATGTTGAATATCCTTGTCCAGATTTCAAAACAAATTCAGAAGGTATGGCATGGTGTTGGATCGATACAGAGGCCCATCCAGATTTTCTCACTTCTTCACAATACAATATTTTGTACATTTCTTCTTCGGATTGTAACGGTTTTTCTATAGATGATTATTTCATTTATTTTTTTTATTCTAAAAAAGCAGCAGGCGGAATTAATAATATGGTTGCGCTTATTGCTCTTTTAACAGAGAATTCCCCATTATGTGTAATGTTTACAGTTTTATTAAGTTTGCTTGCAGCAAGTCTTTATTTTTTTGGAGGAAATCCCCTTTCGGCTTTGGATATCGTAACTCCCAGATTAAAAAGATTCAAAGCAATCAGAAAAAATATTACCTCCTATAAACGTTCTTCCCATAATCTAGAGAAAAAAGAAGCCCTTAGGAATTTATTTGCAGGCTATGCTGCTTTAGGTGCGTTTAAAAAAAGCATGGAAAAGACTTTTGGAGATTTGAAAATAAAAGACGCATCTGGCAAAATGATTTCCATAAAAAAATTATTTAAGGAAATATCAAACATACCTGCTGACAAACAATTACCTGCAATGATGATGTTAATGAAAGGTAAAACGAAAGACCTAAAAAAACTTTTTAATGGGAAACTGGATGACAAAAAAATTAAAGGTTATAACGAAGATGCAAAGGGCTTGATTGCTGAATGGAGTGAACTCAAAGATAAAGGAACTACTGCCAATGAGAAAAAAGCAATTTTAGAAAAGCTTGCTTCTAAATACGGATTATCCTCTCAATTCACCGACCCCATAAACAAAGAAGGGGGAATTAATTATATGTCTCAATTACAAGGAATAAGTCTTGGAAAACAGCATCTTAAGTTAATTGAAGATCATTATTCACCTAAAGATGTTCGTATTCCTCTTGTGGGAGGAGTGTTTGGAGTTATAGGCCGTAAAGTTGGCCTTGCTCGTGCAGTTAGGGACACACGAGATTTTATGGCGCATAGATCTGCAAAAGTAAGATATTTGGGGGGAAGAAGCTCTTTAACTGATCCTGTTGTAATCGGAAGTTTATTCAATCCTAAAAAATCAAACAAAGTGTTTTTTGAAAATGTTGATGAAATGATGAAAGAGGGAGTCAAAAAATACATGTTTTTGTGCGCTTTAGATCAGGCAATGAGCGTAGGTAACGAAGATCTAGAAAAAACAATAAAAAATCTAATGCGCCGTTCTTCAACCAAAGAAGATTCAGTTCAAAATTTCTTTAGCGAATTAAAGAAAGTAGGGATAGATACAAAAAACATGGAATGGGCTTCAAATTCTTATAATGATCTACAAAAAATATTGCAGAGCAATCTGTCCGATACAAAAAAACTAAAAGTCTTACGGACACTTTTGGTCCCCCATTTTTCATACCAATTCAAAAAACATGTGCTTAACAATCACGCATCCGGGTCAGTATATTCTAACGATCCAACAAAAAGTCCTGCAAGTTTGTTTTCCAATTTAACAACATACGATGCTTTAGATAGCAAAGATAATGTAGATAAATTGCAAAATATTGAAAAACTAACATATGCAATAGCTTATCATGAATTTTCTGAGAGAGTCATGGGAGGGGATTTTGAAGTTTCTTTTGAGGATGTTTTATCTGAACAAAGAGCAGAAATTGATGAAATGATCACTGGACATTTGAAAACTCACAAAACAATTACGGGGGCAGAGTGGACTAAATTAGATACTTATGTTGAAAGTTATGACGGGGCTTTTAGAAATGTTGTTTTAGAATTAGATAAAGTTGGAGAATATGCAGATATAATGGGCATGGCAGGTATATCTCTTTATGATTTGGATGCGATACAAGATTCAAAAGTTTTGGATAGTTTTATATCTGAATTAAGATTCATTTCGGAAAATCTAAAAGATACAAATCCTGAGGACACAATTCTGAACGCTTCTTTGGAAAAATTAGAATCTGCATTGACTATTCTAGAAACCAAAACAAATGAACTTAAAAATATGGAAGAATATTATATGTCTTTTGATGCGACCGCATCTATTGATTCTTATGTGGGAGATAAAATAATTCACTCTCATGCTAAAAAATCTAAGTTTGCCGGGATTCAAAATGTCTATGAATCTACTGAAAAAGAAAAATCTAAATATGATAAACTTTTCGATTCTTCATTAAATGAAATAACAACATCATTTTCTAACCAAAATGAATGGGAGAGTTTTATTAATGAAATTAAAAATTTAGATCCTACTTTCCAAACTGTAGCTGATGAGTATCTAAAATCCATCAACAATCGCCCAAATCCCGAATTAAAAGACAATGTCACAGTTTTTGTAAACGAGCTATTAAAGTCGGGTACAGAAGATAACATTGCGCATTTTTTTAACAGTCTTTCAACCAAAGGTAAAATTTCCAATAAAGATGCTTTAAAGTATAAAATAATCTATTTTGATTATCCAAATGTTTTAAATAATTTTAACGACGCAAAAATTAATTTTGAAAAAGCAAGTTTAGAAAGAGAGGTTTTGTCCAGAAAAGCCGTAGTGGATTCTATAAGTGAATTTTTATCAAAAGATAAAGAAATATCAAAAGTTGTTTTACAAAATATTGAAGAAGCAGGTTTGTCTGAAAAACTAGAAAACTTTGGAAAATTAGATAAAATAGAACAGATTGAATTTGTTTATCAATTGCATAGGGTAGTTGGAATAAGTTTAGAACAAATAAAGAAAAGTGTGGATGACCAAAAGCCTTTGCCCGGCACGAAATCTCCCCCTACCAAAGAGACTATAAAAGCATTAAAAAATTTTTCAGAATTAGAAAAACATTTGAATGAAATAGAAAAGAAAGATTCAGAAAAACTAGATATTGTGGGAAACAGACTTGATAATATTTTACGCGATAATGCATCATTTATAGACCCTCAAATTCTTGAAACTGCTGCTTCTGAATCTGCGTTAATTGAAAAGGAGTATCAAACTAGGTTTGGGGATAAGTGGGAGGAAAAAGTTGCTAAAGGTTTAAATCATGAAGATTTGGCCAAAGGTATGTGGTTGTATCGTGCCGATGGTTTCTTCTGCCCCTATGTAGAAGGTATGTTGTCAGTTAGAAAATCTGACAGTTTTGTTGGTGCAGCTATTCTTTATAATGAAAGAGGCAAGATGAATTTTGGAGAAGAGTTAACATCCAAATTTGAAATTCATAAAGACACACCTGCAGATTTAGCAGACAAAATAAAGGAAGCAATGGCAAACGGATATTTTGATGGAAAGCCATTTGATCCTTATTCTGTTCAGCATAGGAGATCTCTTCATGGAAAACTTGAAAAATTAACAGTTTACGAATTAATAAAAAAAGATGATGGTAAGATCGAGGTTTTAGCCCTTACGGGACAAGCTGCAATTGAAAAAATAAAAGAATATAAAAAAGAAAAAATAACTAAAACATCTGATTACAAACTTAGTTTGGCAAATGGCGATTCGAAACAATTGATAGTTGATATCGGAGAGGATAAATACGTTCCTTTTGGCAAGGTGAGGGGAAAAATTCATTCTGGTTTCGAGGATTTAGATTCAAAAGATGTTTTCAGTGCCTTGGGAAATGCTGAATTGCTGGCCAAGGCAGCTAATGCAGGCTATTTAAAAATTGGGGACAAAACAACATTTTATGAAGAACATCCTGAGTTTGCGATTAGAGAGCGTTTAATAGAAAAGAATTTGACTCCTTTAATAACTCCCCCACTCCATTCTGCTTTGGATCATACTGTTAACGTTGTTCAAAAAATCAGAAGGGGGAAAGCAGTGGGTTTTGATGAAACACTTTATCTTAAATTTTTCGATCGCATTTTAACTGTTGAGGATCCTGGCAAAGGCGCTTCTGCATTCAAGCGTATTGGATATAAGGCCTCACAACGACTGCGCACTTTAGCTTTAAATGATTGGAAATACAATGTTCATTCCAAAGAAATAATGTGGTTAGGAATAAAAGCGAAATACTGCCCCTCGAAAGACGCAATGGATTATTCAAAAATAGTGAATATGCAGTATGCGAAGGTTTCTAGCTCTATTGCCCGACACTATTTATCGAGTTTAGCCGCAAGTGGTCTTGCACAACCATCAGATGTTTCAAGTTTAAAAGCAAATCTTAAATCCCAACAATTGAATTTAAATGAAACTCATAATTATTTTAATTCTCTCTCAAAAGATTTAGAAGAAAAATTAAGGAACGGAGATATTACTAATGCAGAATACGAAGAACAAATGGAAAGGCTGACTGCAGATGCAGATGCAACTATTCATCGTATACAAAAAAATATATTCAAAACAGAAAAAATGATTGATTCTGCAAACAAAAAGTGGTGGGACACACGAAAAAAATTAAGAGCAATGTCTTCATTTATGGCAACCCATTCACTAACTCAAGCAGAGCGAAATTATCTAACAACTAAAAGATTAAAAAAAGCAATGACAAAAGAAAATCGAAAAGCTTTCAAGACCTTATCACAAGCACAAAAAATATATGAGGATACTGTACTTAAAAATGCATTAATTTATGAGTGGAAATTATCTCAATCTATGATAGGATCTATAACTCCAAAACTCGATCCGAATTCTATACAGAGATTTAATTTAACTCCTTTTGGTGTAGCTGCAGGACCTTTGCCAAGTGATGTTTTAGGTGCAGATGGGAATTTAATTAATAAATTTTATGCTTCTGTTTCTCCAATAGCATATGGATTGGATATGTTTAAGACTGTTATTGCAAGACCTTTAAAAGTAGGAAGTTGGAGTGGAGACAATACAGGTCTTTATGATGGTCCAGTTAGGGGGCCCAGAAAAGGAGAACAGTTCAGATATGCATTATCTGCCCCTTTTTCTGCCTTAGGAACTGCAGTTCTTTGGTCTTCTGAAGCTTTTGAAAGAGCAACAACAAAATTACATGTAGATGAATTTGGGTTTGTCAGGAAAACCAATTTATTTTTAGATAAATGGGCCAGATATATATACAACGAAACTCCCATTTCAGTTTATGAGCAGATGGGAATAACGGGTAAAGATTATTATATGGGAACAAGGGAGTTTTTGCCTGAACAATGGGAGCTGTTCCAAGGAATTTTAAAAATGGATAAAAGTAGACTTCTTTACAAAGATTTTAAGGGAGCAACGCATTTTGTTCCGTCAACTGCTCGATCTTTGGTAGGTCAAGGATTGGGATATGAAAAAATATTCCCCCATCTTGAAAGTGATCTTTATAGGGATATCTATTCCAGAGAATCTGGAGGATCTATGAAACAAGCAATAAGTACGCTTGCTCATGTAGAAAAAGAAATTTATTTGAGATATTATAAAGATCAAGCTAAGTTTATGTACCAGGCATTCAAACAAAATCCCTTTTATTGGGCAATAGTTTTCCCAACAATGCTTGCAGAGAATCTAGCATTCAAAATAGATGAAGAATTGCTGCATGGTCCTGAAGAGATAAGAACGCGTCTCAAAAAACAATATCCTGGCCTTTCTGATAAAGAAATACGAAAGAAAGCAAAAGAAGAAATTGCAAACAAGAGCTTTATTGAAAGTTTGGAAATGATGTCTAGTGGAGCGGCTTCTTTGAACGAGAATCCCATGCTAAATGCAATAGGTTATTTGGGAAAAGCTCTCAGTACTGCGACAACGTGGTCTGCAACAGCCTGTCCGAATGGTCACGTTATTCCTGTTGTTGGGAACAAACATCCCGATACTTGTCCATTCTGCGGCGCTAAAACTAATCCATTTAAAAATAAAGAAAGCGATGAAGATTTCGATAAATTTAAAAAAGATTAATAGTATTGTTTTAACAGCTATTGGTGATAATATGAATTTTAATAAAAACAGCCCATTTATTTTAGTGTTTTTAATTATATTTATTTTTTCAATTGCGTTTTCTGGTTGTATCGAAGGTTTATACGATTGGTCTGAAGTTTCAATTCCTGAAGAAGAAGCATTAGGAACACCCCGCGATCTTCCCTCTACAATATGTGATGGGGATGATTGTATTGCTTTTATATGTTCGCACAGACACGGATTTTTAGGTTTAGGTTCGCCACTTTATACTGGCGGGGGACTTGGGGAGCAGGAATGTGCTTTTGTCGATTTAAATGAAGTTGAACACCCTGGCGCCATTTTAAAGCGACTTCAAGATTACAGGTGTGATGAGGGAATAATCACATTCACAGACAAAGGTTGTGAGATGAATGATGTTAGATTTTTTATGATAGGTGCAGGGAATACATTTGTAGAAAGTGCATTTATTTCTGGAGGAGAAAAACTCACATGCACTGTATATGGTGGCACGACAACACATGAACCAACTGCACCCTTGACTGGATACCACCCTCTTTTTGTTCCTGTTAATCCTGCAAATCCTACTCCTGATTGTAATACTGATGAAAAAGTTCCAGCAACACCTTCTTTAATGGCAACACAATACTTAATAGTTGATAAATCAACAGGTAATTTAGTATCAAGACCAAATGGGGTTGTTGCCAAAGCTCACTTAAATGAAGGAACTATTCCAGTTTATGTTATACCTGGAGATTGGTGGGGAGACGCGACTTATGATATCAAAACAAGACATATGGTTGAAGTAGTTAATTCAGTCGGATATATGAATTTTATAGCAGATACCTCAAGCTGGCTTCACAAATATCGAGGTATAGGTCCTGTGGGTATAGTTATAGGGGAAGGAATGTGGAACAGTTTAGGCGATGCAGATGAAGAAGCCGAAACTGAAATTTTTTGTTATTTAAGGTCAATGTCAACTAAGATCAAAAACGCATGCCCTACTTGTCTTGTGGGGGTGTATATTCCCTACCAATATGTTGAAAAAAATGACTGGGGATTTGATGAATTTGGAATACCTATTCCTCCACAAGAATCTGTAGATTACACCAAACTAAATAATTCCCTAAGGATTATAGTTCAAGCAGACCAGTTACAAGATATTAATTTTGCTCTTGATAGCTGTTCAAGATATGGGTATGGATCTGATGTTGTTCAAAGATGTGTTCCTCCCACTATTGTTCAGGCAAGATCTAATAGGGAAGAAGCAATTTGTGGAGATGGATTCATACAGTCATCAAGTGGTGAAGAATGCGAATCAGATACTGATTGCACGGGTCCTGGTGAAACTTGTTATTTATGCAAATGTGTGACTGAAATACCCATTTGCGGTGACGGTATCATAGAAATAGACAAAGGAGAAGAATGCGAATCAGATGATGATTGCAGTGGAGGATTGAGTTGTGTAGGATGCAGGTGTTTCAGATCTGCAACCAATTATTGTGTTGATTTTATTGCCACATCTATTCATTTAAATTATGATGAAGATTGCGATCCTTTTGATGATATAATTCAAATACAAAATTTTGGTGAGCACATAAAAAATGAACACAGCAAACCTTCAATGCTTTTTATAAGTGGGGGACACCCTGGTGAAAGTTATTATGGTGGAAACGCAAATTTAAACAGCAATAAAATATCCAGCGCATATACTGCTTTGACATATGTCCCTGGTCTTGCACAAGCTGGATTTATAGGTGTCAATTTCCCACTAATAGATGTTCCTCCTGAAATACTTGCTCCTGCAAGGGATAGGGGATATTCTGTATATCCTTCCACTTGGAGAGTCCAGGATGGTTTGACAACTACAGACGGTATAATAAATTATTCATGGGGGGTTCATGAATATGGGAAGGGAGTTATTTACGGTTACAAAACTTATTTATTTTCAGAAACAAGCCAATACCCCTTAATAATGGGAAAAGGCAAAGGTTCTGGGGAAGTTTGCAATGCCCTCAGTACAACAGAAATATACACTCAACTTGCTTCGCCAGAAGAAAAACAGTGGGATCTAACAACTGTGCAGGAATGGTATTTATTTAAAGATATTACAGAACCTCGCCTTGTAATGAATCCTTTTTATGCTGAGGAAAAAGTTTCAGAACCAATTCACAAATGTGAAGGCACCACTTACAAGCTTCAAGACTTGAGAATGCCTATAACTACAAGCAGAGCAGGCAGTTTTACTGATTTAAAAAAGCAATTTTATGGTGTTGATTACTGGAGAGTATATCACAGTTCGGGAGTATATGGAGTTGACCCCTGGTTTGTCTGGTCAGTATATATGGTTGAAACAACAGGCAATTTCAATATAAATTCAATGAATCAATGGCTTGTATCAAATCCAGATGCGTTTTTCAAGATTATGGAAGGAGATTACAAAGCACGAAGCAAAATGTATGAAACATTATATCCCTCAGAACCTTCTTGGTCGTCTCCTGATGAAGAATATATGTTTGAAAGGACAAGTGATGGTTATATCGCACGCGATCAATTCAATTGGGTTGCGATTTATTTAACTGCTTGCGATTATTATTATCCTGGGTGTGCCGAAGAAACCATCAACAGTTTTAATGCAAACAACAATTGCCCCTGCTCCAACAAAAATGGGATTATACCGTTTATACATGAAATTGTTATGAATAATAGATGTGATTCTAGTTTAAAATCAAAATTGGGAGACCCACGAGTTAGAAAAACTTTTGCATGGTATGCTAAAATATATGAAGAGCTTAGGTGAATAAATGAATTTAATTAGGGAATTTATAAAAGGCAGTTCTCCTTCTTCAACAAATTTCAAATTAAAATGTATTGTTTGTGATTACGATTTAACGGGCAAAGAACAAAAATGTCCCAATTGCGACACTCCTTTAGATTCAATGTTTACTAAAGAATGTCCAAAGTGCCATTATGAAAATATGTGGTCTGCAAAAAAATGTCAACAGTGTGGAACAGATATAGAAAACGAACCTCCTTCAGGAACTGAAATAAAAAAGAAAGAAGTTTTCCAAGAAGATAAACTACTTTATAGATGTCCCATTTGTGGTTTTAAGGCAGATTATCCTTTTAATGTTTGCCCTGTCTGTGGGCAGGAATTGGCTTAGAGAGGTGAAAAATATGGCGAAAAAGAAAGAAAAAAGTCAAGAGAAAAATGTAATTTATTCATTTTTCCAACCATTACTTACTCCTTTGTTTTTGGGTTTGGCGTTTACTTTGTTTGTAGCCTTTTTCTTTGCGGCCCAAAGTATTCATAAAAATTTTTTTGAGGATTCTTTACATTTAGAAGGATGTGAAAAATATACTCCCACATGTCATTATACTACTGATGGCACACCAAATGAATTGTTTTATTTAGGTTTAACTTCAGAAGTTTATTATGGCTCTATATTTAAAGAAACAAATGTTCCGTCAACAATTTTAACAGATATATCATTTTGGATAACTTTCATAGCGTTTATATTATCTGTATTAACAGGTTGGTTTGCAGTTTCCAGATTTAAAAAATCTGTTTGGCAGCCATTTGTTTTGGGTGCAATTGCTGGTTTGATTGCAGCATTTTTAGCTTCATCAGTTATTGCTTTATTTTACAATTGGGAGACGTACTTCCAGTATATATACATAAACAATCAGCCAATGACAATTTTGCCTTTTATAGTATTTATGTACATTTACTCAACGATATTCTGCGGGTTCTTTGGATTTTTCTGGGCCGGTTTTGGAGGTCTTGCTGCAAGGTTTTATAAAAGTGTTTAATAAAATAAAGTGTATTACTATCTGAAAAAATTTATTTCAGCACATATTTAATTGTGTGTTGAAAATAAAAAATATTTAAAAATATTTGTAATATATTACTAAAGGGTGATTTGAATGTTTTTGAAAGGAAAAGTTGCAGTTATAACTGGATCAACAAAAGGAATCGGTTTTGGAATTGCTAAAAAAATGCATGATGAAGGCGCATACGTTGTGATAAACAGTCGTTCTGAGGCTGATTGCAAAAAAGCATGCAAAAAGCTTGGAGAAAAGAGATGTATGTTTTCTGCTTGTGATATAAGTAAAAGAGAAGAAGTCAAAAAAATGATGAACTTAGTTGTCAAAAAATACAAAAGAATTGACATTCTCGTTAACAATGCAGGAATTTATCCCTTCAAGAGTTTCAGTGATCTTGATGATGAGACATGGGATAAAACTATGGCCATAAATTTAAACGGAGTTTATTACTGTGCACAAGAAGCCCTTAAAAAAATGAAAAAAGGGGGAAGAATTGTCAATATTTCAAGTGTTGCAGCACATATTGGTTTTTCTAGTTTGGTGCACTACTGTGCTTCAAAAGGTGGTGTTGAGGGATTTACCAGGGGTCTAGCGATTGAGCTTGCACCCAAAGGAATAACCGTAAATGCAGTTGCACCAGGAGCAATAAATGTTACTGGAAAAAAAGATGCTATGAAAAACAACCCTCTAACAAATTCAATACCTCTTAAATGTTTTGGAGAACCAAAAGACATAGCAAATCTGGTCGCATTCTTAGTTTCTGATGAAGCAAGTTACATAACGGGAGAATGCATAAAAGTTGATGGTGGAATGACAATAAGAAATCCGTAAATTTCACAATCTTCACTTTTTTTTAAATCTCTATTACATAATATATTATAAAGATTATTTATTTTAATTATAATATGAAAAAAATATTATTTTTAATTTTGATCACAGTTTTCTTTTTGTTCGGAAATGTGATAGCTTTTCAATTTGACGAAGGCAGACTTAATAATTGTTTATGCCAATGTGGTTGTTCTGCAGATGGGTGGGCATGTTATGCAGGGGTATCGTGTTATTATCATCCTGCTGAAAGAAGTTCTAGTCCTAATTGTATGGATACCAGTTTGGGCGTGTGCGTGTGTGAAGGTTTTGGCTGTGGTAGGGCGCAGATAGCAACAAGTGGGGATTGTTATGATAATTGTATACGTTCTTATGGGGAGCCTGTTTGTGGCGATGGAAACTGCGAAACCAACAAAGATGAAAATTGTGAGACCTGTCCTTCAGATTGTGCATGTACTGGTGCGAGGGTTTGCGATCCGACAGATAAATGGGGCGCAGACAATCAAGGATGTAAAGATGGTTGTGGAGATGGTGTATGTGTTGAACCATATGAAACTGGGGAAAATTGTCCAAAGGATTGCATAAATTGTGGGGACTATTATTGTTATGGTCCTGAAAATTTGGATAACTGTCCAGAAGATTGTTGGGTTTGTCCTGATGGAATATGCACTCCTCCAATTGAAAATATTACGACATGTTGGCGGGATTGTGTTGTTTGTGGCGATGGAATTTGCAGCACACCTTATGAAACTGATAAACAATATGATGCAACTTATGGTACTGGTTGCCCTCAAGATTGCGGGAACTGCAATGGAAATGGCGTTTGTGATCCTGGAGAAAATGATGAAACGTGCCCTTCTGATTGTATTGAAAATTGTTATAATAATCGAGATGATGATAGGGATGGTTTAATTGATTGTGATGATCCGGATTGTTTTTCAGAATCAATTTGCATGCCTCCAAATATCCCTGTCAGTATCCGGGTTTTAAACGGAAAAGACGGAAAACCATTGAAGAACATCCAAGTTTCATTGTTTGTTCGGGATAACGATATAGATTTTTCACCCAATCCTTATGATATATCTTATGCAAATTCAAATGGCATTGCAACATTTGAAGTTGATCAAATTCAATACAAAAAACCTATTTATGTTTATGCACTTGTAGAATTCAAAGATGAAGATGGAGTTTTTCAAATTATAAATAATGATCCTTCAACTGTAACTTATGGGAAGGTTGTATCTGCACCATCTCCCATTTTTGAGATTCCTTGGGGTTCAACTTTTGATATGGTTATGAAAACAGATGCAAGAGGAGTAGATACATCATTTATTGATCCTAGCATAAATTCCCGTTTAACAGATATTTCTTATATTTATTGGAACACGAAAGATATCATCGAATATTTTGAAAATGATTTGGAACACGAGTTAGATACGTCTTTACTACCTGTTAAAATTTATGTTTTTAGTCCAAGAGGAACAACTTGCGAAGCATGCTATAGATATACAACACACGAAATATTTTTTGATGAGATCGCAAGCGTTCTAAATGATCCAACTGCTCCCGAAAACAGAGAATGGCATGAATTTACTCACCATATGAATAAGGATTTATATGGTCTTTTTCCCTCGAGGGGTACTAATGATGTAAATCATGCTGGATTCAAAAACGAAATGACTACTGACAGCTATACTGAAGCGTTTGCAGAGCTATGGCCCGTATTGCATGGGGGGGATGGAGTCTATGGAGGGTTTTATACTCTTGACAGTGAAACAAAAGCATGGGGCCGCTATGGTACGGATGAAGAGCTAGCATTTTTGTCTTTGATGTGGAGGTTACAACAGGAAATATTCTATGATGAATTAGAGTTCTGGAATTTTTTAGGTGACAACAAACCAACAAATTCTCAGGAACTTTATAATGCAGTTTTGGACGAATATCCTGATGAAAAAGAAACAATGGATGAAATATTTATCAGGCATGGTTTTTTTAGGGATTCAGATATTGGAAATAAAAAATATGATGCAGGGGAGCCATGGTGGGACAAATCAAATGCAGCAGGCAACTATAACAGACGATATGATATTGGTGAGAAGTTTATTGATTTAGGAAGTAACACTACACAAGTATATAATGCTTCAACAGATAAAATTGGCGCCCCTTCAAATTATGAACGTCCAAACAGAAACCGCAGGCCAAATTTTTGGTTTAATTTTGTAAAATTAGATGTGAAAGATAAAAGTGGAAATAAGATATCTGATGCTGCGTTTTCAATAACGTATCAGTTCACGGGAACGTGCACAGGATCAACTTTCACTGAACAAGCTGTAATTAGGGATGATAGAATCTATATTTTGTTTCCAAATGATTTTGAATCATGCAATATACAGGCATCTATCTCTCCTAACAATTATGAAAATCTGGGCAATCTTTTAATATCACAACAAGAAATGGAAACATATATGGACCATCCCATTTCTCCCGAAGTTCTTGGAGAATCGGAAGAGAATTATTTTTCAGAAGGTTATGTTGCGTTGGCAGAAATAATTGTGGGCAATAAAATAGAATACTGCAACAACAACGGAAAATGCGACCCTGGTGAAACTGCTTCATGTGTGGATTGTGCATTCCCCGAACCCCCTATTGAATGTTATATTAGAGAAGATTGCAGTTCTGGACTTTATTGTAACGCAGGTTCGTGTAGCTCAATTCCCCCATCCACAAAACCCTCTCCTGTTAGGGATGATGATCAAGATGACTGTTGCGCAGGGTTTGTTATGCTATTTATTCTTATGGGGGCAGGATTTTTTGCTTCAAGCAGGTATAGCTAAAATTTATAAAGCTCACTTTGTTAGGATATGTTATGGCAATCATAAAAACAAAAATAGATGAAATGTGCATCCATTTAGAACAACATTCAAATGGATTGACTTTTTCAGAATTAGCCTCATATTTAAAAATCGATGAAGATGCAATCCAAAATTTTGCAGAGATGCTAGAATCAATTGGGGCGGTATCTATTGATTATTCTCCTTTATCTGGGAACAAGGTATCATTAAAACAAAAAAAATGGATGAAGATTCAGCAAAAAACATCCGGAAAAGTTATAGATGAATACATTTTAAATGTTAAAGGAATAACCGCAGATGTTGAAATAAAAAAACCTGAAGATAGTATAGTCCATCACTATATATTAACCATAACTGATATCGGACCTTATACTCAAACTTATTTGGAAGCTGTCAGAGATAAAATTTCAAGAATTGTAGTTGTATCCCCTGAAGATTTGATGAATAGTGCAAAAACTGAATCAGTTTACAGCAAATTCCAAGAAGCCTCAAAACCTTTTTTTGAAACTCTCAATATCTCAAAAGAAAAAATTGACATTTTAACTGGTTCGCTTTTGATTAAAATGTATGGTTTGGGCGAATTGGAGTTTTTACTTGTTGACAATGATTTAGAAGAGGTTTGTGTTAATGGAGCAGGAAATCCTGTCGGGGTTTACCATAAAAGGTTTGGATGGTGCAAAACCAACATAATTATCGCTACTGAAGAAGAAGTTTTTGAATATTCTGCCCAAGTGGCAAGAAGATCCGGCAGAGATATAACGCTGTTATCCCCTATTATGGATGCACATCTTGAAACTGGAGACAGGGTGGCGGCAACATTGTTTCCCATAACAAGTTCTGGAAACACCATCACAATCAGAAAGTTTGCCAGAAAACCTTGGACAATAACAGATTTTATAGATCCATCGATAAATACTTTAGATGTTGAAACAGCTGCTTTCTTATGGGCTGCAGTTCAATATGAATTAAATATATTAGTTGCAGGAGGATCTGCAAGCGGAAAAACAAGCATGCTCAACACACTTGTTTCTTTAATACCTGCAAACCAAAGAATCGTGAGTATTGAAGATACTAGAGAAATAAATTTACCACATTATTCAACTTGGAATTGGATTCCTATGACAACAAGAGCTTCAAATGTTGAAAATAAAGGGGAAGTTACGATGATTGATCTCATGCAATCTTCTTTAAGATTAAGACCCGAAAGAATGATTGTTGGTGAGGTTAGAAGACCTCTTGAAGCTCATGCAATGTTTGAAGCTATGCAAACTGGTCATTCAGTTTATTCAACAATGCATGCGCAAAGTGCAGAGCAGGTTTTGAGAAGATTGTCTTCCGAACCTTTCAATATTCCTTCAGTTGAATTACAATCCCTTCACATAATAACCGTACAATACAGGGATAGAAAAACAGGGAGAAGAAGAACTTCTGAAACATCTGAGGTTTTATCAACAAAATCTGAAACTCTTCCCTTAAATAAAGTTTATTTGTGGCATCCAAGGAGTGATAAATTCGAAAAACTATCTGAAAGTATAAGAGTTTTTGAAGAATTGAATCTTTATACAGGAATGACTCCAAAAGAAATTTCTGCAGATCTTAAGGATAAGATTGTTGTTCTTGACTGGATGCTAAAAAAAGGCGTAAAAGATGTGGATTCTGTTGGTGCAGTTGTTAATGCTTATTACACAAGCCCTGAAAAAGCAATCAAATTAATCAAGTCAAAAGCACCTGCACAAAAAGTGCTTTCTTTGCTTAAGGAGTGATTTGATGTTTAATTTAATGTTAATTTGGATAAATTGGTCGCCAGGAATACTCAAACTCATAATTTATATTTTTGAACCCCTCCTCGAAAACTTATTAAAAAAACTTAAAATGCTCAATGTAAAACCCGAAGTATATATATTAAATCTAATTATCAATACAATCATTTATTCTATCATACTGTCTGCAATTATTTTTGCAGTTTATTATATGATTGGAGTGGATTTCGAACCCTCTTTTGTGTTAATAACATTTTTGGCGTTCCTATCTTTTTTCTTTGTTTATCCGCAAGTTATGATTACGCAAATGAAGGAAAAAATAGACAAAGAACTTTTTTATGCTTTAAGGGATCTAACGGTTCAGGTTTCAGCAGGAATTCCACTTTATTCTGCAATAAAAAATATATCTAAAAATGATTATGGCATTGTTTCAGAAGAATTTAGAAAAGTTGTTGCAGATATTGAATCTGGAGTTTCTCTTGATGACGCGCTTAAAAAAATGATGAACCGAACTTATTCAGAACATCTGAGGAGAGTATTGTGGCAGGTTATTGTGGTTATTAGATCTGGTTCATCTGTTGTTAATGTGCTGGAAGATATTTTAAGATCTTTAAAAGATTCTCAACACAGAAGATTATCTGAATATTTATATGAAATGAATATGTGGATAGTAATATTTCTAATTGCATCAATAACCCTGCCTGCTTTAGTTTTTGCTTTATCATCAGTTTTTACAACTTTTGTAGGCATCAATCCATTTTCTTTGATATTATTTATGATAATCATATCATCAGTTTTTCAAGTTATAATGATTTGGTATGTTAAAGTTAGAAGACCTAATATAATTGAGTGATTGTATGAAATTCAGAAAAATGCTATCCTTGCTGGATCAAAAACCTTCGGAATGGTTAGTTAAAACTTTGTTTTTTTCCGTATTTACCTCAATTATTTTATCTATATCTACTTTTATTTTAACAGATGATTTATTATTTTCATTTATCGTTTTAATTTCATCAAATATCTTAGTCCTTGTTTTTTCTGTTTGGTATGTATATTATAAAAAAAATAAATTAATGAGTGAAATAGATAATGTCTTACCAGAGTATTTAGAAAATGTTTCAGGATATATTAAAGCAGGTTTTTCACCAATACTTGCCCTGAAAAGCGGTTTGAGACCAGAGTTTGGTTTGCTTTCAAGAACTTTGGAGTTTGCCACAACAAAGTCATTAGGTCCCACCCCTGCAGACAATGAAATTTTATCTGCGACTTCAGAACTTGAATCAATAAAACTCCAAAGAATTCTAACCCTATTTTTAACTTCTTATATAAGTGGAGGTCAGGTTGGAACAATGCTTGAAAGAATGGCAAAAGATTTGAGGGAGTCTAACGATATAAGAAAAAAACTAATAACTGGAGTGTCAGTATATATAATATTCATTTCTTTGGCTTTGATTTTGATTTTGCCATTAATCGTTTCAATTTCAATTAAATTCTTAGAGATTAGCAGCGATGGAACTGCAGATTTGAGTATGATAACTACACTAGCTGTTTTAATGTTAACATTAACTTCATTATTTACAGGAATGTTTGTCGGAGTTGTTAAAAACGGAAAAGAATTAATGGGTTTCAAACATTCTTTAACTTTGGCTTTAATATCTAATATGATGTTTTTTATATATTCTATTTATTTAATTCCTTTTGTTTTAGGGCCCACCATATAGAGTTTCTTCTTAAGATTTTGTTTTAATGAGTGGGTTTTCATAAACATATGTTTTTAAATTTATACCTTTATAATACATAAATTAACACAAAAGGAGGCGATTATTATGCGATGCACACACCGAGAACAAATTAACTCTGCAGCCAATGCATTAAATCTTGCAAGGCCAAACGAGGAAAAGACAGGTTATAGTGGCCTAAGATTAAATTTTTGGCCCAATAAGCTTGAATTAAAAAATCCTCAAATATTTAAGTTTCCAACACGCAAAGACGTTGAGAGGCTCCGCCAAGCAAACATTGCAAAAGACGCGATTGAACAGCTGTCTAATGAGCATTATCTAACCTATCTTGCGCGATATGGCTCAAACTCTGAAGCAAAAAAACATGTGGAAATACTTGGGGACAGAATGAAACAATCGTATTTCACTAGGGCCAAATCAAGAGGGGATACTTACAATGATAAACGTTACAATTACTTAGCATATTTAACCACCAACGAGACTGCCCATTTTCTTGTTCTAGAAAAAATTATCCAAAAATGCAAAGAGAACGCAGATAAAGTATCTAAATTGGAGTATCGTGTTGCGCCTGTTTTATCAAAAACTCCAAAAACAATAATATTTGCTGTCGGGGATCCATTTTTTGCAGGAATGGCAATGGTTTTGAACCCCATCGTGGGAATGGCGCTTACTTTGACTTCAGGTTTGAGTAACGCTGCGGCCATAATCCTCAAAAATCGAACTATAGACTCAAAAACATTCAAATCCTTTACGGGCATATCCCAAGCATTTTTTTCCGCTGCTTATTGGTGGGCAGGATTTGAATTTGCAAAATCAATTGCGGACGGGGAGACATGGCCCGGGGTAATAGCCGGGGCACTAACAATCTCCAAGGCCATTAAGGTTGTTCCAATTGTGTTTTCTTCAGCACTTACAAATACCCTGGTTGTTCTTTCAAAGATACTGCCCCCAAAACCAGAAATACTAGAAAAATAATTTTTTCTCTTTTTTCTTTTTCACATAAAATCAAACAAAGCAGATTGTTTGTTTATTTCTGTTTGACAGTTTTTCAGTTTATTTATTGTTGATTCGACCCTATCATATGAGAAATCGTGTTCATCAACAAGTATTTGAATAATACTTTTTTCATTGGCTTCGTCCCATTTGAGCTTGAAATCTTTTGTAATAGGCGGATTCAAAAAGTATTCAGTTATTGATTCTATATCCTCATCGAAAACATAATCTTTTTTTTCTTTTACAATTTTCATTATGTCATCTATACTTCTACTTTCACGCACAATTTTTAATCCTTTTTTTGCGCCGATTCCTTTGACACCTTGGTTATAGTCAGTACCTACCAAAATCCCTAACCATATCAATTGTTCTCTAGAAATATTGAGCATTCCCAGAATTTTTTCAAGTTCAAGTTCTTCAGGTTTAATATCAATAACGCCCCCTCTAATATGGTGTCTCTTTCCAGTTATCGATAAATTTTTAATAAGTTTTGGGGTCCCAAACAAGAGCGAGTCATAATCTTGTGATACAGCAGAATAAACATATCCTTCCTTTGCCATATATGCGGCTTGGGCTTCTCCCTCACCAACTGCTTGAACAACGGGAATACCCATTGCTTTAAGCAGTTTTTTTGATTCTTCTATCATTTCATCATTAAGTTTAATTGTTTGTTGCGATTTCTTTTTTATTTCACTCCATTGATCTAGTTCACGTGCCCTCTCAAGCTCCTCTTCAGCTTTTCTTTTCCTTTCTTTTCTTCCTTTAAGCGTATCTGTTTTGAACTTAGGGGGTTTACCATCAAAAACATAAACCGGTTTGATACCTGCCTCTAAAAATTTAGTGTTTCTATAAAACAATCCCGATAAATGGCTTGTCGTTCTGTTTTTTGAATCGACAAGCGGAGTTCCATCATACTGCCTTATCGATGCTAAAAATTGATAAATTATATTAAAGGCATCAAAACCAAGTGGTTTTTTTGATAAATCCTCAAGCGAAATATTTTTTCCTTCAACAATATCTTTGATATTTACTCCCATCTCATTACCCTATTCAATGTTAACTATATCTCCCAAGGTTATTTCATCATTTTTTTTGTTTCTTGTTTCTCCATTATTTTCTATCACTATATCTTCAATCAAAACTATATTCAATTCTTTTTCCAGCCTTTCTGCGAGTTTCAAATCAGGAGTTATTTTGCCGTGAACCACATTGTTTAAATATGAATATTTAATTCTTAATTTTTCAGCCAAAATATCTACATCAATACCCATATCTCTAATGCCGTTTTGTATTTCTATTTTATAATTATCAACAATTTCTTTTTCTAATTTCGTTTTAATTTTGGTTTCTTTTTCAAAACTTTGTTTCCCGGAGGGATATTCCTCTTTTATTTCAGACACAAAAACTCCATCCTTTGCACAAAACTGGCAGACTTCAAGCTTAGCACCTTCGACTTTAACTATTCTCACTGCCGTGTTTTTTCCGCAAATCTCACATTCCATTCATACCACCTTAACATATCTAAATCTATTTCCCTTTCCTTCTAATCGGATTTTTTTTATCATATTCTTTTCACCCAATTTTTTTAAAATATTCCTTATTGTTCTTCCGGTTACCTGTGGGAATTGGTTTTCAATTTCTTTGCTTGTTTTTCCAATTCCAATAAAATCATAAATATTTTTTTCTAAACCCTCAAGATCATCCGAATCTCTTCTAATCAAAATTGTTTTTTCTTTTATTTTTTGAACGGTTGCAATATCAATTTTGTTCAGGTTTTTAAGTTGGGCTTCTTTTGCTGATGAAAATAAAATTTTTAGTGCAACTCTTGCATCCCCTCCAGAATTATATCCTATGGCTGCACACAATCCAATAACATCATCATCATAACTTCCGGGGTAAAGTGCTTTTTTAGCTCGTTCGTTAAGTATTCCTTTTATTTCATCAACCGAATAACCTCTAAATTCAATTTTTCTAGGAGAGTACGCACTTAAAATTCTTTGGTCCATCTCAAAACTGTTTAAATTACTCAAACCTATTATGATAACGCGTGTTTTGATTATTCTAAGCAAATCATATATAACTTCTTTATCCTTTGTTTTGTCAATTTCATCTAAAACCACCACTACTCCCCAATAACTTGAAAGGCATTTGTTTAATTCTTCCATTATTTCGTCTCCAGAAAGGCCCCTCCTTGGGGAAAAATCACCCACACTTTTAATTATTTCGTATAATACTGCAGGTCTTGTTCTTTGAACCCAGCAATTAATATAAACTCCAGTAACTTTAGAAGACATTTCAGACAAATTTTTTAGAACATGTGTCACACATAACGTTTTTCCCACTCCAGTTGGGCCATAGATAAATAGGTTATCACTTTTCATTTTTTCAAGAAGGGGTTGGATAGTTCCTACAATCTCTTGTATTTCTTTTGTTCTACCTGTAATGGTATCAGGGACATAATCCTCCTCAAACATATTCGGATTTTTTAAAATCATTTTTTCACCTAATTTCTATTTAACTCATCAGGGCAATGGCTTGCATTCACACATGTATCTGATATGTAACAATCAAATTTCGCATCATAATCAGTTCCTGATTTATGTACATAATCACATGTTATTTTTATTTTGCCTTCATCACATGTAAATATATAGTTATATTTGTCAATTGTAGTATGTGATGCCATATTCGACTTTCCTTTTTGCTCTACGTAACTTCTACTCAAATCAGGCACGCAATTTTTGTAGTTTTGTTCTGCAATTTGATCTGCTTTATACAAAAATACTTGGTTTTTAGTTTCAAAGTCCTGATTTGTAAATTTATCGGTACATCCAAATAATAAAGTTATTATCAAAAACAAAAAAACCAAATCGCATTTCATTTTTTTTCACCCCTAGCTAATTTCACATGCGATTCAGCAAGTTCAAATTCATTTGCCAAAGCTCCTAAAAGATTTATTTCTTGTGCAGCAACAACTGCTGTCAAAATCTCTGCAACTTTTTTAGCATTTGTTTGGCCATCGTCTTTATCCGAACATCCAATCATGCTAAGGCATTCTTTTGCAGTTCCAAAAAACATTCCACCCCCTAGAGAACCAACTTCCAAATTTGGCAGCGAAATGTTATATCTCAAATTCTTATTTTCATCAATTTCCAAAACATTGAAGCAGGTGCTAGATGTTGCAACATGAGCCAAATCTTGTCCGGTTGCTGCAAAAAATGCAGCTATTGGATTTGCAGCATTAGCATTAAAACCAGTAATCGTGCCTGATAAAGCCGACCCCTGCCAATTTTTTATATCATTGACTTTAATCATTGCTTCAGGAGTGGTTTTCCATACTTTTTCTATAACCTCGCGTGGAAATACAACCTCGCCCTCGACTGCTTTTCCTTTCCCCAACAAAACATTAACATGCGATGCTTTTTTATCGGTGCACATATTGCCGGAAAGTGCAATAAGTTTAACTCCTTTTCTTAATTCTTGTATTTTTTTAATTATGGCTGCAGAATGTTTTGTCACTGCATTCATACCCATTGCATTGCTAGTATCAAAAACATTTCTTATCCAAACTCTTCTTCCCATTTGGAATGCATTAACATCTATTAATTTAGTAAAACCTGGTTCAACTGCTTTTTTCATTTCTTCATATAATTCTGCTTTTTTATTTATTTCTTCAACAAGTTCTTTTGCCTTTCCTATACTTCCAAGCTCTACTACGGGTGCTCGTGTCATACAGTTTTTTGTAATGACGGTATTAATTCCCCCTGATAAATTTATTGCCTGTACTCCTCGATTATTGCCTGCTATTAATGCAGCTTCATTTGTTGCCATAGGCACGAAAAATTCTCCTTTTGCATATTCTCCAGTTATTTTAATAGGTCCGGAAAACCCAATAGGTATGGAGGCGCCCCCAAGTTTATTTTCTATACCTGTAAGTTGACTACCTTCAAGCTCTGTTGGCATATAACACTTCTTAATACCAGGGTATTTGTGTTGGGTTTTAGATTCTATCCATTCCAATCTTGCTTCAGACGCTTGTTTACAGGCGTCACTCCAGTCATTTTTCCCTAATTTTTGCATTTCTGCGTATATAACACTCTCAAGTTGATATGCTTTAATTTTTTCAGATTTAAGCATTTCTACATATTTATTTTCGCATGGTATAGATTTCATAAAATCACCTATTAGTATTATATAATCATCAATTGTAGATTTTTAATCCTTTCTTTTTGGAGCATGCCGAAAACCACTTTTAGAGATAAATTATAAAACACGATTTTCCGTTAAAAGAAACATTTATAAACAATTAATAACATAATAATATCTATGTCACATATTGCCCCGTTCGAAACACTCAAACTTCCCAACTTACGTTTACTTTCAGCTTCAGGAAAAAACGACATTAACACACCTGGCTTATCTAAAAAAGATCAGGAATCCTTCTTTAATGGCAAAGTTCTTATCGAGGAAAAGATTTCTGGTATTCCAAAACAATTTTCAGCGGGCAGATATATTCTTTTGGGAGTTGACGTGACTTTTAGAAAAGGTCCTAAATACACTTTGCCAGGGAGATATGTGATACACGGCGTCGTTAACCCTGAAGAAAGACTTGTTTTACCGAGATATGTTATGCTTGAATTGGTTGATGAGATTAGGAGCAGGCATATAGATGCAGGAAATCATTCAGGTATTATGTTAAATCCAGACGATTTTATTCCCATTCCTCAAATCGCAAACACACACACTAATTTGAATATATTGCCGCAATTTTTAATCTCCTCACTTTATTCTAATGAAAGAGATAGAGTATACGGAATTCTTGTTAAAACAGATCTTATCACTTACATATCCACTTTAGATAGACATTGTGGTCAACTCATTTCTCCCGAACACGAAAACTCAAAAATTAGACCAGAAACAAATATCATTGATTATAACGTTCCTCTTATTTATGAGTATCCTACTGACCTTATCAAGGAATAAAAAGATTTTCAAGGTGTGATATTCTTTCCAACTCTCCGAATGAAACATTATGTCTGAACAAACCTGTTTCATTTATTGCATTGTATATATCTATATGAATTGCATCAATTCCAGTCCCAGATCTATTTGTTAATAGTATGCTTCTAAAAGTTCCATCTTTGACTACTCCCCCGTGTTCATTTACAAATGCATATGTAACACTTTTTACTTTGTTATCCGCAGTATCTAGATAAGTTACAACTATTTTATTTTCTTTGCTACCTACCCATTTGATATCCTGAACTGGTTTGCCCAATCTATTATGTTTTTGTTTTATAACTTCCACAGTAAATTTCTGTGCTTTGGAGTATTCCAAATTTCCGCTCGGAACACATGAGGCTTCAACTTTCAAAGCAGAGGGTATTTTTTTAGATTCTAACACTCCTATTTTACTATCTTTTAAAAATTGAGAATATTTTGCTGATGAGTTTTCAGTAGTGAAAATCAAGCAAGGATCTCTCTTTCCTTCTCTACCTGCTTTCGTTATATTGATAACTTCATCAATGACCCTATCATCTATCAATGCACCTCTTTGCCACAAAACCTTATCAGTAACATGTATTTTTCCTTTAGTTTCCAACACTCTAAAAACATCATCTAGTTGTTGTCTTGCTGCTTTATCAACAATATTATTTAGAAATTTTTCCTTTGTTTCTACAGTCACTCTCATTTCAAACATGGTTTTATCCCCGCACCCGAAACCCAAATCATCAACCAGGTCAGTTATTCGTTTTTCAAATATTTCATAGGGATTTCTTCCAGTTCTAATTGCTTCGTCAACTGATTCATTCCATATCTTATTTAGGTAATCAGAATCCATCGTGGCATACTTATATTCGCTTGGATCTTCAAAGAAATTTTTCATATTTTCATTCCATTCTGGAGAACCTCTAAGTGTATGAGACATTTCAACAGTTTCTACGAGTGATTCAGTTACAGATACTGATGCCGCATGAATAGATGGGACGGCTGCTAGTTTAAGTGTCATTTCAAATGCTTTTGTCCTTTCAACAGTGAGCCCAACAATTTCCTGAACAGTTGTTATAGTGGCACTTCCGCCCCCACTACCCATAATTGTGTTTGGAATAAACCTGCCTGTAGCATCTATCGTGCCGACAGCAGATATTTTGTTTCCTGCTGTTTGAAATGCAAAGGGGAGAGGTTTAGGTGAAAGTTGGGAAGCAGCTATTTGGAGTTCTGCCACACCTGTTTTTACAGCACCCCAAAGCTTTGTGAGCCCTGCTTTTACAATGCTTGCTATTCCCATTATTGCAAGTATATCCATTGCAGTATTTAATAATGCCAGATTAAAAAGAAAACCAGCCATTTTTGCGTTTTCAACTGTAGGATCGAGCACACAATTTTGATATGCTTTCGCAAAGTTTTTCCATATCCCGTAGCAGGTTAAATTCTCAAGAATCCATTCTTTACCCCTGCCCAATTCTTTTGCCCGTTTGTAATTGCTAACAACAGTTTGTATGCCTTCTTTTGCTTGTGGAACTGCGATCCCTGCGAGCCATGGGAAGTACTCCATAAATGTCAATATGTCGCCTTGGTCCAAGGCATTGTCGCGTATTGCACTACTTTCACAAAACATTTCTCCAAATTTTCTACCTATTCCTATTATCATATCTTTCTCCAAACTTTTTCCATAGAACAGGGAGGGTACCCATGTTTGGGTGTATGAGATTATACTGCTCCCTACAAAAAGATGGTTTCTCAGGGGGGCGTCTCTAGGAAGGGTTCCAATAGGGAGGTTTTCTCTTGGTTTTAAAATTTTTTTAATTTCATCTATCCTTTTTGCAGATGTTGATTTATCTTCATCTAAATTGGATTTGTGCATTACCATAATTATTTCATGTTAAATAAATTTAAATTACTTTCATTTATTTCAAGAATTTTTTTATTCCGACTTCTGCTTCCTTCTTCTTAGATTTGGTTTTTAAGAGAATAATAATTTCATGAGCTTTTTTCTTAAGTTCAGAGTATGCTACAATCGCTGCAGCACATCTATTAATCCTTGAAGGAGCACTTTCTTTTATAATTTGCAATGCATGATGATATATTTTTTCATCATACTTCTCAATTTGTATAGTATATTCTTCAATTTTTCCCATAACTTCTTTTTTATTAAGTTTGGATATACGTTTTTGAAAAGAATTCATAGATCTAAGCTTTTTTTCCATTACCCTTATTTTTGGGTCAGTGGTTAGATGCGATAACATACTATCTTTTCCTCACTGCTTTTTTTAATCCTTTTCCTAGAACTTTTTCAGCCCTATGGAAAGATGCCACGATACAATTTGCTTCAATCTCAGTGGGTTCACCTCGAGAAATTACGTTTCTAAACGCTTGTTTTATCTTATCTCCTTTTCTAATCTGCGTCATCAGACTTAAAGTATCCAAAAAAGAATTAAACATTTTGCAAGTGTTTTCTATATCCCCTATATCTTGCTTCCCCGTTTTTATTTGTTCAAGTTCATAAGCAACAACCGCAACAGAATGGGACAGGTTCATAACAGGGTATTCTTCTGCAGTGGGTATTGTTATAAAGTAATTACACAAAACACTTTCTTTTTCATTTAATCCAGTACCTTCTCTTCCAAAAACAACTAATATTTTTCCTTTTCTGTTTAGCTTTTCTCCAACTTTTTTCAATGATATCATTTTTCTCATAATTCCCTTTCTAAATCTTCCCCTAACGCCACTTGTTCCAATTGTAAGGTCTGGTTTTATTTTCTCTACTGCTTCTTCTATGCTGTTGTAAATTTTTGCATTTTTTATTAACGAATATGCTTTTTTAGAAAACATTTTAATTTCTTTTTCATTCAAATCAACTTGGGGGTTTACAATATGTATTTTTTTTACTCCAAAATTCATCAATACTCTAGCAATTGCGCCCAAATTTATTGGAAATTCAGGTTCAACAAGCAAATATTCCATTCATACCACCTTCTTTACCCATATTATGCTTAATTTTTCAAAGAAAAAACTTTTTGAATCAACTATTTCTACCAAAAATCCTTTACTTTTTAATTTTTTAATTGTTTTATTCGTGTTATCTAGAGAACTATCAACCATCAAAACCTGTCCTTTTTCTGTCAAATGATCTGAAAAAGTTTCAATGAATCTATCAATCACGTTTCTCCCAGTTTTTCCTCCGTCCAGCGCTTCGTTCAATTTACCTTTTATTTTTGATGATTCATCAGTTGGCAGATAAGGGGGATTAAACAGAATCAAGTCATATTTTTCATCTATCTTATCAAATAAATCAGATTCAATGAAATTTCCACTGACTCCAAAAAATTTTGTATTCTTTTTTGCACATATTAACGCATGTTTCATTTTATCTAGAAATGCTATTGTTTTAACAAAATTTGATGCGTATATTCCTACAATTCCAGTTCCGCAACAAATATCCAAACATTTTTCACTACCGTCTAATTTTATTTTTTCAATACTATCCATCAATAAAAAACTATCATCTGCAGGAGGATAAACATCTTTACAATTTTTTATATTATGCACTAAATATTCTTTATCAATCATTTTTATCCTCTCAATATACTGCCAGTATAAGGGTTTATCACTTTTGATGCACTAGTTTGTAAATGACCTTCATAAACTACCGAATCAATCTTTTCTATTATCTCTATATCTATATTACTCATGTTGTATGGGACTAATTTTGAACCCGATACATTTGCACTTGTAGAAATTATTGGATTTCCTAATTCCTCAACAACTTTTGATATCCAATGGGGAATTATTCTAACTCCTACATAACCGTCTTTATAGAAGCATTTACTATCTACTTTTTCTATCCAATTTTTTGGCTTTAACAAAAGTGTATAGGCCCCAACATATTTCTTCAAATCTATATTTTCAACATAAAAGTTTTCTTGAATAGAATCTATATTAGGATACAAAAGAGAAACTGGATTCTCCAACTTTCTATTTTTAATGATAAATACCTTCTCAACTGCTTTAGAATTAAAAGCATCACACCCTATTCCGTATATGGTGTCAGTAGGATAAATAATAATTCCCCCTGATAATAAAGTATCTAAAATCCTTTTTTCAATAATTGTCAGCATTTATTCACCACAATTCGGTTTCTAAATAAAGTACGGGTTGTTCAATGCCGAAATTATCAATTATCTCGGGATGGACCTCACCAAAAATCCCAACCGCAATTTTCTCGTGGATTAAAATTGCACACCTACCTTCGATAAATCGTGTATCCTCATGAGGTAGTATATGTATTTCTTTTCCACTTTCTTTTATTAGGGATTGTACAACTGATGATATGTGAGAAAAAGTTGCCCCAGGATAACACATTGCAGCTCCCAAAATTTTTCTCTCTGGTTCTACTACAGTTCCAATCTCATATATTTTATGGGGCATACTTATTTTTTTACTTTCAGCAAGAACCCCCATTATTCCTGGCATTAAAAGAGGTCTGAATAAAGTACAGTCTTCACTCAGGGGATTAATTATTTCAAGCAGTTTATCAAGTTTAATTCTGCACATGGCCAATTTTTCTTTGTTTGTCAAAGTCCACGTCATAATTTCCATAAATCCCAAACCTGTTAAAATATCATGAAAACAATGATCTTTCAACCCTTCCCCTACTGTTGATATTTTTGGAAAAGTTGGTGTTATATTATCATAGCCATAGGCTATCAACATATCTTCAGCAATATCTACCGGCCCTATAATATCAATTCTATACGTCGGGGGCAAAACATAATCTTTTTTTAATTCAAAACCCATTGAATTTAATAATTCTTCTGTTTCTTTTTTTGAAAGTTTTTTATCAATAAATGTTTTTATGAATTTAGTTGGCAGTTTGTATTTTTTAGAATCTAAGTCAGGGTATGTTATTTTTCCTATTTTTATGGGATGAATCTTCCCACCCATTTCTGCCAAAAGTGTAAGAGTTATGTTCAATGCACCCACCAAGGCTTTTTCATCAGTTCCTGTCATATCAATAAAAATATTTCTTTTCCCCGGTTTCAATCTAGTTCTTTCTGCGTTTATTATTGGTGGAAAAGAAACAATTCCTTTTTGATCCTCTAAAAAAACACCTTCATTGTTTTTAGTCAATTCTGCATATTTAATTCCTTTTTCTGTTTTTTCAACAATTTCCAAACTATTCATTTCTTTAGTTTCATCTAAGGGTATAAATTTCACTTTATTTAGTTGAGATTTATAGTATTTCAACGGGAATTCAATTGTATCTAAATCATGTAATCCCACAGCAATTTTTTTTCGTTTTCTGCCAAAAGTCAAGTGTATTTTTTCTTGGAATTGCATCAGATCTATTAAATCCTCTTCAGTCATGACTACATCTTTAACAACAGCACCCACAATAAAAGGTCTCAAATCTTTTACTGAATCATCCACAACAATATCTCCATATATCTTTTTAGATTCAAGTTTGTATTTTCTTGGTTTTTTTGTTTTATAAACTTCAACCATTCTTTTCAAACCATAAATACTAAGCAAATCAGGTCTATCTGGATTAATTTCAAATTCTATTTGTTCTTCTTTATTTTCAACCTGAACTCCTAGATTGGGAAGTGATTCCAAATCTTTTTTTGAAAGTAATCTATACACATACTCTTTTTCAAATCTAACAACTGCCATTTTATCACCTCTTCATTTTATCTAATATTTTTTGGAAAAGGTTTTGTTTATTTTCTTTTACATCATATGTTCTAATAAGTTTGTCTGTGCGGACAATTCTAAATTTCATATCTTCCGCCATCATTATCACCTAACCTTTTCAATAACTCCATCTTTCATAAGCATATTCAATCCCTGTTCAACTCTCCCGCTCGACAAGTTGTGTATTTTTGAAAATTCATCAACATTTATTGAACCTCTATTTGTTTTAAGCCAATCAACTATCATTTCTTTGAGTGTTTCCTCGCTGACCGATTCAAGAAACTTTACTTTTTCTTCGAGTTCTTTGTTTCGTGATTCTACTTCAAGCATTGTTTTGTTTATTTTCTGGTTAATTTTTTCCGTTTCTTCAAATTTTATTTTTAATTTTTTATATTCTTCTCTAAGCGAGTCATGATTGCTTTTGAGTAAAATATAATCTCTAGTCAGTATGTCATGAACACTACCAAACACATTAAATATCATTTTATATATTATTTGAGGATCAACCTCATAACCCTCCGTCAAAAGTAAAACTCTCAACAACAAACTAGTAATTTCAAATTCTCTTAAACTTTTGCTATATTCTTTAGGGAGATTGTATTCTACAACTATTTGGTCTGGCTCAAAATCGAGGGTTATATATACATAAGGCAAACCCTTAATGGTTTCCCGTTCTACAATTTTTACATTCATTTTTTCTTTTGTAATATTTATTTCTCTAAAACCTAATTTTTCAATTGCCGTTTTGAGTTCTTTAACGTCTTTTGTCCGTTTTCCTTTCAATACAATTATCTTTTTATCACTGTTATCTTCTTCCTGTTTTTCTTCTTTATTTGAATCTTCAATTTTCTTTAATTTCTTCATCTTCAACCACCAATCTAACCAACTTATCTCCATCTATACCCATTTTTTCTCTCTGAAGTTTTGAAAATAAAGGTATCAATTCACCTTCTTTCAAACCCATTTCTCTCATAAATGTTATAATTGTGGAAGGTCCAAACCCATAACGTTCAAGTTTATTTATCAATTGAATAATATGTATGGTGTTGTCATGTTCTTCAAATGTGGAACAGACATCTTGCACCTGCTTTGTATTCAAACCAAATTCTTTCAACTGCCTTTTGAACTTTTCCTTCTCAAAATTAATCTCCATTCCATCACCTTTAAGTTTGTAATATGATAGAGGTTCTTCTCCATCTATTTTATCCAGCAAAATAATATTACTGAAATCTGTTTTTTGCGCGTATCCTAAATAAACAACCGCTTCTCCTACTCCAAGTTTATCTATCTGTGAAGCTACAAAATCAGAGTAGTTTAATGAGGATCTGACATGGTCTTTAAAGTCTTTAAACATCAACCTCATTATAAACAATGTTCCAACATTTGAAAAAATATCTTTATGGATATCAGTTGGATTTTGACTTGCCACAATCAATCCAAATTGGTATTTTCTACCTTCCCTAACAATAGTTATCAAATCACTCCTATCATCTTTTGCTATTTTCCATGCTTCATCTGCAACAATAAACAATTTTAAACCTTTATCGGGGGACCACCCTTCAAATCTCATTTTTTCTTTGAGCATTTGGAGAATAGTTAATCCTGCCAAACTACGCATTTCTTCTGAAGGTAATTCGTGAAGATCAATATTTACTAGTCCTTTTTTGATTATAGTATCTAGGTTAACTGTGGATTGATGAGCAAAATAGTCGTTTCCTTTCATAACATAGGGTTTTAATCGGTGTATGCATTCCTGAACCTCATCTTTCTTTTTTTCAGTTTTCTGTGTTTTTTTTATTTTTTCCAGTTCTTTTATCACATCTTCTAAAACAGGAGGATTTTTATTTTCGAATTTTGTCAAAATAAATTTCTTTTTCTTATATGCTTCGGTCAATGCTTGTTCAAGGAATCTTTTCTGTATCGAATATTTTCCTATATCTGTTAATATATCTAAAGCACTTACAATTTGTTTAATTCTTTGTATTGGTTTCATACCTGCCAAATCAAGCAAATTTAGATAGGAGCCTTGTCCAAACCTAAGCACCTCCCCACCAGTTTGCTCGACCCAACTATTATATTCTCCGACCCAATCTATTATCAAAGCATTTGTTCCCCATGTTAGATTTGCACGAGTAAGAAAAGTTTTTACCATGTATGATTTTCCAGCCCCTGTTACTCCGACTACAGATATGTGGGGATTAATCAGCATTCTAAAATCCCAGAAAAATGGAACATTCAATAATTTTGTTTTTGATAGATAAACACCTTTAGTCGGGTCGCTTAACAAAAATTCTTTTGGGGGTTCAGGAGGGTGAACCCACAATCTCCTTCTAGAAAGTTTAGAGCTTAAAATTTTATTAGGTTTTAAATACATTTATTCACCTATTCAAACATATCGTTAAATTCTGAAGCGTTTGCAGGTATGAAAAATTGAAAATCAAATGCTTTCAACATTTCATCTCCACTTAAAGGTGTAACACTAACTGAAAGTGCATTTCCAACAACTGCCTGTATTTCTTTAGTTTGAGCTTCAGCTTTCATTTTTGCCTCGTCGATACTCCCTCCTTTTGATGTTGTCATTATCAGCGAAACAATTTCCATGGGTTTATCTCCACTTGTTAATTTTTCTAATTCTTTATTTATCATTGCTATTTTTCTTTCTATTATTGATACTTGCGATGAATTTTCTTGTGAACTTCCTGAAGAAAGCTGAGATTTCCTATTTTCAAGTCTGCTTCTCTCTGCCCGTAATTCATCCAATTCTTTTGTCAAATCAACATTTCTTATGAGTAAAGATACTTTTACAGGATATTTGAAAGATGTTATCGCACGTTCAAAATATTCCATCATAAGGCCTTTTTCATCTTCTGTTTTTTCAGTAGTTGATTCATGAATATTTGCTGTTAAAAATTTAGATACATAATATTGGTCATCCATTTTTTTATATATGGCGTCAAGAGTGTTTAGCATGTTATACTCACCCATATTTATATCAGATTTAATAAAACTACCAAATAATGGGGTAAATATATACCCAAACTTCCAAATAGTTAATGTCAATATGACCAGTATTAGGTTTATCGGAAAAAGAAAAGGTATGGAGCCTCCTAGATAGAATGAAATCATTAGAGTCGCTATAGATATAACTAATAATGCATACACAACAAATTTTCTTGATATCATATTAAAACAAAAGAACATAATTATTAAAAACAATAATGTCTGCTTTTATGTTTTATTTTATGATTGTATGTGTATTTAAGATATAAATGAAACCTTTTTTATAAAACAATTACCTTATTTTTCATCACTGTTTTTTGATGCTTCAAAAGCTCTTCTGCTTTTATCCAAAATTCTATTCGCTTCTCTCCAAGGTCTATCTGTGTTTGATATCGAATTTTTCAATTCAGGAAGGATATTGGATATTTTGTTTTTGAGTTGTTCCCGTTTAATTTCTACTTCTGAAGGTTCTTGTTTATCTCGCCCTGTTCCACCTTCTATTGGTTTAGTGCCAACAAAGTCACCAAAATTTTCTGAAATCGATTGTTTAAATTCATTGTATCTATTGTCAGTTTTTTTAGGTTTTTTCCAGAACACTTGTGTATTGATTGTTTCTATTGTGTAGTCGACAGATATAAGATTTTTCACAAATGCGTTGCTTTTCAATACATCTTGCGATACAGTTTTCATTTCTTCATAAGATCCTTCTTCTTTATATGCATCAAATCTATCTAACATGTCCGTGACAATGCTTTTATTTGATTCTAAATTGTCATTCCCTCTAAATACTTTCCCAACTCTGTCTGCGATTCTATCGCTTGTGCTGGCTATTGCAGACATCATATCAATATGGCTATTTTGATAGTTTGTCTCCACATAATCTATACCCTCTGGAGTTTTTATAATAGATGAAATCCTTGTTTGCGCATCCTCCAAGTCCCTATGTCTATGTTGCCGTATTCCCTCGAACCTATCATAATCTGAACCACTTACAAAAACTTTATTTGCAAATTCTGCTCTGGATTGTTCATATTCATTCTGTGAACTTAAATAACTGTCACGTTCATTTAATCTAGGTCCAAAATCCTCACTTATCCTCTCTGAGTCTGATTTATATGTTAAATATATATTGTCTCTCCTATCCAAGCTTTCCTGCATACTTTCTTGCTTGTTTTCAGGAACAATTTCCAGTATATCTCCTGTAACATCTAATATTCTTGCATCAATTGATGAAGTATCTTTGTTTTCAACTTGGGCTTCATATCTTTGAACAAACAGAGCATCTCTTTCCATCATTTTTTCCCTTAATTCTGCTTCATCATTTGCAAGTTTCCTTGCTTCTCCATCATTTCTTTTTATTTCTTCTTCAAATTGTTCATTCACATGCGTAATATTCGAATTTCTTTCATTTTCGATTGTTTCCCCAACGCTACGGCCTACATTTTCCATTTCTGTTTTTGTTTCCACAATCTCAGTTATTAATGTGGCCCTTTCTCCAGGATCTGTTGTCTCTCCGAGTCTACCCCGCAAGTCAGTTAAATTACCCTCTAACTCATTATAACTGGTTTGCTGATCTTCTGTTCCGTACAAACCAACAAATTGGGTTTGATTATTAATCATTATATTTTCTTTGTTGTGATAATCGTTAACATAGTTTTGTCTATTTGAGGTTTTATCAACATTATCCATGACCCCATCTATTACATCACATTCGATCATAACATCTTTATATTGTTGAGTTTCAGTTTCTATCTCACTTTTATTTTCATAAGTTGAACTGGCCACATCAAAGTCAACCAAGTCTGTTTTCAAGGCATTTGATAATCCGCTAAATCCATCTATCCACAGGCTTCCATTTTCTGAATTCATTTCGCCCAAAACATTTAATCCCCCTAAGGCCATTTGCAGTTCGTTATATACGTGCTGATATCGTTCAGTTTGGTTTTCAATCATTTGTGAATACCAGCTTTCTTCTGAACTTTTAGAAGCCATAATCCCCAATATTATATTTTGTTCTAACGTTAAATTTTTGGTTGGATCGCTCAAAGAAGTTAGTTGTGTTAGTGTTGTTGCAGTGCTAAATTTATATGCATTAAACTCTTCATTAATCATCCCCTGTGCATAGATATCATAAGAATTACTCAGATATACAGTTCCCATCATTAGGGCTTCTTTTTCCCTGTACAACATAGAATACATATCAACATTAATTAAGTGAGGTATTAAGAGAGAATCTAATGAATCGGGGAGTTCATTTCCTGCCCTAACAGAAACCAAACATAATATTCCTAATTTTAATTCCAATATTTCTTCCCGTGTTTCATTAAATCTCTTAATGGCGTAACTTTCAGAGGCACCAGGTTCTTCTTCGCCACCTTTATTTTCTCTAGAAATACTTTCGTCTCTTACAGTTCTCCCAAACCCCCCTTCCTTAATCTGCAGTTTTTCAATTTTTTCTACCTTAATTTCTATTTGTTTTTCAACCCAACTAAATAATTTTTCACGTTTTTCTGAAGCTTTCCTTAAAAGAGTATCTGACAATTCATCGTCTCCATTTGCTTTTGCTTCTGCTGCTTCCCTTTCTAAATCTTTAATTTTTTCAAGCTGCGTATCTAGTTTTTTCTTTATATTCTGATATTCATCTCCCAAACTGAGCATTTCCATTGCTTCTTCGGGCATCACTCCCCCATATAATCTCATTTGTTCAGCTGCTTTCAAATCTAAACTCATACTAACAAAAGCTGTTCCGATATTGCCCAACATTCCATTATATGTTCTTGCTATATTCTTTCTAAGTTCTCCAACTGTTTTTGGACCGCTTTTCCCAGTTACAAAATTCTTAAGATTCTCTCCAAAAGACATTTGTCCCGGGTCGTATGCATCAATTCCATTTGTTTTAAGAAACAATTCAAATTTTCCTGTAATCATTTCTTTTTCTTTTTCAGATTTTGCATTTGCATAATCTTTTCTAAAATTTTCTAATGCATTCCAAAAACTACCCCTATACAAAAGAATGGCCATATGTTGTGCTGTTTGTAAACCTGATGCGATATGCTGGCCGATAACACCAAAATCCCCACTACCAAGACTTCCAATATCCCTACTGTCAAGAACAAACTTTTTTCCATCTATGTTGATGGAAGTGTGACCGGTTGTGGGATCAATGTTTTCAATTTTGATTTTATCGGCCAAAAGACCCTCAATTCTCGAATTTGTTTTTTCTTTATTTTCTTTATCCTGCTGCGTAAATGTTCCTCCTTCCTGCATTCCATCAAGTGTTTTATCAAGTTTCTTTTTCATTCTAACAACATTTCTATTTTGTACCCAATTGTCCAAAGTCCCAACAGGATTTTGCACCACTCTCAAAACTTTCAAAAAACCAGTCCATTGTTTTTTAGATCCAAGTTTTTCCAATCCTTGAAATGCATAGCCTCCCAAACCCCCCGTATAATGGTTTAACATTCCTTGATATAACTGTCCCATTATTGTAGATGCAACACTACTAAATATTTCACCAAAATTTGTTCCAGATATTTGTTTGGGGTTTGCAATGCTATCTAATGCACTACTTCCACCGCCCGATACACCCATACTTGCCAATCTTGGATCTTTTACTTGCTGTCCTCCCTTCTCTTCTCTAATTCCCAGTCCACCAACAATGGGGATCTTCCCCATTGCCTTTCCCAAGGTTTGAGTTGGTTTGGTGGCAAAATTCACAACTTTAACATAACCTCCCCTAACTTTAGCCATGGCTTTTGACATTTTACTATCTGCCCTAAACATTTTAGGGGGAGCTTTGGAAGGTGCTTCTGGTGGGCCAACAAAATTAGCATCCTGCTCGGGATTTCCACCCGTACCCTCACTACCCTCATCATTGCCACTTTCTGATTCTTCACCCCCACCTTTTCCTTTTCCTACTTTTTTCAAAGCCCCACTAACCAATTTTCCGCCTAGACTACTAATACCCATCATTGTGAAACTCATACTTTTAGGCCTCATTTGATACATTCTTGTCTTTGGCATTTTTGTTCTAGTAAATCCGACCATTCTGAACGGAGAACCCCCTGCCAGATACATTGCGCCCCCTAGAAAAGCAAACATCAAAGTTATGAGCAAACATGTTGTTCTATCCACATCTCCTTTTGTTGATTCACAATAGCTGTAAGTTTGGGAATCAATAGTGTTGTTTTCCCTACTATACAATTCATTCATAGTTGATAATCCATAATATGCCAAACTTTCATTTATTGCCAGACACCCTCGCAGACCTTGTTCAGTATGTACAACAGGACAATATCTAAAAACTACAATAGAACAATCCGAACAAGTTTTCATAAAATCAGTTATGTTCACTGTTAATATTCCATCAGGATCAGTTATACTATTTCTTATAATTTTTTTATTATCAGAACAAACTGCAAAATAATAAATTGGGACATTGTTCATAGAAATTCTATCGCTTACATTAAATCTATTAACTCCTATTACTAACATATTTGCCATAATGCTATTAGGTTCAGTCGAGTTTATCTCCATCATTATGAGCGTTTCATATATTGGTGGTGTTGCACATCCGCCAGTCTTACCTTCATCACAAATTGGTACAATGGGCATCACTGTTATGTCTCTTTCTCTAGGGACCGAAGCAGAATATGAAATAACCAAACCAACTAATATAAAAAACAAAATATTTTTTTTATTTAATAACATATCATATCTCCCTCTTGTATTGGCATAGATGGGATTTCGTTGCACCAATTATAATCTCCCTCAATTGGAACCTTCCCACATTCTGTTGTATCATCTGCGCGTTGAGTCCATATATCTAGTTCACTACCTGTTGTTATTCTTGATTGTTTTTTAAATGTTGCCGGATTTAAAGTGGTGGGGTCAATAACACAACATTTTTTGTCGTTGGGTAGCGCACCAACAACATCAGGGAATAAATAAGTTAAATTTTTTAACTGGCCCGCAGGTCCTTGTATTATCTCTCCTTGTGATGTAACAATTAAACAACTATAATCTCCTGTCATATTTGAACAAACTGTACAATTATCTATCCTCGCGCACAACCCCCCACTAGGACATTTTTGTCCGCCCACATAACCTTCACAAAGTTTTCCGTCTGCGCAATAAGGATTACACTGTCCTGTCATCAGTTCAATTGCATCACACATCTGACATCCACAATCTGAAATATTTGTTGCATAAACTTTTGAATAGGATGTTTGAATATTAAAACTAAGCAAGTTCAAAGTTCCTTTTTGGAATTCACAGAACTGTTCTGTTTTTGAGTCAGATGAATCTATCAAACTCAGACCATCTGCATACGGAGGCATATAATCCTCATATCTCCAATATAAGCGATACGTTCCTATCAATCCTGCATCTGTTAATTCTCTTTGATTCCTTAGAAAATCCCAATCGCGCGGGTCTGCTTTTTCTTCATTCCACCACGCTTGAATTATTCCGGGTTTATTGTATTTTGTTATTGTGTTTTTAGAAACATTAAGTAATACTTCTCTTGGGTCTGGCCTGCCGCTCCCTGCATTGTAAACAAGTAAGTCAATAAGTGCTAACATTTCAGAATCAGGCAGTGATTGGGGTTCTCCATTTGGCCCTCCTTCTGGCCAATCGGAAAATAATTTTTGTATTGAATAAAAATATTGGCATTCCTCTCTAGTAATTTGATCTGGCAAAACTTCTCCTGTGTCTGGGTCAATACATTCATAATCCCCATTCAAATCACCATAAATTCTTACTGCGACTAAACATTTAGGGCATGCTGATTTTATAGAACGCGCCCGTGCTTTTATCTCTTCATTTGTTTGTCCAGGGTCCATCCCAACACCATCTTTATTTCCCCCAACAACAACAATCATGGCACCAGTGTCAAGTAATCTTGCACCTCTGCCATCAAATTGGGATAACAGATTATAAACTTTTGATGTTGTCCCATAAATTTTTTGCCCTTCAACCTCTTCGGTAACCCGATGGGGGCTATATTCATTTCCAGCTTCCACACCTCCGAAGCCTCTTGTAAATTTAACCCTGCCTCCACTCATATATTTTCCTGCACCATACCCTTGAGTATCGAAGCTAAAGCCTACCCGCCAAACTTCTACAGAGTCTGATGAAGCAATAATGTTACAATTTCCACCATCCCATCC
>JAHKLX010000109.1 GCA_020854835.1 Microcaldota archaeon
GGCGGCGCAGTGCATGGGCAAAATGCCCTGCAGCGGAAACAGGTAGTTGAGCACCGTGAACACGGTCTTTTTGATCTCGCCGCCGTAGCGCGTGCCGGCGATGAGCGCCAGCTTTTGCCCCAGGTGAATGGCAATCACCACGTCCGAGCGGGTGCCGTCGATTTCCGGGTCGGCTTCGAAATCGCAGGCGACCATCACGGTGAACTGCGGTGAGAAGTCACTGGCGGATAATGGATCATCGGCGTGCAGGAACATGTTGTAGGCAAACAGGCTTTGCCAGGCGGTGTCGGTGATGATGCGCGCCGGGAAGCGGTAGGCGGGGTCGGCGCCGCCGTAGCAATCTTGAATGAACAATTCCTTACGGCTGAAATATTCGAGGAAGCGGGCTTTCAGGTGCTCAAAGCGGTCGGGGTCGAAGGGCTTGTTCACCGGTCCCCAGCACACCTGGTCTTGACTGGACGGTTCGCGCACGAAGAATTTGTCATTGGGCGAGCGCCCGGTGCATTTGCCGGTGTAGATGACCAGCGCACCGTGCGCGGCGGTGAGCGCCTCGCCGCGCCGGATGACCTCTTCATATAACAGCGGCGGGGTGAGGTTGCGGTAAATCTTCCTGGCCTGGATTTCCTGCCCGGCGGGCAGTTCAAAATTGGAGTTTGGATGATGGAGCATGGTTTTCTCCTTTTGATCAGCCCGTCCACGCCCGCACAGCGGGGGTCATTCGCGGCCGGTGAGTAGGGCGATGACAGCCATGCGCACCGGCAGCCCGTTGGCGGTCTGGCGGAAATAGGCGGCGCCTTCGTAGGCATCGACCTCGCGGGCAATTTCGCCCAGGCGGGGCAGGGGGTGCATGATGGTGATGCCGTGCTTGCACTTGCGGATGAAACCGGCATTCACCACGTAAGCGTCTTTCAGACGTTCATATTCCTCGATGTCGGCGAAGCGCTCTTTTTGCACGCGGGTCATGTAGAGCACGTCGCTTTTGGCGGCGGCTTCGGAAATGTCGGCGGTTTCAAACACCTCGATGCCGTCCTCCAGCAGGCTGGCGGTGATTTCGGCGGGCATTTTCAGCTCGGGGGGTGAGACGAAGTAGAAGCGCGGACCGTACTTGCCCAGCAGCCACGAAAGCGAGTGCACGGTGCGCCCGTTTTTCAAATCGCCAACCAGGGTGATGGTGAGGTTGTTCAGCCGCCCGCGCTCCTTCTTTATGGTGAACACGTCCATGAGCGCCTGGGTGGGGTGCTGACCGGCGCCGTCGCCGCCGTTGACCACCGGCACACTGGCGCCCTCTGCCAGCTCTTGCGCGCTGCCCTCGGCGCGGTGGCGGATGACCGCCAGGCTGGCATAGGCGCTGATCATGCGCCCGGTGTCGTACAGCTTTTCACCTTTCACATCGAGGTTGGAGGTTTTGGCGTCAGTCACCGAAACCACGTGCCCGCCCATTTTGAGCATGGCGGTTTCAAAGGTGAGGCGGGTCTGGGTGGAGGGTTCGAAAAACAGGGTGGCGAGCACCTGGCCGGTCATGTTGGTGAGGCTGCCGCCCTGCGCCAGCACGCTTTCATAGCGCCCGGCGGTTTCCAAAATCAGGCTCACCTGTTCCAGTTTCAAGTCTTTAACATGCAGGATATCTTTCCCGTAGAGCGCGGTGGGCATCAGGGTAATCCTTTCTGGTGTGCTTGTATTGTACACGCGCAAAGGGGTTGGGGCAAATGGGAGACTGATACATCTGGATATTGTAAGATGGAATGTCGCCCGAGTATTACAATTAAATTATTAAAAAAATGTCCATAGAGATGTTTTATAGCATGGCTAATAGGCTAGTTAAGTGTTATTAAAAATTTTCATTATAAAAATTAGTTAGAAGATGAATCCTCTTGAATTTCTTCTGATGTCTCTTGACTATGTTTTTCAATTCCTAAAACTAAAGCAATTTGCTCAAGATTTTTTTGAATTGATTCCTCATTGCTTTGATTTAATGAATTTCTTAGAAGATCCTTGAAATATATTACACCTTCATTTTCTTCATTTTTCGACAAAATCTTGGGATGAGTAATGAATAAATTACTTAACCATTCTAATCCACGAATGTTTTTAATTTCGATTAACCTTGTAAATAATTTTCGAACGATATCGACATTGTCCATTAACAACTCAGGTTGGTTTATAAGATTGCCGTAAATATCAAAGAATTCGGATGCTATACCATTCTGATTATCTTTGAGATTATCAATTATTTTTAATATTAGAGTTTTTTTATAAGTTTTATTAGTTAGACTTTGAGGTAATTTTTCCCACTCTGTCAAAAATTTTTCTGGTTTGATTTCTCCCACGATAACAAGGTTACTGTATTCAACATAAGCATCAATAAATGGTATTCCTAGATTAATTTGTACATTTTTATTTATTAATGTAAGAAGTAAACTTACTATTTCAGTTTCTGCCTTAAATCCAGCTAACCATTCTTCTTTCGATATAATCTGAATATTCTGACAAAGCCATTTAGAGAAGTCTTTATATTGATTGATCGTAACTATTGATTTGATAATTATGTTATATAAACCGGCTTTATCTCTGGAAAAATTTGATTTAGTAAAAATTAATAATTCATCATTTTTAATAACATTGGATATTAAAATATTAAATTGTTCAATACCAATAATATTAATTATTTCTTCCCAATTATTATTTATTATTTCTCCTGTAAAAAATATTTCTGGTTTTTCCATTTTGGTGAAATCTAATAACAAGACACTTACTAAATTTAGGCTTTCTGAATTATTTCTGTAAAAATCAATCACAAAATCTAAACTTGTATATAAAGAGATGATGTTTTCTAAATTTTCTAAAATTTCTATAAATTGAGGATCCTCAGGATTATTAAATATTTCTTTTAATTTCGCTATCCCTTCGGGGCCTCGTTTATTTTGCTGGATAGTTAGACCTGGATCGAAAGCCATTAATAAGAAAATGCACCAAGAACAACACAAAAAATCTAGCTTGTCAAATTTTAAAATCAAATGATTTGCTATTGATCCGCTTTGTATTAATGATAGTATGATTTGGTGAGTACGTACATTTTCATTTTCATTTAAAATCCAGAGGCACTCAAGAAGCTCTGAGACATTTTCTGTATTTAAATCTTTGACCCTCTCAGAAATAGCTTCTGCAATATTGAAGAAGGGAATGTCCGGCATTTTTCTGAGCATTACTTGAATAGCGCCAACATGTCTCTTTGAAATATTTGAACCGTTAATTATAGAAACAAAAGCAGATGAGACATCATTTGGATCGTTATTGGTAACAAATACATCCCACATTTTTTTGTCTGGATCTTTATAAGCAAAATTTGAACAGATTTCAATAAATTGATAACTGTCAATAATTAATTCAAGGGGTTCTTTTAAAAGGTATTCTACTATTTTTAATTCATTATTATCAATTAGACGAATTAATCCACTTGAAAAAGTGGTAATTTCTTCTTGAATCTTATTAAGCTCACTAGTTTCAATTGGATCTACAATATCATGCTTTATAAACCTACCACATTCCGTTCTTACAATTTTCTCTATTATATTGATTGCAAATGTTCTATCAGGTTTCAACAAAAAAAGCGATGAAAGACCATCTGACATTTGCTCAGTAAAAGGCTTCCACTCTTCAACCTCTTTCGCATTTTGTACAAGAGTTGATATAAAAGAATCCCTGGAATTGAATTCTTGTAATATTAAATTACTTCCTTGCAATAGGAAATAAGCAATATTTGCCAAGTTTAATGGTGCGGTATTTCCCCAATGGTTTATTGGAAGTTTTGAAAAAATTACCCAAAAAATATTGCCATGGGCACTCGCAAGATTGGATAATTCAACAAAATTTCTATTTATAATCAAACTCTCGATTGGTGCTTGAAGTAATGTTTGAAATGCAATTTTTTGATCAACATTGAACCACATCGATGATAAATTCTCTAAGATCTCTTCTCCTAGGTAAAATTGAATTTCCTTGTCTGGCATTTCTCCATTAAGTAGTATTTTTTGGATTTTCTCTTTATTATTTTGTAAGCATATAAAATATGCCATCTGGGCTAAGGGAATTTTATCTACCCATTGACGATGTAATGTTCCTATTTGATTAATAAATATTTTTATTTGCCTGGGTGTAGGATTCTGAATGGTTTTATAGTCAATTTTTTTATTTAAATAATAATAAAAAATTCGATATGCTGAATAAAATTCTTTTTTATCATGGTCAGGTAAAGCATTTCGAAGTTGTTTTTGAAAATACTCTTCCCAGTTAGACAAAATAATAGGCGGAACACTAAATCTTATTTGAAACCTCTTCTCCATCATTGAATTTGCAACATTTGTTTTTATTTCATCTCCATTTTTTTCTGTGGTTTGCCATAGTTTTTCAAGACCATTTCTGTCGTATGGGATAAGAATCCATAATCTATTCAATTTATCTATTTCTAATTTACTTTGACATTGCAAAAAAGTTTATAAAGTTGACAGTATGGAAAGGGCATCGGTTGGAGATATCCGGTCTAAGTTATCTAAAACAATGATCAAGTGTCTATTTTTATTGGAAATGGCTATGTTAATTAATTCTGTAAAAAATTTTTCAAACTCAACAGATGTGGGATTAGGCGTTTTTGTTGATAACGTTGTAGTTTGAACATCATATTTTTGAGCAAAAATCGCCCAATTAATTTTTACATCTTCGTCTTTCTTAATCGTTTTTTCTCGAATATATCCTATAAGAACTAGCAGAAAACCCAATAGTGGTAAAAGAGAAAGGATACTCCCTGTTAATAACTGCCAGTTTAATACGTATCCCATTTCTATCCCTGAAAAAACATTAAAAATTGCATTATTTCTCAAAGCGTTGTTAATTAACGCTAAACCTAATGGGATAAAAAAACTAGCAATTATTAAGAATCCACCAAATTTTGTAATTTTTGGAGAACTTTCTGTTGTTGATGTGGTTTTTTGCCCAATAAATTCTTCCCAACCACCCTTCCATTTTTCTTCCCATTGTTTCTCAGTAATCCAATTATGTTTCCTTAAGAAATCTAATAATTGCTCCAAGAAAATTTTTCTCAATGGATCTGACTCATGTGCCCATGCATCAAAAAGAAATAATTTATAATCCTCATTGTTTTGAGGGGATTTCAATAATTCATTTAATAATGATATTACTGTGGATTTTCCTGTTCCCCATTCGCCCTCTAAGCCAATTGATTTTCCCCCATCTTCGTTAATAATTAGTTCAGCAATTGCTTCAGCTACTCGTTTATGCGAACCACCGAACTCGTCGATTTCTGAAGGTGTATCTGTAATTAGGTATGTTCTACAAGATTTGTCTATTTTCATTTAGTTTCCCCAAAAATAATTTGTAAAGATTGGTTCTTATAATATTTCCCACCTGAGTCTAACAGGCAGGGTCAAGCCTCATCGACTTGACCCTGTTGTGTTCTCAGCACTCGCTATAGCCGCACACATAACACTTGCGGCAGCCCTCTTCATTCACCAGGGCGGCCTGGCCGCATTCGGGGCACAGGTCGCCGACGCGCTCGCCAAAGGGGGCGGCGGCTGCGGCTTTGGGCGGGGCCAGCTCAATCAGGGCGGGCTGCAGGTCTTCCAGGTCTTCCTCGTCGCGGTGGTTGCCGTTGAGGCGCACGCCGCGCTGCTGCAAATAGTCTTCCAGCACCTGCGACACGCCGTCGGGCAGTGAGCGCACGCGGTTGGCGCCAAA
>JAHKLX010000077.1 GCA_020854835.1 Microcaldota archaeon
ACCATCCTCGACCCCTTCATGGGTTCAGGCACTACCGGCGTGGCTTGCGTTCAGACTGGACGTAAGTTTATCGGTGTCGAGATTGACCCTGACTATTACGCCATAGCCCGCAAGCGCATCAAGGAAGCCCTGATGCAGCCGAGGTTGTTGTGAGCTTGACAAGGGAGAGCGAGGTATGGTAGAATGGAAGCGGGTAAAGGTTCACTACACTATAAACAGCCACCGAGTGAGGTTCCTTTACCCAAAAGTGTAGCCCTCGCCGGTGGCTGTTTGTGTATAAGGAAGGGATTATGGGAATACCAACGATTGACGAAATTGTAAGTTTAATAGATTGCGATATAGCAATATATGAAACGATAAAATCTGAGGCCATGACAGAAAAAGCATCATGGGCAAGAGAAGCATTATTGAATTACAAAATGTATGATGTAAGATTTGGCAGATACCAGGGGGAAAAATACACCTTTGCTGTTTATAACCCAGAAGCAGACCAATGGTGGGATATTACGGGACACTATCACTTTGCGCCCCCAGACGAGAAGATTATACAGAATAAAAAGCGCATTGAGGAATACGAAGAAAAGCAAAGCGTTATAATACAAACCATAATTAAGGTAAGAGAAGATATGGGGGTGCCGGTTAAAAACGGGAACGTGCAGGATTTTTATGAGAACTATTACGAAATACGTAACCGCATAAAAAAGAAATGTACGGTTTGCGGAAAGTCCGGCGGCGGAAGAAGATATGAGTGGCATCACTTAGATCATTCATTGCTACGTGAATTAAACAAAGCAAAAGAAATATGGGATTCTATAAACCCAATGGAGAATAGAGAAAAGTTTTATGCCGCTACAAAGGAATACACGATAAGAGCTATGAAATATTACACAGATGATTTATCACAAACGGTCTTGTTGTGTAAAAAATGTCATGCCGGAGTACATTCGGGAAAAATAGATCTTAGCGAGGTTTTAAATGAGTAAATTATTAATTGACGATAAGCCAGTAATGGTATTGCCAAAATTAGCTAAAGCCATAGGACTAAACGAGGCGATTGTATTACAGCAAATTCATTATTGGCTAATAACCTATAAAGAGGCCGGTAAACAAGATCACTTTGCTGATGGCTGTTGGTGGGTTTATAACACAAAACAGGAGTGGAGCGAGAACTTCCCCTGGTGGAGCGAAAATACCGCATGGAGGGCATTGACAAACTTACGCGAGATCGGATTAGTTAAAACAACCAGCCAATACAATAAAAAAGGTTATGATCGAACGCTATGGTACTCAATAGATTATAGAGAATTACAAAGGATAGAGGATGATGAGGGCAAAAGCATTTTACCAAAATGGGAAAATGCATTTTACCAAAATGATAAAATGGATTTAACCAAAATGGGTACACCTATACCAGAGACTACTCCAGAGACTAACTACAAAGATATTAAATTAACGGGTGATCTTTTTGATGACTGTAAAGTTATTTTTGAAACACTTAAGGGAAATCTTATAGGAGCGCCCAATAAATTCTCACAAATGATAAGTACGTTTAAGAAAAATGGCGTTATAGCTAAAGACTATTATGAATCCATAATTGATCAAGACGCCTCTGGCAAATATCCACGAGCGAACTCTCCCACAAGCTATATGAATTGGACTTTGACTCATGCCGATAGACGCATAAATCCACCAAAAATACAGAATAGTAAAAAGTTCCCAACCCGCACCCAAACATACATTGACGCTGACGGTAATAAAGTTGAGATGGAGGTATAGCTTATGACAGAACTACACGAAAAAGTGACATCATACTCAGTAGAATCTGCTATACCACGCTCCGTTGAAAGTGAGAGGGCATTACTAGGTACTATTTTGATCGACCCGTCTATCATTGACAGGATTGGTATTGCCCCGTCCACTTTTTATGACCTCGGCAACCAGACCATTTACTCGGCTATGCGATCCATTGGTAGTAGGGATTTGGACTATGTTGTTTTATTAGAGCTGTTGGAACGCAAAGATAAGCTGGAAAGTATTGGTGGGGCAGCCTATATTACGGGACTTATTAACGAGTGTCCAAACACATTTAATTACGAATCATATGAACGCGTTATTCGGGATACCGCAATCAGACGCGATGTCATCAGTCTTTGTGAGCGATTGGCTGGAGCGGCGATAAATGAGAAAGAAAACATCAATGACGCAATAAGCCGGGCGGTTAGCCAATTAGTGCAATCCGCACGACCAAAAGGCGGGGCACTCCCGATAAGTCATTACCTGAAAATGCTTTATGAGGAAGTTGAGGAACGGGCTGAAAACCCCAAAGAGATTTACGGACTTGAAACAGGATTGGCTGACTTTGATAAGATCACAGCCGGATTACAGCAGGGTGAAGAGTTTATCCTAGCAGGACAACCGGGTACAGGCAAGTCGCTTCTAGCTTTTCAAATGGGATGCGGCATGGCAAAGAATGGTCACGCTGGCGTTGTGTACAGCCTGGAGATGACGGGCGTGGCGATGGTGCGTAGGCGGGTATCGGCTATCAGCAAGATACCAACCTATAACCTGCGCTCCGGTGTGGATATGAACAAGCGTTGGGAT
>JAHKLX010000049.1 GCA_020854835.1 Microcaldota archaeon
CTCATTAATGAACAAAATATGAATGAGTTTGTTATTAAGTGTTTTAATAATTTTTCCCTTTCTTCTTCTTTCTTCTACTTTTAAACTTTCTACTATATTATAATATATAATAACCTAAAATTCAAAGTTAATTTTTATTTTTTACATTTCTTCTTCTCTTACGCTTTAAAACAGAACTTTTATTTATCATAAAAATGTAGTATAATGTAATAGTGAGAAATGTTTTTTTAAACTTTTTATCAAAATATTTAATATGCGAGGGGATCAAATTGAAATTACTTGAAGAAATGCTTTTAAAAAAAGAAAGCTTTTCGGAAATTGTTATGGGAAATACTGCTATTGTAAGAGCGATGATTGAATCTAACACAAAAGTAATAACTTCTTATCCCGGTTCTCCCACACCTGAAATAGCCGGTGCGATTAGCTCTATACCTTTAGAAAAACGTCCTTTTTATTTCGAGTTTTCAACAAATGAAAAAGTTGCGACTGAAGTAGCTTTTGGTTCAAGTGTTAATGGGAATTTATCTGCTGTTTTCTTTAAAAGCGTTGGATTGAATGTAGCGGCCGATTCATTTGTTCAATTGTCTCTTCTTGAATTGATAGGAGGCATGGTAATAATTCTTGGTGATGACCCTGGAGCAAATTCTTCTCAAAATGAACAAGATAATAGACATTATGCCAAACTTTCTTATACTCCTATTTTTGAACCTTCTACTCCACAAGAAGTTTATGAAATGTATTTAGAAGCAACTGAATTATCTAAAAAATTAAAGATGCCAGTTATTTTAAGGTTGACGACTCATGTTTGTCATGCGAAACAAAAAGTTGATTTCGGTAGTTATAATACTATAGAAAATTCTTTTAAAAGTGATTTTGACGTTTCTAACGGGCCTTACATCCCAATAACTTCCGAAGTGTTTCCAATGAAAGAAAAGGCTTTGAAAAAGCTTGATTCCGTTTCTGAATACTCTCAAAAAACTAAAATTAATAAAGTTTTTATTAACGAAGATAATAAAAGAGGTATTATAACTTATGGTGGTCCTTATTTATCGTTAATAGATGTTTTAAAGAACTCGAATAAAAAACCTGATATTTTAAAATTAGGTATTGTTTATCCTTTATCTGAAAAAATTATAGTAGACTTTTTAAAAAGCCATGAAGAAATAAAAATTCTTGAAGAGCTTGATGATGTTCTTGAAAAAGAAATCATATATTTGGCTTATAAAAATAATTTGAATGTAAAAATAATTGGGAAATCTTCATTAGAAGATTGGTTAGGAGAGTATACTCCCGATAAAGTAGAGAAAGTAATTAAGAATTTATGGCCTGATCTTATTTCTAATACTGACTCTGAAAATTTTGAAGAGATTTATGTTCCAAAAAGACCTGCACAAATGTGTCCCGGATGTGGTCATAGATCAGCTTTTTATGCAGTAAAAAAAGCTTTAAAAGATAAAGATATAACGGTCGCTGATATAGGTTGTCATACATTAGGTTTTCTTCCTCCTTATAATATGGGCCAAGTATTATTATCTATGGGACATGGAAATTCAACTGCTGCTGGTCTTTCTATTCATAATAAAGAAAGAAAAGTTGTAACTTTTATAGGAGATTCTACATTTTTTCATGCGGGTCTTCCGGGAATAATAAACGCTATTTTTAACAAACATAATTTTACTTTGATAGTTATGGAAAACGGTACTACTGCCATGACTGGTCATCAAGACCATCCTGCGGTTGGAAAAAATTTCAATTCCGACACATCTTCAATTTCGATAAAAAAAGTTCTTGAATCATTTGGCGTTAAACATATTGCAGAAATTGATGCTTATTCACAGAAAAAACTGATTGATACTGTTAGAGAGTTTGTAGAAATAGAAGGTTTTAAAGTTATTATTGCTAAACATCCTTGTATGCTCAAATTTACAAGAGAACAGAGAAAAAAAGGTGTTTTCATAACGAGAAAAGTTAGAGTAGATAAAGATGTATGCACTTTATTTTATGAGTGTATAGAAAGATTTGCGTGTCCAACATTTCAAAAAGATTCTGAAGGAAAGATTTATGTTCATGAGGATTTATGTATAGGTGATGGTTCTTGTATGCAAACTTGTCCTTCTACAGCAATTAAACCTAAAAAAGAATCAAAAGAAGGTGAAAAATAATGTTTAATATATATTTGAGTGGAGTTGGCGGACAAGGAATAGGTCTTTTAAGCGAAATATTAATAAGAGCTTGTGATTATGCTGGTTATAAAGTTTATGGGGTAGATACTCACGGTCTTGCTCAAAGAGGTGGGGTAGTAGAATCTCATTTAAAAATTGGAGAAGATATTTATTCCCCTTTAATCAAAAAAAATGATGCCGATTTGATTATTTCTCTTGAAAGAACTGAAGCGTTAAGAGGTTTGATAAATTATTCAAAAAAAGATAGTAAATTAATATTTTATGATGCAAATTGGCAACCTCTATTTGTAAGAATGGGTAAAGATACTGAAGTTTCTCTTGATTTATTAAGTAACGAATGCAAAAAAAGAAATGTTTCATGTTATAGGATTTTTTTAGATACACTTAATGATCCTAAAATGCAGAATATAGTTGTAGTTGCAAATATTGCAAAAAAATCTCTCATTCCTAAAGTTGAGATTGTTCATTATGAAAATGCTATAAAAGATTTATTAAGCGGGGTTAATTTAGAAAGGAACTTAAAATTATTTTCTGAAATGTTCATTTAAATTTTTAAAGGCAGATATTTTTAATCTGCCTTTTCTTTATTGAAAAAAACCGTTTCATATGTTAAAATAATAATGATTGAAAATA
>JAHKLX010000058.1 GCA_020854835.1 Microcaldota archaeon
CGAATGCCAATATACCTGCAATGGTAAAAACACTGCAGGGTTGTGACTTGGCCGATGTGCCCATGCTGGTCCTTACGATCGATCCTTGCATAAGCTGTACAGAAAGGTAGGTGAGAGATATGGCAGTATTCAAAATAGGAAAAGTCATACTTAGAAGTTTATTCAAAAAGCCTGCAACTCTCATGTACCCGATCAAACCAAGAGAATGGCAGGAAAGAACAAGAGGTCATATAGAAATCAACGAATCGGATTGCATACTTTGTGGTATTTGCGCCAAAAGATGCCCTACATTGGCTATTGATGTGGATAAAGCAGGAAGGACATGGACCATTGAAAGGATGCTTTGCATACAGTGTGGAGCATGTGCAGAAAACTGCCCCAAAAAGTGTCTTCTGATGAAACCCGATTATACAAGTCCCGATGTTGTGAAAGTAACAGATACTTTCAATATTCCCGAAGCAGAAAAAAAGAAAGAAAAAGCATCAGGCGGAAGCGGAGGCGCTCCGGTGTGCGACAGAGAGACATGTATATATTGCGGTATTTGCGCCAAACAGTGTCCATGTAATGCCATTACGGTGGATCGAAAAGAAAAGACATGGGAAGTTGATGAAAATGTATGCATAAGCTGCGGAATATGCGTTGAAAAATGTCCGAAGGATAGCTTGAAAATCGATTAGACAAATGAATAGTTCCAAAAGGACCCGAAAGGGTCCTTTTTTGTGTGCGGATATGTATAAAAAAGTATACAAAATACATATTGAAAGATACTGTAAAAAGATAAAAAGTTGAGTTACAATACATCTGGTGAAGGATTAGTTTGCACATTGTATAAACTAATTTGCTTTTTGCCCGACTTCCATTTTAGAAGGCGGCCAGTTGAGTATTTTGAAGCAAAGAGAGAAAGGACGAAAAATCAGTGGTTTTTAAAGGTAAAAGCCTAAAAGGCATCAAGGTGGATCATAACAAAGCAACTGAAGGGTCTGAGACAGAGAGAATGATACCGGTGCCTGCTTATGTTTATATATCCATGTCGCAGCATATCGGGGCACCGTGTAAGCCTCTTTTGGGTCCCGGGGAAATGGTAAGAGTGGGACAGTTGATAGCAGATTCAGATGCATTTGTTAGTGTACCGATACATTCCAGCGTATCGGGGACTGTTGAGAAAATCGATGGGATACGTTCATCCACCGGTGGGGAAGACAAGGTAATGGTAATAAAAACAGACAGAAAACAGGATCTTGTTGAAGGAATAAAGCCCCCCAGGATAAGAAGCAGAGAAGGCTTTGTCAGAGAGGTCAGAGCCAGCGGTCTGGTAGGGCTTGGTGGTGCGGCTTTCCCAACTCATATAAAGTTTGCCCCAAAAAACCCCGATGAAGTAAAAACTCTTATAATAAACGGAGCCGAGTGCGAACCTTTTATTACTTCCGATTACAGGACGATGATAGAAGACACAGATGACATAATAAGCGGGATAAAACTAACAATGAAATATCTGGATATGGAAGAGTGCTTTATAGGAATAGAAAGCAATAAGCCCGATGCCATAGAGCTTATCAAAGAAAAACTTGATAACCAGGGCCTGGATAATATAAAGGTAGTAACATTGAAATCCTCCTATCCCCAGGGCGCAGAGAGAGTTCTGGTGGAAGTTATAACAGGCAAGAAAATGGCTGCGGGAGTCCTTCCGGCTGAACTTGGCGTAATAGTAAGCAATATAACGACCATTGCATTTCTTGGTCAGTATTTCAGGACAGGTATGCCTTTGATTTCAAAAAGGATAACAGTAGACGGATCGGCTGTAAGGCAGCCGAAGAATATAAGGGTCCCCATTGGTGCCATGATATCTGATGTGATAGATTTCTGCGGGGGATACAGAGGCAAGCCAAGCAAGATAATAATGGGGGGGCCCATGATGGGAAGAGCTATTTTTTCCGACAATCTCCCAATAGTAAAACATAACAACGCAATATTGGCCTTTACCGGCAGGCAGGCTTATATCGAGGAAGAAACTGCATGCATAAACTGCGGCCGCTGCTTTAGGGCATGCCCTATAAACCTTTTGCCCTATGCTCTTTGCAGAGCCTATGACAGAAAGGACATAGAAAGACTAAAAGAACTTGATGTCATGCAATGTATGGAATGCGGAAGTTGCGCATATGTATGTCCCGCAAGAAAGCCCCTTGGGTTCACCAATAAAATAGGCAAGCAACTGGTAAAGGAGGCATCTGAAAATGATCGGTAGTATGAAAAACAAAAATAATCTAAAACTTATCGTTTCGGCATCGCCTCATCTGGTTTCAGGACTTAATACCCAGAAGATAATGCTTTATGTTATTATCGCCCTTATGCCTTCCCTGGCGGCAAGCACATGGATATTCGGATTCAGGGCATTTGCTCTTACAGTTTTCTGCGTTGCGGCTTGCATGATATTTGAATATGTTTTCAACCTTATAGCAAAAAAACCACAGACAACAAAGGATCTTTCCGCAGTGGTGACAGGTATACTGCTGGCATTCAATCTACCGGTTTCACTACCGTACTGGATGGCTGCTGTAGGCTGTTTCATCGCCATAATAATAGTAAAGCAGTTATTCGGCGGCATAGGAAAGAATCTGGTAAATCCTGCGATCACTGCCAGAGTCGTGCTACTTGTATCATTCCCCGCAGCAATGACCACTTGGCAGACCACCAGATTCGCCGGTGATGCAGTTACCGGTGCCACCCCATTGGGTCTTATCAAAGAAGGCCTGGAAGTGCCTGCTAATATGGACCTTTTCCTGGGCAATGTAGGAGGATCCATGGGGGAGGTAAGTGCGCTGGCACTGCTTATAGGCTTTGCTTTTCTTCTTTTCAAAAAAGTAGTTTCACCGTTGATACCCATATGTTATCTGGCTGTAGTTTTCTTTTTTGCTCTTGCGGCGGGAGAAGATCCGTTGTTCCATCTTTTTGCGGGAGGCGTTATGTTGGGAGCTCTCTTTATGGCCACCGATTATGTGACAACACCGGTGTTGCCCCCCGGACAGATAATATTCGGTCTGGGATGCGGATTTATAACTATGGCCATAAGGGTATGGGGAGCATATCCTGAAGGAGTCTCGTTTTCTATACTCTTTATGAATATACTGGTACCGCATATAGACAGATTATGTGATTATATAATATTCAGAGTAAAGGCTGCAAAAAGAAAATCAAAAAAAGCTTTGATGGAGAATAAAGGGGAGGGCATAAAATGAACTTCAAAAGAAGATTAGGAGATTATGCGTTGCCCACCATAGTGCTTGTAATTATATGTCTTGTTGTTACTTGTGCCTTAGCTTTTACATATTCAAAAACAAAAACGACCATAGACGCCAATGCAGTCAAGACTCATGATGAAGCTGCAAAAGAAGTCCTTGGAAATGAAGAAGGGAAAGCATTGGAGGAAACCGTTCAAAGCTATGGAGGAGAAATGTCTGTTATGGTGGGCATCAGCAATGAAGGGAAAATAACAGGAGTAAAGGTGGTTTCCCATGGAGATACACCGGGGCTTGGTACAAAAGCCATGGAACCCGAATACTTGAAACAGTATAAAGGAACGGAAAAACTGGAATATGAAAGCATAAGAGATGATGACAGCAAAGATGCCATAACCGGAGCCACCATATCTTCGAATGCTGTGTATGAGGCAGTAAAAAAAGCTATTTTAGAATATGAAAAGGCGGGACGGTGATAGAAATGAAAGGCAAAATAACTATTTTTACAAAAGGGATAATAAAAGAAAACCCTGTTCTTGTCCTGCTACTCGGAATGTGCCCTACCCTGGCCGTTACCACCAGCGCCATAAACGGCCTTGGAATGGGGGTCTCGGTAATAGTAGTTCTGACATGCTCAAATATCGTGATATCACTGCTAAAAAAAACCATACCCGGAAAAGTAAGAGTTCCCGGATATATTGTAGTTATAGCCGGCTTTGTTACAGTGGTGCAATTGCTTTTAAAAGCCTATCTTCCACAGCTGGATGAATCCCTGGGATTGTTTATACCCCTTATAGTTGTAAACTGTATAATACTGGGTAGAGCAGAGATGTTCGCCAGCAAGAATACAATAGTTGATTCAATGCTGGATGGTCTTGGCATGGGGATCGGATTTACCATGGCACTTTTTCTCATCGGTCTGATTAGAGAATTCTTCGGTGGCGGAACAGCATTCGGCATCGAGCTTATGGAGGGCATAACTCCCATGGGCATATTCATGCTGGCACCGGGCGGATTCTTTGTACTGGCTATGATAATAGCTGCAATAAACTGGCTTTCCAAGGGAAGGGCAATAAAAAAGAAGGAGATCGGCTGCGACGGATGTCCCATGATTGATACTTGTAGCGGAATATGTGAAAAAGAGGAGGCGGGGGTATAAAATGGAACAGATAATCATTATTATGATGAGTGTAATATTGGTGGATAATTTTGTGCTTTCTCAGTTCCTGGGGATATGTCCATTTATGGGAGTTTCCAAAAAGCTGGATTCCGCCAGAGGTATGGGAATGGCTGTGACTTTTGTAATGACACTGGCCA
>JAHKLX010000044.1 GCA_020854835.1 Microcaldota archaeon
CATAGGAGTAAGACCCAACAGCAAGCTGGCAGCAGAAGCAGGACTTCTCCTGAACAAAAGGGGAGGAGTTGTGGTGGATGAGTACCAGAAGACTTCAGAGGAGGGGATATATGCTGTCGGAGATGTTACAGAGGTAATAAATCACGTTTCAAAAGAAAAAACCATGATACCCCTGGCCGGCCCCGCAAACAAGCAGGCCAGAATAGTTGCCGACAACCTTACCGGAGGCAGCAAAAAATATAATGGCACCATGGGAACTGCAGCAGCAAAGGTATTCGATCTGGATGTGGCCAGCACAGGGCTTAATGAAAAGCAGCTTAAGGCAATGGGAAAGGTAAGGCACAAGGATTACCATGTGGCTCTGATAAACCAAAAATCCCATGCGGGCTATTATCCCGGGGCAACACCACTGACATTGAAAATGATATTCGACAATGAAGGAAAGATAATGGGAGGACAGGTGATAGGACAGGAAGGAGTGGATAAAAGGATAGACACACTTTCCGCGACTATGCGAATGAGTGGCACTATATATGATCTGGAGGAACAGGAATTTGCCTATGCACCGCCATATTCTTCCGCAAAGGATCCTGTCAACATGCTGGGATTCGTGGCAGAAAATATTTTGACAAAAATGACCGGGTTCGTATCATGGGATGAAATGGATGAGATCATGGCAGATGCTGAAAGATCAAAAGACTATATGCTTCTTGATATAGCCGAAGAAGAAGAGAGAATGGTATTTTCTATCCCGGGATCTTATCACATACCCTTGAGCGAGCTCAGGGAAAGAATAGAAGAAATCGATAAAGAAAAGAATATAATAACCTGCTGCTCCATAGGAGTGCGTTCCTATAATGCAGCCAGGATCCTTAGTCAGAGAGGATTTGAAAATGTATCCGTGCTGGCGGGAGGAACGACATTCTATAAATCAATGCATTACGAAGATAGAATACTATCCGTTGAAGCAAAAGAAGAAAACAAGGAAAGTGATTTTGATATGGAAGATAAAGAAATGAAAATACTGGACTGTTCCGGACTGCAATGCCCCGGTCCCATAATGAAGGTCAACGAAACATTAAAAGAAATGGAAGACGGTGAAGTATTAAAGGTATCGGCAACGGATATGGGATTTGCCGCAGATGTTGATTCCTGGTGCAGACGGACCGGAAACACCCTGGTAAAGACAGAAAGACAGGGAAAAGAAAACATTGTTTATATAAGAAAAGGTAACAGAGATGTTTCTCTCACAAAAGAAAAAGCAGCCGGAGAATCGGTTGACGGAAAAACAATTATTGTCTTCAGTGGTGATCTGGACAAGGTGCTGGCATCCTTTATTATAGCCAACGGGGCAGCTGCCATGGGAAGAAAAGTAACAATGTTCTTTACTTTCTGGGGACTCAATGCTCTGAGAAAGTCCCGGTCGCTTCCTGTCAGAAAACCTTTTATGGACAAAATGTTCGGCGCAATGATGCCCAAGGGAGCAGACAAACTAAAACTTTCAAAAATGAATATGGCCGGAATGGGCACTGCGATGATGAAGAAGGTAATGAATGATAAAAACGTGGATTCTCTTGAAATGCTTATGAAACATGCTATGGAAAATGGCGTAAAGCTCATTGCATGCACTATGTCAATGGACATAATGGGAATAACAAAAGAAGAGCTGATAGACGGTATCGAGCTGGCGGGAGTTGCCTCATATCTTGGAGATGCAGAAGAGTCAAATGTAAACCTGTTTATTTAAAAAATACAAGTAAATGCGACACTATGGCAGAGCAATAACCAATGATAGTAATAATAAGAATAAATAACAGGAAAAACAACAGAAAAAATGAAAGAACAGAAAGGATCGTAGATGGAAAAAGCTGATGCGAGTTTTACTTTTATCGACAGGGTAGAAGAAATAGAACTTAATATCGACGATGGCCGATGGCAGTCTGCATTGGCCCTGGCTTTGACACTTCCTGATATATGCGGAGGCATAGCTTTCCCTGAAGTTGTAAAAAAATATAAGAACGGCCGGATCATGCTGGATAACGAAGGGAATCCGACAAGGGATACGGGGAGACAATATATTCTCTGGTTTGACACTTATGCTTCAGGATTCTTTCTGAAAGAACCGGGAGATGAGGATCCATATATAGATGGTGAAAAATGCTGGCAACTCAGATGCGAATATCTGCATCAAAACAAAGGCTTTGACAATGAAAGCGACGAAAATGAAGTGCATTTCCATCTGGGTATAAACTGCGGAAGCACTGTATGCAGTCTGGATACTGAATCGGTAAAAAACGGTATAGAGAATATAAGGCTGGATATAAGAGAACTTTGCCGGAGATCATGTTTGGCAGCAAGAGCATATTATGATAAATTGAAGTATGAAAAGGATTTTGATCTCTACAACACTCCCGTTATTGACTTTTTGAAGTGGAAGGAAGAACAGGAACCTTCAAAAAAAAGCATATTGATCCTGACTGAAGACAGAGATTATGGCAAAGGTCTTCAATTAGCTCTGAAAACACCAAATGTACAAACTGTTTTTTGCGCTGAATGGGAAGAGGCAAAAGAAAAGTTAAGGCGCCGGCGGCCGACGGTATGGATAATCGATGAGGCCTTTATCCATACAAAAGTCATAAAAAGCGCTTTGTCAAAATCCGAAAAAGTTTTTGTGATTACAGGAAACGAAGAAACAGACACGAGTGAAAACAGGGATATCCAAACACTTCCGAAAGCACAGGGGCTTAAGGAACTGAGAGACAGGATACGTTCCCTTCTTTAAAAGAGGCTTATGATATGGAAATAATCATCTTGATACCTGCACTGATAATAATCACACTTTTGATTTTCATTTTGTTTAGAATGGATAAAAAAACAAAACATATCAATGAAGAATTAAAGAGGCAGACAGAAAAAAACAGGGAGCTGGAAAATCAAGCAAGAGAGAAACAAAAAAGTCTTTATGATTCAGCTTCCGCCATTTATCTTTATTCACAGCTTTCC
>JAHKLX010000137.1 GCA_020854835.1 Microcaldota archaeon
ATGAATATTGGGATGAAAGGTCAAAATTTTATTTAATACTTAGGGAGGATTTAAATTGAACACAATAAACATGGAAAATATAGGTTTAACCCGGAGATTTATCAATGAGGCTGCTATATATGAAGGTCTCTATATAGGAAGAGTAATTTCCCGATATAAAAATCTGTATAGGGTTATAACAGAAAAAGGTGAGTTGTCTGCGGAGATTTCCGGAAAATTTTGCTTCAATGTAAAAAATGTATCCGGATTTCCTGCTGTAGGTGATTTTGTTATGCTTGACCGAAATGATGACAGCGGTGGAAATGCGATCATCCATCACCTACTCAACAGAAGAAGTGCTTTAGTCAGAAAGGCCGCCGGAACGTCCAACGATGAACAGGTTGTGGCTTCTAACATTGACACGGTTTTTATCTGCATGTCTCTTAATAATGATTTCAATATTCGCAGAGTCGAGCGTTACCTGGGAATTGCCTGGAATAGCGGGGCAATCCCGGTCATAGTACTTACCAAATCCGACTTGTGCAGTAATCTGCCCGGGAGACTGGCAGAGCTTAATACCGTTGCGTTGGGCGTAGATGTTATTGTTACTACAAGCATAAATGAGGATGGTTACCTGCCTGTCAAAGGATATACCGGCAGCGGAAAAACCATTGCGTTTATTGGATCCTCAGGTGTTGGCAAATCTACCCTAATAAATAAACTGTTAGGAGACAGCATTATTGAAACCAATGGATTAAGAAATGACGATAAAGGCAGGCATACTACCACCAGAAGAGAAATGTTCATTCTCCCGGATGGCGGCGTTGTTATTGATACTCCCGGTATGAGAGAAATCGGTATTGAGAATGCTGATTTATCAAGAACTTTTGCCGATATCGATGCACTGTCGGAAAAGTGTAAATTTCGTGACTGTACGCATTCAAAAGAGCCAAACTGCGCGGTGCAGGACGCCATAAATTCCGGTTTGCTGTCAAGGGATAGATTTGAAAGCTATTTAAAACTAAAAAAAGAAGCCGGGTATGAAGGACTAAATTCCAGGCAAATTGAAAACAAAAAGCTTAATGAAATGTTTAAAAATGTAGGCGGAATCAAGGGCGCTCGAAAGCTTATAAAAGCCAAAACCAAAAGGTAAGTACTCTTAACGTCACAGTTTTCAGTAACAAGTTTTCAGGGAACCAAAACGAGGCAGGTTAATAGGTAAGGAGAAAGGGGAAATAACGCTGGCCTAGGACGAGGGATGCTGCTTATAAAGAAGTAGTATCCTTCGGATTTTTGGGGGATACTAAATCATTATACTTCTGAAGGAAGGTGAAAGAATGACTGACAATAGCGTTGAATCCAATAGATTAATAACCGAAAAATCTCCCTACCTGCTGCAGCACGCCCATAACCCTGTGGACTGGTATCCCTGGTCGGAGGAAGCCTTTACAAAGGCAAAAACAGAGGACAAGCCAATATTTTTATCTGTAGGTTATTCCACCTGCCACTGGTGTCAGTTCCGTCATAGTAAACAGGCAATGTAACTTAAGCTAATGTATATGTCACAATATATCAACAGAGATTCTTGCCATTTGAGTAGGATATCTTTTTTAAAAGTTAAAAAATATTAAAGAATATAAAAATAATCAGTAATATCTATAATTTATTCATATTTATTAAAGGAAAAATGATTTTTATGTGGAATATTATGTATTATACAATATAACCATATTAGTCACTAAATGCTAGTTTGTGATAAAAAATAACAAATAGTAAGCATATATAAATATGAGAGCTATTACAGCCAATAAACATTCTTCATCGATTGATAGTTTTTTCTAAGCGACTAAAAATAAGGAGTCGTCAGTATGGTAGATATATGTGTCATTTACGCTTCTGAGAATAAATCGGCAGTTGAAAAATTAGTATTACATCTTCAAAATAATTGGGAAGTATGGTGGGACGGAGATTTTATCCAAGGTGACTGGGAGAAAGAAGTAAAAAAAAGAATTAAAAATGCTAAGGCAGTAGTAGCGGTTTTTTCTTCCTTTACTGAACATAAAAAAATATTTAAAGATGAGTTGAGCTTTGCGGAGAAACGAGAGAAACTCATTTTTCCTTTTTTTATAGAAGAAGTAGATCCGCCTTTAGGATTTGGGTATTTAAATAGAACAAATGCCTTTGGATGGAATGGGGACGAAAGCCATCCTGGTTTTAGAAAGTTAAAGAAGAAGATTTCTGCCGGGATTGGAGTAAGTCTTAAAAAAGATAAGACTTTAGAAAGAAAACTTATGCTTGAAATGAAAAATAAAAGTCTTAAACTACCTTGTTTTATCTTTTCTCTTTCTTCTCATGAAACACAGGTTTCCGCTCAAGATGGCGTGGAATTGTTTAAATTGCTTAAACCTGCTGCATGCCTTATTTCTGCTTACGATGTTTGGGGACACATAAATAAAAAAAGAAGCAAAAACAAAAAAAATGGAGAAACACATGAAAACCATTTTTTGAAGAATATTAATGAATTGCGATCATCATCTTCCGTACTAATCCTTGATTCAGGAAATTACGAGGCTTATAGAAAAGATGATCGTTATTCTGAAGAAAAAAATAAAGAAGGTTGGAGCAAAGAAAAGTATAGAGAAACCGTTACTATGGTTTCGCCAGATCTAGCTTTTAGTTATGATGAACCAAAACAGGAAGGAGAAATTAGTGAAACAGCTGATTACATTATTACTAGTTTTTCTAAAGATAAAGAAGCTATCGGTGCAAAATGTACTAATCTTTGTCCCATAATACATCTGCCAGAATCAATAATGAACTCACCGCAAAAAAATAATAAAAGAATTGCCCACTGGGCCTCACAACTTGCGATAAAAGTTGTATCGGAACTTCAACCTGTAATGGTTGCTATTCCTGAACGAGAATTAGGCTTTGGCCTTATTGAACGGGTAAGAACAGTGTGTGAAATCAGAGTAGCCTTAAACAGTCTTGGGAAATACTATCCTCTTCATTTACTTGGAACAGGGAATCCAATTTCTATGTTAGCTTTAGCTGCTGCGGGTGCTGATTCTTTTGATGGCTTGGAATGGTGTCGTACAGTAGCTGATTATGATAACGGCCATTTATTTCATTTCCAGCATTTTGACTTTTTTAAAGATAGATATCTTTCGCGTATACGTTCTCGATTAATACGTATGCTAATTGAGGATGATGAGGTTCCTTATGTAACTCAGGTGGTAGTATATAACTTTGATTTTTTTAATGAATGGACAAAAACTATGCAAGATATGATAGAAGCTGGTCAGGTGGAACATTTATTGAAAAACATACCGAATATAGGAAATAAAATATTTAAAGAGTTGATGATTAAATGAGAGTGGGAATTGATAATCTTATACATTTAGAGAATAGTATTCGTGTTCTCTGTAAGATTATAAAACAAAATGAGCAATTCAATAATCCTTTAAGTGAGTACACATTAAGAAGGGAATTAGTAGCTTGCATTTTAGGCAGTCAGGTAAGATACGAAATGGCTAGTACCGCTCTTAGAAGGATAGAAAGAGCGGGATTGTTAAAGGATAAATGGTGGAGTGTTTCTGAAGAACTGTTTGAAACTATGATATTTAAAGAGTTGTCGCGCAGTGATCTAGTAACCGATAGCAACTGGTGTTATAGGTTTCCTAAAAAACGTGCCCGACAGTTGGCTAAAGCCCGTGACGCGATTGCAGAAAAATCTCTAATTGAACGAGTTCTATCTTATAATGAACCTAAAAAAATCAGAAGGCAATTAGTATCAGAAATTACTGGGATCGGCCCTAAACAGGCTAGCATGTTCATAAGAAACATTGGTATCAGTTATGACTTAGCGATTCTAGATACACATGTTTTACAATATTTAAGTATAAAAAAAGTTCTGGATCAAGAACAAATGAGAGTCTCAACCATTTCAGCTTATGAGAAGACTGAAAGCGTTGTTATTAAATATGCAGATTCATTAGGATATCCAATTGGATACCTAGATTGGGCAATTTGGGCAACTATGCGTGCTGCAAGGGAGTTGAGTTTATGAGCATAGTTACCCTTGTTTCAGGTGGATTAGATTCAACATTAATGGCAATACTCGCTAAAGAAGAGAAAATTGTTCAATTCCCTTTATTTATTGATTATGGGCAGATTAATAAGGACAAGGAGTTAAATGCCTGCCTCAATAACTTTAAACGTTATGGTTTACCCAACCCAAAGATTATGCAGTTTAACAGTTTTGGAGGGCTATTATCTTCGGGGTTGACTGACCCCAATAAAAGAGTGTTTGAAGATGCTTTTCTTCCTTGTAGAAATCTTATGTTCTTAATAATAGGTGCAGCTTATGCCTATGAGCGTAACGCTAATGCAGTAGCGATTGGACTTCTTAATGAAACATATAGCATATTTCCGGATCAAACTTCATCATTTATTCGTGATGCAGAAGCTTTAATCTTAAAAAGCCTTGATTATTCAATACAAATATTAACGCCTCTTATGTGCTTTTCAAAAGCGGAGGTTGTATGTGTAGCTAAATCAAAAGGAATAAACAGGACTTATTCTTGTCATTCAGGTACTGATCAGCCTTGTGGGGTATGTATAGCTTGTAGAGAATATTTTGGTTTGGAGGTGTAACAATTGGGTGGTGGTGGAAGTAGCTCTTATGATATGGGAGATCTGGAGTCTCTTGTAAAACGAGCCAAAGAAGAATTAAAAAAAGGAGAGATTAATAAAAAGAATGTGTTTATCAGTTTTGCACATGAGGATATTGATTATGTTAATCTCTTACGAGCACAGGCTAAAAATGACAAATTGCCAATTGAATTTAATGACTGGTCAGTATCAGAATCTATTGATAGTGAACGCGCGCCCTATATAAAACAGAAAATTGCAGAACGGATTACGCAGTCTTCTTTAACTGTAGTTTATCTTTCAGATAAAACACTATTTAGCAAATGGGTTGAATGGGAGATTAAAGAAAGCATTAGAAGGGGAAAGCATGTTATTGGAGTCTATGCTGGAGAAAAGCTACCTGCTAGGGTTCCAGAAGCAATAAAACAGAACAATATCAAATATGTTCCATGGGCTCGGCTCTCTGAAGCCATCGATAGTTTGGAGTGATACCATTATGCGACCCCTTTGCTTTATACTCATGCCTTTTGGTAAGAAAACAGTTAACGATGGTCGGATGGTAAACTTTGATGCCGTGTATGAAGAGCTTATTAAACCTGCGGTATTAGATGCCAAACTAGAACCGTTACGGGCAGATGAAGAAATAACTGGTGGTATAATCCATAAAGCTATGTTTGAACGCCTTGTGCTTTGTGAATATGCCATAGCAGATTTAACAACTGCAAATGCTAATGTTTTTTATGAGCTAGGAATACGACATTCGGTGAGACCCTGGGCAACTCAATTAATCTATGCCGAGGGCTGGGGACAATTGCCTTTTGATGTTAAACTATTACGAGCGATACCGTATGAGCTTGGGCCCGATGGTAAGCCTATTAAAAAGGAAGAAAAATCAATAATCCTAACTGAACGGCTTAAAGTAGCTATGGAAGCAAAAACTGATAGTCCGTTATTCCAATTATTAGATGGATATCCTACTCCTGATATTGCTCGACTAAAGACAGATGTTTTTCGAGACCGTGTCCGGTACGCTGAAGATATTAAAGCCAAACTTTATAAGGCAAGGCAAGATGGCGTGAAAGCTGTAAAGGCTGTAGAAGATGAACTGAGGGATATTAGTCTCACAGATCATGCAGTAGTGATAGATCTTTTTCTTTCGTATCGCGCTATTGAGTCATGGGAAAATATGATCTCTCTAGTAGAACGTATGGCATTACCATTGGCGAAAACTGTATTAGTACGAGAACAATTAGGATTTGCCTTAAATCGTATTGGGCGTAGCAATGATGCTGAACAGATATTAAAAGAGCTAATTACCGAAAGGGGAGGCAGTAGTGAGACTTATGGAATATTAGGACGTATTTATAAAGACCGCTGGGAGAAAGCTAAAGAATGCGGTAATACGTATCTTGCTCAAGGCCTGCTTGAAAAGGCCATTTCCACATATCTCAAAGGGTTCGAAGCAGATTGGAGGGACGCATATCCTGGAGTTAATGCTTTAACACTTATGGAAATCAAAACTCCAATAGATTCTCGGCAACCTAAACTGCTTCCAGTTGTATGCTATTCGAATGAAAGACGGATTGCACAAGGTGAATCAGACTACTGGGATTATGCTACGCAATTAGAACTAGCCGTATTAGGCTATAACCAAGCAGTTGCAACAGTGGCATTGGAAAAAGCATTAACTCTTATAAGAGAGCCATGGGAACCAGAAAGTACTGCACGTAATCTTAAATTAATTCGACGAGCACGGAGTGAACGGGGAAAGACAATAGCTTGGGCAAACGAAGCTGAAGACATTCTTTTGAATCAACTTAAAACCTATTAATTACATCACTATACCAGTATCTATATAAGTTGCGATTAAGACATTACAAGGCACAAAATGCCAAGTTGAAAACTGAACCAACTATTGCCACAAGCTAATCCCCAAGGATTGTAGTATTATGTTAACCATAAATACAATTAGAATGGTGGTTAACACGATGCC
>JAHKLX010000098.1 GCA_020854835.1 Microcaldota archaeon
AAAAGGCCATAGAGACTTACAGGGGAATGCCCGTAACAGAAGCCTATCTTTACTTGATCTCACAGGACAGGGCGGTGGAAATAAAAGAATGAACAAAAAAGAACGCGGAGTGATTTTCTCACAAAAAACAAAGGGCTATTTTTTCGTGATTATAGCGGCTCTTTTTTTCTCATGCCAAACCGTATTCGGGAAATTCCTTATAAAAATGGGGCTCTCGGGTCTGGATCTTTCTTTTTTTCAATTCATAATAGGAGCGACCGCCATATTCATCGTTTGTATCGTAACGGGCAAAATGAAAACAGTGGTCCAAGAGAGCAAGGGCAGAAGAAGATGGATATCTGTCATGGGGATTTTGTCCGCTGTGACAACAGCGTGCATTTTCATGTCACTGGAAACGCTTAATGCGGGGATAGCTTCCATGCTTTTATTTACTAATCCCGTTTTCATATGCCTTTTTTTTATGGTGACAGGAATAAAAAAGATAGGTTTGTGGAATAAACTGGCTCTTATTATTGCCATGGTCGGAAGCATGCTTGTACTTAATGTATTCGAAGCTTCATCTTCCGGTATGGCACTTATCGGAATAATTTTCGGCATATCAGCCAGTGTCTTTTATGCTGTGTATAATGTTTATTATGACATGAAGATGGGGGAATACAGTATAATAACCACCGCTTCTTTCACACAGTATCTGGCAGCTGCCACCATAATAATAATACACTTTGATATTTTCTTTGACTTCCCCCACGTTACATGGCAGATGATAGGTCTGGCGGCTGTGACATCATTACTGACCAATCTGCTTCCAATATTGTTTTTATTCAAGGGAATAAATCTCATAGGCTCAGAAAAAGCCGGAATAGTAGCAGTGGCGGAGCTGCCGTTCACACTGCTGGTGGCTTTTATCTTTCTGGGAGAGACTTTGACTTTCATTCAGATAACAGGTATAGTTCTGGTCATCATTGCCGTATTCGTTCTGCAGAAAGAAAACTGAAGGAGAGAATCATGTATCAGGAAGACATAAGATGGATAGAAGGGACTCCTCTGGCCCTCAAAATAAGACAGATAGAATTCATACCTCCCCATATACATGATGATATTGTAGAGATAATCTTCTGCCTTAAGGGGATGGTCACTTTCAATTATGAGTATGAACAGTTTACTCTCAGAGAAGGTGAATTCATCTGCGTCGACAAGGATGCACATTATCTTTATGATGGCAGCGATGATATATGTATTTCCATGTATATTGATCTCAACTGGTTCAAAAAAAAATATCCCTATATAACAAGTCTGCTTTTTGTCTGTGAGTATACAAGCGACAGTTCGACCCCCAGAAGAAAATGCCACGACGATCTGAAGGGGATGCTTATTGCACTTCTGTTTTACTTAAATACTCATGATAAAAATGAAGCGGGATATAAAAAAAATATAATTTCCAGCGTTGAAATGATCATAGATCTTTTTGTCAGGGATTTCGATATAATATTCTTTTATAATCCACGCTTAAAGCTGAAACCTGAACTTTTGAAAAGGCACCATGATCTCATGCTTTTCCTTGACAGGCATTCCTCCGAGAAGATAACCCTTAAGGATATGGCTGATCATTTCCATCTTTCGGAATCATATATATCCGAATTCATGAGAATAAACCTGGGATTCAGAAAATGCCTGGGGTACTGGCGTGCATATAAATCCGAGAAGCTTCTGCTGGACACTAAAATGAACATAATGGAGATATCTGAAAGATGCGGCTTTTCCGACCCGAAATATTATTACAATGCTTTTAAGGCGTGGTATAAATGTACTCCCAAACAGTTCAGAAAAAACTATACAGAAAAAATGGAAAGCCCTTCCCTTGAAAAGGAACTTTCAATAGATGATATCTATGAACCGCTGGACAAAATAATGCTGGATCACTATATGGATCTTTTCCTTCATCCTCCCAAAAAAGAAGATTTATAGTCGTTTTAAGGACATTTGACTGGGAAACAACCATAAAATGCCATTGAAACTACAGTTTATTTAAAGTATTCTGAAAATGAAATAATCAGGATATTTTTTTGTTTTTTTTATCAGGAGGTAATATTATGGACGATCTAAATACCAGACAGGAAACAAAGCTGAAAAGGACCTTATCACTGCCTTTACTGATATGTTTCGGACTGGCATATCTGGCCCCTACGGTTGTATTTAATTACTACGGTATATTTGAAGTGGGAACAGGTGGCATGTACACCCTTTCTCTGGCCATAACAACAGTGGTAATGTTTTTTACTGCCTACAGTTATGTTCAGATGGTAAAAGCATATCCGGTGGCAGGCTCGGCATACACTTATGTAAACAAGTCCGTTCAGCCACATTTGGGATTCCTTTCAGGATGGGTAATGCTGATTGACTATCTGCTGCTGCCCATGGTGTGCTATCTGCTGCTGGGGATATATATAAACGACTTCTTTCCCTCGCTGCCGGTTTGGGCCATAGTAATAGTAGTGGCGCTTCTCGGAATGTTGATAAATATCGTTGGCATGAAAACGGCCAGTATCGTTGATACAGTCATAATATCCGCACAGATCGGATTCACACTGCTTCTTATTGTTCTTATAGCAAAATTTGTTATGGGTGGTGGAGGTACCGCCACATTGTTTGACGGAACAGCAATATTCAATCCGGAAACATTTGAACTAAAAGCCACTCTTTCGGCTTCTGCAATATTATGTGTTTCCTTTGTGGGATTTGATGCTGTAACGACCATGGCGGAAGAAGCCAAAAATCCAGAAAAAGTTATGGGAAAAGCTGTAATAGGTGTTTGCATAGGTGCGGGCATACTCTTTATGGTGACATCATATTTCACCCACATTGCATGGCCCGCTGCGTATGGTCTCATTGAAGATCCCGATGCAGGCATTTTCGAACTGTTCCCCATGATGGATGCTTCATGGATGGGAAATGTTTTCTTTATTGTTGATAACTGCGCCAGCTTCATATGTGCCATGGCGGGCATGGGAGCCGTTTCCAGGATACTTTACAGTATGGGCAGAGATAATATACTTCCCAAAAGATTCTTCGGAAAACTTTCTCCCAGATTTCAGACTCCTGTGAACAATATTGTGCTCACCACTGTGATAGCCATGTCGGCACTTTTTTATCAGGACAATTTGTTTGGAGCCGCTTCACTGATTTCTTTCGGGGCGGTAATAGGTTTCTTCATGGTTAACCTTTCTGTTATTTCTCACTATTTCGTTAGAAACAAAGAAAGAGGCGGAGCGAAAACCTTCAAGTATCTGATAATGCCTGCCATAGGCATGGCGACCCTGGTTTTCGTATTCATATATATTGAAACACCTGCCAAGATACTGGGCTGCGGGTGGCTACTCATAGGTGTAATATATCTGGCCATCAAAACCAAGTTTTTCAAAACGCTTCCCCCGGAAATGACCCTTGATGAATAACAGCTTTCCAATTGAAAAGGAGGCTCTTAATACGACCGTAGCATTTTTAACAAAGGGTAAAAGAATAAATAAAAGGAGAAAATATGGCAATAAACAAGATTTTATTCAATGGGAAAATCTATACGGAAGATCCTAAAAGGCCATGGGCAGAAGCACTGGCAATCGATGGAAAGACCCTGGCATATGTAGGAAACAATGACGGTGCAAAGGCTATGGCGGGGCCCGGGACCAAAATGGTTGATCTTGAAGGAAAGACAGTGATCCCCGGGCTCCTTGATGGCCATACTCATCCGTCAACCGTATCAAAAACTTTCTGGTATGTAAGAGGACCTCATACACGTGACAAGGATGAGCTTATGGCAAACATAAAGGAATATGCCAAAAGGTACCCAAAAGAGGAACGGCCGTATTTCTATTATGAAAGCTATTTTACTGAAACATTTGGACTGGAAGGCCCCAACAAAAAAGATCTGGATGCTATCATCAGTGACAGACCTGCCAGAATACAGGACTTCGGTGACCATGCATGCTGGTACAATTCTGTTGCCCTTGAAATGCTCACGGGTGAAGATGGGAAACCCCATAACAACAGTCCTATAGGAGAACCGGAGTTCAAGCGGGATGAAAACGGCGAGTATACAGGATGGTGTTTTGAATCGGTCTGTGAAGGAGATGAGGGCATTTTTGAGAAACTGGGATGGAAGCCCGAAATGGTAATGAATGATGAAATGTCCACGCCGTTGTTTGACTATTTCAGACAATACGGGATCATGTGCATTATGGATGGATTTACCGAAGGCGATGAAAACCTGCAGTACATTTATTATCTTGACAAAGCCGGCAGACTGGATATGTATTATGAAGCGACATCCATATTGGGTGAAGTGAAGAACATAGATGATTCCATCGCAAAGGTCAGAGAATGGCAAAAGAAATTCACAACAGATCACATAAGATGCAATACGATCAAATTCTTTATAGACGGAACCAATGAGATGGGAGACTGCCTAAGTACAGAGCCGTTCCATAATGATCCGACGGGAACGAATTACGGAGAAGCATATGCAACAATGGAAGAGATGAGAGATGTTCTTGTAAGACTTAACCGGGAAAAACTCGATTTTCATGTCCACACAATTTGCGACGGAGCCTTCAGGCTTATGTGCGATGCAGTTGAAGAAGCACAGAAGATATGCGGTGATGACTGGTGTATAAAGGTAACACTTACTCATTGCGAGATCATTCATCCCGATGATATCCATCGTGTGCACGACCTTGGGATCTATATTGATTATTCAACTCACTGGGCAGGCGGATATTTTGGTGAAGGTGCCATCCCGTTTCTTGGGCAGAAGCGTTGGGAAACAATGCATGATTACACGAAAGTGATAAAAAGCGGCGGCAAGGTGGGATTCTCAAGTGATGTATTCAGCTATGCCGAAGCAACAAGGGCAAATCCTATGATAGGCATGCAGGTGGCGATGACCAGAGTGGATCCCTGGGTCCCGATCGATCCCAAAAAGTATCCGGGAAGTGTCAGACCTCCCCTTGACGGCAAACTTACCATTGAACAGTTGATCCACGGATATACGGTGATAAATGCCGAAAGAATGAGACTGGATGATAAAATGGGTTCTCTGGAAGCAGGCAAGCTGGCAAACTTCGTAGTATTCAACGAAGACATATTCCGATTCGCCCACGAAACGCCCGAGAAATTCAGCGAGATCGATCCTGAATGCACATATTTCGAGGGAAGGGAAAGACATATAGTTTCAGAAATGAAGAAAAAATAATGTCTTA
>JAHKLX010000007.1 GCA_020854835.1 Microcaldota archaeon
TTCTGTTGTTTCAACTTGGCATGCATAATCTATACATACGCCTGTGTCTTGCATTACTGAATCTCCAGTACAATACTCATTGTTTAAGTGTGAACACTCTACATCAATTGTACATTCAACACATCTTGCATCATTTTCATAAATATGTGTTGGTTCTGAATCACACTCATTCATTTCACAATCGCAATTATCTAAACAAGTATTTGGTACATCGTCATATTCATGCCAATCATTTCCTACACAACCACTTAGATAGAAACAGGGTGTGTCTTCACATGGATTATCTTCGTCGCAGGGTGCTGCACACATATCTCTTGAGCATGTATGTTCTAATTCCACAGCATTTACTGTACATACTGCTTCTTCTGATTCTATAACACAGGTAGAAGTGAATGCAGGTCTGAAATCCCAAGTGAATGGAATATCATCGGGTGAATGGAAACAAGTTTCTATTGGTGCTAAATTGTTAACAGCACAATTCTCAACTGTGATTGTATTTGAGTAAACACAATCTCCTGCAGCACAAACCCAATCATCGAAAACAACTGTATTGCCTGAACAGTAATTATCTGTATTATAATTTTTGCAATTTTCTGAACCAGTCACTATAGCTGCACATGTATGTATTGCACTACAATAACCTTCCCGATAAACTTTCGTATTTCCACCAAAAAGACAATAAGTAGTATCTAAATGAGCACAATCTTCTGGTCTATCTTCAAAAACAAGATTGCCCCCTTCATCACAAATAGCACATGTTCCTGCTGGAGTGCCAGGATAAATATCTGGGTTTGTATCATCACAATCCAGATTATTGTCAACATACCCTTCAGGAATCATACTTTCTGAACAAGATTCTATAAAATTATCTGGATCTCCATACCCATCTTCATCTGCATCCCTATAAAATGTTGCTGCAGCTGGTAACCCTTCATCAATATAATTACAAGTTCCACCGCCGACTTCACATCTTTTAACTGTGCCATAACTTAATTCAACATACCTATGTAATGTCGAACCAATATATGAAGTCCAAGTTTCAGCATCATAATAATCTCCCCAGTGGCATGTTGTTCCATCTTCAGAACCGCCGACACATATACCTGCACAATTATTGTCTATCCCATCACAAATCTCATTCATTGCAGGATTTGTATAAATATCATCATCATTGCAATCATACTGTCTGTTTGCCCAGAATTCAATATCATTACCAAGAACCATTGATTTTCCAGTACTGCCAAACATGAAATTAGTATAATCATATGTTTGTGTTGAATCAACACTCGAACCTAACGATTCATTAAATAAATCATACCCATAACCTGATTCATCTGCATATGTTGCATGTAATAAAGGAATATAATCTGCATAACCATCGCCATCTTTATCTATCTTAACACATTCCGCAGTTGGACAGAAAATACCTTGGTATGCTTCTACATCAACATCTAAAAATTCTGGTGTCCAACCTGGAATATAATATGGATTTGGAATTTGGAATTCTGCTGCTTCACAATTAATTGCAAAACAAAACTCATCAAACTGGCAAACATTTCCCACACTCCCACAATTATATACATCATTATTAAATTTAGGTACAACTTCGTTTTTACCATTAAACCATGAACCTACATTCCAGTACGTGTCTTCTTCAGGAATTACATAACTTAAACTTCCTTGTCCATCATGCCAAGGAGAAGCTGGATCGCTTCTATCATTACAATTTTCATTTATCCAATTAGGAAATCTATTATTTGGACCTAAAAGGGATGCACCAAAATTTGTATTTTTATTTGCAGTCACAAACATATAATTTTCCTGCCATGCACCACCAACACATTTTTGTTTTGAACCCTCACAAGCACCATATTGATTTGGATTTAAAGGAGGTGACCCCCCACATGCACTAAATTCTGAAGAACTCATCCAAAAACTTACAAGTGCTGGTGTTACTGATGCAGAACCAGCATGATTAACAACAAGTACATAACCATTATCTGCTTCATCCCCATATTCATCTAATACTTCATCCATTTTAACGCGGAAATAAGCATACTTATCTGTTTGTGAAGGCATTGTAAATGAAAATGTTATCATCTTAGTTTCATTTGGAGCAATACTATCCAATGTTGTTGTTGCTAAAGTTGAGTAACTTAAACCTCCATAATGTGTTAAATAAGTTAAAGTATCATAACCCAATGTAAAATCTAAATTAGTTAAAGTACTGGATCCTGCATTATGCACAAAACTTTGTGCTTCTACTGTTCTTCCTGCAACTAAGTTAGGATCAGGAAATTGTATTTGATTAACAATAATTTCATCGGGTCTATCTTCTTCAACAACATAATCTTCTGTGAAAATAGTGTTATCTAAAGAAGGATCACCAAACAACATTTTTACCTGCACAACATACATTTTTTGTGCACCCATTTGACTGGTTATATCAACATTAAACATATAATATGAAGCATATTCATATGTAGTATGGCCAAACGTACTAGTTGACATTAAATCTCCAGAAGTATCATAAACAAGCATTGTATGATTTCTTAATAAAAGATGTACTGGCATTCTATCATACATATTTATTATTCCTAAACCAGAATATGCAGTTGTTAATACTGGTCCCCTATTGGGATAGGTTGTATCTCTTAAATTTTTCTCTGCCCAACAATCATCACTATGCTGGAAAAATCCGGGTTGGCATGCCTCACTTAAAAATATCATGTTTTTATTTGCATTGTTGATATTATTTCCTGCGAAATCATTCAAAATTCCGCCTGCCCCATTATATCTTGAACCGTGACCATCATAAGTAAATAAAACAGCCCCCTCTTCTGCTGTTTGTCTTTGTTTTGTTTCAAAATTATTTCCATAAAATGAAGGCCTTAAATATTTTACATTCCATTCTTTTGACATAATAGCTGGAACTGGTTTTTCAAAAAATATTTCTGACGTTGTTGTTTGAGCTTGATTTTCCAAAAAGAAAATTTGGCTTGCATAAGTTTTAAGCCATTCTTCTCCTGCTCCTGCAGGATTATCTTCAAAATGTATTGTTTTTCCAACTACTGCAGATAATTGTGCTGTTGTTTGCACTGGAAAACGACCAACAATAAATGTTATATCATCAAACACACACTCCCCATAAATATCAGAATAACATGTGTCTGTTGCATAATATCTTAATTGCTCATCTGAATAAGCATCACAATAAGTTCCAGATCCCATCTCACAAAATCTGTTATAAATCATCGCAGTTGGCAAAAACCAATTTGCATTTTGTTCTCCCCTATCTGCATCTCCAACTAACAATAAATAACCTGGTTTTTCATCAATCATATGAACTCCTTCCCAATTCTCCCAGGCAAACTGTAAGAAATTTCTAATTCTATGAGAATTTGTACCGCTTGTGATGTAAGGCAAAGGAATATCCCCTTCCCTATAATATTGTCCAGTATTAGGATAAGTCGCAACTATATCATCAAAATTAACAATAGCCACATTAAATCCATTATAATCTTTTTTATGCATTGCAAAATCATAAAGCGGATACGTTGTACTTGGTGAAGCAGGATAAAATGCAGGTGCAGTAATAATCAAATAATCAACTTCAATATTTGGATTGGTTAGATCCGCAGCAGTTAATAATTGTGGATTAGATGCAGAACCGCCGGATTTTGTTCCTTTGATTGATTGTTGTGTTTTTGATTTTGGAGTTGTTGGAGCATATTCATTGCTGTTATACCCCATTTTAGAGATTAAAGTTTCAAACCTAGAAGGAGGCCTTTCAATATTTTTATAAGGATAATTAATCTCTATTTCTATATGCTCTACTCTATGAACATATGTTTTTCCATCATCAATACCAATCTTTGCAATAGGTACATAAATAGGGACCATTTTTATTCCCTCGGCAGCATTCACAGCTTTGCCAATTTTTATTTTTCCTTCAAACATTCCCCCTCTTTCATAAGCTTCTTTGTTTGGTAAAAGACTGACAATCAATGGGGGAACGACCTCTTCCTGATCGTTAAATTCTTGAATTTCAGATTTGACAAGTTTTGGAGGGGGTGCAATTCTATAATCAACTTCCTCTTTGTTTGAATAATAAATATTTGCTGTAGCTTTGACATCTTGTTCAGAAAATTCAGCAGGAACTATCCAATGAACAACAGCATAAGGTATTGCAGGACATTGGGGGCAATCGGAATAAACTGTTTCCGAATATTCTTCATTTGAATATAGAACAACATATTGAATACCATCAATTATTTGAGATTCTCCTATTTTCAACCCTGGATCTAACAAATGTATTTTTTGCGTTTTATATTCAACAGGATTCTGAACATTGGTAGGGAGAGTAATAAGTTCAGATTTATCTATTATATTTACAACAGGTTCAGAAATACTACTCTCAGGAATAGCAACAGGTGTTGGAGAAATAGGTTTTTCAACTGGTGGTCCAACAGGCACAATCCTATCATTTGACAAAATTGTTGCATCTGAAATCCTTGTAGGTTTAAGTCCTGAAACATCGCGGACTGTGTTTAATTGAGCATAACTCATGTTTAATAATACTATTAATATTAGTACTGTAAAAAGTTTTCTATCCATATCTATCTCCCCCAGATTTAATAACTAATAGTAAATGTGGTTAAAAATGTTTATAAAGATGTGGGATTAAGTTTTGAAAAGATTATTTAAAAAGAAAAAGGAAAAAAAGAAATTACCACCATCTGTGAACGGTGTAAGTTAAAGTAACTTCTTGTCCTGCCGGAACGTTAATTGTCCATTTGGCTCTGCTCGAAGATTCTTTTTTATAAGGCAAGTTTGAAGTTTTTATTTCCCAGTTAGAATAACTGGTCATTGAACCGATAACCTCAACGGTAACATCCTCATTCTTTGTATTAGATAATTTAACACTTTGAGAAATGTATTCGGATCTTCCCTGTCTTGTCTGGTCTGTTCTTGTTGTTTCAGCAGTTACATCAAAGGCTTTTCCTATGTTGAGTGTTACAATTTCATTCAGAGGAGTGTTTGAAATTCTATCTTCTCCTGCAAGCATATATCCTCCGAATCCATTGTCTGTATAAACCCTAACTGTTCCTGCAGGTAACTCTACTCCACCGTTTGCTAAACTGTTTTCGAATTCCAATGAAACGTCTACTGGGACAGAAGAACCTGTACCATATGATGAATAAGGAACTGTGTAAGTGTATTTCTTTTGGGCAGGAATTTCAATATCTACCAAAGAAACAACAGTTGTTTCACCATAGTTCAAACTGGTTTTTCCAGGGATATTGTACGCATGATATTCAAAAGCACTTGCTTCTTCTGTAGAAGAATAACCTCCTGCACTCATTGGCACAGCATCTTCAGCATACATATACCTATCATAATCATAAGTTGTATATGTTTTTGAAACTCTGTTTATGTTTCCTGAAATTAGTGTGACGTCTGCGTTTTCAAAATCACCCGCATTATTTGTTATTTGTGCGAGACCATTCAAAATCAATCTGTTATTTTTGAAAACTGCATTGTATTGTGCAGACCAATCCAATCCTGTTGTCATATACAAAATATTTGCAGTATTCTGGCCGTTACAATTAGAATTTGTGTTCAATTTTAACATTGGAGAAGATGTGCCCGAGTATTCAATCAATGAAATTTGATCCATTGGTAGAATGAATGTTTTATCTGCTGTTTCCAAAAGTAAAGCATTTCCAGAATAAAAACCTCCTGACAAAATTTTCCCTGTATAAACAGCACCATTTATCATTGTTACTGTTATTGTTTTTTCTACAAAGGTTGTTGTTCCAGGATCATAATGTTGTGACAAAGTTGTGAAACAGTTTGATGAAACTACAACGCTTTCGGGAAGTATTTTGTAAGGCATGTTGAAATCAATTTTCTGAATGCCGTTGTTTAAATTAACTGACCTTGCCTCAGTAATGGTCGCATACCCTGCCCCGATGCTTATCGAAGTCGCATTAATTACTACACTTAAAATACAAAGTGTCATTAAAACATTCAGTATGTTTTTCATATAATCACCTAAAAATAAAAAGAAACTAAGATTTAAAAAGCTTGTATAAACTGTTAGGTTTAATCCTTGGGTCTGATACACCCTGCTAAATTACTTAATCTTCTTCTACCTCTACCGAAACCGCCGCTTCCTTTAAAACCAGGAGTTACCCATTTATCTCCTTCAATTTTAATGATTTTGCCATTTATCAGGGCATCAGCTATTTTCTTTTCAAAACTAGCAATTAACCGATGAAGAGTTGGTTGAGAAATCCCCATTTGTTTTGCTGCTTCAATTTGAGATAATTCCTGGAGTGAGGTTAAACGAACTGCCTCCAACTCATCATAGTTAATTATAACCTCTTCAGGAATATCAGTTACAGGTATACCTATTGGCTTATAACAATTTGAACATGGGAATTTCCCTATCCTCCTGAATCTTCTTGGCCTTGGCATTTAAATTTCCTCTAAAACTTCTTTCACTGTTTTATTGTTAACAACTTTGTATTTAATATTCTTTTCCTCCAAAGCCCCAACCATGTTTTGACCAAAGCTTCCAGCAACAGTTAATTCAACATTTTCATTTGAAAGCATTTGAGCAACACTATAACCTGCCCCGCCACTTCCAAATTGAAAGGGGTTTTTGATTGTTTTAATTAATTTTTTATTTTCAAAAATTAAATAAAATGGTGCTCTGGCACTTATGTTGTCAACTTCTGAGTTAACATTTTCGTGTTTTGCTGCTATTGCTATTTTCATTTTATCACCTCTTTAAAACCTTTTAGGCTTTTCAAATTCATAAGTCTTTTCGAGACTTGATCACCTCAAGATCTAATATTTTTTCTACAACTAAACCGTTCAAAATTGACATTGAAAACATAACAACTGTCAAAACAATTGTGTATGTTAATCCAAAATAAAAAATCAACATAGGGAGTAAAGCAGGTTTGATGGCGCGGTTGTAAAGAAAAATTGAAATCAAAGAATTCTTAACTCCATTTTTTTGCATTTCGTTTAGCAGAGGATACCACATGTAAATGGGGCCTGTTGAAATAATTCCTGCAAAGCCTGCAATAAACCATCCCCATGCATTATGTTTTTTTTCAATTAATTTTACAAGCTTTTTTGGATCAATAAAATAATCTGTTAAAACAAACAAAATAAAAACCAAAATAAAAATAGGAATGATATCAAAGATTATTGAAAAAAATCTGTTCAATGAAACATCCCATGAATTGGTTGAAAATGTTACTAAGAGAAACAGGAAAATTGAACCCATCATAAAATATAAAGTTTTGTTGTCTGTTTCTTCTTTCACCCTATCACGCCCACTATTCCGACTGTTACTACAGCCACAATTATTGAAAAAATAAAAGCAACAACATTTCTAACAATTGCAAATTTCGTTCCTAAGAGCATTGATTCTGCAGGAAATTGGAAAACCCCAACAGTGACCCATGCAACAATAAAGGATGTAACTGCAATCAAACTTATTCCGTGATTCAACAATTCACCCCCTATAATATAACTTTCAATTGGATTGCCAGCAATAATACTGCCTATACTCGCACCAATTATTGGATCAATCAAAGGATGAATTCCAAAAATAAGGGAATAAAAAGAAGAGGAGATATGAACCATAATCAAAGTCAGCAGCAGAATTAACCCTATAAAAACGGGCATAATTCTGCCAAACATCTTGGCTGACTTTTTAATGGACTGGTTTAAATTATTCATTTCTCCAACTCTTTGAGCCTTTTAAGAATTTCTTGTTTTTCTTGTTCCATGTCTTCTAAATATGCTTTTAAGTCTTTTAGCTCATCTTCTTTTGTGTATTGGGATTCTGCATAGGCTGGTCCAAAGCAAGGTCCACAACATCTGCCGTATCCAAAGCCTCTTCCGTATCCAAAGCCTCTTCCTCTTGCATAACCTCTTGCGCAAGGTCCAAAGCCTCTTCCTGTTAAAGGTCCTCTTCCTTCAGGTCCTGTTCCATCTCTATTTGCCATATTTTTCACCTCCTTTTGAATTATTATTCACATATACTATATGAATATATATTCATAATGTTTATAAACATATCGTTCATCCGAGATAAACAAACGTTTTTAAATATTAAAAACGAGCAAAAAATATGAAAGTGGGCGTTGATGTTGGTGGGACTGGTCTTAGGGCAGTGGTTTATGACAACCAATACAGAGAAGTAAAACGATTTTTTGAGCCTTGGAAAGAATCAAAGAAAAGCAAGAAAATTCAGAAGCAATTAACTGATTTTATAAAAAAAATGCACACACACGGATCTGTTGGAATAGGCCTTTTAGGTTCTATTAAAAACAATAAAATAAACAATGCTCCAAATGCACCTGGTTTGAATGAAATGAACTTGGCAAAATACGTATTTGACAACGACGTTAACATGTTTGCAGTGGGAGAAAGTAAGATGGGTGCAGGTAAACCGTATAGAAATTCAATTTATTTGACATTAGGAACAGGAGTTGGTGGTGCCATAGTGATTGATAAAAAATTATATAATGGAAAGGGGGGAGCGGGGGAATTTGGCCATATGATAATAATTAAAGACGGAAGGAAATGTCCTTGTGGTCAAAAAGGCTGTTTGGAAGAGTATGTATCTGTGAGGGCTGTTGAACGATTGGGTAAAAAATACCTCAGAAAAAACATGACTCCGTTGCAAATAAGCGAATTGGCTTTAAAAGGCAATAAAAATGCTAAAAAAGTGTTCCAAGAAACAGGAGAATATTTTGGAATAGGTTTAACTAATTTATCAAATATCTTTGATCCCGAGGCCATTGTTATAGGTGGAGGGTTATCTGGCTCATTAAACCTCATGGAAAAAGGGATAAATAAAACGTTTAAACCAAGTATGGTAGTTAAACCAAAATTGCTTAAAGCAAAACTCAAAGATCCGGTTTGTATGGGTGCAGCGCTATCGCTATAAATTAAATTTCTAAAGAATTTGGAACTGTATATACTATAAGGCAGGTATTCTTAAAGTAAAATTATTGCACACTTAAATAACAATTTAACCTCATAAAATTTATTTTTTTCCTATGTTTTTTGCATGCTCAACAATTAAAGCATGAAATTCCTGGTAAAGCTTGTAATCCCTGGGCAAATTGATTTCAAACAGTAGTTTAATATCATCATAGGTTGCATCAGAGTTTATTGAATTAAATCCTTCATCAAAACAGGGACCAAACACCTTGCGAGTATATGCATCCACAACAAACTCGGGTTGTTTATAAGCATATAAAAGAATGGAATCAGCTGTTTCAGGCCCGATACCCCAAACATCCAATAACTCCTCCCGTGCAGGGGTTTTTCCTTTAAGTGAAATGTAAAACTTGGAGAATAATTTCAATTTTTTTGCTTTTTGGTTGAAATAACCTGCAGGTGTTATTGCCTGTTTTAGTTTTTTATCTTCGAGAAACAAAATCTTTTTTGGATCCAAGGCATTTATTGTTTTTAAATTTAAAAGAGCCTTTTCAACATTTGGCCACGCAGTGTTTTGAGTTAAAATTGCGCCAATACAGATTTCAAACTGTTGTAATTCGTTTCGGGGAAAAGAATAATCCCCGGGATGATAACCTTGTACAGATCCTGTTTTAGTTGGATTAGTTCCTTTGAAATCAATTAGGGGCCACCAACCCTGAAGACCATAAAGCTTGAGAAGTTTTTCATAAATATTGAATAACTTTTTGGTTTTCAACGACATGAAAAAATAAGAGAACAAATACATTTAAATAGTTTATGTTAGATATATCTAACATTATGTTAACTAAAACTAACATAAAGGTGATTAAATGAAGATGACATATAAAAAAAGTTCTGATAGTTTGATGCAAACAGGAGCAATTGGATTATTTGTTTCATTATGTTTGCTTCTTTTGTTTGGAATTAATGAAAACTCAGGTTATTTATATTTTATAGTTTGGGGGTTTGTTCCTCTTTCGGTCATGATAATCATAATTTCTTTATACTTTAAACTAACAAAAGACAAAAAGGAAATAATAGTTGATGAAAGAACAGCAAAATTGATCAGCAAAGCCGATGTCGTTTCATATGATATAACTTTTTATATGACAGGACTGTTGGTTGTGTTACGATTATTCAATATTTTACAAATATCAGCAGACTATATACTCTTGATGGCGATACTGTTAATGACTATCGGCAGAACTTTTGTTCGTTTTTATTATAAAAACAAAAAAGACTTAAGGGGTGATTAAATGGATTTGATACTACTACTGAAATTTGGTTTGTCAATGAGTTCGGGTTTGTTCTTATCTTTAGCAGCAATATTTTTGTTTTTAGGATTTTTTGTAAAGATTGTTGGTAAATTATTTAGTAAAAAAACAGTGAAAAAACAACACCAAAATAAATACTACAAAAAATATAGGCATTATTTTTATGGATTTATGATTCTCTCATATCTCCTATTTCCTATGATTATGTTTTTTTCTGGAGCATCAAATACAATTGTCAACTTATCAGATTTAGTCCTTCTAACCATCGTCATGGTTTTGAGTGCAATATTCTACTGCTATGGTTTACTCGATATTCTAAACAAACTGTTGTATGAAACAAATCTAGACGAGATGGAACAGAAAATCTCTAGGCAAAGTATGAGAAATGCGATGCTGGGGTTAATATTTGTATTGGGCACCTTATATTTTGCAAACTCGATCATACAGCTCTTATTTAATTACAGCTTTGATTTGTCGCAAAGTATAGATAGCTTAACGATCATCAATATCGTCTTTTTTACAATATCAATTATTTGGGTTGTCTCGTATTTGTATTATATAAAAATTAAATCTTTAAAAGATGTTTAAAATGAAAACAAAGATAAAAGAACTGAGGGCCAAATACAATCTAACCCAGCAGCAACTGGCAGATGAAATTGGTGTCAGAAGAGAAACAATTAATTTTATTGAGAGAGGAGATTATAACCCTTCTCTTAAACTTGCTGCAAAAATCGCTAAAAAATTGAACACAACAATTGATGAAATTTTCTTTTTTGAAGAAAAAGAATTGCAGGAGGATTAATCATTAAAGCCTTGACAAATATTCATTAACACTGTTTGCTGCAATTGCTCCTTCTGCTGCTGCTGTTATGATTTGCCACATGTTGTTTGAGCCAGTTGTAACATCTCCTGCTGCAAAAACACCAGGAACACTTGTTCTTAGAGCTTCATTAACAACAATCAAACCCATGTCATTAAGTTCAACAAAATCCTTTACAAAATTTGTGTTCGGTATTAAACCAACCTCAACAAACAAACCGTCCAATTCAAGCTTTTCTGTTTCATCTTTTTTTCTATGCTGTAGAACAACACCTTGCATCATTTCTTCCCCGTAAACTTCAGAAACAACAACATCTTTATGAATAATTATGTTTTCGTCTTTGTTAACACGATCAATTAATATTTTATCTCCTGTAAAATCACTTCTAACTAAAAGATGAACTTTGTTTTTGAAACTGCTCAATGTTAAAGCAACTGTTAAAGCTGAATTTCCCCCACCAACAACACCAACACTTTTTTCTTTGAAAAAAGCACCATCACAAGTCGCACAATAACTAACACCTTTTCCTTTGAATTCTTTTTCACCTGAAACATTTAATTCTCTTTTATGAGTACCCATTGCTAAAACAATTGTTTTGGCTTCATGTTCGGCCATGTTTGTTTTAACCTTAAAACTTTTTTCCAGTTTAGAAATTTTTTCAACTTCTTCATACAAAACCTCTGCACCAAAATGCTGAGCCTGATCAGTGAATTTTTGAATTAATTCCAATCCACTTATTGATTTGAATCCTGGATAGTTTTCAACATCTGGTGTCTCGCTAACCATACCAAAACCTTTGGCAATAACTTTATTCTGAATATTATATCTTGACAAATATATTGAAGCAGTGAGACCTGCGGGCCCCCCGCCTAGGATTACACAATCAATCACTTTATCACCTTTTAGATTATAATATGTTTAATGTTTTTAAGTTTATCATTATTTTGGAATTAATCACCTATAAAATCATATATCCATAATTTTATCAATGAAGGTTCGGTTAATTGTTTGAATAAGTTCTTTATTTTTTTTCTTTTTGAAAAATCTAGAAGAACGTTGTAAAATACATTTCCAAAAAATGTTTCAAAAAATTCATAAAAATATCTATTAACTCTACCTGTTTTTAACAGGGGCAAAAACAAAGCTTTTGCTGATTTGTCGTAATCAAAATCGTTTATCAAACTCTGAGCTGCAAGCTGTCCAGAAGTTATGGCATACCACATTCCAAAACCAAAAAGTCCGTCTTGTAAACCTGCACATTCTCCCACACATACTGAATCATCAATATAAGAATCTTTAATTTCAAATGAAACATAATTGGTTTGAACATGAATATTTTTCATTTCAAGACCATATACCTCTTTGAAAACCTGCAAACATTCATTTGCATAATCAACTATTTTTTCCATTTGCTTTGTAACCGCAACACACAAAGTTGCTTTTTTGTTAATAACACATAGATATGCATATCCCCCTGGTGCAAGTCTTTTATCCATTATTATGTGGAACACGTCATCAATGTCTGTATCAAAAATAAACTCTCTTGCGATGCCTTTGGGTATCTTGCCACCAGTCGCATCTATAAGCGGACTATCACATGTTGAACCAAACTTAACTTTTACACCTTTGGATTTGGCCGTGTTTAAAAGTGCAGTATCTAATGCATCATTCGAACTACCACGTTTAATTGTCCAAAAAACGGGTTTTATAGAATAAAATTCAATAGTTTTTGACATTGTACTTATTTTAATCGTGTGTATAGGAACTAAAAACATTTTTTTTAATATAGGGTTTGGTAAAAAAGTTCTTAAAAAAAATCTGGCATCAGTATTACTACCCGGTATGAACATAAATTGATATGAACCTGCAAATCTACTCCCAACTTCTTTTTGTTTTTCGTAAACACAAACCTCGTAATCAGAATTTGCGATATCTATTGCAGCAGCCAGTCCCGCAGGACCTGCTCCATTAATTTCAATCATAAGTTTATTTATACAACATATTTTATAAATATTCTGTGAATGAAAAAAGCAGGTGAAAAAATGAAGAGTGAAAATAAAAAACAATTATATGCTGTTTTATTAGCGATAATAAATATTATTTTATTATATTCAATCATAAATTTTGATTATTACGAAGTTCCAATTATTTTGAAAGTTTTAGCAGGATTATTGGTTTTGGTTGTTTCAGGATATAAGCTTGGAGAACTTTTAAACCAAAATGTTTGGCACGGCATTGTTATGTTTAGATCAAAAAAAATGATTGAAGAAATAGATTATATTGCAAGAAGATTTGAAAAAATAATCGTGGTTCTTTGCGATATAACTTTGATTTGGGGATTGGGACTATTGGGGTCTTATATACTATATAAACATTCTAAAAAAAGCATACGAAGAACATTAATGATTAGCTTGGTGGGTTTGTTTTTATTGGTTTTCACATTGTTTTATATCGCACCCATTGTTTCTGTTTTATCAATGTCTGTCATAAGTGGCATTGATTATTCAACTGCTATCGCAGAATCACAAGAACAAATGTTTGACATGATGCTAGACATATCAAAAATATTGGTTGTTGTAGGAGGATATATGATGTTCTTTGTATTTTTATTAGTTTATTCTTCAGTTATGATTATCTATAATTTAATTTTGACAGTAATGACAGGGGTGCAAGCGCCTGAACCCAGTGCAGTGATGATAATCCCTGGTGTCAGCATACCCTTTTTCGAGGGAATAATCGCAATGATTATTTTACTTGCTTTTCATGAATTGTCCCATGGATTTTTGGCTAGAGTTGCAAAAGTTAAACTTGAATCAGTGGGTGTTGTTCTGATAGGAATACTGCCTATTGGGGCATTTGTTGAGCCAAATGAAAAAGAATTGGAAAAAAGATCTGTTATTGAAAAGGTTAGAACCTTCATGGCAGGATCAGGCGTTAATTTTATAATACTTTTTATATCTTTTTTGGTTTTTTTAATTGCTGAACCGTATCTTTCAAGTCAAATTGATTACAATGTTGTTTATTATGGCAACATAACTGAATTCAAAGATGCAGTTGTTATATCAGTTAATGACATACCTGCAAAAGAGTTAAATTTTTCAGAAATACCCTATAAAAAAGGAGATGAAGTGAGGGTTTTGACAGATAGAGGAGAATTCATTACATTTGCAGATGAAAAAAATATGATAGGAATCGTCCAAAAAACATACTTTGAGAATTCAGTTGCAGAGTTTGTTTTTAATTTGATTGCGCTTTGTATGGTTTTAAATTTCTTTGTGGCAATTTTCAACTTGCTTCCAGCATTCATATTTGACGGATATAAAATATTGGAAAGTGTTTTTGATAAAAAATATTTGAAATACATCAATTATCTTATAATTTTGTCCATATTAATACAATTTTTACCCTGGCTGTGGAAATGAAAAGTTATGATAATGCTTATAAACCCTTTTCAAGATATTAAACTGAAATAGGGGTGAATATTATGTTTAATTTGAAGATGGATGATGCAAAAGCACTGAAAAACATATTTGATGCAGTGGTAACCTTAATTGAAGAAGGGCCTGTAGAAATTAGTGAAAACGGTTTGTTTCTTAGGGCAATTGATCCATCTCAAATTGCAATGGTAACTTTGAATATTCCAAAAGAAACATTTAGTAGCTATGAAGTAGATAAAAAAGATTTGATTGGTTTAAATTTTGTCCATATGGTTAAGATATTAAGCAGGGCAAAATCTGGTGAGAGCATTGCTTTGAAAAATGAAGATTCTGCCTTAGTAATAGAATTTAAAGGCGGAAAAAGGAAAAGAACGTTTAAAGTGCCATTGTTGGATGCAAAAGATTTGATAACAAAAGAAGTAAAGGTTGAGGCAGAAGCAACTGTTTATGTTAATGCAGGCGAATTAAAAGATTCATTTAAAGATGCAGAACTCGTAAGTACATTTTTAACTCTGGAGGCAAGTGCTGAAAAGTTAGAAATGAATGTGAGAGGAGATGGGGGGAAACTTGTAGTTGAATTTGATAAAGAAAACGGTACAAAAATAGATATGAAAGATTCAGATAAAGCAAGAGCATCATTCTCGCTTGAATATTTGGCAAATATAGTTAAAGCATGCCCAGATACAAACGAATTAAAATTATTCATAAAATCAGATAATCCTCTGAAAGTTGAATACCACGTAAACCAAGCAGAATTGAGTTATTTCCTTGCTCCAAGAAGAGAAGAATAATCTTCTTTTCTCGTTTTTTATGATAAAAGCCCTGTAGTCTAGTGGTCAAGGATATCAGCCTTTGGAGCTGAGGACCCCGGTTCGAATCCGGGCAGGGCTAAACAAAAATTATTCTGAGTAGAAATACAATATTTCTTGATTCTCTTCACCAATAAGGGAAAAACGTATTTTTTCATGTTCATTATCTACAAAAGAGAAAAAGTTATTTATGTTTTTTTGTATGTTTGATTTGTATTTTCCCAAATTGGAAAAAACAGTTCTTAGTTCTTCATCGTTCCACTCCATAAGTTCAGATATAAGATTGGTTACATCCTCTGCTTGTTTCGCATAATGTTCAACAATAAGCAAAGGATTGTTGAGTATTTCATCTGCTTCAGTTTTTGTAAAGTCCCAAGGTCTAACTCCGGTTGCCAAGTAAAGACGTTCTGATTCTGTTAATTTTGATTCAAAAAAAGCAGAAACTGCCTTTATTGCTTCGGTTCTAAAACGATGTCCTTTTGATTCTTCATCATCTTCAATCCTATCCAAAAAATCCATTATTTTTAATTTTGTTTTGACTTTCTCGAAATAAGAATTGGGTTTATTTAATTTTTCCCGGGCAGCAATACTAACAGCAGACATGTACTCATTAAGCCTGTAATCAACTAATTCATTGAATTCTGAATATTTTGTTAGTCTTGTTTCAAAAAAGGAATTAAAATTGGCTGTAACAACATAATCGCAAAGTGACAACATATATTTTTTTGTATTGTCTGCCATTTGCGCCGTAATGATATTTAGTTGCTGGCGGTGGTGTGATTTAAGATAATCATATGCGGCATAATCGAAAACTCCGTTTAAAGGCGACATCACCAATTTATTTATGAATATTGTTAATGATGGGTTGAAAATGTTTTCCGTAAAGAGTGTTTGTTGATAATCCTGTATAGTTCTTTCAATAACACCCCATGAATCTGTATAATTTTTTAGGTTTTTCCCTTTGTTTTGTCTGACCAAACTTTCAACTTGTTCAGCAAAATGGTTGATTTTTTCTTCGGTTGGCCCCCCTTCAAATCTTTTGAAAACCATATCTATTTTTTCACCTTCTGAAAGTCTTTGTAAAACATTAAGTAAATTATCCAAATATTTTGATTCTTCAGCATCTAAAATCATATGTGATGAATACTCAAATTGTACAACATCATCTTCACCAACAAGAGGTACTGTTATGGATTTGTTAACTGCACAATCTCTAATGAAAATCAACAAATCATTTTCAGTAGCAAGCAATCTGAAAGCATAAACAACATCATCTTTATCAACATCAAGCAAATTCAATTTTTTGTTTTGATCATTTAATTCTTGTCTTAGTTCTGCTTCTTTTAAATTATATTCTTCTATGCAAGCCTTGGCCTTTAGATATGTTAAAAAAATTTCCTTGGAGTATAAACCATTTCTTAACTGATGATTTGTTAAAATGTTAACTACTTCTCCGAAACATTTTCTATCAGTCTCGTCTTCCAACGCATAAAGGTCCTGCAATTCTTTTTTCTTGACTTCCAAATGGATAAGGTCTAGTTCTGAAAATTGGCTTTTTTCTGATAATTTTTGAATTTCTTTGTTAGTTTCTGATATTAACTCATTGATTTGACTCAGGAATTTATCATAACTTTCTTCAACTTTAACTGCTTTTTCAAAACTCTTTAAAGTTATTTTTGATGCTCCATCTAAATGAAAAAATTCTGTGTTTTTATCGATAATGTCTAGAAGTGCATTGTTTTTCTCATCTGGCAACTGCATTAGTTGTTCTTGCAATTCATTTATTCTTTTCTTTGTTCCATCTATTTCCGAGGGATTTCTTATGATTTTTTTTACAGCATCTGCAAAATTGTCCAATGCTCTGTCAGTAAGATTGAGATGATATTCAACATCCGCTCCAGTCCCCTGAAATAAGACAGGATTTATTAATTCAATTCCGAATTGAGCTTGCGCTCTTTTTAAATCGCGGTATTCGTTTATAGAATTCGCAAAACAAGGGTTATTACATTCTAAATTTGCAAAAGAGATTCTGGATGAAGGCAATTTATACCCCTCAGATATCTCTCTAAAAAGAATCTTTGCAACAGAACCAAGATCCATATCTCTATCAATAGACATTGCCCTATCAATAAAATGCTCTTTAGGGAAATTAGGAAATTTTTCAGTTATTGGTTTATGTTTATACCCTCCCATAATGTCACCGCATATACACAATTTACAATATATATACACAGTTTATATTTATAAACCTTTCCGTTGTAATTTTGTTTAAAAGGTGAGGATATGAGATATTTATTGAAAGAAGGAAAGGCAGTGATATTGGCATTTGACCATGGTTTTGAGCACGGTCCTGCGACATATAATGTAGATATGTCTCCGAAAAGGATAATGAATATAGCACTTAAAGGCGATGCTGATGCTTTGATGGTAAATAAAGGTATTGTAAAAGCACTTCCCCCCAAACTAAGAAAAGATGTTAAAATGATTATGAAAGTGACAGGCAGAACAGATATGTCACCATTGATGACACAAGGTTTGACAGGAACTGTTGGAGACGCTTTAGCAAGGGATATAGACACTATTGCTGCAACGATATATATCGGTAATGAATATGAAGACGAGCTTTTAACCCAGTTCTCACATTTATACAATGAAGCAAAGGAATATGGTTTGTCAGTTATGGGAATAGTGTATCCAAGACCACAAGATAAAAAAAGATATAAAGGAGAATATGTGAGATACGCAGCAAGGATTGGTGCAGAAATAGGATGTGATATAATCAAAACCTATTATCCTATTGAAGGACAAAAAATGTTTGAAAAGGTAGTTAAAGATTCATTTGTGCCAGTTGTAGCAGCAGGTGGAACGGTTATGAAAAAAGATATTGATGTTCTTAAAAGAGCTGAAGAAGTTGTAAAAGCAGGCGGATTTGGAATGGCGATAGGCAGAAATGTCTGGATGCGAAAAGATGAAGAAGCAATTAAATTATTGAAATCCCTTAACGAAGTTGTTAAGTATGGGAAAACTGCAAAAGAATTTGTCAGGTGTAAAAAATGATAACTACCCAACCCATAATAAAAAAACTAGAAAAAAAAGAATCAGATATTGACAACATTTTAAGTATGAATAGAAAAATAATTAGAATATGTGCCAAGGGAATTAAAGATGTGCACAGAAGAGATATGATAGAAGCTAAAAAAAGCATCGAGAATTCAAAAACAGAACTTAAAAAATTAAAGAAGTTTGGAAATGAATATGATAAATATTATTTGTGTGTGGAACAGGAGTATACTGAATTAGTAGTGTTGTACAATTTAGTTTCAAAAAACAAACTTCCAAGCCAAAAACAATTGCAAGTTGGAGAAATAAGTTACCTGAATGGGATAATGGATTGTGTCGGGGAATTGAGAAGATATATGTTAGATTCTGTTAATAAAAACGACATTGAAACAGCAAGAAAAATGTTTGAAATGATGCAAGAAATTTATGATGCAACTTTACCAATAAATTTCTCGGGAGCCATATTACCAAATTTCAAGCAAAAACAAGACGTTGCTAGAAGACAGGTTGAATCCGCCCGTTCGGAACTAACATACGCAATAATTTCAAAAAGATAAAATTATACTGCCCTATTGGTTGGTAGGAGAGATATTTTATCTTTCAGAATACTATTCAATAAGGGGGAGTGAAAATGGAAATTTTAAATGAAATTGAGATATTGAAAAACTTGGTTTCGTTCGATACCAGTTCTGAACAAGCTAAAAATTATTCTGAGATATCAAATTATATAAAAAATGAAGCTGAAAAGATTGGTCTTGACGTAAAAATTATTGATTGCAAAAAAGAAGGGTTTGAACCAAAAGACGGAAAATCAAGACCAAATATATTATTAACGAAAAATGTTGGTGCAAAAAAAACTTTGTTAATTTTAACCCATTATGATATTGTGCCTGCAGAAAAAGAAGGTTGGAACACAGATCCTTTTGAGTTGACAGAAAGAGAAGATAAACTGTATGGCAGAGGAACAGATGATGACAAAGGACCAATTGCTGCAGTTTTAAGTGCTTTATCACGGGTTGAAAAACCAAAAATTAACCTAAAATTCCTTATCGCATGTGATGAAGAAATAATCTCAAAATATGGGTTGGAATATGTAAGCTCTAATCATGCAGATTTGATAAAAGCAGATATTGCATGGAATTTTGATTCAAATACTGAAATGATTTATTTGGGTGGATCAGGGTTAATACAAGGCAAAATTAAGGTTATTGGAAAAGGAGGGCATGCAGGCCATATGTGCCCAACAGACAATCCTGTTCCAAAACTTGCGTATTTAATTACCGAACTTGAAAAATACAAAAAAATGAGGGAAAAGAAAAAATCGAAAACCAATGCACCCCCCACCTGTGGAAATAAAAAAATTTGGGGCAGGTTTTCAACAACTACATTGAATGGGAGTCAAAGTTTAAATTCAATACCCGATACTGCCGAAGTAGGATTTGATCTGCGTTTATTACCCGAAGAAAAAGGAGAAACAGCAAAAAAAGAATTGATTGAATTTCTTTCTAAAGTTTCAAAAAAGAAAGACATAACATTCGAACTTGACGAAATTGAGATATGCGAGGGATATTTATCGATAAAAACTCCCCTCACAAAAAAATTTAAGAAAATAGCTGAGAAGACAGTTAAAAGAAAACTTAAATATGGCGGAGGATTGGGGGCAGGGGATGGTACGCATATTCACAAGTTGGGCATTCCTATCATTGAATTTGGTCCTTCAGATCCTGATTCGATTTGCCACGAACCAAATGAGTTTATAAGAAAAAAAACCTTGGAAACGATGGTTAGATTAGTCGAAAATATATTGAAAGAACTTTGAATGAAAAACTGGGGTTTTGACAGAACGAAAAATAAATAAACCTTGACTTCGATATATTTATAGAAATAAACATTAAAAGGTGATTAAATGAAAAAAATAATAGCATTATTAATAATTGGATTTCTTGTACTAGGATGCATAGGCAATGGAGATAATGGAGGGAAACCAGTTGATGATGACAATCAAACAATTGAAGATCCCAATAATGATGGAGAGGATAATGATACTGATGTTGATATTGGCAACGATACAGACCAAGATTTTATTGATGATGTTGAAATTGTTATAGACGATATTGATGAACCTGATGAAATTATAGTGGTGGACGATCCAAATGCAGAATTAAATGTCCGCTTTTTTAATGTGGGTTATGCTTCTTCGGCTTTGATATCAAAAGGAGATGTTAACATATTAGTTGATGCTGGAGATCCTACAAGCGGGACAAGAATTGTTGATAAAATTAAAAGCATAGGGGTTAACAAAATTGATGTTATGATAATAACCAATCCTTCAGACAGAAAAATTAGCGGCGCCTCCTACGTGCTTGATAATTTCCAAGTTGGTGAAGTGTGGGACAATGGCGCAAGCACTGAAAACTATGACAAAGTTAAAACAAAAATAAAAGAAATGGGTATAGAAACAAAAACAATAAGGGCAGGAAATAGCTTTGTATATAATGGAATGAATCTTGACTTTTACAACCCTGATGAAGAAAATATACAACCTAATAATCCAAATATTAATTCATTGGTGTTTGTTTTGAAAGATAGATCCTTTTCAGTTATGTTTACATCAGATTTGGAAAACAATGAACTTAGAAAACTTTTAACGAATCAACCAACCTTGTATTCAAATATTGTTGAAATTCCTAGAAATGGAAAATCTGCAATAAGAGAACTTTCATCAAGTACACAAGAAATTGTAAGGCTCATTGATGCGACAAGGCCAGATGCAATGATACTTTCAGTTGGTCCAAACAGCGACAAAGCACCTTCTCCCCAATTAATTACAGCGATAGAAACCCAGGGTGTCAAAATATACAGAACAGACACAGCAGGGAATATATTGATAACATATAACCTGGGAAAAGGATACGAAATATACGAAAACAACTGATTTTATTTTTTTTATTTTTTATTGAAAACAATTTTAATTATTGAATTGTTTTCTAATTTATTCTCCCTACCTATCATTATTTTTTTGCGCGCATCAAATGCTGTTTTATATCCTTCTTGAATATCAGTATGTATCAACCCTGCAAGTTCATAAGGAGTTGCGCCTTGTGGAACTAGTTTTGTTTCTGGAAGAACATTTCCTTGAGAATCAGAATACTTATGTTCATCCTCAACAGGATAAACAACTATCATGTTCAATATATCAAATACTGTTTTATTTAATAGTTCTTGAGCCCCTGTTGATCCATATACATCTAAAACATTGTGTTGGATATAATTTAAACCGTTTTTTTGTTCATTGGAAAGTTCTTTTAAAACATCAAAGTTTTTGCTCCCTGGAACGTATTCAATTAATTTCGCCTGCGAAGCTTTTTTTAGAGTTAGCTCAGAAATTGAAGAAACAGGTATTACGGCGTAATCTAATTTTTTAAGATTTTCAATATTCTTTCTCGCAGAAGGCATATCACATTTATTTGCTGCAATTATGATAGGCTTTGAAAGTTTCCTAACTCCCTTGGCAAAAGAGAATATTTCATCTTCCTCCCAATCTATTCTCTTTTTATCAAGATTTAGGGTGTTGGCAATTTTTTCGATATCATTTTCAAATATTTTTAGTCCGGATAAAATTGCAAATAATGATTTGATATCTTTAAATCTAACTTTATCCCAATTTCTTTTTATTATCCCTGCCACCCAATAATCCAATTCTTCTTCTAAAAATTTAACTTCTTCAATTGGATTGATGCTGTTTTTTTTGCCTTCTAAATCTGTTTCTCCAGAAGCATCAACGACTTGAATAAGAGCATCAGCAGGTATCAAATCATTTAAAAACTGGTTTCCCAAACCCCTGCCCTCATGAGCACCAGGAACTAATCCTGCAACATCTAAAAGTCGGATAGGTATAAATCTATATTCCCCAGAGATTATATCGTGTTTTGGTTTTGCAACCAAATTCAAATCCTTTGCAAGATTATGCGTTTTAACATAACCTGTTCCTTCGTTAGGATTGATAGTTGTGAAGGGATAATCTGCTGTTTCCACCATATGTAAAGTTAATGCAGAAAACAGCGTACTTTTTCCTTTGTTCGGCGCCCCAACAATACCTATTAACATTTTTATTTCCTCAGATAAACAACAGATGTTGGATATGCAAACTCAATTTTATTTTTTTCAAATTCACGTTTGAGATTGAAATTAACTTGATCTATTAGTTTGAGTCTTTTACTAACATCCTTCACATAATACCTATATCTAAATACAATGGCAGAATCTCCAAATTCTTCTAGATATATGGTGGGATCTTCAACCCCTTCAGTTTCTTCAATTATTTTTTCCATTAATTTTTTAGCCAATTCGAGTTTTTTGTGAGGAGTTTCATATACTACACCTATCTTAGTATCAACCCGTCTTTTCATACTTCTACTGTAATTTTCAATAACTGTTTTTGATATTAAAGAGTTTGGAACAATTAACTGAGTTCCTTCAAGCGTAGTTAACCTGCAGTACCTCAGGTTTATCTCGTTTACAGTTCCAGAATCCCCTCCAAATTTTATATAATCGCCGATTTCAAAAGGTTGATTTGCAAAGATTATTGCTCCGCCAATAACATCAGATAAAGAGGTTTGTGCTGCCATGGCCACAGCAAGACCTGCAATTCCCAAACCTCCAAGTATTGCAGTTACATCATAACCTGCATTTTGTATTAAAAATAGAATTCCAACTCCAAACAAAATAACTTTTACTCCATCTTTAACAATAGGTGTTAATTGCTCATCAAGTTTTGATTTTGTTGATTTGGTATAAGGAACAACAATCTTATCAAATAATTTATCAAAAAGTCTTGTTAAAAGCCATATTAGATTTAAAACTATGAGAACATCTCTTATGCTTGATACCAATCCCATATCATTGTTGTTTAAGTTGATAAAGAGAAAAATTGAAAGCCATAATCCAAATATAACGATAAAAATAACAACAGGTTCTTCAATCATATCAACTATAATCTCATCTAAATCAGTTTTTGTTTTTGAAGTTATTTTTCTTATGTGTGTTTTAAAAACGTAATATATTGATTTAGCAAGTAATGCAGTTAATAAAACAAAAACCATTGCCAATATATAATTTCCTAAAGGCGTACCAAATATGTCCGTCCCAAAAGCAGAGATATTTTCAACCATATAACTAGATACTTGATTTGATATTGATCCACTTGTATAATTCATTTAATCACCTTGTTTTTAATCTGTTGAGAGCACTTACAAAAATATTAATATTTGTTGGAGTCAAAGGATTGTCAAAATAAAGTTCCAGTAAAACGTCGCCTAACTCCCAGGACGTTATCATACTTAAAGGACCTTTGATAGCAATGAACTCTGTTCTTGCCATGCTTTTTTCTTCTGTTTTTATTTTGGAAGGAACAGACGGAATTTTTGGAACATTAATTTGTGACATAATCTCTAATTAGAAAATAACATTTTTAAAACTTGGTGTGTGCCCTTATGAGGATTGCTTTTCAGGAGGAGCTTCTTGTTTTTTGGTTTTTGAAGGGCAATAAGGATTCAAACACAGTTTATAAGAATCTCCTTTTTTTGGTTTTATTTCAACCACAGGAGTTTTACAATGTTGACAAACCTCATTTGTGGATTTAACCTCCACATTCTGAGGGAGAGGATAAGTTTGAGTACATTTTGGAAAAGAAGAACAACCGATAAACTGTTTGTTGTTTGCTCTTGATCTTCTTATCATGAGTGGATTTCCACATTTTGGACAAGGACCCATATATATCTCATCTTTCATAGCTTCAACTAATTTTTTCCCTATTTCCAATTCGTTTTTCTTGAATTTTTCAGAGATTTTTGTTATTGTTTTTTTACCTTCATCAACAACTTTCTTGCTTGTTTCAAAAGATTTTTCTGGAGATTCTGTTTGAATTTTTTCCATTTCATCTTCAAAATATCTAGTCAATTTTTCATCCAAAATTTCTTGGCAAAATGGTTTCAAAGCATTATATATTGCAATTCCCAAAGGCTTAACCTCAATACTTTTTCCCTCAAGATAATCTCTTTTGAAAAGAGTATCAACAACAACTGCACGTGTTGCCTTGGTGCCAAGTTTTTTCTTTTCGAGTTCAGAAACCAATGTTGCTTGAGTATATCTTTTTGGAGGTTTGGTCATTTTTTTTGTTTGGCCGAATTTTGGCAAAACCTTTCCTTTTATAACGTTCGGGGGTGGAATCTCACTTAATTTTGTGAAAGGGTAATATTCTAACCAGCCTTTATCTGTTGTGTGTGTTCCCTTTGCAGTAAACTTTTCTTTTTCAGATATTAAATTAGCAGACCATGATTCGCGAACTGCGTTTGGTCCTAAACATGCCAAAAATCTTCTTACAATTAAATCATAAAGCTTTGCCTCCCTGGCACCAAGATTTTTGGGTGCAAGACCAGTTGGATGGATGGCAGGATGGGCAGGATCATCTTTTGGACCTTGGTAAGGTTTTGTTCGCCCCTGGTTTATTAGATTGGATGCTAAATCAGAATATTTGTTTTGTTTAGATAATAGAGACAATATATTTCCGATGCCCAATTTTTCAGGCAGTTTTTGCGAGGAAGTCCTTGGATAAGATATCAAAGAATTTTCATATAACGTTTGCGCAAGCTGAAGGGTATAAGACAAAGGATATTTGAAAGAATTGTAAGCCTCCACCTGCAAACTGGTTAAATCAAACGGAGGAGGGGGCGGAAGATCTTTTTTTGATTTGGTAATACCAATGATTTCTGATTTTCCATTCTTCACTTTATTTAATATTTGCACCACTTCATTTTCATCTGTGAATTTTCCTTTTGTATGAAAAAATATTAAATCGTTTATATTTGCCCATAACTCCCAATACGGTTCTGAAACAAATTTTGATATTAACAGTTCTTTTTTGACGAGGATTGCGAGAGCGGGGCCCTGCACGCGACCTATTGAAAGAACTTTTTTGATTCCATTTTTTCTTAGAGAAGTCATTAAAGCTCTTGAAAGATTGATTCCATAAAACCAATCCAGTTTGTGCCTGGCTTCACCAGCGTATGCATTTTGAATATCCAAAGAAAATCGGTTATCATATGCTTCAATTAAATCTTTCGGGGTTAAAGCAGAAAATTTCATTCTTTTGGCTTTGCTAGGATCTGCATTACAACCATATTTTATTAGGTTGTATCCTATTAAAGATCCTTCAACATCAAAATCGCAGGAATTTACAATTTCATCAGCGCCCTTACCTATTTTTTTTATCAAATTCAAATATTTTTTTGTGTAATCTGAAGTTCTGCTTATCTCATAGATAGGTTTCCATTCAATATCAAATATGGGATAAGTTGACCAATTTTGTTTTTTTTCACCCAATGAGTATACATGTCCCACTGATGAAACAACAAACGTCTTTGAATCTCCTTTTCCAAAAACATAATAATTAACATCCTTCTCTTTAATTTTTTCACAGCTTCCTTTAGAAAGTGCTTGCGCAACTTTTTCTGCAACTTTTGGCTTTTCACAAATAATCAATCGCATAGTAACGAATTGGTTACAGAAAACATTTAAAAAAGGTTAAGTCATATCAAATAATATGGCCACAGTTATGCACTTAGAAAAAGAATCACTTACAAAAAAGGAATCGGAACTTCGTAATTCAGTGTTTGATTCCAGTATGAAACTAACTCCTGTCTTAAGAATAAAGCCCCCAGAACAAGAAAATATTCAAATGACTGGAATAGTTCTTAGGATAGATGAAATTAAAGAAATGGATAAAACGGATGTAGAGTATTTCAACAAACTTAAAGAAATTAAAGAAGACCTTTCAGGAGTGATAAAACAAACAAAAAATGGAATAACAAAGCTTATGGCCTTAGAAACTTTGGCAAATGTAGAAAGAATGACTGGAGATTTTCGAGGACTTAATAAAACACTTACGCAATTAGAGGATATTAGGGAGAAATATGAAGATTATGTGGAGCACGGAAATGTTTTAATGATATTGAAAAATTTTGAAAAAGCAAAAGAGAAATATGTTAGAGCATCGTATTCAACAAAAAATTTGGATGAAAAATCAAGATGTTTAGTATTGGGATACATTGCAAGTTTATCACATGGATCCCCAGATGGAAACTTATTGATATCTGCATTGAGAGAATCTCCCCGAACCACCTTTAGTTTGTTTTTAACACTCCAAGAAAGTTTTGAACTTCCTAAAGATAAAACTAAAATTATGAAAGATAATATAATTGAAATTGCAAATAAATACAGCCAATTTTCAAGTACTTTAATGGATATGGTTCCAGTAAGAGTGTAAAGGTGAATTTTAATGGACGAGAAAATAATACTGAATCTATCTTTAAAATACGGATTAAAAAATGCTTTTGATTATGGAAAAGCAGATGTTGGGAGTGTTGTAGGAAAAGTTATTGCAGAATATCCTAATTGTAAAAAAGATATGAAAAAGACAATGCAATTAATATCTGAAACAATCAATGAAATAAATAAAATGAATAAAATAGATATCGGACAAGGAATGAAAGAATTTGAATACCCTGAAATCAAACAAGAAAGAGAAGGACTGCCAGATTTGGAATTTGCTAAAGGTATAGGGATAGTCACTAGAATAGCCCCGAATCCAGGAGGAATGTTAACTTTGGGCCATGCTAAACAAAGTGTAATATGTGACGAATATGCAAAAAAATATAATGGAAAATTTATTGTTAGATTGGAAGACACTGATCCAAAAACAAAAAAACCAGTTTTGGAAGCTTATGAGTCAATACCTAAAAACATTGAATGGCTTGGGTGCAAAATACACGAAATTTTTATCCAAAGTGAAAGAATGGAAATTTATTATGAATATGCTGAAAAATTAATCGGGATGGGAAAAGCATATGTTTGCAAGTGTCCCGCAGATATAATGAGAAAAAATAGGGAAGAGGGACTGGTGTGTGAATGCAGAAACAGAACGATCAAAGAAAACAAAGAAGAATGGGAAAAAATGAAAACAATTTATACAGAGGGTGAAGCAGTACTTAGGATAAAAACAAGTATGGACCACCCAAATGCTTCTGTAAGAGATTGGCCTGCAATGAGAATAATAACAGAACCTCATATATTGCAAAAAAACAAGTATCGAGTTTGGCCATTGTATAATTTATCTTGCCCCATAGATGACCATTTGATGGGAATTACTTTTGTCATGCGCGGAAAAGAACACGAATTGAACACTATAAAACAAAAATATATATATGATTATTTTGGATGGGATCTCCCACATTTTAAAGAATCAGGTATTTTGAAATTAAGTGATAAATTTGCACATAAATCAGATATACGCAAGGCTATTGCCGATGGAGAAATTTCGGGTTGGGACGATATACAATTACCAACTTTGGATGCGATGAAAAGAAGAGGTATAAAACCAGAAGCCATAAGGAAATATATGATAAATATTGGAATTAGGCCTGTTGATTCGAAACTTGACTGGGATATTTTATTTAAGTACAACACAGAGTTGATAAAAGATGAAGCAGAACACTTGATGTTTGTTCAAGATCCTGTTGAGATAGATATTGAATCAGATATTTATTACATATCAAAAAAAGATTATGACGACAACATAAACAAAGAAGTTAGACTCAAACAACTTATGAATATTAAAATATCAAACAAAAAATGTGATAAGTTACCTGACAAAAAATCCAAATCAATTAAAACAATAAACTGGGTAAAGGAAAATGTTGATATATCTATAATAACATCAAGAGGGGAAAAATTTGAAGGCAAAACAGAAAAAAAAGTTGAATTTTTTGAAGTTGATAAAATTGTCTATTTTGAAAAAATAGGTTTTGCTAGGTTGGATGATGAAAAAGAAATGCTTTTTGTTTTGAGTTATTAAGAAGGCATGGTTTGTTCTTCTTTAACTTTTATCCCAACAACTTTAGATCCTGTTTTTTCATCTCTGGAAACACCCAAAACTGCATCAGCATATTTTAGAACGCCATCGTTATGTGTTACCACTACAAATTGAGAATTTTTAGACATATCGGATATGAGTTTTGCAAGAAGTTTGCTGTTTTCTTTATCTAAAGCAGCATCAACTTCATCCATCAAATAGAAAGGTGAAGGTCTTACCATCTGTATTGCAAGAATTAATATAATAGAAAGTAAAGTTCTTTCTCCACCCGACATAGATTCTAAATAAGTTTCTTTATTATTCATAGTTACTTTAATTCTCAAGCCAGATTCAAATGGTTTATTTTCATCATCAAGCACCAACGTGCTTTCCCCCATAACCAAACGTGAATAAAGTTCTTTGAATTTATTGTTAACTGAATTGAATACTTCTATAAAAACAGCTTTTTTTCTTTGTTCAATTTCATTTATCATCCTATAAACTGCTTTTTTCTCGTCTTCAAGCTTTGTTATCCTTTCTCTGATTTCATCCATTTCATTCTTTTTTTCCTCATAAATTTCTGGGGCTTTTAAATTGACATTACCTAATGAATTGATTATACCTTCATACATAACCATAATCTCTTGGAGCCTATTTTCTCCTGCTTCAATCAAAGGATAATCCTTGAATTCTTCATAATCGCCTCTCAAATCTCCCAAACGCGTTTCGAGTGTTGCTTTTTGAATTTCGAAACCATTTAATTCCCCAGATATTCTCTCCATTTTTCTTTCAAGATTCCCTTTTTGACTGCTCAAATCAGTTATCACAGAGTCTAATTCTCTTAACTCATTCCAAAATGATTCCATCTCTTTACTTATTTCTTTGACTTTATCTGAAATTGTTTTTTCCTTTGCTTCATTCTTTTTTATTCTGTTCTTTACAATTTCCATTTCAGATTGTTTTTCTTCTGTTGATTTTATTATGTTGTTTTTTTGTTTTTTCATGCCTTCAAGATTTTCAGTTAGCATGTTTTTTTCTTTTTTCATAGAAGCCAATTCTGATTTTATCTCAGTTAATCTTTCATTAATCTGGTCTCTTTGTTTCAACAAAGTTGTTCTTTTCCTTTTTATAGAATCTGCTTTATCTCCAACTTGATTTTTTATCTGAGATATTTTTTCAGATACTGCAGATAATTCTTTTTTTACATCTTCCAGTTCTTTAGTTTTTGAACTTGTTTTTTCTTTGATATCGCTAATTTTACTGGTAAAATCATCAACTTTATAAATTTTCAATTCTGCCTCAATTGACTGGATTCTGACTTCCAGCTGAGCGCGCTCCCTGCGTTTTGAATTCATTCTTTCCCGGATATCTGAAAGATCACTATAACACGCTTCTCTTTCTATTTTCGTACTCTCTAATTTTTTATTATATGATTCAAAATTTTTGACTGCGGTGATACCTGTACTTCTACCACCTGTAACCGCACCACTCGTATCAAAAAGTTCTCCGCCCAGCGTTACCATACGATTTCTATTTACATGTTTTTTTGCAGATTCAATGTCCTTTACTAACACTGTCTCTCCAAAAACATAATGTATTGCTTTGGTGTATTCTGGATCAAATTTAATATAATTTAATATGTTTCCCATCCCCACATCTATTTTTTTAACTGAGTTTGATGTGATTTTATCTAAAGGAATAAATGTGGCCCTACCAATTCCTCTTGCTTTGAGTTTTTTAATAACTGTAGCTGCAACATCAATATTATCTACAACTACATGATACAAACGTCCTCCGCCCGCAGCAGTAACTGCAGAAGAATAATCGTCTTCAAAATCTATTAAATCAATAATTGGACCATGGATGCCTTTAACAGATTCTTTTAAGTTTTCGATAAAGGGTATTGCAGGATTAACGCCTTTTCCAATAAACGGCCTTATCTCTGCTATTTTTTCTTTTAATTCAAGCACTTTTCGGTCATAATCGGGCAGTTTTTTGTTTAAATCTTTTTCTTTTTCAAACAAATTTTCAATATCTCTCTGTAATGATTGTATTTCTTTTTTATATTCTTCAGAATCATTTTTTAACTTCATTAAATCATTAGCTGAAACGCCTTGATCAGAATAAGCAGACAACAAGTCAGTGTGACCCTTAATCTCAGCTTCGAGCCTACCTTGGGATTCAATCAATTGCTTTTCTTTTTTAATATAATTCTCCATCTGCATTTCCAAAGTAGATATTTCGCCGTCCTCATCTTCAATTGATTCAAAAGTTTTGAGCTTGATCTGGCTTTCTTTTGCTTCTTTTTCAAATTTCCAAAGATTTTTGCTGGTTTCATCAAAACGCGACTGAACTTTATTCAATTCTTCTTCAAGAGATTTTAATTCATCATCTAACTTGTGAACATCGTTATTCAATGAAATTAAAAGTTGTTTATCAACTGTTATCTGAATATGGATTTCTTCAAGTTTTTTCAACTGTTCCTGCTGTTCCGAGTTTTCATTTATTTTGTTAACAATTATTTCTTTTTGGGCAGAAATTTCCTTTACTTTTTTTTCTAAGTGAATAATATCTTGATTATAGGTCTCTTTTTGTTTTTTTAGTTCAACATATCTGCCCATTAATTTTTTTAATTGTTTGTCAGTGTATTCCATCTGTTGATATAATAAAGAACCTTTCGATCGTTTATACATAGTTTCTGCTTCTCTATATTTTAAAGCATCTTCCTTTTCTTTTTCCAATTCTTTCAAATATCCTTCTCTCTCAGATAAAACAATATTTGCATCGTCAATTCTTCGTTGAACCTCATCCAATTCTCGAACAGCTTCTGTTTTTTTAGAATCAAATTCAGCAATGCCAGCTATATCATCAATAATCGCTCTTCTTTCTTTTGGATTCATTTCTACAAATTTCTGAACCATTCCCTGCGCGATAACATTGTGCTCACCCAAAGCAAGATTATATTGTCTGAGCAAATCCAGCATAACGTATCTTTTAACAGTTTTTCCATTAACTTTATATTTAGCTTTTCCTGATGAAGATATCAAACGTTTTAATTCAACTTCTTGTTGATTTCCAGTTTCTATGACAAGTGTAACAGCAGCTTCTCTTGACGAATGGCTTATTAAAGAAGATATTCTTTTTGCCCTAAGCGATTTGAGGCTTGTTTCGCCAAAAACAAATCTAACTGCATCAATTATATTTGATTTTCCAGAACCATTTGGTCCTGCTATTGCAGTAACATGTTCATTAAATAGAATATTAGAATGTCTGAATGATTTAAATCCTTTTAACCTCAATGATTTAATATAAACCATTTAGCTACCTCTTTTAATTGAATTGTTCTACTGTTCCTCTGACATATCCAGATGTGTTGTGTGTGATTCCCATTTCATCATCAAATTGGATTGTGTATCTGCCCCTCATAGTTTGGCCAGTTTTACCCAGTAAATTGTTGTATATGAGCCTGCAGTGGGATGTTTGTCCTTGAGGAATTGAAGTTGGATCACAGACAATGGGAAAACCGTGTCCTGCGGAAGCTCCCATCCCAAGACCTTCTGTTATTTCATTGCTTATAATTTGAACATTAGTTATCTCGCCACCTTGATTATTGCGAAAAACGAATCTTAATTCAGTATCGCTACCTAAAATTCCAAATGCAGCAACTTCACAAGGCAGATCTGGATGAACAAAACATTCATTTTGAACTGGTCTTCTCCAGACTCCACTCGCTATAATAATTCCTATAACCGCTAAAACAACTAATAATGCCCAACCATAACTCATAATATACTCCATAGCAGCCTGGCCTTTTCTCATGTTTATCACCGTTATAATATAAAATAAAAAAGTTTATAAAGGAGTATTGCCCTATAATATATAGGTGAAGGTTATGGTAGGAATTAAAACTAAAGAGGATTTGTGGGATGGGAGAACATCTCGTGATAAAGTTAATGAAAACTTAAAAAATTCGTCTGTTGAAGATTTAGGAATTGCAGCAAACACTAAACAAATGAGATTATTGGACGAAGGCTTTGTTAGAGCAGCAAGAATTATGGAGGGTAGAAGCCTTTTAAAATTATCAGAAGATACTAAAAGCAAGTTTAACACTGTTTTAGAAAGCATGACCGATGCAGAAAAAGAAACTGTTGAATATTTGATTGGAATGATGTTTTATGTCAATGGCTGGAATAAAAAAGGCAACGATCAAATAATAGATCTGGTTGAGAGAATTGCAAATGGAGAAGATATTTTTGAAATTTATGGAAATTATAATGATCAACTGCCGGTAAAATACAGAAAAACATGTTCTGAAAAAATTGAGAACCTCAAAAATCAAGCAACACAAGAAATATCTGCAGGAAAAGATGAAATACTTGAAGCAAAAATTACCCCCACAGAAGAACCAACCCCTGAAGAAGTAGTTAATGTTGAAGAGGTAAGAAGCTACAATGATGTTAAAACAGAGCTCGAATTACTTGATGGAGATCATCTTAATATATCAACTAGAGAAATTGAAGGTGAGGGTTGTTATTTGGGTGTTGATGAAGAAAAAAACTGTTTGGTTAAGACAGAAATTGATGCCGACGGCCAAATTTATATAAAAAATATTTACATAAACGACGTACAGTTTGATGATATGAATCAACTGATAGAGTTTGGAAAACTCTTACATAAAATAGAAGAATCCTATGCAACTGTGTACTGGACAGGGATAATACCTAAAAATTTAGAATATGTAGTAACAGAACCTACAGGATTTGAAGAGTTCTTAGGTCATTTTAGTGGTGCATTGAAAATTTTTAATGATCCCAATGCAAGAGAAATGTGGGCAGTTGAATCTGGCGAGGATGGGAGTTTATTTATTAAATTTGCAGGGAATCCTGCATCAGGAGGTAAACCCATTCACCTTATAATAAACCAAGAAACAGTTAAAGCATTAGGTGTTGAGGCAGTGGGATTGATATTTAACCAGCTCGTTGAAAAGATTGAAGACCCCGATAATAACTATTCAAACGGAGGAAAAAATAAAAAATCTCAAATGCTGGAATCAATAGAAAAATCAAGAAATTTGTTGTTGAAAAGTGATATAACGGCACAAGCTCAACAAGAGCAGAAAAAGGATAAACCAACACCAGATGAAAAAGTTGGAGACGTGGCTCGAACGGCTGAGCCTGCAACTGAAACACCAAAAACAGTTGTGGAAAATGAGCAAATCCAAAAAGTGAATAACGCAATGGATATTATAGAACAATCCATACAAGAAGGAAAAGTATTGTTTATTTTTGTGAATGGAGAATTAAGAGTAAATGATGGTGAGAACTTTTACACTCTTACTGAAGAAGATGCAAGATTAATAAGTTCAGATAGTGTATTATATGAAAGATGGGAAAATATCAAAAAATCGGGCAACCAGAACATAAAAAGCTTTGATGGAATTGTTGAAAGAAACAGAATCGTGCCCACAAAAGAAGAAGAAATTGCTCAAACAACTACTGCTAAAAGGGGAGTTACAACTATTAGATTAGAAGACAGACAACAGATGAGAAATGTGTTGAATAGAACATCAGACATACTGATTAATGATCCTGAAAAAGTTAAAATTTCGTTTGAAGAGGGAGAAATTGTTATTAAATTTGGAGACTATGAAACCTTCATTTTTGGAGAAATTGCATCTAATTTGATAAAAAACGATCCTGCATATATAAATTTCAAAAATAGAGTTTTTAATTCAGATAAAGTTAGAGGAAAAGAAGCGCAATGGGAAGAAAATTTTGCAAATTTTGAAAACAAAACTGCAGTTGGAACAAGTGATGTTATTGAAACTGTTGAGACAACAACCAGATCAAAAACATTACCTATTACTGACATTATAGAGGGAGTGACTCTTAAAATAGGTCTTCAAAGTGCAACCTATAAACCAGAAGAAAATATAATTCAAGCTATGGGAGAAGATGGAAATGTATATGTAATCAACATGGTTGAAGATAAATCAGGAGGATTTGAATCTTCTACCGTAGTATGGAATTACTTTAATGATCTTAGCTACGAAAATAATATAAATAGGTCAAGTGCAGATGAAATTATGAAAGCAATTATGGAGAACCAATAAAAAGTGGGAAAATTATTTTCCCAATAATTTATCAATCATTTTTCTATCAAAACCAATTACAATATGGCCATCTATATCAATTACAGGAACTCCCATTTGACCGCTTTTTTCCATCATTTCTCTTGCTTTTTCTTTGTCAACACTAACATCATACTCTTTGAAGTCAATTTTTATCTGTTTAAAATATTGCTTTGCAATTATACAATAAGGGCATGCGGGTGTTGAATAAACAATAACTTTATGTTCCTTGTTTGAAGATTCGGACCGATTAGATTCAAAAGAATCCATCATTTCATCCATTTTATTTTTTTTATTTTCCATTGTATTCACCTCATCAAAATTAAAGATTTTTAAGATGTCCTTTCTTTTTTAGCCAGTCTGCTTGAAGTTTAGTATATCTCCAAATAATATCTCCTCTTTCATCTGCTTGGATGGGCCAGGGTTTAACAATTACATAATCATTTGCTCTAACCCATATATCTCTTCTAAATTTACCAGGTATTCTGCACATTCTTGTTTTGCCATCAGTACAGTCAACTTGTAATCTTGAGCCACCTGTAAGCATAACGACTAATCCTAAAAGCTCTCCATTTCTGGGCAACCTAACCCTAACAATCTCTGTGTCTTGATTAGTATTTTTGTTTTTGTTATACATTAAATCACCTTATAGATGTACGGGCTCCACAAGCCCCACATACCAACAATTTTATTCTATCTTGTTCCAGTATTTTTGTATCGGGTTTAAAACATTCTGGACAAACAACATATTTTTTAACATATTTTTGTAATTTTTCATTTATTATTTTTGTATTGAATTTACTGTGCAAAATAAGACTACTGCCTTCCAGTGAAGTTGGAACTGCAAATTCTCTAGACATAAATTTTGCAACATATTGGGGTTCACGTCTAATTTTTTCACAGAATGATGCGAAATTTTTTACAATAGTTTTTGTACCTTGTTGAATGCTGTCTAAAACAGGAATTTCAAATCTTTCATCATGAGATTTTGCTTTATCAGGAAGTTCAGCATAAGCTTTATTCAATAAATCATCGTAAGAGTCCATAATATTTTATTTCAACAGATATTTATAAAGGTTAGTGTTAATTAAAATTCATAAAAGCTCTTACTTCTTTTAAAACAGAATCTTCAGAATCACAAATTAACCAATTATTTTTTAATGCAATTTCGCGAAGAATGGGTTCGGGCAAGATTGCTACACTGTTCCCAAAATATTCCATAAACTGGACATCCGTATAACTGTCCCCGAAACCAATTGAACGAGGAATATCCGAATTATGTTCGATTGAAAATGTTTCTGCCAATTTTTTCTTTTCATGTTCAATTAAATTTAGTTGAACTTCGCCAGTGAATATTTCTTGTGAATCCAAAACATATTTAGTGCCGTATGAAACATCTGCGCCGATACTGATCCCAAAGGGACCGATTATTTCAAGAGGTGAACCACTCGCAATTATGATGGTGTACCCATTATCTTTAAACATTTCAATTAAATCCACCGTAAAAGAAAAAAGTTCATGAGGATTTTGTTTTATGTAATCAAATCCCAAATTTATATAATCATCAAGTTTCTGGCCCCTAGCACCCCTACCATAAGTTAAAACTATTTCGATACCTGCAGTCTCATAATTTATAAGACCTTTTTTGTATTTGTTTATGATTTTGTGCAAATTTTCCAGTTCTCGTTTATCAAATAAACCTCTTTTAGCTAAAAATTCAGGGAACTTCAATATATAAAATCCTTTAGAAAGAGTTCCATCAACATCCGACAGTAATACAGGCTTATTTAAAGATTTGGGTGTAACCATAAATTTATATATAATACCAAATATTTTTAAACTTATTGTGTTGTTTGGTTCATATCTGTCATACCATCTATAAAATCCGTTGTCAGATTGGAATCATTTGTTGTGTTTAAAGTTTCATTTAAAACATTGAACAGGGAATCCGGTTCTTCCTGATCATCAGTTTGAGGTAGGTTAAATATTCCAAAACCCTCTGATTCTGAAGCATCTTTAGACACTGTAGGCATTATATCTAAATCTCTATATGTTCCTGGATCTTCAAAACTTTCTTGAACAAACATAGTTGGTTCTGAAGAAGACAGTGTCATTTGAGATATGAAGCCTATAAATAAAAACAATCCTAAAACTGCAAATATAATTGTACTTAAAACAATGACAACTCTTTTAACATTGCGAGAGTCTTGGTCTTCACCAACCAGCCTATGGCCGTGTTTAGTTAAAGAATAATATTTCCATTTACCCCTATCTATATCCTTAACTAATTCTGATTTAACCAACAAATCCATATGTTCTTTAACTGTTGATTTTGAAAGATTCAAATGTTTAGATATTTCAGATAGATTATAATCTCTTTTGCGAAGCAGTTTTAAAATACTTATTCTTGTGTCTGATGCTAAAAGTTTGAAAGTTTCCTTATCCATAACTATCGCATCATCCATCATAACACTTCTTTTAGATAAATTAGTATATAAATATTATATTTCTTGTTCGGTTTCTTCCGAACTGTCAATATTTAAGAATTTTGAATCCAATAAATAGACCATAAGGGAAGGAAATATGTTTGTTACTAAAATCACCATAAAAACGATTTCCTCTAGATACATTATCATAACATCTCCGCCTACATAAGTTACAAGAACTGCTGCTGCCAGACCTCGGGGGATCATACTATTTAGAATTATTTTTTCTTTGGAATCGCAATCTTTGAATATTATAAAACTTCCAATACTTCTCGCGACCACTGCAATTGCCAAAACCAACAAACTGAAATAAATTGTTATGAAATTGACATATTTTACGCTCAAAAGCAAACCAATGTAAACAAAAAAGAAAGTGCGTACAAAAAATGTGACTTCATCTTGAAACAATAAAAACTTTTTATCCACCTTTCGATCATTATCAAAATTTATAAGGGCATTTATTTCTTCCATATGGCCCATCAAAAGACCAAAAACAAAAACTGCAATTGCACCGTTGCCCCCATTATATTCAGTTATGGAATATAAGAAAAACAAAATGGCTAATGTAAGCATATAGAAAAATGAATTTTTTGGCATTTTTGATAAGATAAAAATCCATATTGCTCCTGCTGCAATTCCCAAAACAATAGAAACTGAAAATGTTGAAACAAAAAATGTTGTTATACTGTTTACAGCAAAATCAGTTCCTCCCCCTATGATAATTTTAAGTATTAAAACACTAGTCAAAACACATAAAACATCTGTTAATGTTGATTCGAGAATTAAAGAATCTTTAACTTTTGCAGATACGGGGAGCTTATCAACCAAAGATATAACAATTGGGGAACTTATACCCCCAACAATAGCGCCCAAAAGAAGACCAGATAAAATATTCATCCCTGCAATATACTTCAAAAAAAATCCTAATGAAAAAACAGTTACTACAAATACAAAAATAGTAAATGCTGTTGACTTTGGTGCTGTTTTAATTAAACGAATTACATTTGTTTTTGTACCTGCATCAAATAATATTAAAATGAATGCCAAAGCACCCACAATTGGATAAATTTCTTTTATAATTTCTCCCTCTGAAACATCAACTATGCCTAAGAGAGGACCTATTAAAAAACCTAAAAACATTAATAAGATCACACTAGATATCTTAAATTTACTGAACACTATATCTGCTATGAAACCCATGAATATAATGGCACCGATAACAAGAAATATTTCTTCGATGCCAGTCATTCATTCACCCAAAAAGATTGCCAAAACCTTCGCTTGCTCGATCTTTTTCTTGTTTTATTGATAAAGCTATTTCATTTGTTTTATCCTCGGCCAGTTTCTTAACAAGATCGCCGAATTGTTCTTCTGCCCATTTAATAAAATCTTCATCTGCTTCCAGGTATATAATCCAACCCTCAACACCATATGTTTTTCCATCTTTGAAATCATAACCTTGTCTCGCAAAGGAAATTTTTTCAGTGGTATCTTTTTGAAGGATTGATTCAACTTTACCTTTTAAATCAGTAGAACATGAATAAACTACTTTCATCTTAAATCACCCTTTAGTCCTTAACGCTTTTCATTACAAATATGAATCCTACTCCTATTAATATTAGCGACAGTGCAGAGGGTATATCAAGAACAAAACCTGTGTAATTAATATAGACTAATAGCCCCAATCCAACGGTGATTGCTAACAATCCGAACACTAGATTGTCTTCTCCCTCAATTCCTTGTAATCTCTCTAAAGTTTTTTTGTCTACTGTTTTGATTCTCTTTTTAGATACAGCTTTTCTCTTCTTATTTTTAGTCTTTCTTTTGGCTACCATACCCAACAATACAAATGTAATATTTAAAAATCTTTATATTAAAACTAATAGATTATGTCAGTTAAAAAAGTTGGATATAAAATGCCTCGCTCAATGGCGGGTGTTATGGGCTCAGGAGAAACAGAAACAGGCGGAATACCTATCGATCCAAAATGGTTCTTAATAGTTGTTCTTGGATTAATAATATTGATAAATATAGTAAATCTATATATCTCATATTTCTGATTTACATTGTTGCTTTTTTTAACATTGTTTCTTTTCTTATCTGATTAATCTGTGATTGCAAAGTCAGATAGCTACTGCGGTCAATAAGACCCCCTGTAACAAATCCATTTGTAAAATCAAGAATATTGTCCAATACGCGATGGAATTCTACATCTTTTAGATTATCCGATGACAAAATATATTCATATTCATTGTTTTTTACTTTTAATCCTATTTGCAACATATTGTTTTGGCCATCATAATTTATGGAAAAATTATTTTTAGATGCCCATAAATTTTTGACAAATTCATCGGCGTTGAAATTTTTAGTGGGAATTAAATCTTGTGTTTCAGGTTCAATTCCTTCTAATGTATCTGTTTCTTTTACATTTTGTAAGGGTTTTTGTTGAGTTGTATCAGGTCGTGGAGGAGGAGGGGGTACTCTGTACCCTTCGGGAGGGGGCGGAGGAGGAACTTCACCTATTTCCACTTTGGGCCTTTCCCCTAAAAATTCATCAGGTTGGAATTTTTTAGTTGTAGAAGTTGCAGGAATTTTTTCAGTTTGTTTAACAACCTGCTGCTGACCTATGTAAAGTGGGGGAGTGTAACCTAAAAATCTTTCAAAATCAACTAACGCCCTCTCACATTCTTCAATATTTAATGTTGTTGAAGACCAGTATCTTAAATAATCATGAAAACTATCAAGAGTGTCCTTTAGATTTTCTTTTCTCATCACGTCTAAACCTGCAAACATTTTGATATCTTCAAAATCAAAAACATGATTTATTCCGTTTAAATCAGTTATAGTTAAAGTATGTGTTTCTTGGTTAAAATTAAATGGAAAAATACCAGATTCTATTGCGTCCTGTGCATAACCTAACGCAGTTTCAAAATCATATAACCTTTGGTGTACATCAGTTGTTTTTTTTCTTGCTGTGATTTGTCGAACATTACTGATTAATTTTTGTCTTTCAGTTTCTGGAAGTCTTCCTTTTAATATATTGAAAAGTTTAGTGATTTCCTCATTGGAAAGTGATGAAATCGTTTCATCGTTTATTGTGAATTCTCTTGTTGAATTTATTGCTGCCCCTGGAGAATATGATAATCTCAAAACGGGATATCCCTGGTCATTATAGAAAATTTCGGTCGATTTCTTTCCAGATGCACTTATTCTATCTTGAAGATACATAACCCTGTAAACTTCATCTATATTCTTGTCCGATAAAATATTCTGTTTGAGTATATTGGTTGGCGATAAAGTAGCAGACGCGGCCGAAGGACCTGCAGTTTGTGTTTGGGGAAAGGGGAGATGCGATTTTATTTTGTTGATAAACGCAGAATCCAATGAATATCCCAAAACAGTTTCTAATTCTGATAAATTTTCTAAAAGTTTTTGAGCACCGAACGAATTCAAAGTTTTTTGATCAATAATATAATCATAAACTGTAAGGTTTGCATCACCTTTGCGAGTAGGTGGTTGGGGCACGTGAATATGCAACCAGCCATTAGAATCATAATTTATCGAAACCTCGCCCCGATTATATTCCCTTGAGCTTTTTATATCAAATAACATGAGCTCAAAATGTCGCGTATTTGTAACCGAATTTAATAGATACAATGTCTCAGTTTTTTGCTTAGGTTCTGGAGTTTCCTTGGGAGCTTCGGTCCAATATAATTGAGGGAGATCTTCTTCAGTTATTTTTGGTTTAATAGTATCGGGAGAAGCAACCCATTCTTGATTTAATGAAGAGGGTCTTTCTTGGGATATATTTGAATTACCGTTTGTTGCGTGATATAAAGTTCCATCTTCTTCAGGAGCATGGAATAATTGTTCAGCAACAAACTCTGGAGATATTGATTCTGTGGAATTTGTTGAATCTTTTTTTTGTGTATTATCTATATATGCGGGTGTGGCCGACAATTCCTGTTTTATTTCAGTTGCATGTTCTTCAAGCTTTTGATTCGACCAGGTAGAATAAAATGCATAAACATTCGGGGAATTTTGCAAAGCTTGGTCCATAGTTCCCCCATCAAGAAGAACTTTTATTGTTTGATCAACTTTGGTTTTCCCAATCGCATACCCATAATAATACCACTCCAAGGTAAGAGCAGTTTTAACTTTTTCTTGTTCTGTAGTTGTTAAACCTACAAACTCAGGAATTGTACTCATTAAAGTGCATGCTCGAACGTATGATTCTGTTAATTTTGTTGTTATGTTTTCGGGTGTTGACTTGGAAAACACTCTTGAATGAAAAGAATCATTTGATAAAAAATTCTGAAGACTTTGAATGAAATTTTTGTTTTGTTCAAATTCATTTACATTTAAATTTTTAAGTTGGTTTTCCCAATAATTTTCTATCTTAAAATTTCCCATATGATCACCTATTAATATTAAATGTTATAAGAAAGTTTATAAATCTATTTTGATGTCTTTAAACCATGGGAAAAAACGATATTCTTGTAAGACTTAATCCAAATCTTAAAAAACTTAAGCGAGGGCCGTATGGCGGACCGCAAATCATACTGCCAAAAGATATTGGTGTTGTTTTTGGATACACAGATTTAGGAAGAAACAGTAAAATTGTTGAAGCAGGAAGTGGTGCAGGATTTTTCACAGTGTCATTAGCAAATATCTGCAAAACTGTTTATTCTTACGAAGTCAGAGAAGATTTTTATATTGCTGCAAAAAAAAATATTGAAAAAATGGGTATGAAAAATGCGAAACTCAAAAATAAGGATATTTCGAAAGGAATAAAAGAAAAAAACGTTGATGCTGTTTTTTTGGATATGCCAAAATCTGACCTAATTGTTCCACTGGCTTTCAAGGCAGTAAAAGAAAATGGGTGGATAATTGGCTATTTACCAAATGTTGAACAAGTTAAAGAATTTTATATAGCATGTGAAAAAGCTGGATTCAAAGATTTGTTTGTAATTGAATCAATAAACAGAGAATGGGTTGTGAGAGAACATGGGGTTAGACCACAACATAAAGGACTTGTTCACACGGCGTTTATTGTTTTTGGAAGGAGATGAAAAATGAAAGTTTTTGGGAATATGTATGTCATGGCATCAAGATTTCTTTTTTTAATTGCACTTATTTTTTTGTTTGTCGGCATATTGTTTATTTCAATAAATATGGACCTATCTAATTTTGTCAAGTTAGGTCTTCTTATTTTAGCAATGATAATACCACTTATACTTTTTCCATTACAGATGATTACAGGAATTAAATGGGATCAGGCAGAAATTGATTATTATGGAATAAAGATTTCAAATTTGTTGAAAAAAGAATATATAAGGTTTGAAAATATTGAACACATTGAATGCACATTTGATTTACCCAGTGTTAAATTTAAAGGAAAGGATCAAAAATATTTTCATACAAAAAGAAATTTTTTACCATCTCTAGTAGTGCATACTGCTGAAAAAAGTTATGTTGTTACGGGCAGAATGCTAGGTAAAGAAAAGTTCAAAAATATTTCTGAAAAAATTGCTCAGTCAGTACCTGACCACATAAAAGTAACGTATGCTGATGTTTCTTTTTTTGGATTGAAAAAAGGTGAAACAATAGTTCTGAAAAAAGGAGAAGAATGATCATTTTCTTTTTAAGCAAGCTCTAACAAAACCAAAGAATAAAGGAGCGGGTTTTTCAAATCTTGATTTTAACTCAGGATGTGCTTGTGTTGCAACAAAATAAGGATGATCTTTCAACTCTATAAATTCAACCAATTTTTTGTTCGGGCTCAACCCAGAAAATATTAAACCATTTTTCTTTAAAGTTTCATGATATTCTGGATTAACTTCATATCTATGCCTATGTCTCTCTTGAACAACATCACTGTTGTATAAATTGTAAACTTTTGTACCTTTATCTAAGTTTGCAGGATAAGCACCTAATCTCATTGTTCCGCCTTTTGTCGTAATATCTTTTTGCTCAGGTAAGATATCTATAACTGGATTTTCAGTTTCAGGATTTATTTCTTTTGAACTCGCATCCTTCAAACCACAAACATTCCTAGCAAATTCAATAACCGCCAACTGCATACCATAACATAAACCCAAATAAGGAACATCATTTTCGCGAGCGTGTTGTATTACTTTTATTTTGCCCTCAACACCCCGAGAACCAAACCCGCCTGGAACAAGAATTCCATCTGCATTTCCAATCGCATCCTGAATAGATAGAACTCCCGATTCAATATCTGTTGTTTCAACCCATTTTATCTCGATTTCCGTTCTTAGATGCGCACCTGCATGTTTTAAAGCCTCAACCACACTGGCATAAGAATCGTGAAGATCTGTATATTTTCCGCAGATTGCAATTGTGAGTTTGTTGGTTGGATTTTTCATATTGTTTAAAACTTCCTCCCATTTTGAGAGATCCACGTCTATTTTTTCATGTAAAACATCTGATAAAGAATCCACCATACCATTTTCATAAAACATTAGAGGAATCTCATATATATTATTCATATCAATTGCAGAAATTATTTGTTTTGGATTTAAATTCAATTCATTGAATTTGTGTTTTATTCTTTCTGGAAGAACATAATGACTTCTTGCAATTACCAGATCAGGATTTATTCCCATTGAACGCAACAAAGCTATATCTCTTTTGGCAGGTTTTGTCTTAAGTTCGCCAGTATTATACAACATAGGAAGATATGTTAAATGAATATATGCAATATTATCAATTCCTATATTGTGTGAAAGCCGGTGGGCTGCCTCAATGAACCAAAAATTTTCATTGTCCCCTATAGTACCACCTATTTCAATAAGCATATAATCTGGTTTGTGTTTCTCAGCAAGCTCAATCCACCAATCAATAACTTCATTCACTGCATGAGGAACAATTTGAATTGTTTTTCCTAAGAACTTTCCTTCTCTTTCCTTATCTATTAATCTTAAAAATAACTTTCCAGATGTTATATTCCAATCTCCTTCTCCCTCTGTTCCAATGAATCGTTCATAATGTCCGAAATCCATATCAACTTCAGTACCGTCATTCAATACAAAAACTTCGCCGTGTTCAATAGGATTCATTGTTCCAGGATCTACATTCAAATAACCGTCACATTTAACAACTATTATTTTTTTATCGCCGTGATTTTTTAGAAGACGTCCGATAGAGGCAGTTGCAATACCTTTTCCAATTCCAGATAAAACTCCCCCTGTAATAAATATAAATTTTGACATTGTGCTTATATAAAATCAAAAAATTTAAATAGGTGTGGGATTAGACTAAAACTATAGGAGATAAAATGAAATTTAATATTACGACAAAAGGAAAATATGATATTGTAGATATAACTTCTAGTGTAAAAAATCTTGTAAATATCAACGAAGGCATATGTGTTGTTTGTGTCCTACATACAACTGCAGGATTAGTTGTAAATGAATTTGAACCGAATATTGCAGAGGATTATATTGAATTTTTTAAAAACCTCGCCCCAGATAAAAACTGGAAACACAATAAAATTGATGCAAACGCAGAAGCCCATTTACTTTCTACAATAACTGGATCTTCAAAAACATTTATTGTTAAAAATAATAAATTAATTTTGGGAACATGGCAAAGAATACTTTTATGCGAATTTGACGGACCAAGAAACAGAGAAGTGATTGTTTATTCAAAATCAGAATAAAATTGTTTGTTTAAATAATTTTTAACCACTATTTCACTTGGAAAAAACATAGGATGGGGTAAATTGTTTATATCAAACCAAGACCATTCAGTTATTTTATTTGGTTCCGTTACTTTTGGTTCTCCGTCAAATTCTTCAACCAACAAACCAATAGTAACAAAATGCGCCCCTTTTGTTTTATCATTTGAAACACATATAATTTTTGGGTTTTTGATTTTGATTCCTGTTTCTTCCAACGTTTCTCTACAAGCACATTCCTTGAACGATTCTCCAAAATCAAGTTTTCCGCCGGGCATAGTCCAAGAGCCTTGTCCACTTAAAAGAGACGAAGCTTTCAAAGGATCGGTGTGTCTTTTTCCCAGAAGTATTTTACCCTCTTTAATAACCATAACTCCGACTCCGACACCCACTCTTTTCCAATCATCCATTTTTTCACCTATAAAAAACGGGTCCGAAGGGATTTGAACCCTTGGCCTACTGGTTAAAAGCCAGCCGCTCTACCAAGCTGAGCTACGGACCCACAAAAAAAGACAATAAATGTTTTAGTTTGGTTAAATAATTAAGGAATATATTTAAAAAGCTCACCGTTGATTTTATGTAAAATGATTATAGAGGGATGTTTATGTTAATTCTACCAAAACAAAGAGAAGCATATTGGATAGCAGTAGGAATTGGTGGATTTGGAGTAATTGTAGGACTTGTAGGAGGAGGACAAATATTGTCATTCATAGGGCTGCTTGCTGCAGGTTTAGGTGCGGTATTATCCCTATTAATTTATCAATACGGGTATTTGATTGTTCCTATTTTTACTAAATTTTCAAGAATTGTAGTTGTAACTCCAGATAAAGAATATGAGATACCTCCTTCACAAGATGTTATTATTAAAAAAACAGGAGATTCATACTACGCAACAAAATTTTTGGGAGTTCAGATTTTTGAATCCGCAGCTGAAAAAAGCACCGAGGAAAATGTAACTTACATGCTCGCTTTTGAACGTGCAATTTCATCTGTAAAACATGTAACAAAGTTTTCAATGATGGTTTATGTTTTAGATATAACAGAAAAAAAGAGAGATATTGAAACAAGAAAATATGAAGCACAACTCAAGCTGGCAAAACAAAGAGAAAAAGGTCAAGATATGGATGTGCTTTTAATTGATAAATACGAACATGAAATATCAATGTGGGAAAAAGAACTTGAAAAAATCTCAAGAGGTGAAAAACCTATGGCAGTTGTGGCGTATATTATGACAACTGCAATCGGGGTTTCAAAAGAAGCTGCCATGGCCGCTGCAAATGGACAAGCAAACGAAATACGTGCATCAGTTTCTAATGCACTTAATGCAAAAATAGAAATCATGAAAGCAGATGATATGCTTAGGTGCTTCCAGTGGGAATATCTTCTCCCAGTGTCATATGCAGAATGGAAACAGCAGGTTGATTAAATATGGGATGGTTAAAAATACGAGATATATCTAATATTACTCTCGCAAGAAGAAATATTCTAGTTAGACCTCCTGAACCCCCTCCAGAAATGCTCTGGTCCGATCCCAGTAATTCCATATTCACTGGAAAAACTAAAATATTTAACATACCCTTTTATTGGAATTATAATGAATTAACAAATCCTCATCTGGCAATAGTCGGAATAACAGGTTCAGGTAAATCATATTTCATTAAAACTTTTTTAACCCGTGCAGCTTTGGTTTGGGACAGCAATGCATTTATTATTGACTGGGCAGGAGAATACCGAGAATGGGTTAAATCTGCAGGAGGAACAGTTATCTCACTTGGAAAAGGATCTTATATTAATTTGTTGGATACTGGAGGAATGACTCCAAATAATAGAATCAAACAAATAATAAGAACTCTTGAAATATTGACAGATATAAATCAATATCCTGAACAAAAAAGATTAACTGAATTGGCAATAGAAGAAGCTTATAAAAAAGCTAATTTCAAAATGGATTCTATAGTTCAAAAAGACAGTTCTGGAACTGAATTGATTGCCCCAACATTGAAAGATGTTGTTGAAAATTTAGAAAAAACTTACAAAAGGGGAGGATATGAATATCCTGCCGAACTGCAAAATTCTATTTACAGATTGAAACAATACACAAAAACAGGTCAAGATTTTTTTGCACAACAAAGCACTCTTGATTTAGATAAATTAACAAATTCGGGTTTAGTATCACTGGATTTGTCAGGTTTGCCAGATGAAATATTTAGAGCGTTGGCTGCCCTTTCAATGCTCCAATTCATTAAAGAAAAAATGAGGGCAGCAGGCTGGAAAAAGAGAAAAGGAATTCAACTATTTGTTGTGTTGGATGAAGCTTGGAAAATTGCAGGAGATGAAAACAGTGATGCAGTTATGATAGTTAGAGAAGGTCGTAAATATAATTTTAGTTTGATTGTTGCGAGCCAGAACCCAACAGATATTAATGAGGCAATATTTTCAAACGTAGGAACCACATTCGTATTTAAAGTTAAATTTGAAAGATATTTGAATTATATACAAGGAACTTTAAACTTCAGTGATTTCATTCGAGAAGAAATTTCAAAATTGGGTGTTGGACAATGCGCAGTCAATATGGCTTTTACCACGAGTGCGAATTATCCATCAACTTTTCTAGTTCAGAAAATTGAAGGTGAAGAACCTTTGGTAGAATACTTCCTTGATGTTGGCAGTGTGCTCACTGAGGAAGAAAGGAGGGATGTAAGAGTGGCAAGAAGTGTAGCAATTGAAAGAGAAGAGATGAGGAAGAGGCTTAGAATGTATGGTCTCAATGAATCTCAGCTTGAAGAAATTTCATCTCTTTTTGATAAGAAAAATAAACATATTGACATAGTTTCATTTGTAATTCTTTTACAGAGATATGGATTAGCACGAAACAAAATAACAGCATTGTTAAAAGATTTTGGTGTTGCAGATTCAACAATCATCAACATCTTTATTAAAGCTGACTTTAAAGTTCATTCGGCGACAAGCCAGGATATTATGGATATTATTTTAGAGGAATAGGTGGTTCATATGGATTTGTTTAAATTGTTTAAAGGAAAAGAAAAAAAAGAAAAGACATTTGAAAATTTTGATGTTAAAAATTCAAATGTTTGTATGGAATGTGGAAAAATAGTTATTCCATCTAAAGCTGTACCAGTAAAGGATGACTTTGTGTTGAATGTTATCAAATCCATAAAACAAAAAACAAAAACAATAAAAAACAACAAATTATTTATATGTCCAAGTTGCTGGCCAGAATATGAAAAAAACAGAAAAAGATTTGTAAATGGAGTATTTTTCTGGAGTGTTTTGCTAGGGGTTTTTTTAGTAGTGTTATTGGTAACTCCTTTGTTAACTCAGAATTCATATCCGCTACTTAATGTTGTTTTTCTGTTGTTGGGAATTTTTGCATTTTGGGTGCTTTTAATGATCATGCAAATTTATTCTTCATATAGGCCCGGAACTGAATTTGATATTAAAAACCTTAAAGAATACACTCCTAGCAAGAAAAAAAATATTGTGGCAAAAGCTAAAAAATCAAAGAAAAAGAGGGTGAAAAAATGAGTGGTCTGCCATTCCCAGGAAAACCTCAGCAAAAACAAGATAAAAAAAAGGTTAAAGATGAAGTTAAAGAACCCCTTGTAGAGGGGTTTGAAATACCTGGAAAAAGATTGGGTTCCTCACAAGATATATTGCAGTCTTTATCACAAGTCTCATACATTCAAACAATTGTTGATAAAGAAGATTATGTGATATTGAACGTTGAAAGCAGAGACCTAACCAATAAACCATATCTATTTTCAATAATTCACTTAAAACCAGATACTATTCAGGTTCTTTACACTGTAACCCCTGGAATGAGTCCTAGGAAAAGAAGAGTAGATATATTAAGATATTTTTTTACGGTTTTATCCATGGTTAGTGAATATTACGAAATCAGAATGGCAGTGGTTTATCAGCTTTTTGAAGATTCTATAGATAAAATTAGTGAATATGTGACGTTAGATTATGAAGAAATGTACGCCAGATATGACTCCATAAAATCAGAAAATGAAAGATTGAAATCAGACATTGCAAAAATAAGTGAAACTAGCCGAGAAATATCAAAAGAAAATTACGATCTTAAAACTAAAATTGACGATCTTAAAATAAAGCTCGATAGGTTGAGCAAACACAGTGACGATTCACTTAAAGTAAGATTAATGGAATGGATAAATGAGCATCAGGGAGAAATAAATGTTCCTGAAGTTGCAAGAATGTATTCAGTGCCTGATGCAAAAATAGAAGAACTCCTTAATGAATTAATGAGAGAAGGATATTTGAAATCTATAAGTTAACTGAGGGATAATAATTGAAAATAAAAATCAAAAAACAAACATATAAATTTCAGATGAAAAAACCTTTTAGTTATCGTAAAAGATTTACAAAAATTAAAGATTTTGTTAAAACTCCGATGGAGATTATAAAAGAAAAGATATCTGGAATAACTCCAAAAACGATTGTGATGTCAGGCATATTCCAGATACTTGTTTTGTTGATCGGATTTATATATATTGTCATAGGTGCAGCACCTTTTTTTACACCTTCCGAAACATTGTCCTCAAGCTCACCACCCTATTCACTCGAGCAGTGGATAGGCCATGAAAAAATAATTAATGATTTAACCTATATGGAAACTATTTCATATCTTGGAAGTTCAAATGATATCAAACATACTTTTGCTTTGTATGGTCCTAGCAACTATACAATACGGACATCGAAAAATGGGGTCCCTTCAGTTATCTATTTTTTAGAAGTTCCTAATCAGAGATATTCATCTGGGATGCTTTCTGGAAAAGACTTATTCAAAGAATTACTAAAAGTCAAATTAAAAAACAATGGATACACCCTCATATCAATCGGTATCGAGGATATGCAAAGATTAAAAAACGATGATGTAGTCGTCGCACCCACAGGATATTTTCCTGTTGAGTTCGCAAATAATTTAAAAACTACTATGATATTTATTGGTTCTGATATAAGGGGAGTAGATATTGATATTGAAGAAAAAGGCGCCCAGAGTGGAATAAGATCATCTAAATTAAACATATATAATGCCAGATATCTGATACGATCACCAACAAAAAAAACATATGGGGATGTTATCGATATGTTTGAATATGATGAAGGCAAAATTGTTACAGTTCCGGGAGAATTTGAAAACGGAAGAAATTGGAATTCAATTGATGATGCAGTTGACGATGTTGTTAAAATAATTACAGAATCACCTTGGGATGAAGTGTATGGAAATAGATATATAACTGAGGGAGTGTTGGGATTTGGCTCGGAATTTAGTGGTGACGAAGCTTATTTTTTAATTAAAAATGACGAAGGAAAGATTATAAGCTCGGGAAAAGGAGTAAGTAAAAATAGTTTGAGAGTGTATACGGCTACAAAAAACATCCCGCCCTATGGAATACATCGAAGCAGAGATGAGATATTTATTAAACCTGAAAAAATGTTTTTATCGAATGAAGAAGTTGGGAGGTATAGGGGAGAAGTTTATACTGCTCCACCTGTTGAATCCTCGCCAGTAAAAATTGCATCGATAACTACTTCAGAAATTGTTGTGGAAAACCGAAGAGAACCCTTTTTCGGACCAGGGAATTATTTGTTGGTAATATCAGATGGCCCAGTAACTGCGGGCAAGATTGGCACAATACACGGATTTACGGTTGTCGAACCAATTATAAGCATCAACCCCAATCCTGAAACAAATACCCATATAATAACTATAGCGTGCGGAGATAGATGTGATGTTTTTGATTATGATTCAGTTGTTGTTTATATAGATGAAAAACAAGTTGGAAAATTCCAGAACAATGAAAAAACAATAACCTTGAGAGATCTTAAAATAAATCCTGAAAATCATGTGTTGACATTAGGATTTGTTAGAGCAGATGGGAGAGAATATAGAGTTTCCAAAGAATTTTATGTTCAAAGTGTTGGACTCGACCAGTATCTAAATAATCCGATATATCTCGTTGTTGGATCAATTTTGGTGATTGTAGTTGCAGCTGCAATACAACTCAGAAGAAAGGATAAAATTGTTTATAATTTAGATATTCCTGATTTCCCACCCCTTTCTAGAATAACTGTACCATTGAAAAAAAGTACAGTAATTTCTTTGTTTGACAAGATAAACAAAGAATATGGTTGGCATTATTTGCCAATATCAAGCGAGGAATTCCAAAGTGCATTGATGAGGCTTTCTTATAGGGGAAGACCAATAAGCGCCAGCATAAATAATATTGAAAGAATATTGGATTTGTTGTGTTCAGAGGGTTATGCAAAAGTGTATAATGAGTATTACGGACTAAGCAGATGGGAAGAAGAATTAGGTATAAGTATTAAACACCTATCAATATTAAGAAAACTAAGAGATTTGTTTATAAACAATGTTCTGAGATTCGAGCCTTTTGGAACAATAAAACATTCTGATACAAAAATATACATATCTGGAAATGAATATTATGTTATTTTATTCAAAAATGCCAAAGACACCATACTGAATTCTATTGGTCCCCTATCTGAAGAAAATGTGATTATAATATTTGAAAGTACATATCAAAAAGATGAATTTCTTGAAACGCTTTATTCCAAAGACAATGAAGTTTTGGCATTCAAATTAGAATTGAATTCGCATAGAATAAAAACTTTCACAATTGAAGAGTTTGAGAGCTTTGTTAAAAGTGAGAAATAGATTATAGTTTTGAAACATTCTCAGTAAATATATCTAGACGTTTAAAAATTCTGTTTAAAAGAATGTTTGAAGATTCAACAACATATCTTCCATATTTTTCATCTATTAAAATTTCATTTTGATCAACTACTGGAACTGATATTCCTTCTGTCCCAAATATTTCTAAAAAAGGGTATTCTTTGAAATAAAAAATACCTCCCCTTTTAATACCTGATTTTCTAGTTATTTCTAAAAACTTTTGTGCACTTTCCAAATCTTTTGCGTAAATATGGAAAATGAATGGCTCTGCACGAAACCACAATTTTTCAGATTTGTCATAATCTTGAATTGCTTTCCACACCTCATTGAAATCAACTGTTCTGTGCCATTTATGATAAAAAGAAGAATCTTTTTTTCCTTTGTTGAATTTCAGCAACATTATTCTTCCAGAACAAGAAGATGTGGTCACGTAATTAGGTTTGGAATTCACCTCATTGATCAAAGGTATGGCTTTTTCATCAACCAAACCTGCATCAAAAGCTTTTTTATAAGCATTTAGCTTATTTTGCTTTAATAATTCCCAGGGCACCATTAAAATCAACCAACATCTAAAAGCTGTTTTAGTAACCTATCCAAAATCAATAGTTTAAAGTAATTATAACAAAAACTTATAAACTTAATCGCAATAATTTAAATTGGTGAATTTGATGGAAAAAAAAACAATTTTTATAATATTGTTCATTTTGGTTAGTTTTGTTTATCCTGCTAACACTATTGAAGTGATTGCCCCAATGGAAACCACAGTTTCTGAAGGGGATATGTTGTATCTGGGCACAATAGGTCCTGGTCAAACAATTTATGTAGATTTTGATCCAAAAGTCGACGGTGGAAGAGCTTGGTGGGATTTTGCCAAAGTTACTGGTTTACCAGAGGGGTGGAATGCTCGTGAAAGCAAATTATACGAAGACCCTCTCCATGTTAGAATAACTACATCAAAACACGCTCAAGAAGGAGATTATACTTTTAAAATAACAATTGAAGATGAGGGTGATGTGAGCGAATTAGGAACGATAACAATAACATGTAAAGTTACTATCAAACACGACATAATGGATATGGAAGTTACACCAACAAAAAAAAGTGTTGGTGCAGGCCAACCAGCAAGATTTGATATAACTATAAAAAATTTAGGAAACACCGAAGATGAGTTTGTTGTTAGATCAGAAGGAATAAAGGAATGGGCTTTTAGAAAAAATGTGTATATCCCTGCTCAAAGCGAAAAAACAATTGTTTATGAAATTGTGAGATATGAGGAAGAAAATTCAGAGGTTAAAATAATTGCAGAATCCTATAATTCTCCAGAGATAATAAAAGAAGAAACAACTGTTTTTGTGGAGTTTAAACCTGATTTGATATCAGATATGAAAGCCACTAACAATGGACTTATTTTGTTTCCAATAATCAACACTCCGATGCACGCATTATTAGGACTTTTCTCAAACTTGTTTCAATAGATAGTGATTAACTTGGATAAAATTGCTAGAGAGATAGCTGATAAATTAATAGAAGAGTATGATAAAAATAAATTCAAAGGTTATACTCCAAAAGAAATTCTAAAAATTGTTGATAAACTGAAAAAAGAAGTCGCTGGAAAATACGGAGTACAGGTGGTAAAAAACTCTCAGATTAGTAAACATATTGAAAACAAAAATTTGAAAAGACATCTTATAAAAGTTCCATCAAGAACCATATCTGGAGTGACGCCTGTTGCAATTATGAGTGTCAGCAGTTGTCCACATGGAAAATGTTTATACTGCCCGAAAGGAAAATGCGCACCACAAAGTTATACTGGTGAAGAACCTGCAAGTCTAAGAGCAAGACAAAATATGTTTGACCCCTATATGCAGGTTAAAGCAAGACTTCGCCAGTATAAAGAAATAGGTCACCCCACTGATAAAATTGAATTGATTGTTATGGGGGGAACTTTTTTAGCTCAAAATTCTAGATACAAAAAAGAGTTTATTTTGAAATTATATGAGGCATTAAACGGGACAAGATGTGAAACTTTAGAAGATGCCAAAAAAATAAATGAGACTGCGCTACATAGAGTAGTTGGGTTAACTATTGAAACAAGACCTGATTGGTCCAAAAAAACACATATAAACGAAATGCTCAATTATGGCTCAACTAGAGTTGAACTTGGAGTCCAGACATTAAGTGATTCGGTTTATAAAAAAGTTAAACGTGGACATGAAATTAAAGATGTTGTTGAATCAACACAACTTCTTAAAGATTCGGCTTTTAAAATTGTTTATCATATGATGCCAGGACTTTTTTGCTCTCCTGAAGAAGATATTCAGCATATTAAATCATTATTTGTTGACCCAAATTTTCAACCCGACATGCTGAAAATTTATCCGACTTTGGTTTTGAAAAACACAGAATTGTATGATATGTGGGAAAGGGGAGAATACAAACCTTATGATTCTGAAAATGCTGCAGAAGTAATATCTGAAGCCTTGAGATATGTTCCAAAATATGTAAGAGTAATGAGAATCCAGAGAGATATACCTTCACCTTTAGTCGTGGCAGGAGTTAAACACTCAAATTTGAGGCAAATTGTTGAACAAAAAATGAAGGAAAAAAATATACAATTAAAAGAGATTAGATCGCGAGAGATCGGAGTTGCAGTTAACACTTATAAACGAAAACTAGAGTTATCAAAACTAGAACAAACTATTACTGAATATAAGGCAAGTAATGGAAAAGAGTATTTTATTGCATATGAAGATTTGGATGATGATGTTATTCTTGGTTTTGTTAGATTGAGAATTCCCTACGCACCTTTTAGACCTGAAATTGATAAACAAACTGGTTTAATTAGAGAACTTCATGTATATGGCTCTGAAGTAGGAATTGGGGGATTGCCTGAAAGTTTCCAAACCCAACACCGAGGCCTTGGAAAAAATTTGCTTGAAAAAGCTGAAGAAATTGCCAAACAAAATGGCATGGAAAAAATGATTGTTATAGCAGGTTCAGGAGTGAGGCCATATTACTATAAACAAGGTTATTCATTAAATAAAAATTATGTTGGCAAAAAAATATAAGTGATGTTATGGAACATGAGATTCGAGCAGTTTTAACAAAAGAAAAATATGATGAGTTAAACAAACTGTTTAATGATAAGTACAATAAAATATTGGATGATAAAAGCATAACTGAAAAATTTAGAATGGATGCTGTTGGAAAAGATATTCGTATTAGATATTCAGAAAATATAAGCGAAATGGTTATCAAAAGCAATGATCCTACTAATGTATCAAGACTTGAAACCAGCATTTATCTTAAGTCTGCCGAGGACTGTAAAAAAATGATTGAATTCTTGGGAGAAGCAGGATTGAAACAAGATCCTCCTTGGCTGAAAACTAAACAAGAATTTGAAATGATATATAATGGGAAAAAATATGTTCTTTCACTCCAACATATTGAGAAATTTGCTTATATTCTAGAAGTGGAATTGCAGACAGAAAACTTTACAGAGGAACACCTATATGAAATGAATCAAATTCTCAGAATGTTTGGGTGCTCGAGAGTGGATGCAAATTTATTTAAAAAAATGATAAAAGAGTATATTAATACTCATCAAAAATCTTAGGCCCTTTTGAATTGTAACCCAATATTTCTAATTCTTTTGAGAATTCTTCTGTGTTCTCTCCATGAACAACAAAAATATTTTCAGGTTTGATTAGACGGTATAATTTAATTAAATCGGTTTTATCAGGATGTGCTGAAAAAGAATGCTGCCTTATACTTGCAGAAACTTTAGTTTCAATTCCATCAACAGTTATTGTTTCGCTACCATCAATTAATTTCCTACCATTTGAACCTTCAACACAATATCCAGTAAATATAATTGTGTCTTGAGAAAACAAACGATTTGCATACCAAAGAAAAGGTCCCCCTTCACCCATTCCTGCAGTTGTTATTATAATGTTGTTACCCGATATTGCCTTTTTACGGTTAGGTCCTGTAGCAATTTGAGAAGCTTGTTTTAAATTTTGAAAAAGATTTTCTGATTTTTTAACGTCACAAGAATTAAATGAAAGCTTTGTTGCTTTTATACCCATGCCATCAACATAAATTTTTTGTTTGTTTGGGAAATGTTTTAGTAAAACTCTAAGTATCTCTGCTGTTCTCTCAATTGCAAAGGAAGGTAAAACCACACAACCCGTTTCCAATCCTGCTTTAACACTTTCAATAAATTTTCGCTCCAGAGTGTCCCGAGATTGGTGAAATGCGTTTGAATAAGTTGATTCAGTGATTAAATGTGAAATGGGTATGTCTATATTTTGAAATGCTGACAAATCAGCAGGTTCCATTAATAATCTATTTTCATTCAAACAAAAATCTCCAGTGTATATTATTCTTTCATCTTGGAATCTAATATCAACCATCGCAGATCCAGGGATATGTCCTGCTGAAAAAAATGAAAAAGTTGTTTCTCCTATTCGAATAGTTTTGTTTAGAGAAATTGGCATTAAATTATCCTTAACAATATCAACAATTGGCTGTATCATACACTCGGAACCTCCAATTTTAACAGAATCATCAAGAAGAAGAGTCGTTAATTTTTTAGTTGTTAGAGTCGAGTATATGGGAATGTCCAGGGCATTCGAAGTTTTGCTGAAAAGATACGGCAGTCCGCCAACGTGATCTAAATGTGCATGAGACAATATAACTGCATCAACTTTTTCATCAGGAACTTCAGGAAATATAAGCTGTCTCTCGCCTGGAATTTGTTTGGCCCCAAAATCCAACAAAATATTTCTATCAGTTTTGACTAGTATTGCATTTCTGCCAACCTCGCCAGTCCCCCCGTAGAATTTAATTTTTGTTTTTAGTGTCATAATATAATTAAATATGGAGATTGGTTTTTAAAGGTAGTCTATTTGAACTTTAACGAATGCTTTTTATATTTAACTTCTCCAATACTTAATAGGTGATTAACATATGTTAAAAAAAATAAGTTTAGTTGTTGTAGTTATGATGCTCATGTTTTATGGGCTTGCGTTTGCTCAAGATGTTTTGGCACAAACATTAGTGGGCCTATGCGATGATTTGATGGGTTTGGTAGGGCCCTTAGCATATTTATTAGTTGTTTTCGCTGCATTGGTTTATTTGGCAGGCCAATTTGGTGATGCCCAAATGAGAGCTAAAAGCAGTGTTTGGGCACAGTCTTGTATATTTGGTGCAATTATAGGTTGGGCAATAATCACAATAATTCCTTATATTTTAGCTGCCTTGTTAAAAGCAAGCGGAGTTAGTATGGGAACTGCCTGTTCAGGGATTGGTACTGCCGGACGCCCTTGTAGTGATATAATACAAAATCAATTCTGTAATTAAGGTGATTAATTGGGGTTGGGATGGCATATTGAAAAAACTGGAGAATATAAAATCAACCTGCCCATTTTAAGCGATGACGAAATTGAAGCTATAAAGCACATGGCAAACATGTTCAAAGAAGTTACCAAATACAAAGAACTTGACAATCCTGACAAAGCAAAAAAAGAACTTAAAAATCTTTTGATTAAATTCTGCGACAAGGAAGGAATTGTAATTGACAAAGAACAAGAGAATTATTTAACACAAATGGCTTTTTATAATATTTATGGGTTTGCAGGCATGGAAGAAATACTCAAGGACGAAGAAATAGAAGAAATTGGAATAATTGGTTTGGGCAAGCCAGTTTATGTTTTTGTTAGAAAACAAGGGTGGAAAAAAACAAATTTATATTATGATGAATTAGATTTTACAATTAACTTGATTAATAAAATGTCAAGAAGCATTGGGAGAAGGATAACTTATAAAAATCCTAGATTGAATGCTGTTCTTCCTGACGGTTCAAGAATGCACGCATCTATTCCCCCAATATCCAATGTGGAAGTGACAATCAGAAAATTCAAAGAAAATCCAATGACTGTGTTTGATTTGTTGAATTATCACACAATTTCTGAAGAAGCAATGGCCTTATTATGGTTTTTAATGCAGGCAGATATATCTATTTTGATAACAGGAAACACTGCAAGCGGAAAAACAACCACAATGAATTCTATTTTCTCATTTGTTCCTTTAAATGAAAGAATTTTAATAACAGAAGAAACTCCTGAAATAAACATACCTCACAAACATGTCGTTAAACTTGTAGCAAATCAGGAACTTGATATAAGTTTGTCTCCTTTGGTTGCAGATTCGCTTAGGATGAGACCTGACAGAGTTATTGTTGGAGAAGTTAGAAATACTGAAGAGGTTCATGCATTAATGGATACTATATTGAGTGGACAAGCAAGAGGAAGTTATGCAACTTTTCACGCACAGTCATCAAAAGAAACCTTGTCTAGATTAAGATCCTTGGGAGTTTTGGAAATTGATCTGCCTTCGATTGATATAATTGTAATCCAAAGAAGAATGATGAAATATAATGTTAAAACAAGAAAATCCGAAGAGATTAGAAGAATTGTTGAAATAGTAGAAGTTGATAAAAACAATCCTGGAAAAACAACTCCCCTTTTCATATATGATTATGAAAAAGACAGTTGGAAAGCAGATTATCAAAATTCAGAGATTTTGAAAAGATTGTCTCTTTCACTAGGAGTTCCGCAAAAAGAAATGGAAAACGAAATAAAAACACGAACAGAATTCTTAAAGAAAAATATAAAAAAGAAATGGAATTTTGAAACTGCTGTAAACGAAATTCAAAAGTTTGCCTACGGGCTTTCGTTAGATTAGGTGAACTGATGAAAGAATGGGTTGTGAAAATATCAAATAGATTCGGAAAAGGAATAGGAAATGCCTTTTCAAAAGAAGCAAGAACTAAAATAAACAAAAATCTTGAAACTGCAAATATGAATGTTTCAGCAGAAAAATATCTTTCTTTTGGAATACTGCTTGCTTTTATTTCTGCAGTTTATTTTGGAACTATATCTTTTTTTATTTTGAATGATTTTGTTTGGACAATAATAATTGTTCTTTTATCTTTTGTTTTGATTTATGTTGCAGTGAAATTTTATCCAGGTTTTGAGGCAAAGAGAAGAGGAAAACAAATTGAAGCAGAACTTCCCACAGTTTTAAGAATGGTGGGAATACAGTTGGATATTAATATTCAGTTTGAAAAAATTATTGAAAATTTGGCAAACGAAGATTATGAGGTTTCAAAAGAATTTGGCATTGTGTTCAGAGAGATTGGTTCAGGTGTTTCAATACCTCTTTCTCTCCAGCACATGACAGACAGGGTTGAATCTGAAATATTTAGCAGAACTGTAAACCAATTAGTTATGAATTATGAAAAAGGAGGAAAAGGCGGCGAACTTAAAAGAGTTGCAAATCAATTAGCAGAAATGCAAGTATCTGAACTTAAAGCTTTTGAATCAAAAATGGCTTTTACAGGACTTATATTTATTGCAGTTTCATGCTTGATGCCTGCTTTTTTCCAAATATTTATAGCAATAGGTGGAATTTTGGGAAATGTATCTGTAAGTTCATTACATATTTGGATAATCTTTGTTTTTGTGTTTCCAGTAATCAGCCTTATTGCTTTGCTTTTCATAAATATTTCAACTCCACCGATTGCAACTATGCACAAATCAACGTTTGAAAAAGATTTGATAATTATCCAAAGGTTTATGAAAGAGAAAAAGTGGATTACGATAACAGATGAAAACGATGCTTCGCCAGTTAAAAAACTCGGAATCAAATTTACTATAGGGGCAGGAATAATTGCAGTTATTTTTCTTATAGGTGGATTGATGTTCCATGATGCATTTTATGTATTGTTTTTTGTTTCTTTGGTATCCCCTTTCGTATCATATTTTTATTTCCTATTTTTGGCAGAGGACAGAATACTTAAAATGGAAAAAAAGCTTCCTGAAGCACTTACACACGCAGCAATGCTTCAAAAAGGAATGAGCACCGAACAAATTATTGGTGAAATGAGCAAACAAAAAGGACCGCTCGGAAATGAATTTAAAATTGCTTACAGACAAATCTCAGCAGGAGCAGATGTTGAAAGTTCACTTATGGCAATAGCAGAACGAAATAATTCACTCCTTATCAAAAGGGCTGTTAAATTGATAATACATGGATACTATGCTGGAGCAGATATGTATTCTGCATTGAGGGAAACGGCAGAGGATATATACTCTTTATTTATATTGATATCACAACGAAAATCTGTTCTTGCTTTGCAAAAATATACTCTTCTTTTGGGGGGAGCTATATTGGTGCCTTTAATTTTGGGGAGTATTCTGCAAGTGGTTGGTTCATTGAATACACACGGATTGGTGTCTGTTTTAACAGATAAAGAAATAACAGACACAGCAGATATATTAGAGACCATTAAGTCTGCAACATTTGTATATCTAATGATATTTAGTATTATATCTGGGATTATGATTGCACAACAAGAGGGAGAATCAAAAAAAGCAATAGTTTATGCAGTAATTATTGTTATTTGTGCAGCAGTGTTATACACATTGGCGCTTAGCTCAAAAATAATTTGATGATTAAGATGGAAAACATAAAAAAACTTCTGATATTACAATTTAAAAAAGATGGGATAAATAAAAAAGAATATTTGGAATTAAACGAAAAAGAAAAGCGTTTTCTGGAAATTAAAAAATCAAAATATTATGTTAAAGAAAAATATAGAAAAAAAATAAAAGTGGTTATGACTGGAGGAGTTTTTGATATACTCCATTACGGGCACATAAAAATGCTTGAAAAAGCTAAAAAATGTGGGGATTTGTTGGTTGTTGTTTTGGCTAATGATAAAAATGTTAAAAAATACAAGAACATTACTCCATTCCACAATGAAAAACAAAGATGCAGTATACTTGAATGTTTAAATCTTGTCGATGTTGTTATTGTAGGTAAAGATAACAGAGAAGACTCTTTAAAAAGAATAAATCCAGATGTTTTGGTTTATGGATATGATCAAAAAACATTTATCACGCATACTAAAACAGTTAAGTTCAAATGTAAAGAAAAAGGCTTTAATTCATCACAGATGAGGGATGCGATTAATAATAAAGAATATAAATGTTAACATTGAGTTTAGTTAAAGGTGTTGGTTATGGTCGGGAAAAAAATAGAAATAAGAATGATTAAAAAAATAAAGCCAAAAAAAGGAGCAACATTTATTGAAGGCCTTCCAGGAATAGGTCTTGTGGGCACAATCGCCGCATCATATGTAAAACAAAAAATGGATATGGAATTGGTGGGCTACGTATATTCATACAACTTCCCTCCAATCATAGCAATTCATAAATTCAAACCTTCGTACCCTATGAGGTTATATTATTCACAGAAAGAAAATTTGTTTGTTTTGGTATCAGAATTTGTCGTACCAACACCCTTAGTTGTTGAATTATCTGAATTGATATTTGATTTTGTGAAGAAATATAAAATTTCAAAAATTGTTTCGCTGGGCAGTATAACTATCAAAGGAGAACAGGACACAGTTTATGCCATAGCAACACATGATAAAGATTTGAGAATGCTTTCAAAAATAAAAACTGTGGAGCTTATTAAAGAAGGAGCGACGACAGGCGTGACAGCAATGCTCCTCGCAAGAGGAATCGCATCAAACACTGAAGTTGTTTCCCTTTTAGCAGAAGCGAGAGAAGAGTATATTGATCCAGGAGCTGCAGCAATGGTAATTAAAGTGTTGAATGATGTAATAGTTCCAAATATAGATACCGACACTCTAGAACAAGAAGCCAAAGATATAGAAAAAGAAATGAAAGATGTTGTTTCAAAAGTAAAAAATGAGAATTCTAGATACAAGAAGATGGAATCATTTGGATTCTATGGATAAGAATCTATTAACTGGAAAATAGGTGTTAGAAAAACAAATTATGCCCAATTTTGATAATGCTAAAATTATCACAGTTAGATTTATATTCTTAAGTTACCACAATAAATAACATGATGCTCAAATCCAATACTAGAAAAATTATAGCTACAAGCAATGAATTTAATTTAGTTCAACAAACAAATGCCCGTGGAAGCTCTTTATGTCTTCTTGGACCAGGCGGAAAACTAATTGGGGCAAATGATGTGCCAACAGAATTATTTCAATATATTGCAACAGGATGTGATTCAATAGTCTATAAATTTGGAGAAACCGCAGTGAAAGTTTATTGGCAGGCAGAATGGATAAAGGAACGCAGAGGGATAGACTGCAAAGAATCTGTGGAAAAACTTAAACAATATCAGACAATACTGAAAAAGATGGCGACGGTGACAAAAAATAAGGTACTTTTGAAAAATACGGCATATGGCAATGTAAAAGTAGAAATAGTCCCAATTGATTCAATTTGTGAGGAGATTGACGCTGAATTGGCCACAGTATTGAAAACACTTAGTTATGAATGTCAATATCTGCCCTCTTGCATCAGAACGATGTCATTTGCAGGGATGCCGGTTTGCACACAAGAATATGCAACTGGCAAACATACGGCCTGGGAGTTCACTGAGTGCCATCCCTTGATTGAACAATTGGAACATTTTATCCGTCACCAAATAAGAAAACATGATGAAAAAGGTACTTTTGAAAAAATCTATCCAATAAATTTGTGCAATGTGAGGGCAGTTCAAACTCAAAACGAGATGACTTTTGTTGTTACAGACCCGCTCACTGTTGTTTTGGATATGCCATCCTGATTTTTTTATTATAAAAATATATCTAATTACCAACCATACATCTGTTCAATGGCTTTAGATAATAAGATCCTAAGTAAAATTCCCTCCCCTTTAGAAATATTTACATTGACTGCTTTCAAACCCTCATTTGTTTGCTGACTAACTCTTACAGAAAAACCCATACTAGAAGATGAAAAATTCACAACTGCATTCTTAACGCTTTCAGCGGTTTTATATTCTCCTTTAGAAGGTTGATGAAAAAGTTTAACTTCACTAGTACAACCTTCTAAAACCTCCAAAATCCTGCCCATATCAGATGCTGAAAGTTTGACAGTTATTTTATTGTCCCAGTCAAATCTATCCTCAGATTTCTGGTTAGCGCATTCCATAAAAACTGATTGTTTTAGTTTGTTGAAATCTACCTGTAAAGCAGATCCATTGATGTTTTTATTTGCTTTGTATATTGCAAAAGACTTACTTCTTTCCATAAAAATTTAGAAAACAAAGTTGTTTAAAAAGCTTTTTATAGTAGATTTCCAGTTAAGATTTTTTGGGAGGGTTTTCTCCGAAAGCAATTTTACATGCTGCCAAGATGTTTTTATTCCACATGCTCAACACATTATCATAAACTTTAGCATCCACTTCTTCAAGCCTTTTAACTCCGATTGTCCCACTGTTTATTTCAACTGCCAAAAGAAATATCCCAATTTGAGGAACATAAACAGGCGTAAAATCAACAGAACCAAATTTTAAATTCATGGTTGAAGGACACAGATATTCTTTTTTTCCTTTGTTTGAAGTGTTTATGTCTTTTGACTTATCAAGCAAAGTCTGAAAAATCATTGCTGATTGTTTTTCCATGTTTTTAATTTCTTTTTCAGCTACTTCCATAATTTTGTTGTCAGGAACATACGGCCAAATCTTCTTTAGTATGGATTGTAAAACATCCATGCTGTTTGCAGGATTGCCAGATAAAGATAGGTTTGCAACGAAATCTGAATCGCCTACTTTTGAATAATTTGCAGTACTTTTAAATTTTCCATTGACTTCTTGGACAACAAATCTAAATTCAATTTTTGTAGGCATTGAGGAGAGATGATATTCTTCTTCTAAGAGAAAATTTGTCTCGCCCCCTAAAACTTTGTGAAAATATGGAAAATAAGTTTTCAATAAAACTCTTTTAACCATCTGTTTGTGCGTTTCTTTTTTCTTGGGGACAAAATAAAGAATTTTTTCATTTTTGGAATCGGGTTTTCCACCGTGTTTTTTCAATAATTTTTGTAATCTGTCATCGCTCGTTTGAATAAAAAACTTTTTTTCTTTGATACCGATTTTAACTACTCCCATGCCACAGCCAGTATGAAGAACTGGTTTTAGATAAGATGCCTTTCCTAGATCTGCATTGCGATAAAAAAAATCCAAGAACTTTGCGCTTTCTTCTTTTGCTTCGATTAAAGGATAGTCAGCAGGATCAATTAATGTCGAATTGTTTTTGGCACCGTGATATAAACGTGTTTTGACATTTGGAACATTTATATCCCTAACAGTAGTGTTGAAGTGATAAAGAACTTGACTTAAAACACTTTTTTGTAAAATTTCATTTATTGGTTTTGTAGGAGGTATTAATTCGCCCACCCCATCAATAATTCTTTCTATAAAGGGAACATACCTAACTGAAACGTTGGGCATTGTTAAGTTATAATCAGAGAGAATGCTTTGAGTGAAGGATTTGTTGTCAAAATAACGTGGCAAACTTGTTGTAACGGGAAGAAGTTCTCCTTTTTTATAATAATCCCAATGTGCCTGCTCTTGAAGCCAAAACTCTGTTACAGCAACCTGTTTGGGATCAACAAGATAAACTTTTTCTTTTTCATCTTGCACTTTCCATTTATTTTGGCAGAGAATAGTTTCCCACTCTTCCCTCTCGCCTGCAAGAGTGTAAACAGGGTATTTTCTAAGTTCATCTTTCACATTTGTGAATGTTCGAATTAAAACTATTCTTTTATCTTTTGGAATTTCCTTCAATTTTTCTCCCTTCATAATACATAAATTAGAATAAAAAGTTTTAAACCTTAGGATTTGGCAGATATTGTTTTAAAATTAGAAAAGAACCAATTCGTCTCCGTTTTTAACATCACTTTTTTTGATTCCTTCCAAAACCAATGCGGCTTTATCCCTTTTATTGATAACTTCGGCATTTTTGTGGTTGACCTCTATTTTAATTATTCTGACATTTTTACCAGATATGTTGGTTCTAGAATTGAGATTTATTGAACCTGATAAAACTTCTCCTGTAATAATTGGTCCCCTTCCTGTAATATTGAAAACATCATGAACTTTGAAAACTCCTTCGCCTTTGCTTTCGACAGAAGTAGGCTTTTCAATTGTCTCAGATTTTCCAACAAGTTTATCCCAAAATCCCATATAATCACCCTTGATAACATTCTAGTTTCGAAAATTCAAACCCCTTCAAAATATTTGTTGAAAATGTCAAAAAACTCATCAATAACTTTGGCTTTACCATACACTATAAAAATCCAGTATTTCTCCCCACGGAAAATATTGACATCAAGACCTTTAGAACTTAACTCAGTATAGCCAAAAATACCTGACTTAGAAAGCTTAAATTTCTCACCAAGTTCCTTCCTGAAACGCAGATAGTTTCTACGAATTGACGAGTCAACCTTTACCCGAACATAAGCCTTACGCAAAGATTTAGACAGGTTTTCCAACTTTTGATTGTGTATGTCCATCACTTTTCCTTTCACAACATCACCTTGATGAAAGCCTCAGAGGGGAATTGAGCCCCCGACCTCATCCTTTTCATGACCTTTTCTTTTGGTGAAGCTTTTCTTCTTAAGAAAAGGTTCTACCAAGGATGCGCTCTACCGACTGAGCTACTGAGGCATTAACAAAATTAATGCTAGATACAATTGAATTATTAAGAAGCAAATCATTTTTAAAGTTTAGTCCTCTGCCATAAGCCTCGAATATATCTTATAAAACAGTTCTCCATAAACTTTTTTAATATCTTCAGAAAGAATAAATTCATCTGTTGAATAGATTATACCGTTTCCATTTGAAACAGGATTGTAGAAAACTCCCTGAAAATCTTCAATAGAAACCCTAGTTGGAACGAACCCCGCTATATCTAAAGGGGCTTTTTCAAAAGGAACAAAAATCCCTTCTTTTCCTAAATTCTCAAATTGAGGTGTTTTGTTGATATTGCGATTAGAAGGAGAGAATTTTATTGGGTTGAAATATTTAGCTAAACCTTTGTCTATTTGTTCGGGTATAATATCTAATGACGACATAAAAATACATGCTTCCATGCCCTCTCCAAAATCTTGGATATGGGGTATGATGCCCATTGGTTTCAGCCCTACAGAATAAAGTAAGTGTTGTGTTTTGGGATTTTTTGCTCTTGCTACTGTTGACATAATACCTTTTCTTTGTTTTATAAATTCCGCTCTAACTTCAACCAATGCTCTGCCAATTCCCTGACCTTGATACTCTTTAACAACAAAATTATTCCCGAGGAAATGTATATCTACACCTTTAAAACTCCCATTTATTCCAGTCATTCCACTGCCCACTATCATACCATCTGCTTCTGCAACAAAAACTGTGAAGTCTTTAATATGTTTTTCTTTTGCTTCAGGTGAATAAGCTGATACATATGCTGGCTCACATGCCTTTTTGAAAGCTTCAAAAATTTGGTTTCCCTCGCCTTGGCGAGCAATACGAATCCTATACGCCATGGATTATATTATGGTAAAATGTGTTTTTAGACATTTTAGAATAAAAATTGTTAAAAAAAGGAAAAAATGGGTAATTTTCTTGTTTAGATTGAATTATTTTACCTTCCCAAAATAATAATGTCCAAATTATTAAATCAATGTTTTATGTTGCTCGATAGAGATAATTAAACAAATACATTTAAATTGATTATCTTAGAATATATCCCTATGGATGAAAAATTATATGACAAAATACTTGAAATATCCCTAAAACGGTCGATATTTATTCCTGGCGCAGAAATATATAATTCTGTGGCAGGATTTTATGATTACGGCCCCATAGGAAAATTGATAAAAAACAAGATTGAAAATACTTGGAGAAAAATGTTTGTTAAAAAACACGGTTTTCATGAGATAGAATCTTCAACAATCTATCCAGAAATTGTTTTTAAGGCAAGCGGACATGCAGAGCATTTTGCAGATCCTATTGCAACCTGTAAAAAATGTAAAGCAAAACATAGTGCAGACAAACTTCTTGCCGAAAACATAGGCGGAAATTATGAGGGGGTGCCCGAAGAAGAATTAACAAAATTAATAAAAGCAAATAATATCAAATGCTCCTTATGTAAAGGAGAACTTACTGATGTTGCAAAATTTGCTTTGATGTTTCAAACAACATACGGTGGCGATTCTTCGAATATTGCATATCTAAGGCCTGAAACTGCCCAAGGAATGTTCTTGAATTTTCCGAGAGTATTTGGAACATATCAAAATAAGCTGCCGTTGGGGATAGCTCAAATTGGAAAAGCATATAGAAATGAAATCGCACCCCGTAGACTCTTAATAAGGCTCAGAGAGTTTAATCAAATGGAACTTGAGTATTTTTTCAATCCTGAGATAGATAAAACAATTGAAGGGTATGAACAAATAAAAGACGAAAAGATTGAAATAATGGGTGCAGACAAAACAAACATTGAAAAACTATCAGTGGAACAAGCAGTAGAGAAAAAATATATAACTAACAAAATTCATGGTTATCTTGTATTTTTAACAAAACAATTCTATGAAAAAATGGGAGTTAAAAATTATAGATTTAGACAGCTTAACGATAAAGAAAAAGCCCATTACGCAGTCGGGGCAGTGGATCTGGAAGTTGAAACATCATTTGGGTGGACTGAATGTGTAAGTTTGGCAAATAGGGGGAATTATGATATAACATCTCACTCCAACACTAGTAAAAAAGATTTGAGCGTTTTTGATGATAGAAATGGAAAAAAGATAGTCCCCCATGTCATTGAACCTTCTTTTGGTTTTGACAGGCTTTTTTGGTGTATTCTTGAATCAAGCTATAGACCTGCAAGCGATGAAAAAAAATGGGAATGGTTTGATTTGCCCATGTTTATCTCACCTTATCATGCTGCAATTTACCCTTTAGTTAAAAAAGAGCTTTTACAAAATATGGGAAAAACACTCTTGGAAGAATTAAGAGAAAAAGGATTAGATGTAATATATAAGGAAAGTGGCTCTATAGGGAGACGATATGCAAGAGCTGATGAGATAGGTGTTGCCTATTGTATAACAATTGATTTTGATTCAATTGAAAACAAAACAGTTACAATACGATTTAGAAATGATGGAGGGCAAATTCGAGTGCCATTAGATAAAATTTATGATATGGTTTGTAAATTCACTGATAATGATGTTAGAACACTTGAAGATTTTGAAAAATGCCCCAGGTGAGGTAAAATGGATTTTAACATAAGAAAGATGGTTGAATATCCCTCATGGAAAGAAATGCTTTTAGATTTAGTTACAAAACAGGAGCTCAATCCCTGGGATATAGATATCAATGCTTTATCTGAGAGTTTTGTTGAAGAAATAAAAAAAATGCAAAGAATTGATTTTCATATGCCTGCAAATTTAATTTTGGCAGCATCCATACTACTTAGGTTTAAATCATACAGACTTGAATTTGAACCAGATATAATTGCCGAAGATGAAGTCTATATTGAGGATGACGGTCCGGTTGAAGTCACTATGTTAGAGCTCCACAAGCGCCTTCCTAGAAAAAGGCCTGTAACACTTAATGAGTTGCTGGTAGCAATGGATCAAGTTTTCAAAAAAGAAGAGGAAAGAGCAGTGATACTCGCTGAACGAAGAGCTCGCGAAGCAAGCAAAAAACCATATAAAAAAATGGTTGTTCAGGTTTCAAAATATGATATTGAAAAAGAACAAGAAAGAACACTTGAACTTATTAAACAAAATGTTGATGATAAAAAACTCATTACGTTTTCTCATCTTAAAGAATTGAGAAAAGATGACTCAGCAGTTTATACACTTCTTCCTTTATTATACATATATCAAAAAGGTATGATTGATATTAAACAAAAAACAATGTTTAATGAGATAATAATACAGCATACGGGTGATTTAAATGGAAAAATTAGCAATACTTGAAGCCATGCTTTTTATGTCCCCAAACCCTGTTTCAAACAGAAAACTTATGAAAGCAGTTGGAGAGCATAACAGCAATAAAATAAAATCAATGGTTGAAGAACTCAATAAAATATATGAAGAAAGAAACAGCCCAATTAGAATATTTGAAAAAGAAGATGGCTATATTATGAATATTTTTCCAAAATATGCTGAATATGTTAAATCTTTTGCTTTGGAAACTGAAATAACAAAAGGTGAAACTCGGGTTTTAGGATATATTGCAAAACATAAAGGAATATTGAAATCAACCGTAGTTAAGAGGCTTGGCCCAGTTTATGAAAAAATAAAATCCTTGGAAGAAAAAGGTTTTGTAAAAGAAGAGCCAGATGGTAGAAGCTCAAAATTATTCACAACAAAAAAATTCAAAGATTATTTTGGGGATATGAAAGATTTGTGATATTCGCATATTAAATTCTGATTGTGTTTAGTGTAAAAAAAATTAACAAACAAATTAGTATCTAATATTAATAAATAAAGTGAGTATATTGGAAGTGTTTAAATCCTGCAATATAACTAGTGTAAATATTTGCCAAAAATTTATTCTTTTTTAGTAAGATATTTATAATTAATGCTCACGCTAATTAAAAAATTTATAAAAAATAAAAAAAAGAAAAAAAGAGAGAAAATTTAATTCTCTACTAATTGGCTTATGAAATCATTTGCAGCTTGGAGTGTATCTGCAGCTTCTTTACCAGCGACAACTATGCTACTTGTGCCTTCAACTTCCATGATTACTGGTGCTTTGTCGAAGTCATAAGTTACGCCAGTTAAGAGTTGTTGGGTTACAGTATTGACTACTGGACCACCAACTGAGATAACACTTGCAGAGCCTGCGTTTGAATCCATGACAATCAAATTGTTTGGATTGACTGCACCTGGAACAGCTTGTTTAACGGTTAAAGTTGATTGTCCGTTAATTGTAGCAACTGCATCATTTTGGAATACACAGTTTGCTGCACCGCCAGTTCCTACGCCGCATGATGTTAAGATTTGGTCAATTTCAACAACTTCGATTGTAACGCCGCCTTTGACTGTGCTTTCTCCTTCTCTCAAAGTTTCTTGTGTTGAGTGAGGATCAGCTGCGCCTTCTAATGTTGAGAAACTGAATTGCATCATACCGACACGTTTTGCAATGTCGAAAACAACATCAGAACCAGTTCTTGTAAAGGTTTTTATTTCAGAGCCTCTGTCAGTGATTAATTCACCTTGGCCGAATGATCCTTCATTAACTGTTCTTGCTGCTAATGGTGCTACGCCATCATCGTTGTGTACTGCATAGTAGATTATTTCATCATCATCAATGTCGTCCCATGTTGGGCCGAATTCTTCATCAGAAACATTGAAAGCAAATGATAAAATATCCATTGCATTGTCGTTGATAACTTTACCAGCGTTTTCAGTTACGTTGATGAGTACGTAATCCATTGGATCAGTGACATCTCCGCCACTCAATTCAAAATCATCGAATGCCAATGTGATCATTCCATCAGAGCCTGCAGTTTTGTAGGGAATTTCAACTACTACATCTGTATCAGTGTGATTTTCACCAGGTGAGTAATATCTCCAGCAACTTTGTGAGCTGGTTTCATACCACATGTAGATTTCACCGATACGGCCTGCGTTTTCAGTTGATTCGAGATTTGCATCTGTAATGTTTTCTCCACCAGTAACTACAAAGATTTTGTTTGTTGCGGTTGTTGCACCATTGCTTAAATGGCCTGTATATTCATCAACTGCAACTTTTCCTAATAGTCTCTGACTGGATGTTCCAGATTCAATGTAGAAACCTGAAACTGTTTTGGCATTTGGTCTACTGTCGTCACAGAAATTGAATGATCTAACATTGCTTTTGTAAGAGAATGTTAATGGTTCATAGTCATCAGCAGTTAAGTCTAATCCATGGTAGGTCAAAGCATATACTTGGTTTTTGTCCTCATAAAGAAGAGGTACTGTGTCACCTTCATACAACTCAATATCGTTTCTACCATATTTAGTTGAATAGAAGATAATGCTTCTCAATGAATCAGGATCAGATCTGTCTTCTGTTGCGTCTTTGTTTTTCCAAATAAGTGCAGCTGTCCATTCTTTGTTGTCATTTGTAGTATGCAATATTTTGTTATCTTGTAATTTCCATAATTCTGCTAAAATGGAAACTTCTGCCCATCTTTGGAACAATTCATAACCATAGGTTGTATGATAGACTTTTACTCTGGTTGTATCATCAGTACCAGGAACGTCCCATTCTTCAATGCCATCAAAACAACCAACACAATCGCTTGGGCCATCACAATCGCTTGGGAAGATTTTCTTGATGTTTGCATCTTGGTATTCGAGAGGTTCGCCTGTTGTTGAGTCAACAATATCAAACAAAGCTGCATGGCAGTTACCTGCTGTTTCAGCAACACCGATATCTGTCAATTTAAGTTCATAACCTGCACTTAAACCGATTGTGTCGCCTAATTGCATGATTTTTCTGTCTGATTCTTTTGCCAAAGTAACTGAACCGCCAGAGCATCTAAATTCATTTTGTGTTAGATTGCATTGGGCGATTGAAGAGCCGACTTCAGGAGCAACCATTTTTGTGATTATCCATTCTTCACCTAAAACTTCAATTTTAACTCTTTTTTCTCCAGTTTTGTCTTTGCCAGCAGGACAGCCAGTCCAGTCGTCATTAACAGGATTTGCTGCACAAACAGGGATACCATAATCAGTACCATAGAAATGTACACCATATGCCAAAGAATCTATCACAGTGATTAATTCATATTCAGATGTGTCGAATTCTGTGCTTCCCACAACATATGCTGCAGTTTTTTGTGTGTAAGTCTTTGATGCTCTTGATGCAGGATAGGAAATTGTATAATCTCTGAATGGAGAGAATGCAACACCATCAATTCTCAAGATAGCTTCTTCATCTAAATGATTGTTGCTAACAAATGTGTCACTTCCATCTGTCCAAGGATTTGCATATTCCCATCTCTCATCGCCATCTTCAAAATCGAACATATCTTCTGTTTGATTGTCAACTCTGTTAGTTAAATAGTTGTCTAAATAATCGTGGATATTTGCTTCAAATTCATACGCTCCTGACAAGCCTGGGGCTGTAAATTTCAATGTTACCCATTTGTCAATTACGTCGCACTCACCGCCGACTGCTTCGCCTTCGCCTGCTGCAGCACATGTTCCGCCAGAGACTGTTGGTGTATAAGTCTTGGTTTGATATGTTGCGCTTGCGATTCTTGCTGCGATTCTTGCAGCTGCTACGCCGTCAGATGCTGCTGCATTTGTACCAACAACAACACTTACTCTTGGTGCTCCTGTATCATCTACTAATGGAGTAGTACCAAAAGTCAATGCTGCCATAGCTACGCCAGATACTGCTAACAATGCAGCGCCGGCAACAGCAGCGATTTTTTTTACATTCATGCTTTTCACATACATCACCTCAAATCTTTGCCCCCTATGAAGCATAATAGGCTAAAGGGGGGCTCTTCTTTTATATTCAAACAGATGATTAAATCCGTTTGTTAATGGGACTTCTTGCGTAAGATTTATAAACTTTTCCAAGTTTGTTAAACTTTTGTTTATAAATAAAAGTTTAAATTTCGTCAATTCCACACATACTGTTTTGAATTGTTTGAAGTATGCCATAATACTCCATTTATTACAATTAATAGTATTATTTATAATTTGATTCACCATATAACATCTTTCCTTCAGCTTACGATTTCAGCATATCCCTTACACATTAGATATAATCCATAACAAATAGGAAGCTCTGCTTCCCCCATATTTAATTCATCATAGTTAGTTCCTTTTATATTAAATACAGGAACCTTTTTAAGTATATTTACTTTAACGTTTTCGCTGTCAGTGAACGCTACTGCGTGTATTAACGGATCGAACTTGTCAATAAACTTATAATCAAACTCCTTAGCACACAAAGAACTGCCACTGTGAATGGTGTCAGGAATTCGTAAAACCTTGGTTGTGTCAATTGTAACATTGACATCAGTTGGCTCGCCAACCATGACTGCACTATAATTAACAAGATCTTTCCAAACCTCTTCTTTTTTAGCAACCTTTACTTTGTCCCAATGACCTTCTTCAACACCCTGTTTAAATTTTTCAAGCTTTGGTTTTGACCTTAATTCCTTGGGCAGTATATCTGATTTGTGATCCTGCTTCATTAAAATACGAGCTATTCTTCCTGCCCATCCAAAATCATCAGGCCGAGGACCTTTAGAAATTATTGTTATTGGACGGCCCAACTCATGGATTTGTTTTTGTTGGATTTCAAAGAAATTTTCAAATTTCAATCCTCTGCCTGCTATATAATCAACAATCTCACGTCGTTCCTTAGAAGAAAGATTTTTAACCGAATTGTCATAAACTCTTATGTGGTATCCTCGGTTTCCAGAAAAGTTTATTGAAATATTATCTTTGTTGAATCCAAAATCAGGTATTAGAAAGTCATCTACCAATTTCAATGCGATTTCTTTAACCTTTTCAAAAGCAAGCGGATGCATTAAGCTATGATATTCTTTGTACTGGTTTTTTGGATCCCATTCTTCAGGATGGAGATCCAAATCAAAAACCAGATCTGCACCCTGCCAAACCTTGCTGGCCATAGGTCTTGCGTCCGGTTTGTCATAATATGCAGATGATGCAGAAACATAAAACGGAACTGTGTTCCTTAAAAAATCATTGAATTCTTGATTGTTTTTAAACCCTAGATGTCTTACTGCTATTTTCTGCTCTAAAGTTCCATATCCTACTTCTCTGGCACCAATATCTCGAGGATTAACACTAACTGAATCATAATATTGTTTTATCATATGCTTTAAATATTGCTGTGATTTTTCATTCATTTTTTCTTACCCCTATAACTCACAGGAGATTTAATTCTGCAATCGGCAACGCATATCCCTTGGGATTTTAAAGATTCACAAGATGGAACTGAATAATTTTTTTCTATCATGTAATTAATATGATAAGTAGTAAGCTTTGGCTCAAAATTAGGAGTGCGAGAGAATAGAGATATGAGTGCATCTTCAGACCATCCTGCTTTGTTTAAATAAACAGCTATGGTCCATCTTGCCATATGTGGAACATTCTCTCCTTTATTTAGTTTATCTATTATCTCCTGCATGCACGGAGCCATATCAGTTATTTTTGAAACTTTGAATTCTGATTTCATAGGTATGCTCGCCATAACAGTTTCAGCTGCTTTTTTTGCTTTATCGTTTTTGATTTTTGGAAGCGTTTCAATAAAAGTTCTTTCAAGATGTTTTTGAATAACATCCCAAATATCTTGTTCAGATAAATAAACAACACCTTGCTGCACAGGTTTGTTTACAAGTTTGTGATCATAGGGCAAATCTGCGAGATAATCCGCAACTGCCATTTTATTGTCTTTTATTTTGAGATTTAAAAGCTGTATTGCTTTTTCTACGTCGCTTTCTTGTTTAAGTGTTGAAACCCACAATTTGGAAAAAGTTCGAGATATCCTATTAGAGAAACTGTAATTCATTTGGGAGGTTATAAGCCTTATGACAGGGTAAAGAATAAGATCTTCTCTTGCCTGAATGTCTGATATATATTTTATAGTTGAAGGCTCTCGCATTAATAAATAAATTAATTTTTCCTGTGCTTTGTGAAGGAGCTCGTCTGAAAATTGAGGATTGATCTCTTTTATAGTATTTTTAGCCTCATCAGTATAAGGATGTTTTGCCAACCATTCAAAATCCATAAAGTATTGTTAATAAGGGATACTTTAAAATATTTATTATTGTATAAAAAAGGAGATTCAATGGAAAACTATTGTATAAAAAAGGAGATTCAATGGAAAACTTAACAAAAGATTTAACTATACTCTCAATTTTGATTTTGTTTTTTATATGTTCATCTCAATTTTTAACATCTGAAGAATTGCTTGCTCCCTTTTTAATTTTGGCAGTAGTTTTCTTTTGTTTGAAAGTTGATCCAAGATTTTTTGGAGTTTTAGCAATTGTATTGTTGGTGTTTTCTGCATTTAATCTGGCTTTGGTAGAAGATAAAGAATTTTCAAATTATCTGGCAATCGGCGCATATTATTCTCTGTGCGCTACAGTTGTGATGTTGCTGGCAAATGAAGTATTGAAAAGGAAAAACAGTTTGGAATTGGAAGAGATGATCCCTAAGCTTGATTTGAAACCAGAAAGAGAAACTAAATCTAAAAAAACAACCCATCCTCTCCAAATAGAAAATATGAAAACCAGGATTTTAAAATCAAAAAATTATGAACTTCTTAAGAAAATAAGCAATGAATATTTGGTCCCTTTGATAATCATAACAGGAATTTTGGGTTTGGGCTTTGCTTATTTTTATACCCTTAATCTGAAAAACCCTTATATTTACCCGGGAGCTGCCATAAAAATACTTTTTATTTTACTGCCTTTCATATGTGTAACCAGTGTTTTGTTCTCTGTTAGAATTTTTGAGTTGATTTCAAAGTCACTCAATAAAAAAATGTGGTCCAATGTATTTATTTTTTCGATATTAAGTCTTTTAGGGAATGTGTTCGTTTATTTTTATCATTTGATGGCTGCGAGAGAACTTTCGCCAACAGATTATGGTATATTGAATGCAGTTATGTTTGTTTTTATGCTCATTATGATGCTTTCTTCATCAATGGGGAAACTAGTTACTAAAGTGATTAGTGAGTTTCATGCTAAAAACCAAAAACAGCATATGAAACAAGTGTTGGTCTTGTTGTCTATTGTTAAAATAATTGTTGCTTTGTTTTTTGCAGTTATTTTGATTTTGGGGAAACAGTATATTCTTGATTATTTGCATATCGAATCTGATATAATAATTTGGTTTTTGGCAGCTGCCACAATATTTTCTGCTCTTTTAAACATACTGTCAACATACCTGCAAGGTGTTAAGTCATTTGTAAAAGCAGGGATTGGAACCTTTTTCAGTACAGGGGGAAGATTCTTGTTTTTGATTTTAACACTTTATTTTGTAACTGCCACTATAGAAAATGTTTTTATATCGACTGTGCTTGCCTTAATATCTGGAATGGTTATACTAGGAGTTATATCCTTTAAAGAAATAAAAGAGATTTTGAGTGTGAAGATTGAAAAGAAATTAGATATTGATTATAAAAAATACTTTGCTTCTTTTGTTTCTATTTTGATGCTTGCTTTTGGAAGTTATTTGCTTTTTGGACCAGAGGTAACTATTCTGACACATAGATTTGTTGGTGAGGAAATGGGGTTCTATTCAGTTGCTTCCAATCTTTCCAGGATTATAATTTACATTCTCTTGCCCGTAACTGCAGTTTTCTTTTCTTATTTCGCAAGCCAAAAAGATAAAGATGATTTAAATTTAATTAAAAAATCTCTTTTAGCCATAGGTGGTTTTGGGTTTTTGATGTTTTTAGGATACGCACTTTTCCCAGAATTAATTATCTCAATTATGTTCACAACAAAATATCTTGAAGCTCAAACTTATTTGCTTTTCTTGAGTGCCGCTGCAGTCATATACACACTAAATATATTATTGGTTAATTATCTGATAACTAGAAACAATGTAATTGGGAGCTTCATTTTGGTTTTGAGCGGTGTTGGTTTAATGATTGAAATGAACTTTGTAACAGATATATATATGGGCAGTTTTTTTGTTTTGTTGAATAATATACTTTGTTTGATTGCTATTAGTGCGGTTGTGATAATAGAAATAATGAAAAAACAATTACCCTAATTCAGTGGAGAACAATACTTTTCTGCAGGTGCAATAATTCCCCAAATGGCAAACGGCAAGTTTAGAAGCAACAAAATCAATGTTTACCTCTTGGTTTTCTATTTTCGATATTCCTAGAGTTATATGCAGGTATAACTACTGAAACTTTGATCTTTTCATCTCCCACGCCAGTATAAACACTGTTAATGCTTAAAAATGTTGTGAATGAATATACTCAAAATAAAAAGGTGATTTATATGTCTTCAAAGAAATATTATTTTACTTCAGAATCTGTAACCGAAGGTCATCCTGACAAAGTGTGTGATCAAATCTCAGACGCCATTTTAGATGAGCTTTTAAAACAAGATCCAAAAACAAGATGCGCTGTTGAAACAGCAGTAACAACAGGCTTGGTAGTTGTTATGGGAGAAATAACAACTAAAGGATATGCAGAATTTCAACAAATCGCAAGAAACACGATAAAAGAAATAGGTTATACAAAACCCGAATATCTTTTTGATTATCAATCATGTGGGGTTTTATCCTCTATTCATGAACAGTCTCCAGATATTTCAGAAATGGTTACTGAAGAGGGAGAGCATGAACAGGGTGCAGGAGACCAAGGAATTATGTTTGGGTTTGCAACAAATGAAACTCCCGAATTAATGCCATTGCCAATTGTTTTGGCACACAAACTTGCAATGAAATTAACAGAAGTCAGAAAAAACAATACATTGAAATATTTAAGACCAGATGGAAAAACACAGGTAACAATAGAATATGAAGGTGCGAAACCATTAAGGTGCCACACTGTTGTGGTTGGTGCACAGCACGATCCAGATGTTTCAGCTGAAAAAATTAGAAACGATATAATAGAACATGTTGTAAAACCAATCTGCGGAAAATGGTTTGATGAAAAAACATTAGTTTATGTGAATGGGACTGGAAAATTTGTTTTGGGCGGACCTGCAGCAGATTCTGGAGTAACTGGAAGAAAAATCATAGTTGATACTTACGGAGGAAGAGGACATCATGGAGGGGGCGCATTCTCTGGAAAAGATCCTTCAAAAGTTGACCGTTCAGGATCATATATGGCGAGATATGTTGCAAAAAATATTGTTGCAGCAGGTTTAGCAGAACAGTGTGAAGTTCAAATTTCCTACGTTATAGGTGTAGCAAAACCATTATCTGTTTTTGTTGATACAAGAGAAACAAACAAAATACCTGTTGAAAAGATTGAGGAATTGATTGAAAAAAACTTTTCTTTCAAGCCAAAAGACATAATAAAAAAACTAGATCTTTTAAGACCCATTTACAGAAAGACTTCTTCATATGGCCATTTCGGAAGAAATGATGCTGATTTCACATGGGAAAACACAGATATGGCAGAGGAATTGAAAAAACAAGCAGGAATATAAATTAGGAATATTCCCTTTTTTTATTTTTATGAATAGTATTTCCAAATCTACCCCTCTCCCACAAACTTAAGTTATTTTTAACTTTGGAAGGGTTTAAACGTATTATTTTATTTTCCTGCATTCTAGATAAAATCTTTTTTCTTCTGCTTCGCCCATTGAAAATGTTTTTCTTGGAAGTGCACCATCTAATATGACCGTTTTAAATAAATCGGATTTTTTCATTGAAGGTAAATAAAATCCACAATTTCCTTGTTTTGCGCCAAGATCACAAGTGGGTTTTGAACCATGCACATAATCAATCTTTTCAGCATGTTCTTTTACAAACTTGTCTAAGAATTCCTGAAGTGTTCCAACTGCTAAATTATTCGCAGGGTTTGTTATTTTTATCATTCCAAATTCTCCTGATTCTATAAACCCAATCAAATGATCTGCAGAGCCTTTTTCAACCATTTGAATCATATGTTCTTTTGAACATTTTTCATAATGAAAATCATCTCCAAAATATTCTTTCATTTCCTCTAAAATAGGTTTTTGGATATTGAAAACAACTCTATGGATTGGCTCAAATTCCAGTGCTTCGTCATGAACATTAACCAGTTCAACTAACGCATACCTCTCCAAACCATCGGTTTTTCCTTGTTTTTTAGCTTCTTCCCATATTGCCTTGGCAGTAGCTAAAGAATGATTGCCATCTCCCATTGCAAAAAGAAGAACCTCAACTGATTTTTCAAGTGAGTATTTTTCTGTGAAGGTTCCTTTGTCAGCTAGTGAAAATAATGCATCAATTATCTGTTCGCCATCAACAGCATAACCTTTCAAATCTCCGCCACCCATCATCAATTCAAAATCATAGATCTTTTCCTTTTTTTTATCAGATAGGGGTTCGATAACTGTTCTTTCAGGATCATCTATCAAGACCATGATGTGTGGAAGTTCTAAAGGCGCATCTTTTCTCACTTCAATTCTTGGCGGAAGTCTTTCCAAAACAGTTCCTTCTGTTGCTCTAATTAAACTTTGGCTTCCTTTGTTGTAATCATATCTTTCCAAATCAATACAAACCATCAATCCTTTTCTTGTTTTTCCATTAACAGTTCTTTCCAAATAAACAAAACCTTGCTTTTCTTCAAGAACATTTTCCAAGTAATTTTTCATGTTTTTGTTTATGTTTTCGATTCTTTCCTGTTTTTTATTTTCGTTTTCTTCAAGATAAACTTCAGGATATATTATATTAAATGTTGAAGGCAAATCGCCCACAAAATCTTTAACCTTTTCCCAATATTCTGGCTCAGATGTGTATTGATCGCATGCAACAACAGACCATTTTTTCAAATCAATTTCTTTTTTTGGCAAAAGAATTTTTGGTATCCTTACACCTATGCTTTCAAGTTTTTCATCCATAAAAATCACCTTTTTCACTTATGATAAACTAAATTATACAAATATATTTAAACGTATCTCTTGAAAAACAATTTATGGACATTGAAAGTAAAATTGATTTAGTTAAAAGAGAACCAATGCAGGAAATTGTTACGGATGAGGATTTAAAACAAGTTTTTGAAAATTACTCAAACCCAAAACATTATATCGGTTTTGAAATTTCTGGCAAGGTTCATTTGGGTTCAGGTTTGCTAACTGCTTTGAAAATTCAGGATTTTTTGAAAGCAGGTGTAAAACCAATTATAGTTTTAGCAGATTATCACACATGGTTAAATAAAAAAATGGGTGATGATTTAGATCTTATACGTGATATTGCTGGAAACTATTTCAAACACGCCTTTATTTCTATGGGATTAACAGAAGACAAGGTCGAATATATTTTACTAAGTGATATTTATGATAAAGATTACTGGGAAACAGTTATTCAAATATCAAAAAACACTTCAATAAAAAGAATGCTTAGATGCACTACAGTTATGGGGAGAAAGGAAGGTGAAGGAAACGACTGCTCGTTTATAATGTATCCTGCAATGCAGGCAGCAGACATTTTCAAATTGGATGTGCAGTTCGCTCATGCAGGCATGGATCAAAGAAATGTCCATATGCTGGCAAGAGAAGTAGCACCAAAGATAAACAAACAAAAGCCAGTTGCTTTACACCATAAAATCTTGTTTGGTCTTCAAGGTCCTGGTACTAGAATGGAGCAATATGTTACTGCAACAGACAAGGCAAAAATATTGGAAGGACAAATAGACATGAAAATGTCAAAAAGCAAACCCGACACATGTATTTTTGTTCATGATTCTCCTGAAGAAATTAAAAGAAAAATCAAAAAAGCATACGCCCCAGAAAAGATCACGGAAAACAATCCTATTTTCCAATATGCAGAAATGGCAGTTATCCGCGAAGGAAAATTCAAAATTGAAAGACCTGAGAAGTTTGGCGGAGATCTGGAAATTGGAAGTGCGGAAGAACTGAAAAAAATGTACGAAAGTGCAGAGCTTTTCCCATTGGATTTGAAAAATGCTGTTGCTGATTGGTTGATAAAAACTTTGGAACCTAGTAGAACTTATTTTGAAAAAAAGGAAAACCAAAAATATATCGATCAAATACAAAAGATAATTGAAACTAGATAAAAATTAAAAATTGTAAAAAAATACTAATTCGGAATTAGTTGGTATTTGCATCTATTTTTTTTCTTATAGAAGGTTTTAACAAGGAATAGGGTATCAGTAATCTATCATTGGGTTTATACATAGTAAATATGTTTGATGTTAATTGAATTGTTTGCATATTCTCTCTTGATGCTCCACCAATACAAAATTCTTCTAAAGCCGTTATTGTTTTTTCGCGTGTGTTGTCAGATATTATTATTTCGCCCAATTCTGGACCATTGAATCTAACATAATCAACAGGAACCCAAAAAACTTGTGCAGTTTTCATTGGATCTTTTGAATCGCGGTCCCCAGTACTTGTAAGAGTTTCTATATTGTTGAAAGTCTCTATATCTCCAACTAAATTTTCATTAGATTCTTTCAAAACAGGAGTTAGTGAAAATACAGGGGTTGCCCATTGGGGATAAGAAAAAGTGTAAAACTCTACAACATCTCCTTTTTCATAACCTTGGATATCACTTTTTGCTCGGTTTGATTGAACAATTAAATTTCTTTTCGTCCCCAACCTACATTCAAAAGATATATCTTCTTTTGGTTTTTCTTTAGAAGATTTTTCTAGCTCTAATTCAACAACCTCTTTTTTTTCTCTTTTGAACAAGCGGGTAAAAAAATTGTCAATTTTATCGCCCAGCGCAGGCAAAGAAAAAACATCCGGAGAAGAATTTGATGACACCAATTCTTCTTCAATTTGCCATCGCGAAACTATTTCTCCAACATTCATTGATGTTCTTGCGTGCTCATCTGCACCGCTCCTAAGCCTATCTATAAATTTATCTGTAAGCGCATCCAAACTAATTGTGTTTATTGAATTGGGGAAATTTTTGTTGTTTTCTCTTAAGGGCAAATAACCTTCCAACACTCTTTGAAAACAAGTTCGGGGGTATTTCTCCCCTAAATGATGAAACGCTGCTGTCATTGCTGAAACAAATTTGAATCTTTCTGCCTCTGAAGCTTTTGAAAAAAGAGACACGAAAAAAAAGCTTCTTTCTGTCATATTGTCTTCGTTCATATAAATGTTCATAAACTTTTTGAAATTATACAATGCGAGATAATAACTAAATAAAATTTGATCTTTTGGATTAACACATTCCTTGAATTCTGAAGGCAGTTGTAAATAGTTTTTTTGTTCATCAGTTAAAGATAAAAAAACACTTCTGTCAAAAAAATTAAAAAATTTGGATATTGAATTGCGCGTCATATCAACAAACTTGGGTGTTTTTGCACCATCATAGCCAATAAGTCCTTCGTAGGTTGCTTTAATTGCTTGTGTGTGTCCAAAACTAATTTCCTTATCATAAATCGCAAAACAAGTATAGGGATTATACCCTGCAGTGAGCATAAGCTCAAACATTTTGGCCCTTACTAAATCTGTGGGTATTCTTTTTTCTTCTTTTCTATTTCTTTGTCCGCTTATGATATTATCGGGATTTTTAGGCAGAATAATTGTTTTTGTTCCTTTTGGACTAGTTTCTTGACAACTTATACCAATTAAAGTTGCAGCATTTACATAATTAAAAGGTGAGGGAATAACAACACTGTCAAATCCATTTAAAGAATATGTTTTATCTGAAAAATCCACTATTCCCAAATCCTGAACATAAGATATGATTTCGTGAGTTTCTTCATAATAAGATGATAAATTATAAGTTGGGTATTCTACAACATCCATGTTTTCTTTTATACTATCTATTGTCTTTTTATCAGAAACTAATCTTTTTTTTCGGTTGAACAGAAAATCAGGTTGCAAATATGTTATATACTCATCATTTGGGGAAATTCCGTAAATCTCAATAAATGATATGCAGATATCTAAGTTTACTCTTTGTTCGTCCGTAAGATTAAGTGTATTGGGATCTTTGTATAAAAACTCTCCAACCTCATCATATATTGCTTTTATATTGTTTAAATCTAATCCCTGTAATAAATTGACAATTTGTTGTTCTGATAAATTTGGATTGTAAATAATCGGCTCAATTTTATAATACATTGAAAATCTAGGAAAATCAACTTTTTCACCAGTCTTGGTTATTCTAATTATGCCCATATCCTTTAGAGTGGATGATATATTGTCATTTTGATTCACGATATCCAACACATGTGTTTCTGCTCTGGTTTTAGTCTGGGCCATATAATATTTTTCAAGTTAAATATTAAAAATACTTGTATTAGTTTGCGAAACAAAGAACGATTTGCAAAAAGAGAATGTTTTTTAAATTAACAGATATTATAAATCCTAATGAAATTGTTTGAGCCTTTGTATCAACTTAAAATACAACCCACAGAAGTAGAATGTAAAATTATCAATTCTTATTGGTTTCAAAGATTGAAATACATTCATCACGCAGGAGTGGATTTTACACACACATACAAAACACATACTAGATACCAGCACTCTATTGGAGTTTATGCTCTAGCAACAAAATTCTATAAAGAAAACCATATGATGAGAGTTGCGGCACTTCTTCACGACGTAGGTCACCTTCCTTTTTCACATGCGGTTGAAGATGCTTATGGATATAAAAACAACAAATCAATACATCACGAATTTACAAAACATATTATATTGAAAACAGAAATATCAGATATTCTTAGATATGAAGCTCTCCCTCCTCGATTGATTCTGGATTTTATTGAAGGGAAATTCAAAAGCCCAATAAAACCCTTGACGAATATATTGGGTTTGGATTTGTTTGATTGTTTTATTAGAGATACATTTTATAGCGGAACCTTGAAAATTAAACCTTCTAAACTAATCAATCAAATAAACGCAATAGATGATGGAATAACTTGTGATGCAAAAACTGCAATGAAAATCCATAGAGTAATATTAAAAGACCACGAACAAGTTTTCAGCAGTTATGCTTTGATTAGAAATGGCCTTGTCCAAAGGTTGTTTAAATTGGTAGTTGACAAAATAGGAACAAGTGAAAAAATATATGAATATACAGAATATGAAATTATGGCTGAGATTTTCAATATTGCAAAACACGATAAAAAAATTAAGGATATATTAAATCACTTGTTGTATGTCAATGATTACAAAGTTTCATTTAAACCAAAAATATTTGAAGAGGATGTTCTGGACCAAGATATCATAAAATATTCAGTTAAAAAAGTATACCCCAAAACAGTTTTTGTTGACGGCAGACCTTATTCAGATATCAATGAAAAAGTAAAATCGCAGCTTAAAAGTCTAGATAAATATATTGGAACTTACTATATATCTGAAAATCAAAACGAAGGTAAGATTTTTAAATGTATTAATAAAAAGTGAGGATATGGCAGAAGAGAGGAAGATTATAAAAACAGGAACTCCAGGTCTTGATGAAATACTGGGTGGCGGGATTGAAGAAAAAAGCATAACTGCCTTAACTGGGGGACCAGGTTCTGGAAAAACAACTTTTGTTTTGCAGTATTTATATTTTGGAGCAAAAAAATACAAAGATCCTGGAATGTTTATATCTTTTGAAGAAACAAAAGAAGATATTTATTTTCATTATTTAAAATTTGGTTGGGATTTGGAAAAGCTAGAAGAAGAAAATCTCTTCACAATACTAACCTACAAACCTTATGAAATTAAAAAATTGTTTGAAAGGGGGGGAAGTATGCTCAGGGATGTTATAACCTCCATGGATGTAAAAAGAATAGGTATAGACTCAATAACCACATATTCTCTGCTTTTTGAAAACATTTATGAAGCTAGAAACGGCCTCATAAGCATGTTTGAGAATTTTAAAAAATGGGAATGCACTACACTAGTTACATCTGAAAGGGACAGCGTATTGGATGAAAAATCAAGAATCGGAATAGAATACATGGTTGACGGATTGGTTAATATTTATTATAGAAGGCAGAAAAAGGGCAGAACCCGGGCTATTGAAATTGTTAAAATGAGGGGCCTGGAGCACAAAGAAGATATATATACTTTTAAAATCACAAAAACAGGTATCGCAGTAGATACTGAAAAAAACATATTCTTTGAAGTTTAAAATTGAAAAACTTGATAAAAATATTTAACTTGTACTTGATTAATATTTTATAAATAAAATTAAAGAAAAAGAAAAAAACGCGCATTTAATAATTTATGCGCATTTACCAACTAAAGCTTTTTCTCCACGTTGAGTGTTGCCAGTGATATCATTTGTATTGTATAAAAATGATACATACATTTCAAATGAATCGCCTGAAGAGCATGATGGTGCGTTATCTATTTCTAGTGTAACAGTGTTTCCTGAACCTACAGATCCGCTGCTGGATGGTGTCCAAACAACCGGTGTTCCGCCAGGTCCCGGCGTGAGAGTTACATTCGCAATTTCAAGAGATTCTGTTCTTGAATTTCGTACAACCAATGTCAAATCAGTTCCAGAATATCTGAAATCTGTTATCTGAAAAGGACTGGCTGTACCTGCCCAATATGCTCTAGATTGTGTTTCTTTGGCATCACTGCTAAGTCCTGGGAAAAAACCCAATAGTGCGATAGCAACTAAAGCTACTATCAATACTACACCCAATAGTACTAAATATTCTGTTGCCCCTTGTCCTTTCACATAAATCACCGATTAACAATATAAAGATTAAATTTATAAATAGTGATGTTGGGTTCTCCCTCATTAAAAAATTATTTTTTGCGTGATTTTGTGAAAGCATTTATCAATATAAATAAAATTGGGAATAGCAATATCCACCAATATTTTGACATTTCTCCGACAATGAACTCGTCATTATTGAAAATGACGGGGTGATTATTAACTTCGAAATTTCCATTGTATTCGAACCCGAACATATTTAGATTATAAGGGACTTTATAATTGCCTTGATTTAATTCCATTATATCTGCTTTTCGCAATAAAACCTTTTTTTCATACGGCGCAAGAACAGTTATTCCTTTCTGATGCCCCCCTACCTCAATTGGCAAAACCAAAGTGGTGGGAATAAAATAAAATTTGTTTTCTTGGTTTTCCAAAAGAATTTTTATTTCAAAATAAGAATCATATTTTGTAACATCGTGTGAAACTACAAAATAAATTTTTCGGTCATTTGTTTTGATCTTTTCTATATTAACTGAAGATGTAAAACTTATATCAAAATCACCATATCCTTCTGCCGAAACAGAATCTGTGAAAGCATCATCTTGTTCGTCAGACGATGAAAGAATTATTCTGTTGCCGGACAAATAAATATATTCACCAAAAGTGGGATCAACAGGGAGCCAGCCATATTCTAGATTATAATACTCCGTCCATGCATGAAACTCCCATGTGTTATTTGAGAAAACATAGCCTTTTACAAATCGCGAAGGTATTCCAATAGAACGAAACATTGCAATTGACAAATGCGAGAATTCATCACAAGTTCCTTTTTTATTATGAAAAACATATGTTGCTGGCATTTTGTGTTCTGTATATTCTTCATCGTATTCAACATTCTTATACACCCATTCAGTTATTGCAACAGTGCTTGAAAAAACATTTTCTTGATCAAAAGTTTGTGAAAATTGTTTTATTTCTTGGTTAGGGACTGCTAAAGCACCAGATCTTTCTGCATCCAAATCTTCATAATCTTTTTTGAGGATTGGGTGTTTTATATCCCAATTATCATAATCAGTTTTGATATTTGCTATCATCTTAATTTTTTCGGTTGAAGAAGGATCTGTCACCCGGATAATATAAAATCCATCCTCAATGAAATACGGTCTGTTAAAATCAACTTCGACTTTTTGAACATTGTTAGAAGGTATTTCAGCTACCTTCAATACAATCGTGTGGACCTGACTTGCATTCTCTGTTTGGAGAGTCCATTCTTTTTCAAAAACAAATTCTCCCCCAGATATAGAGTTATGGGCATAAGAATAAGATAATACTAGAAAAACAAACAAAAACCAAAACTTCATGTTTAGAATTATCATAACCATATTTTAAAAATCTTTTGAGATTAATATACAACTTATGAATACTGATGGTTATTGGTTGTTTACACATTTATTCAATAAAACAGTCAAAAATAAAGATGAAGATGAAGGTGTGGATGGGACAGAAGAAGGGACAGAATTTATTCAAATCATTAAATCTGCACCCAGCTACAATGTATTGGAATTTGAAAGAATAGTTTCATCTTCCTGGAACAAAAAAATTAATCCAGTCATAACTAAAGTCATATTAGATATAGTAACGGAGAAAATTGAAAAAATTGAAAAAAAGAAATTTCATCATCAATCTATTCAAGAGGATTTTGATTTTGTCATGGATATTTCAACCCTCATACCAAATCCTTATTCACACTCCCCCCTCCTTGGAAAAGATATTGCAAAAATAACAAATTTAAAATATAAAATAAACAAGCTGATAGATGACGCAGAAATGGAAAACAAAATAGAAAATTCAATGTTTGATAATGAATTTTGAATCGTAATACTCTTCATTTGTTTTTGATATTAAGATTTTGTTTGTTCTTATTGGCAGGGGTGCCGAATAAATTTTATCTATAAATTCTGAAAGATTTTGTTCGTTTAAATCGCCAATAATACGCACGGTTCCATCAGACATGTTTTCAACATATCCTCTGACGTCCATTTTGATTGCGATATCTTTGACATAGGCCCTAAAAAATACTCCTTGAACTCTTCCCTCAATTATTAATTCGTACATGCTACCAAACCCCCCGTTGATAGTCTCTCATTATTATTTTTGCAGCTTCATCAATATTGTATTCTCCACCTTTGAGTTTTAGATTTCTTTTTTTGGCAACATGCTCAAGAAGATCCTCAACAATTAATTCTATATCAGATTCTTTGGTTTTGAAACTGTAATATTCCAATCTTGATATTTCATCTTTTTTTAATAATCTCTTGATTATTTTAACAATAACCGGAACTGCGTCTGCGATCTGTTCTGGGGAAATCGCCCCTTTAATTGCTAAAGAAGTTAATGAATCTTTATCAAATACGCCAGGGGTATCAACCAAAAGAATCTCTTCACTGAGGCGTATAAACTGCTGTCCCCTCGTGGTGTTGGCAATAGGAGATACTCTTGCTTTCTTAGATCCTGAAAGATAGTTAATTAAGGAGGACTTTCCAACATCAGGATACCCAACTATGGCAACATAAATTCTTTTGTTCCTCACACGGCTTTGCAATAATTCTAAAAGCTCTTCTTTTCCGAACCTTTTTTTAGATGAAACAGTAATTATGCCTGAATTTCTCAGTATTTTTTGCTGTTCTTCAGAAATTAAATCGCTTTTGGTTGCAACAGTTATCAAATATCTCCTCATTTTTTTTGTTAGATTTATTAATTGGGGTAAACGAGTTTCATCAGGCATTCTGCTATCAACCAACATAATTACTACATCGCATGTTTTCATAACTTTTTTAACTCTTTTTTCGAAACGTTGCATTTTAATCACTCTTGAGTATTGAATCTTCAGTTTCCTTTAAAATATCCATAGCAACTTCATAAGAATCAGAATTTTTTAGTTTTTGAATTATATTGTTTAGTTGAGGAATAAATGCATCTTGGTTTTTTTGATAAATAAAAGGCATTAATTTTTTTAATTTCCATATAACATTCTTTTTTTCTGTATCGCTTAAAGAAGGCATGGACTCTGAAACTTCCATACTTATAGACAACAATATATTGTTGAAAAGATCTGTTTTTTTCTTCTCGTTCGCAGCATTAACTAAAGACTTGCATACGGTTTTAAATTCGTATATATTTTTTGAATTGAAAACTCTTTTTAAACTATTTTTAACTAATCTTTCATATTGTTTATCAGAAACAGTGCATTCGGTCAATGGTTCTAAAAGCAAAGAATTTGTTTGGTTAACAAATTCAGTTTCTCCGATTGAAATAATCAAAGGGTGTTTTTTGTCCATTCTTAGAAGTAGTCTTTGGAGAATCAAATTTCCTAATTTTAATTTTTTTTTCAGGTCATGCTGCATATTGTTTTGCAGATGATTTGGCAAATCTGGAGAATCAATTGGATTAAAAAATTGAACATCATCTATCTGGTATAAATACTCAATTTTGATAAGAAGTCCTTTTATTTCAAATTTTATATTATAACCTTTATCTTGTAATTCTCTGAGTGCAGGTTCCATATACTTTACAGCTTCTTTTAAATCATAATTTGTATTGTAGGTTATCAAAACAAATGCTTTTTTTGAATCGAGAAAATCTATAACTTTTCTTTTTTCATCTTTCCCCACTTTAAACTTGGTGAGAATTTTTTCAACTTCAGTTTTTTGAGTATCGCCCAATTTCATAACACATCAATCTCAAGAAAGATTTATAAAAGTAAAAGGTCTCTAGAAGAACATGATATTGGAGTTGGGAGATGTTGAAAATATAATATACTACGGATTCATATTATTAAATTTACTTTATGGTTTGTATTTGGTTTATTGGTTTATAAAAAGAATGAATGCAAATGATAAAATCTCTCTCAATTATTCGTATTATTTATTTGCTTTAACAATGGTTTTGGTTGTTTTTATACCAGTTCTTGAACTATTCCAGGCTTTACCTGGATGGCCATGGCACATCATTAAAATGATAAGTTTGTTTTTGTTTTTGATCAGTCTGAAATTTGTAATGGGGCAGGTGGATTCCACTATAACTGCTTATGAACATCTAAAAAAACCAAAATATAAAAGAGAAGGTTAGATCTTAATTAAAAAGGGGAATTGGAATGGAAATTATTTATTTGGTTACCTCTAATAAAAATAAAGTTAATGAGGTTAAAAAAATATTTGATAGAAAAATAGAAACTGCAGATCTGGAAATTAGGGAAATTCAATCACTTGAGGTTGAGGAAGTTGTTAAAGAAAAGGCCAAACAAGCTTTTGAAATTTTAAAAAAAACAGTAATAACTGAAGACACCGGATTATATTTAGATGAATTGAATGGTTTTCCAGGTGCATTGATTAAATGGGTTTTGCAAACTAGCGGAAGACAGGGAATTTGCAACCTTATTAAAGATAATAGAACAGCTGTGGCAAAATGTAGCATATGTTTTTATGATGGCAAAGAAATGAAAGTTTTCACAGGAAAAGTAAAAGGTAAAATAACTGAAAAACCAAGAGGAGAAAGCAGCTTTGGCTGGGATCCTGTTTTTCAACCTGAAGGATATGATAAAACGTTTGCTGAAATGAGCATGGAAGAAAAAAACAAGATATCTCATAGGAAAAAAGCATTGGAAAAATTAAAGATATATCTAAAAAGAAATGATTTTTGATAAATAGGAATGTTAGCAGCAGTACGTCTTCCCGCCTAAGAAGGCAGTACAAACAATACCGTGCACGAGCTTAACTTCCGTGTTCGAGAAGGGAACGGGTGTTTCCTCGCGCCTATGGCCGCTAACAAAGAATATTAAAGATTAGAAATGTTTAAAAACATATCTTTACCAAACAAATTAAGTTGAATATAGGGCTTCCGCATGGAAGTGTGGTTTTATAGTTCTCATGACCACACAGCTGGAAACAGCAGCAAAGAGGACGCTTATTGCAAAGATCCTATATACAATATATTAATCTGCGCCGGGGTGGCGGAATCTGGTAACGCGCACGCCTGGAAATTTTTGTGTTGAACACAAATTAAAAACAGGCAGCGTGTGCTCGAAAGGGCTTAAGGGTTCAAAACATTTTCTTTTAAATGGGAAAATGGGAGTATCCCTTCCCCGGCGTTTAAATACTGAGGTGAAAATAATATGGCAAAAGCTAAAAAAGGTGGAAAGCAAGCAGCAAGCAAAAAGAAAAAAGGTACAAGCAAACCTAAAAAGAAAACTGAGAAAAAAGAAAAAAAAGATAGACAACCTAAAGTTAAAGAAATAAGAAAAATTACAACTGAAGAAGCCAAAGGTATTATTCGTGTATGTGGGAAAGAAGTTAATGGTGTACATCCGATATGCAGAGCGTTAACAGATATTGAAGGTATCGGAGAACAATATGCAAGTGCAATATCATATGCAATTGAAAAGGAAATGGGTGTTGATCCATGGACAAAACCTTTGGGAGAATTGGACGAAGCAGATATTGAAAGAGTTGAAGAAATTGTTAATAATCCCTTAAAATATAATGTTCCCGAATGGATGATTAATAGAAGACGCGATGTTGAAACAAACCAAAACAAACATCTTGTTGGAAATGAATTGAGATACAGTATTAGAAGTGATATTGAAAGAGAAAGATCCTCAAGAAGCTGGGTTGGTTTCAGACATTCCTATGGAAAAAGGAAAGTTAGGGGGCAAAAAACCAGATCTAGAGGTAGACGCGGAGGCGTAGTCGGTGTCGTAAAAAAGAAAGGCGATAAAGGCGGAAAGAAATAGGTGATTTATTATGGGTGATCCAAGAAAATTGAAAAAAAGATATGAAAGGCCAAAAATGCTTTGGGACAAATCCAGAATAGATGAAGAAAAAGGTTTAATCAATGAATACGGTCTTAAAAATATGAGGGAATTATGGAAAGCAAATACTCAGCTTAGAAAAATTAGAAGACAGGTTCGAGGATTCCTTGTTCTTGGCGAAGGAGCACAAGAACATGCATCTGAACTAATGAAAAGGTTGAAAAAACTTGGAATTATTAAAGAAGATGCAACGATTGATGACGTTCTGGGTTTGGATGTTAAGGATATGTTAGATAGAAGATTGCAAACGATAGTATACAAAAAAGGAATGGCGATGACAATGAAACAATCCAGACAGTTAATAACTCATGGATTCATTAAAATTAATGGCAGCATTGTTAAATCCCCAGGATACATGATCGGGATTAAAGAAGAAGTTGACATTAACTACACCAAACCTATAAATATAAAGGCAGGAATTAAAACTAAAGATATTCCTGAAGAATTGAAACAGCCTGAAACCAAAGTTGTTGGAGAAGCTGAAAAAATAGAGGAGGGTGATGAAAATGAAGAGTAATGTGGCTATTTTGAATGTTTATTCTTCTAAAAATAATACAAAAATAATCGCAACAGACATTACAGGTGCTGAAACACTTGCAAAAGCAACAGGTGGAATGATTGTTAAATCTGCCAGAGAAGAAGGAAAACCTTATGCAGCAATGCAAGCAGCTTTACAAATTGCAGATGCACTGAAGTTAAAAGGCTTTGACAAAGTTATTGTGAAAATACGCGCTCCGGGAGGGCATAAAGCCAAAAGTCCTGGATCTGGAGCCCAAGCAGCAATAAGACAGCTTGCAAGATCTGGCATTAAGATTCAAAGAATTGAAGATGTAACTCCAATCCCGACAGACACTACAAGAAGACCTGGTGGAAGAAGAGGAAGGAGGGTGTAATCATGGAAACTAAAATCATTAAAGATGATGAAGAATTTTTTGTTTTCAAATTAAACAAAGGAGAAGTTTGGTTAACAAATCTATTGCGAAGACATATACTGGGACAAGTATCTGCTTTGGCAATCGATAAAGTAACTTTTTATGAAAACAACTCCTATATGTTTGATGAATATCTTGCCCACAGGATAGGTATGGTGCCAATATTAACTCCAAAAGATGTTAAACCAAGTGAAGAAATATTTTTCACTTTGGATGTTCAAGGCCCTGGAGAAGCAGTTTCAGGAGATCTTAAATCAAAATCAAAAGATATTAAAACTGTTTATGACAACATGCCATTAATCCAACTAAGAGAAAAACAATCTATAAGATTGGAATGTGTTGCTAAAATGGGAATACCAAAAATACATCAAAAATTCCAGGCAGGGTTGGTATCATATGATTACAGCAACTCTTCATCAATATTGTTCACAGTTGAATCATATAAAAATTATCCAATGGCGCATGATATTGTGAAAAACGCATCAGAGAATATTAAAACTAAAATTGAATATTATTTGAGTGAATTAGATAAAATAGAGGTGTAGAATATGAAAAGATCATTTGAAAACCCCAATATGTTGGAAACTTTGAATCGTTTAAGGAAAAATAAAAAACCATTATGGAAAAGAGTTAGAGAAATTTTGGCTTCTCCAACGAGAAAAAGAATTTCAATTAATGTAAGCAGGCTCAGCAAACTTTCAAAAAAACACAAAGATGTTGTTTTTGTAGTGCCTGGAAAAATACTTGGTTCTGGCGCAATAAAAAACAAATTCGATGTTTTGAGTTTTTCAGTTTCAGATTCTGCAGTTCAAAAAATGAAACAAGCAGGATGCAAACATTATGATTTAAAAGAAAGTGTTGACCAGAAAGGACAAATTAGTGTCAAAGGAAATTTTATGATTTTGAGGTGATATATATGAAAATATACAACGGCGAAGGATATATACTTGGAAGATTTGCCTCAATCGTGGCAAAGGAATTGCTTAAAGGAGAAAAAGTTATTGTCTATAATTCTGAAAAATTATTTATAACTGGAACAAAAAGCAACATACTGGAAAAATATGTAAAAAGAAGAGCAGTGAAATCTCATCAAAACCCCGAACACTCTCCAAAATGGCCCAGAAGACCAGACCTTTTAGTTAAAAGAATCATAAGAGGTATGCTTCCTTGGAGCAAACCTAGAGGAAGACTGGTTTTTAAAAACTTGAAAGTATATATGGGAAAACCTGAATTAGTAGATAAATTTGCTGATAAAGAAATAACACTTGAAAAAGCACAAATAAAAGAAGGCCAAAACGGCATAACTATAGAAAAACTTTGTAGCTCATTGGGGTACCATATTAAAGGGTGATTTTTATGACAGAAAAAGACGATAAAAAAATTGAAGATAAAAAAACTGAGGTTGAAAAAGAAGACAAAAAACCTAAAACAGAGAAAAAAGAAAGTCCTAAAAAAGTTAAAGACGACACTAAAAACGAACAAAAAAAAGAAGTTAAAAAAGCAAAAAAACCAAAAAAAGAAGCTTCGGAAAAACCTAAAACAACTTCTCCTAAGAAAAAACGTTCTGCCCCTAAAAGCAAGAAAAAAGTTGCTATGCAGAGAGGAAAACGTAAAAAAGCAATTGCAAGAGCAGTTGTCAAAGAAGGAAAAGGCAATTTTAGAATAAACAAATCAAATATTGAAACCATAACAAACACATATTTGAAAGAAATAATGTATGAACCCCTTAAAATAGTTCCAGATATAGCATCAAAAGTAGATATATCTGTAAGTGTCAAGGGAGGAGGGCCTGTGGGGCAAGCACAGGCAGTTCGTTCATCAGTTGCTAGGGCAATATATGAATACACAGGAGATGAATCAATAAAAAATATGTTTATTGAAAGAGACAGATTTATGTTTGTTGAAGACTCACGAAGAATTGAACCTAAAAAATGTATGGGTCCGAAAGCAAGGGCAAGAAAACAAAAATCATACAGGTGATTGGAATGGAATTTCCTATTAGATGTTTTACATGTGGTCGTCCCATTGCACAGGATTATCATGAATATGAAAAAATGCTTAAAGAAGGTAAAACTCAAAAAGAAGCGCTTGATGCACTTGGAGTTAAAAGATACTGCTGTAGGAGAATGTTTATTTCATATGTTGATCTAACAGAATTAGTATCAAAATACAAACGCACTTGAGTATGGGGCCGTAGTGTAACCTGGTCATCATGCCAGCTTGGGGATGTTTTTTAAAAACAACAAAATGCTGGTGATTTGGGTTCAAATCCCAGCGGCCCCATATTTACGGGGTCAAGTATTTGGCCACTCGAACATGAGGTGAAAACATGACAGAAAAAGAAATTGAAGAAACCGACAACGCTGGAAATGAAACAAAATCAAACCTGCTTCTCCCTCAGGAGAAATATCTTGAAGCAGGATGCCATATAGGAACAAAATTTAAAAATGGCAGTATGAAAGAATTCATTTACAGAAGAAGAAGAGATAGATTATTTGTTATGGATATATCTAAAATTGATGAACAGCTTAGAAAAGCTGCAGAAAAACTTGCAGAATATGAACCTAAAGATATTGTTGTTACTGCAGTTAGGGCATATGCAAACGCAGCATCTTCCAAAATGAGTTTGATTTTGGGAACGAAAGTTATTTCAAAAAGATTTATCCCTGGAAGTTTCACAAATACTCAGATCAAGTATTTTGTAGAACCGGAAATTCTTTTAGTTTGCGATCCAAAAGCCGAAGCCGAAGCTATTCGCGAAGCAAATATAATGAAGGTACCTGTAATTTCATTGGCAGACACTGAGAACGATACCAAAGGTATTGATGTTGTTATTCCTTGCAATAATAAAGGAAAAAGATCGCTTGCTCTTGTATTCTACATATTAACAAGAGAATATATGATGAAAAAAGGTATGATTAAAACATATTCTGACTTTAAATACAAACCAAGAGATTTTGAGGATTTAGATGCAGTTTCAGAATATGAACAATTTGTACAGGATGAAGAAACTGTTGAAACCCCTCCCGAAGAGGAAAAAAAGGTTGAAGAACCAGAACAAAAACCTGAAGCTCCTAAAGAGGAAAAAATAGTTAAAAAACGACAAACCAAAAAAAGAGATTAACCAAACATCTCTTTATTTTTCTTTTTCTCCCCTATTTTGTATTTGTTAGTACTGATTACTGCCAATTTTCTTTTGTATGCTATTTCCATTAAAGGGTCAAGAGAAATTGCATGTTCATAAAGTTTTAGGGCTTCGTCAAATTTGTGCATATGTGATAAAATATCTCCTTTTCTAATGTGATAATGAGGATTTAAAGGATTGTGTTTTATTGCATTATCAATTTGCTTTAACGCATCCTTTGTTTTTCTAAGAATTAGCAAATACATGGATAAATCATAATAATAGTTTGGTTGTTTATTTAGTTTGATTGCTTGCTCACACAATTTAACTGCTTCATCAGGTTTTTGTATTGAATTTGCGAACTTGGCTTTTATCCATAAAAAACCTGCTTTTTCTTTGTCGGAATCAGAAAGTTGAATTGCTTTTGTTATTGTTTTGTATCCCTCTTCATAATTTTCAAGCTCCCAATAACATCTTGTTAAATAGTCGTAAAGCTCTGTGGATTCCTTGAATTTTTGAGCTTCTTTTAATATATCCAATGCACTTCTTGGTTCTTTGTTTTTTAGATGTTTTGATGCCGAATCCAAAAGAAATTTCAAAGGATCGATGACATCAGAGATAACCTCCGCAATTGACTTTCTTTTTTTAATCAATTGGGGGTGGCCAGGCATAATTTTTAAACCCTCCTCCACAACGTCCATTGCTTTTTTATAATCTCCCATAGCAATATGTATATTTGCCAAAACATCAAAAAGTTTTACATCGTTCGGAGATATTTTTTTTGCAGTTTCAACTGCTTCAATTGCTTCTTGGAATCTTTTTAAACGCACTAAAGCGAATGCTTTATTCGAATAAAAAAAGTGGGGAGTTGGTTTGTTGAATTTTTTGGATTCTTCAATAGCGGAACTATACATTTTTTCAGCAACTTCAGGGTTGTTTAAATTCATATAAACAATTCCTTTCATATTGTATATTTCAGGATCGTTTAAACCACATTCGTTCAAGAATTTTAAAGCTTCTTTAAATTCTTTTTTATCAAGATACGTATTAATCTGTTTCAAAACTTCTTTAACATCCATAAAACTCACCCAAATTATTCAAAAAATGAATAACACGATCTTTTCGAACTGTCAGAGCTTATTTTCGCGCAGTAGGTATTATCGTTTTCCTGTTGAGATGCTTTTATATAACACTGGTCCCTCCAAGAATAATCTAGAATATTGTCACAATCTTCTACATCAATTTTTTCAGAAGTGTGAAGAACATAATTATAACAATTTAGTCTTTTTGAGGTAATTACATTATCACAGTATGACATTCTTCCAAATTTTACTGCAGGATTATAGTAACATGTAAAAGAATTTATATCTTTTATAAATAATTTATCGCATATGGATATATCTCCTGTTGCATCAACAAAACTTAGATAACATTCATCTTTATCTCCTGATTTAAGTGTTCTTTCACAATATTTAACATCCTTGGCGTTGATTGCCGAATAGGAATAACAATCAATTCTTAAACTTTTAATTTCTTTTATCATGTCACAGTATGCGTAATTGTTTGTGTAAAGCACAAAATGGTAGTAACACCTATCAGATACTCTATCAAAATTCGTATCCTCGCACACTAAACCATTATTATTTGCAATTGCTTTACAGGATAAGCTTTGATATTCTAATGAAAACATATCACAAACGGTGTTGTCTCTAAAAGTTTTTGCATATTCTAAAACACATTCAAAATCATCTTTGCAATAGGATACATCCTTTGTTTCTTTCATCATACAAATATCATATTCCGAATCTGTATATATATCACAAACATGAATATCAATAGGTTCTTCTTCATCTATTGTTTCGTTTACAAAATCGTCAACTTCAATATCATCATCTGCTATATCCTCATCAACTGTATTGTTGATAAGGGGATTTGTGGTGCCAAATCTAATATCCATTTCTTCAGAGAATAATACTCCGACAATTAATAAAACTGCTAAAAATGCGACGGCAAGAACTACAAACGCACCTATGAAAAGTGGCCCTTTACCCAGGTTATATTTGGCTCTTTGAACAGATTTTTTAACTTGCTTCATGTTTCTAATCTCATAAGTAAAATTTAAAAATCTATCCTGTGTTAGAACAAATACATAAATACTCATATGAGGTGGTAAAATGGATATAGTCGGAACAATAAAAGAGGGTTTTGACAGATCTATCAAAGATATTGTAAAAACAATAGTAATGTTTGTAGGAATGTATATCCCTTTGGTTAATTTTTGGGCAATGGGGTATATGTTAGATGTTGTTCAAACAACCAAGAAAAAGACAATGCCAGATTTTAACTGGGTCCATCAATTCATTGAAGGAATAAAAACCACAGTGATATTGTTGATCTATATAGTCATTGGTGTTGTTTTAACTATGGTTCTCGGTATTGTGGGAGCAATGTTAGATCCTATGATTGGAATGGTTTTAGGTTTAATTGGTATGGTTTTATCAATCCTCCTGACATTAATGGGTTTTGTAGGAGTTATGAAATATGCTATGTCAAGAAAATTCGGGGATGGATTTGCTATCATGGCAATCATAAAAAGAATCATAAGTGTTGATTTCATTGTTACATTAATAATCAGCATTTTAGGAATGATTCCAATAATCGGTCCTGTTATGACAGCAACATTCTGGGGCAAATTAGATTATTAATTTCCCTTTTTTATTTTTTTATTTTTTAATTGGAAAACTACTCTTGTTAGTTATTTAAATTAAACTATTTTTTAATTTTTTTATGCATAAAGCTGTAAATTTGCCCTTACATCCTGGAAAAGCACCAAGATGGTTGTTAACACGAATGGTTGAATTGTCAACTGTAATAACCAAATATATTGTTGATGAAAAAGGAACAGAAGAGTTTTTGAAAAGACTATCTGATCCAAACTGGTTTCAAGCCTTGGGGTGTGTTTTGGGATTTGATTGGCATTCTTCTGGATTAACGACTACAACAACTGGAGCTTTGAAAGAAGCTTTAAAAAAAATAAATCAAAAAGGAAATATTGGTTTGTGGTGCGCAGGAGGAAAAGGAAGAAATTCTATAAAAACCCCTGAGGATATAGCAAGTTTTTGTAAAAACACAAATTTGGATACGGAACAATTGATAGGTGCAAGCAAATTGATAGCAAAAATAGATAATTCTTGTATTCAAGACGGTTTTTCCTTATATCATCACTGCTTTTTCTTCAATGAGCAGGGTAAATACTCTATTGTCCAACAGGGAATGGGTGGCAAATGGGCACGAAGATACCATTGGTTTTGTCCCCCAGAGTGGTTCAACGAACAAGAAAAAGTTTCATGCGATAAAAAAATAGAAAATGTGTTGAATCTTGTTTCAACAAAGAGCAAAATAAATAGGGAAAATGGATTGATTATCGTTAGGGAATTACCCGAACACCATATGATTTTAAAAAAGTTTCTCAAAGATAAAGAAATTAATTTATTGAAGAGCCTGTATGAAATACAACCTGAGAAATATGAGGAATTGCTCATGTTTAGGGGTTTTGGACCAAAAAAAATCAGAGCTTTGGCTTTGACATCAAAAATAATCTTTGGGGCTGAAGCAGACTGGCAAGACCCTGTGAAATATGCGTTCGCCCATGGTGGAAAAGACGGAATACCTTTTCCAGTTGAAAGAGGCATATACGATGACAATATATCCCTAATAAAAGAAGCTCTTGAAAAAAAGAATAGGGGAAATGAAACTATACACCGAGCTTTGATAAAGTTGGGAAAGTTGTAATAATGTGTACAAAGGTTTATAAACATAAATACACATTAATTAACATAGTATAACATAAAGGTGACACCCATGAAAATGCAAAGATTAATAAAATATCCATTCGGCGAAAAGCCAAATTCAAAAAGCATTAGGTGCAGCCCTCCCGATGATATCTCTGTTAAACCTGGCAGTATTGTAAAAAATTATGTCGATAATGAAAAAAGCATTGCTGGAGAAATTAGAAATTTAAAAGAAAATGAGAGAAAGTTTAGTAAAGACCATACTGTGCTTGCCAATTTAGAAATTGATTCACCAGAAATTCAAAGAATAATGGGCGAATTTAAAGAAGGTATTGAAAATAATGAAAATAGGGTCGAAAGATTAAGAGAGATTATTGGTTCAAATATTGAAATAGCGATGAATGCACTTTATGATAAGAGGATGGAATTGTGGAAAAAAGAAGCACAAAGGGAATTTATTGTTCCGTTTTTTGGAAAAGAAGGCAGAGTCCCATATCCTTTCAACACTATATTTCCAACAAGTTGCATTAGTGAACATACAATCGCTTTCTTAGATGTTGATTACTTGAAAAAAATTAATGATCAGAAAGGTCACATATATGCAGATATGGTTTTAAGACAAATATATAAAACAATTAATTTAGTTGCCAAAGAATATGATGGAATGGCATTTAGATATGGTGGTGACGAAGTTATTGTTTGGTTTATGTGTGACGTAGAAAAAGCTGAAAAAGCAATTGTTGAAATGAGGAGAAGAATAGCAGAAATTGAGGTAGATAAATACTTTTTAGATTGTGGCACAAATAGAACATATATCACCTTATCTGCAGGATTAACAAAAATTAATGGAACTTTTGAAAGAACTTTGGATATTGCCGATAAATTATTATACAGATCAAAAGACGGCAATGAAGATGTCGCAGGCAGAGATTGTATAACCATAAACAATATAAAAATTGATAATCTAACTGAAGAAGATATGGAAAGATGGACACCTGTGAAATTTAAGGAATATATTGATTACCAAAACCTGGAAAGAAAATATGCGGTTGTAATGAAAGATGAAAAACCTGTTTTAATAGATAAAGAAACAAATGAGGTTTTGGATATTTTAGAAGATTAATCATTTTTTGCTTGCAGAATATGAAGCATAAACTTCTTTCATATTGTCAAAAATACTGTCCAAATTTGAATCTATCTTTTTTCTTAAAGATTGAATAGGATCATTGGTCAAATTTCCTTTTATCCAGGTATATTGTCTTTTTTTACGTTCAATTAAACCTATTTTTAAAAGACGAGTGAGATGATACCTGGTTGCTTTATCAATTTTTTTTATTTCGTCTTTGGCTTTTGCTTTTTGAATTTTACAAACATCTTCAACAATCTGCTCAGATGTAAATGGGAAATCCATATTTTTTAAAATTGATTCCAGAACATCTAAAACTAATGTCCTTGACTCGCCTGGAGAAATCAAACCCAAACTTAAAGCCAACCAACGAATTTGTTTTTGTTTTGAAAGCTTGACATCAGGAGGTAGAACTAAATCCCGTATTAAAATTTCGCTTTTAACTAGTTCAGATTCAGGAATCATAAGCTTATTTTAAAAATAATGTTTAAAAACATATCTAAAACTATTTTAGAATTTTACCGGTTTCCATATACCACAAATACAAATCTAATTCTGCTAAATTCAAACCTGTTGCTTTCGCAAGTTTCCTTAAAACATCTTCAATTTCTAAATATTTTTTCTTGTTTAGATTTTTTGGTTTTTCAATCATTTTATTTTTTACAAGTATATCAACGATATGAAAATCAATTATCGCATAATCCAAATACCCAATATTCCTTAAAAAATGGCTTGCTTCCTTATACCCAATCCCCTTGATATTCTCCACAATCCATTCTCTCATTTCCTTGTCATTGAGTTTTTTCAGGTTTGAATACAACTCATCTATCTTATTTCTGTTCGCGCAGATATACTGTGAACGGATGTTTGGAAAACGGTATCCAAGTTCTTTAAATCTTTCTGACAATTCTGCCTGTGGAAGGCAAACAAATCCCTCATTAACCTGCTTTTGTATTCTTATCCCTCCCTCGGCAGAATAGTTGGCTGTTAATGTGCAGAAGCAAAGCTCTTTGAATATTTCTTCCTTGTTTTTTTCCCCAAGACTTTTGAAACTCTCCAATCTAGATTTAACTGTTTCAGCTGTTTTGCCTCTTTTAAGAAGATCGATCTTTTCAACAAGCTTTCGCATAATGAAAAAGTGTTGTTTTTATTTTATATTTCTTTGCTTTATTTTTTCATAATAACTCTTAAGGTTTTGTGGTAATTCCTTTTTTAATTTTTTAATATTTTATGCCAGATATTTTCATCTGTTGTATATTCTTTGTTTAAATCTCCACGCTCAGGTGCTAAATCATCATAAATAACACTTTCAGGTTTATTTTCATTTTTACTTTTAATTGCTCTTAAACGTTTAATTTTTATTTTTTTATTTGAATATTCTTCTCCATAATTTATTGTTCCATTGTGTCTTGAAGCTACAATTTGTAGTTTCGCATTTAAAGGAATACTGAATTCCTGTTCTATTAGATTTACAATACTTTGTGCAGCAGTATCTGTTTTACCTTGCATATAAACACCATTTAACATTACAACTAATTCCCCATTAACTAAACCAAATGATCCAAATACAAAACCAATTGCATTTACTTTTTCATTTTCTGTTGTTTTTTCATCTTCTATTTGAAAAACAAATGAAAGTGGATCTTTCCATATTCTCGCAATCCAATCAGCCGCACCTACATTCTGTCCCTCCATTGTATAATTTTTACTATTAAAACAACATTGAGCAGAATCTGCAAACCTGAAACATTCAACTAAATCATCTTTTTTATTTAACCATCTAATATTAACTGTTTTTTCTTGTGTTTTTATTTTAAAATCAGCATTTTTTTGCAATATTTCAAAATCGTTAAATACTGCATCTAAATGGCTTTCCCATTCATCAAATAACATATTTGATTTATCATCTGTTTCTCGAATGATTTCTTCCATAACAAATCGCATAAGTTTAGCTCTCCCTTTTTCTTCAACTGCCCTAATTTTTTCATTTCTAAGCATTTTATCAATTGAACCTGATTTATACATTTGTCTAAATCTACTCATGAGTGCTTTTCTTTGAGTTTCCAATCCTTCAAAAACTTTTTTAACTGCAACTTCATTGGTATCATTATCTAAAATTGCATGTATGCTTAATTCTAAAAGTTTTTTTTCTCCAATTTTTTTCCAATCTTTATCATAAATTTTTTCACACGTTTCTTTGATTTCAGGATATTTTTCTTCTATTTTTCTAAGAAGTATTGGTAGATTGCCTAATCCTGCAACACTTTCTAATTCCTCATATAATTCAGTGTTTTTTTCTTTTAAATAAGATTTATAATATGCATATTTTAGAATTGCACCTAATTGTTCTGAACCAAAAATGTTTGCTAAATCTGAATTTATTCTTTCTAAGTTTGCAGAATCAGAAACATCAATTCTAACTTTTTTACTAAATGTTTCACCAAGAGGGAACTCTCCTTTAATTAATTTTTCTCTAATAATACTAATTTGTTCTTCCCCCATACCCCTATTTTTCAAAGAATTTAAAAATTCATTTAATGGATCATTATGGTATTCTAAGGTATTTGCAATTTTTGAAATATGGAAAAACTTTTTGAAACTGTAATTATTTACTAAAGCAAATCTAGTTTTTCCACCATTTAAAATGTAATATAATACTGCTTTATCTTCATCTTCAGATAATATTTTTATTAAAGAATCTCTTGTTTTAATACTGGTAAATTCTTCTTTTTTAGTTTTTAAATCTTGAATTACTGAATCCAAATTTATTGTTTTTTGATTAAAATCTCCGATATTTTTTTCATCAATATACTTTATTACTTCATTATCTGGGTTTATCCCAAGTTCTCTTATTAGTAGTTTACATAACTTTACATAGTATTCTTTTTTAGTTTCAGTGCCTATAAAATATTCTTTATTTAAATTTAGATAATTGTTTTCAATCATTTTGTTTATGAAATAGAGTGATAAATGATAATTAAAATCTGGGTTTCCAACCATTTGAATAATAATATCATTACCTTTCAAACTTTCTATTTCTGATAATGTTTTAAATATTCGGGGTAATTCTGGAGAATCTGGTTTTAAATTCATTGAAGTTTGGATGTAATACCCAATTATTTCATTATTATTTGAATTTTTAAAAATTTCATTTATTAATTTAAATGCTAAATATTCATTTTTATCTTTAGTTTTTATATAATTTTCAAATCTAGATCTATACATTTGAAAAAGTTTAGATTTATCTTCATCAGAAATTAATTCAAAGTATTCTGCTTTTCCATATCCTAATAAAAGTAATAAATCTTGTTTTTCTTTTTCGTTTAGGGATTGGGGAATAATTTTTTCAAAATCTTCAATTGGGGTTAAATAACCAATAGTTTGTATTATCTCGTTTTTCCTATTTAAAAGAGAATATTTCAATAATGTGCTTTTTTCAGATATATTTAGATTTAAAATTTCATTTATATTTTCAATTTTATTTAATATTTTACAACCAGCTTCTGCCTGAGCTTTAGCAATATCTCTTAATGCAACACTTCTCTTAAATTCAATACTTATCTTCCCCGTACTCTCAATAGCATCTTCAAAAGTTTTTTCAGCATCTTCAAACATACCAGCTTCTGCCTGAGCTTTAGCAATCTCTCTTAATGCAGAACTTTTTTCATTTTCATCACTTATCTTCCCCGTACTCTTAATTGCATCTTCAAA
>JAHKLX010000055.1 GCA_020854835.1 Microcaldota archaeon
ACTCTCAATAGCATCTTCAAAAGTTTTTTCAGCATCTTCAAACATACCAGCTTCTGCCTGAGCTTTAGCAATCTCTCTTAATGCAGAACTTTTTTCATTTTCATCACTTATCTTCCCCGTACTCTTAATTGCATCTTCAAACATACCAGCTTCTGCCTGAGCTTTAGCAATCTCTCTTAATGCAGAACTTTTCAAATATTCATTACTTATCTTCTCAGCACTCTCAATAGCATCTTCAAACATACCAGCTTCTGCCTGAGCTTTAGCAATATCTCTTAATGCAGTACTTTTCCAAGATTCATCACTTATCTTCTCGGCACTCTTAATTGCATCTTCAAAAGTTTTTTCAGCATCTTCAAACATACCAGCTTCTGCCTGAGCTTTAGCAATATCTCTTAATGCAGAACTTTTCGGAGATTCATCACTTATCTTCTCAGCACTCTTAATTGCATCTTCAAAAGTTTTTTTAGCATCTTCAAACATACCAGCTTCTGCCTGAGCTTTAGCAATATCTCTTAATGCAGTACTTTTCCAAGATTCATTACTTATCTTCTCAGTACTCTTAATTGCATAATTAAAATAAAACAACCCTTCTCTGAAAATGGTCAATTTTTTTATTTTTGGTAATATTTGTTTTCTTTCTAAAATACTATTATCCTCTAAAGGTTTTGTATTAAGATTTTGAAAGTTATTTCTCATAAAAGAATTAGTTTTTGTTGCAGGTTTATTTTCATGTGTTAGTTTTTTTCCAGTTCCTGTAAAACTATTTGCACATAATAAAATAATTTTTTCTGCTTCTTTTTTTTCTTTACTCTTATATTTCATTCTTTTTATCATTTTTCCAAAAACAAGTAAAGTTTTATATTTTCCTTTTGCTATTAAAGTACTTTCAGGATATATATTATCATCTAATTCATTACAAAATGAGATTAATTTTTTATGGGTTTTTTTATCTAGATCTTTAATTTTGATTTTACTAATTCCTTTTGAAGGGAATTCTGGATTTTTCATATGTTTATTTATGTTGTTTTAAATTTATAATTGTTTAGTAAAGAGTTATTTATAAAAAAGAAAAAGAAAAGTTAAGATTTCCACATTCCGTGAACATTACAGTATTCTCGTGCTTCAATCTTATCTGCTTTAATGCAAAATTCCGCTTCCGGTTTTTCACCTGGTTTCAAAAATTTTCTGTAAGCTTTGCCATCTGCAATTACTTCAATCCATTCAATGAAATGGTTTTCTTCCATTGGATGTTCAACAGAACCAACAATAACTTTAAACCCTGTTTCTGTTTTTTCAACAACAGGAACATGCTTTTCATTACCAGTGTCCTCTGTTTTTTCCTGAAGCAGATTCATCGGCTGACCACAACAGACTAGCTGACCTACACCACCGTGCAAAACCTCAACAATGTTTCCGCAGATTTCACACTTATACACTTCTAATTTTTCTGCCATTTAATCACCAAGCATTTCTTCGACTTCTTCCTTGCCTTCTTTTAATTCTTCGACCTGCTCTTTGTCATACCTTAAAAGCAAGGTTTGAAATTCACCGACATGCTCTTTTTCTTCTTTGGCAACAGCAAGCAGAACTTTTTTAAGATCTGGATTTTTGGTAAGTGATGCCAACTGCTCATATAAATTTATTGCATCAAGTTCAGCAATAAATGCAATACGGACAATCTCTTTGTCAAGATTTTCAGGACTTATTTTTTCTATATCAAAAGGTATTTTTGATAACATTCAATCACCTCAATATGTTTCACATTTTCTTTCAAAATAGTTTGGGGGATGACTACACGAGGGGCATTCTTCAGGAGGTTCATTTCCTTCATGAACATAACCACATTTTCTGCACACCCACAAAACTTTTTCATCTTTCTTGAAAACAGTTTTGCCTTCCACTTCAGCTAAAAGCTTTTTGTACCTGTCCTCATGATGTGCCTCTGCTTTGGCAATCGCCCTAAGCCTTTTTGCAATTTCAGGAAAGCCTTCCTTGTCTGCAGTATCAGCAAATTCTGGATACATAATCGTATATTCATGGTTCTCGCCGGATATCGCCGCCTTTAAGTTTTCAGCAGTTGTGCCGAGGTTTGTCGGACCTGACGCTTCAACAGTAACATCATCAAATGATTCTCCAGTTTTTTTCTTTATGTCGCCAATCATGCGATAGTTCCATTTTGCATGCTCTCGTTCGTTTTCAGCAGTTAATAAGAAAAGTTCTGCTATTTGTTCATAGCCTTCTTTTTGTGCAACTTTAGCATACATAGTATATCGATTACGGGCCATGCTCTCTCCGATAAAAGCTTTCATTAAATTTTCTATAGTTTCCATAATATCCACCTCCTGTTATGAAAATAAAAAGAAAAAAAGACAAACGAATAAAATTAAATACTCAATAAATTTATTTTTTCTTTACAACTTTTTTCTTTACAACTTTTTTCTTGACAGCTGCTTTTTTTGCTGGTGCTTTTTTCTTTACAACTTTTTTCTTGACAGCTGCTTTTTTTGCTGGTGCTTTTTTCTTTACAACTTTTTTGGTTGCTTTACAAACCATTTATATCACCTCAATAAATATGCACTAAATATCAAAGTAAGTATTAAAAACCTATGCCCTTTTTTTCCAATGTTTTCAGAGTTTGGATTGGTGTTGCATACCCCTTTGAAAAAATTATTTGTTTGTGAGTTTGTTTAAATCATCTATTAATTTTTTTGCATCTACTCCGTAAGATTCGCATACTTTACCAATTCTTAAAGATTCCATTTCCATTTTCATCATAGGACATCCCAAACAAGGAAAATCATATTTCTGAAGAACTTCCTCAGCACCTTTAATTTTCAAAACATCTGAAAGTACAGTGTTTTTTGTAATTTTTTTTACAGTGTTTTGTTTTTCTTTCATTTTATCACCTTTGTTTTTTTTGATTTTTCCCTTAACTTTATAATTTTTTATTGCGTTTTTTAAAGCATTTAGACCCATAACAGCACAATGAAATTTTAAAGGAGGAACCTCTCCCATTTCTTCCAAAACTTTTTTAGGAGTTAACGCAAGAGCATATTCGATATCTTTTCCTTTAATCATATCACATATAATATCTGATGATGCAATTGCAGATATACACCCATATGTCTGAAAACGGGCGTTAATTATTTTGTTGTTTTTGATTTTTATGAAAAAATGCATTACGTCTCCGCATTTCATATTGCCTTCTTCACCAACTGCATTAGCATCTTTAAGCTTTCCAGAATGTTTTGGTTTTTGAAAATGGTTTAAAACTTTTTTTGAATACATTAAATCACCTCGTTTGAAAATGGAGAAATTTTCCTAAGTCTTTTTACGATTTCTGGGAGAATGTTTATAACATAATCCACATCCTCGTTTGTGTTGAATCTGCTTAATGACAACCTTAAACTACCGTTTGCTTGTGCGTCAGAAAGGCCAATTGCTTTTAGAACATGACTTGGTTCAAGTGATCTTGCCGAACATGCAGAACCCGTTGAAGAAAAAATACCCTTTTCGTTTAAATACCCTCCAATTGCTTCTCCCTCTATATCACTAAATGAAAAATTTGCATTATTACAAAGTCTTTTGTCTCCCAAAGGGCCGTTGAGTTTGACACCAGGTATATTATCCAAAACCCCACGTATTAATTTATCACGTAAAAAAGTCATAAATCGAATATGTTTTTCATCTGATGCGAGTTCAACTGCTTTTGCAAAACCTGCAATTCCATGAACATTAACCGTGCCAGATCTCTTCCCAAATTCCTGCCCCCCACCATGCTGCCAAACCGAAATATGAGAATTCTTTTTGGCATATAATGCACCCACTCCTTTCGGCCCATGGATTTTATGACTGTTTAGTGTCACAAAGTCAACATTGTATTTTTCAACATCTAAATGGGTTTTTGTATGGCTTTGACAAGCATCAGTATGAAATAAAACATTATTATCTGCACACAATTTTCCAATACTATTCAAATCTTGGATTGTCCCTATTTCATTGTTGCCGTGTATTATTGAAACTATTGAAGTTTTTTGAGTTATGGATTCTTTTAATTGTTTTAAATCTACGAAACCTTCTGAATCCGTATTCAGCCATGTAATTTTAAATCCATTATCTTGAAGCCATAAACAAGTATTTGCCACACTACTATGTTCAATTTTAGAAGTTATTATATGATCTTTACTTTTAGAGAGGTTTTGAAATGCGATGCTTTTCAGAACCCAATTATTAGATTCCGTTCCTCCTGATGTAAAATAAATTTCATTGTTATCTGCATTAATAGATTCTGCAATAATTTTTCTCGAAGATTCAACAGATTGATTGGCTTTTTCGCCATAATAATGCAAAGATGCGGGATTTCCATAGGAAATCGTCATATGTTTTTTCATTTCCTTGACAACTGTTGGGTCCACCATTGTTGTTGCACTGTTATCCATGTAAACTTTTCTTTTTTTCATTTCAACAACCCTCTATAACCTGGTATTTGCAACCGCAACAATATGTTTTGATATGTTTTTTTACAAGCACCAACATAGGTTCAACAGTTTTTTTGTTTAGATGATAAATTTTTGATTTTCCATCTTTTTTAAAAATTATTATGTTACAGTCTCTTAAATTTTTAAGCTGGTGTGAAATGTTGCTTTGCTCTTCTCCTGTTTTTTCCACAATTTGACCAACAGTTAAAGGACCTTCTAGCAAAGCTTCGACTACCTTCATCTTGGTTGGATTGGAAAAATTTAAAAAAAACTTATAATAACATGAATTACATTTCATATGAAAAATTATGCATATATCTATTTTTAAACCTGCCCATAAAAAGATTAAGCTTTTAAGTATAACTCTTATATTAATAATTATGGGTACTAAAGAGGATATTGTAAAAATTGTAAAACCTTTTGTTTGCATAGCCCTAGGAATTATAACAGGGTATATGTGGTGGATGTACCAAAATACTGATGATTTAATTATGCCCATAATTTTTGGTTTGGTTACAATGATTATTGCATATGTGATAAGCCATGAAAAAAAGGCCACGGGCGGCGTAATTAAAAGCATAAGAACCGTAGTAGGTGCATTATTCGGATTGTTTTTAGCATATCAAATATACTTGTACACAGATGACCCAATATATGGTTTAGGATCTGCAATTATAGTCGTTCCAATATGTGTTTATTTAATATCTCAGTTGGACAGGGCAGGTGGGGATTAAACTTTATACTTATACTTCATCTTTTTTAATTTCCCTTCAGTATTTTTCACATTCCTAAACAAATGGCCTTGAAGATTTTTGGTTTTTCTTATTATACTGTCCGCAGCCTCTTCATTTATTTTTAAAATTATTGCTGCTAACTGGAGCATACTATAAAAAACAACTGAAACACTTATAGGTATGTAAATTATTGAAAAAATTTTAGTTAAAACAGAAGGAGTTTGTGTTGAATCCCCGACTGTAGTCACATTCATAACTGCCCAATAAAGCGAATCAATTATGGACCACCTTTCAAGAAAATGAACGGTTATTGTTCCTAAAAATATTAATAAAACGATAACTATTATTGTGAATATGAAATGCTTATGTCTCTTGTTTTGGTCTGAAGTTTGGTCCATAGTGGTTTAGAGATATGTAAGGAATATAAATATATCTAAAAAACAAGTCTGTTTAATACATAGTATGGAGTATAGTTAAAAATTGGCAAGAATAAGGTTTATAAACATTTTTAGTTATAAACTATAACATAAACACGATGAAAAAGGTGATATTTATGGACAGTAAGGAAATAGAAGAAAATAAAGTTAAAGAAATACTCGACAAACGATTCGTTGATAAAGATAATTCCAAACAAACAATGTTATTATTAGGGGGAGCAGTTTTTGGAATAGTTTTGTTATTGTTTATCGGAGCATTGTTGAGTTCTGGTACTTTTATAAAAGATGTTATGAATTTTATTGGAGCAGTCAACGATGCAAAAATAGAAGACAGTGTTTTTATTGCCTTGACACAAAGTGAAGAATTGGGAAACGGCCAAACAAATGGTGAAGTTGCATTGCAGGAACCATCGATCCCTAATACTCCAACAACTCAAAAAGATGAAGAACCCAAGTATGGACCTCCTTCAACATCAGGAGAAGACAATATAATTGTTTTACAGAGCACAGGTTCAAGTTATTCATCTGGTGGTGGCTCAACAACTAAAAAAACCACAAACAATAAAATTATAATCCACGAATTAAATATTGATTCAAACAATGGCTATATTAACAATAACCTAATAACAATTAATTATGATGTAAGTAATGTTAAAACAATAGTAATAACTGAAATAAGAGATTTGGTTAAAAAAACTTATGACATCGATTGTGAAAATAAAAGATGTGATGGAACCTTACAGCCACGAATAATTGGGAGGGACGGCCAAAAACAAGTAACTATCAGTCTAGAAAATGGGAGTGGAGACAAACAAACAAAAACTTTTGAACTTGTCTTAGATACAATTTCCCCTGACGGCGTAAACGATATAACAGCCACTCAAATTGGAATAGATAATAAAGTTAAAATTGAATGGGGAATATCCAATGAAAGAGTAACATATATTCTCTATAGGTTAGACTACACAAAATCTTTATCACGACCAAATCCTGGTGAAAATAATGAAGGTTATAATGATCCACAAATCTTATCAACTCAAAATATGATCAGATTAACTGAAGGCGAAAACACAGGTTATATTGATGAAGATTTAGAATACGGAAAAACTTATAGTTATTTTGTTAGAGCAGTGGATAAAGCAGGAAATCCTAGTTTATTGAGTCCTGCAGCAAGAGTTATAGTGCGCCATGGGGATGTTATTGATCCAAATCCACAAGGACCACCAGAAACACCCTCTCCTGTTGCCAATAATCCTCCACCAGCATACTAAACTTTTTAAATTCTTCTTTTATTTTTATATTTATGAAAAAGATTATAGTGTTAAATTTGAAAACTTATTCGCATGATTTGAAACCAATCAAAGATGCAGTAGGTTTTGGGAATGTTTATGTTGCACCCCCTTTGCCCATCCTAAGTCAAGCAGTTAAAATACACAAAAATATTTTGGCCCAGCACTGTGAACCTGCAGAGCTTGGACAGTTTACAGGGCATATCGCTCCTGAAATGCTAAAAAATATGGGTGTTAAAGGAACTTTGCTCAATCATTCTGAAAAAAGACTTGATTTCGATGTTTTAAAGAAAACAATAGATTTATGCAAAAAACATAAATTATTAACAATTGTTTGTGCCAAAGACCCTGCAGAAGTTGCAAAAATAAGCAAGCTTAAACCTGATTATATTGCAATTGAACCTCCAGAACTTATTGGAAGTGGTATTTCAGTCTCAAAAGCTCAGCCTGAAATAATAACTAACAGCATTAAAAAATCAAAAGTTCCTGTTTTATGCGGAGCAGGAGTTTCAACTGAAGAAGATGTTAGAATTGCGAGCAAGCTTAAGGCTCAGGGAGTTTTGATAGCAAGTGCGTATTTCAAAAATAAAAAAAGAAAAGAATGGTTGAAGGAAATTGTTAAATCTCTTTAATTTTTATTTACTTTTAAATTGTTTGAGATTTCATGCATAGTTGTCAAAACATCTTCGGGTTCACCCCCAATACTGAAATAGATATAAGTCAAACCATACTCATTACAGAAATTTGTTTGGCAGGGTGTAGCAAAAAATGCCGCCTCGATCCCGGACCAATCGCTATTATGCAACATGTAAGCATCATATCCGTTTATTGTAAAAGTTTTAACGTCATTTCTGTTTAGTTGACCTGAAGAACATTCTGGCAATCTGCATATTGAAGATACAAAATAATTTATGAACTTTAAAGGCTCAGAATATGTCCCAACATACCCTTCGGGATGATCACTAACTAGATACATAAGCTGGACACTGTTGTTTGTATTTTTGAAAGTATAGATGCCTCTCCCATCATCATGACTAACATATTCCCAATTCTTGTTTCCATTTGGGGATTCGGTCAACCCATATAACAACAAAAACAATTTTCCGCGTTTGTTGTTTCCACAAGACCTATATTTTGTATCCCATATCCCATAAGTTGCATCAGTTAGTTTCTCATATCTGAGCAAAGTGTCATCAACACATTTATGATTTCTTTCTTCATCATCTGTAATAAAGTTGCTTGTTTTTGTAGGTGTGCTCAACCAAACAAGAATATCTTCTTCAGTGGTTGGAAGTGCATCAGAAAGAGGAGGTTCTTCATAAGTTTCATCGATAATTTGAGGTTCATCATCTTCCTCAAAATCAACATCTATAATCGGGGGTTGAGTATTATTTTGAGGGGGAGTTGTGTTTTGAACAGTGGGAGGAGCGATTATCAAATCTGAATCTTCCCCCCCATCAAATAACGGACATATGCATCCGCTAAAAAATACTAATATAATAATACCCAATACTATTTCTTTCATATTATTCACCTCATTGTGGCATCCATCCTAAAACCGCTGTTATGTTGCTTGTAGTACACCACCTATCAAGCTCATTAGGATAATCTGCACTTATATCTTTCACAATAATTTTTCCGCCACCTATCAAGAGTTCATCATTTATTTGCATCCATTTAGAAACTCTATCATAATCAGTATCAACCACAACAAAAACCCTGCGGTCTATCAAACTGCAAGAATTTCCTTCGATTTTTGTTGTCATTTCAATCTCTTCAGCTTTTATATCAAACATTCCCGCAACTTTTCTATCTCCTGCGTAAATATCAAATTCATTTACTTTTGGGGATTTGATTTCAAAGAATGCTGATTTTTCTTTTGCAATACAGCTTGAATCTAATTCATATTCCACTTTTAATAATTGGATTTCGCTTTCTCCGACTTTAAAAGTATCTAATTTTTTGATAGACTCTATATCCCCATTATTTGGCTGAACTCTAGCCCTTTCTGAATTTATTTTGCAGTAAACAGGTCTGGAAACGTCGATTACTGCTGCTTTATTAGAAACACGACATGTGCTCCCCGATAGTTCAACATCTGCACTTATGTCATGGACATTGATATCAGCCCCTAAAAGTGTTTTAGATTGATTTATATTGACCCATAAATCACTTTTTTCACCAAATCTATCAACTGTTACTTTTGCTCTTTTTGAAGTTATTTGGCATTCGTATTCAGGAGGAGAAAACGAGAATGTTGAATTAACATTTTCAACTTCACAATTCCCTCCGTAGTCAGGATTTGAAAGGTCCAGTAAAACACTTTGTAGAGTTAAAACAAGACCTGAAGAAAGTTGATATTCCTCCCCTGCATTTAATGTTACAGATGTAGTTTCAGTATTAGGATAGGTGATTTGAAAAGTTGTTCTTTTGTTGGTTGTGGTACATTCATCACCAACAGACAAAAATCTCACAGATACTCTTCTTCTTGTTATGGTACAGTCACCTGTTCCATTTGTACAATTCGCATCCACAGTTATATCTATGTCCCTAATTTGAATTCTTAATTTATCAGAAACATTTAGATAATCAGTTTCATTTAAAATATAAGTTTTGAAAGAACCAGTACCTTTTGGTTTGACTTTCACTGAAACCCAAGAAGAATTAACCGAACACGTATCATTGCAGTCATTGAGTACGGCATTTATTGTATTAATACTTATAATTGAATTGTCTGAAGATGTAAATTGATCATCCACACCCATAACTCTGTCCGTTGTTGCTACAGGAGAAGGATTTATAGTGTATCCAATATTACTAACTACAACTGCATAATCCCCTGGAAAAGTTGCCATCATTCCTTGTTCTTTGGTTACAGTGTTTATGGCCGCTCTAACTTTTGAAGTTTTGATTTCAACATCTGAAAGTTTTAAGGTATAATCGCTATCCCCTATTTTTTCTGTGTCTCCTTGATTTAAAGAAATTTGCTTGTCGAACGCGTTGATTTTATCTGCACTGATAACTACTTCATTTAATTTTAAATTTCCAGTTTCCAAGTTGTGTGTTTTACCTTCATTTAATTCAACTTCATCCTCTATATCTAAAGATTGGTAAACTTTTAGAGTGGTGTAAGGGCCCGCGTATTCACATTCTTCTGAGTGTGTTTCAATATCATAACTAAAATTATTTAAACTCAATATTCCTGATAAAAGAACATTGTTTTGGGAACCTTCTAATGTCATTTGATCTTCAAATGTGTAATTTTCATCTCCAATCATATCAACTATCAAACCTTGTTCTTCACAACCATCTAATACTGGAATTAATTTTAGTTTGTATGAATTATCAAAAACTTTTATAGTCGAGTTGTCCGAAACAGAATAAGTTTGATTCTTTGAAAAATCTCGTAAACAAGCGCATTGTTCTGAAAGGAAATAGCCATTTGGACAAATTAATCCTCCGCAAGGATCAATCTCTTCTTCTGGCTCTTCACCAATACATCCCATAAAAATAAAACTGATTAGTATCAATCCTAAAACCCATCTTTTCACATTACCACCTCACTGTTTCACACAAATTTATGACCTTTTAATTTTTAAACTTGTCGTCCCTTGATAATACTGCCTGTGATGATATGGACAACCTCTGATTGTTTGATGAGGCCAACAGCGTCTGAGGCATCACGTAACATTAATAATACTGTCGTATGTAAATCAAATGGGTGATTATACGGAAATGACAAATAAAAAAAAATTTTTGATGATTTTTCTGATTATAGGGAGTTTGAGTTTTGCAACCATGTCAATTGATAGCTGTCAAAATCTAACAATCGCTGGAGAAACATATTTATTAACCGAAGATATATCAACTGATGAATTTTATTGTATAAATATTTTGGGAAAAGATATAACTTTAGACTGCCAAAACTACAAAATCCAAGGTATTGATAAAACATACAGTATCGGAATAAAAAATGAAGGATTTGATGGAGTGGTTGTGAAAAACTGCAAAGTAAGCGGATTTGAGTATGGCATAACATTTAGTAAAGATGCTGACCATGGTGAGATAAGAGAAAATTACCTTTCTGATAATTATGCAGGAATTTATCTTGAGTTTAATTGTACAAATAACAAGATAATCAAAAACCAGCTTGATGACAATTCAAATGGTATAATTATTATGTTTAACTGCACTGATAATCAAATATTAGAAAATACTATAAATAATAGTTGGAGTGGCAACGGCATTTATTTGAATAATTGTGAAAATAATATTATCCAGGATAATAAAGCAGACGGAAATGCTTTTGGCATTTATCTAGATGGAATGTCAAATAAAAATGAAGTCAAATACAACACAGTAAATAATAATGGGGTGGGTTTTGTAATTTCAAGTTCGAGCAATAACCAAATTACGGGAAATACTGCTAGGTTTAATGAAAATGGTATTGTTATCGAATGGGGTTCAAAAAACAATTACATTGATAACAATCAAATAAAAAACAACACTGATTATGGTTTTTATTTTCAAGATGACGGTTCGGATAATGAATTGCAAAATAATATAATAACAAATAATGCAAGATCAGATTTGTATTTTGAGTATAGTGCATCGGGTAACTTTGGAAACAATGTATGCGACACTGTTGAAGACATAAACAAAGTAAACCAGATTGTCTGCTCTGGCACAGGTACAGCTCAAAACGGGCAAAATACTGGTATGGATGGAAATGGTGGAAGCAATTCAGAAACCCCTGGTGAAACTTGCTGTTTGCCCATGTTTGTTTTAGTTTTAATTTCAGGTTTGTATGTTATGAAAAAATAATGAAGTAAATTATAAAAATTAATCTAGGCAAATCAAGGTCCTAGTCTTTGATTTCCCAAAAAGCAATAGTTATAAACATTATTACTGAAATTTATTTGGTGGTTAGATGCAAAAATATGATTTGAAAGAAAAAGAATTTGATGAAGAAAAATTACTGCAAGACCATCTTTTAGATAAATATAGAGATAAAATGAGTAAAAAACTTCCAGAGGGATTTGCTGAAACCTTAGAAGAACTTCCTTGGGAATCGATATTAGAGCTTGCTGAAGATTATAAGAAAAGAATGAAAGAAAAAACACAAGAGATAAAAGATATTCAAAGAAAATTGGCTTTTGCCTTGTTGATTATAAGAGAACACTTGAAAAAACATAAATCAGGGTCTGTTGGCTTTGATATCAAATTTGTTAAATCCTTAATGCGACTCATGGAAAAAACCTATAAACTTTCAATTCAATATGAAGTGGATTTAGATGAATTTTTATTATTGATAACAATAATAATTGAAAAAATGAAAAAAGAAAAATTAACCCCTTATCAAAGAGAATCTTCACACAAACAAAAAGAACAACCTTTTGAAAAAATAGATACCAAATTAGACCTTTCAAAACCTGACGAAGATGATGACGAGGATGAAGATGAGTAAATTTTGGAAAGGGACGTATATAATTGTTTTAAGTTTAGTGCTCATTATATTGCTATATAATCTGCGGGAAAGAGTGGAACAATTTAAGAATTTTGGATATTTTGGAGTTTTTGTAATATCGTTAATTTCAAGCGGAACTGTGTTGCTCCCTGCTCCAGGATGGGTTGCAGTAATAGGTTTGGCAACATCTTTAAATCCCTTAATATTGGGTTTGGTTGCAGGAGTAGGCAGTTCTTTGGGTGAACTTACATCTTATTTTTTAGGTTTGGGGGGAAGGTTTATAACCGATAAAAAATTTGACTGGCTTCAGAACCTAATGAAAAAACATGGTATGAAAATATTGTTTGTTTTAGCTTTAATTCCAAACCCTATTTTTGATGTCGGTGGAATAATTGCCGGAGCTTCAAAAATGAAAATACATAACTTTCTAATACCTGTCTTGTGTGGGAAAATTATAAGATTCATTGCTGTTGCGTATGTTGCGAGCATAGGATGGAAATTTTTGATAAATTAGGAGGAAGGGTTATTTACTCTCCCTATGAACAAAATATTTCCTGAATTAGTATCTTGAATTAAGAAAATGAATGGATGATCTGCTCTGAAAACATAATGTTCTTGGTAAGATGAAGCTGAAAGTGTAAATGCAATTCCTGTCGCCGCCGCTGCTTCTGTTCCTTCTTCGTTAACATCAACAAATGCTTTGTGAACAACCTTGTTTATGAAAAGATCTCTGTTGTTGGTCATTCCTGAAAAGTCAGCTTTGCCTGCATCAAATGAACTGGGCATTCCCATTGTTATAAGATGGTTATTTAGATTATATTCTTTTGTGAATGTAAACTTGGGCAAATAAACATAAACTTTTTCTTGTTTTAGGTTTTTCCTCCAATTATTTAAATTTTCAATTGAAAGTTCGTTTTCAACAAGAGATATATCATCATCTTTAGGCAACAAAATTAACATTGAAAGTTTATCTCCTTCATATGGCATCTGAAGAATTTGTATATTGTCAGTTTCAGTGTAGTCAAAATCTGCATTTTCACCAGTTAATTGCATCATAGAGACTGTAACTTTTTGTGTGGGCGTAACTCTAAACTCTGCATCGCGGGTGTAGTCCTTATTAAACTGTTTGACCCATGTACCTTTGAAGTAGATTGCATTAGTTATTACCAAACGATTTAAAGGATTCAATGAACCTGCAGGAAATAAATTTTGTATCTTGTTTTTGGTCTGTTGTTCGACCCAACTGTTTATCTCTTGACGAGAACCTTCTGTATTCCCCACAAAATCAACATTATTTGCTTTCCCACCATAATAACTTTCAACTGTTTTTGTATAAGTTTCAAGCAAGGGATAATTGTTTTGAACCCATAAAGCATTTGCTGTTTGTAATTCATAATCTGAACCTCCGAAATTAATATCATTGTAAATTGCTGCAAAATTAGGCCTTAATTTAGAAGTATCTTCTGGGAAATAAAATACCTGCTTGATTTCATCTGCTGTTTGTCCATCTCCGCCCCCATAAACTATTGCAAAAGCAGATGAGATGCTGTAAGGTGAGAAGAAAATATTTCCAGGCTCACTTTTAACTTGCGAGTACATATCAATAGCAAATTTGTTATTTGAATCTATAACATCTGAAATTCCTTGGGGTGTTGCTCCAATTGAATCTGCTTTTTCTTTGTCATCAACACACCCAAATCCAATCAAAAAAGCAAAAATAATTACAAAAACAAATATCCTTTTCATCTAATCACCAATTAAATTTAGAAAACCTAAGTTTTTAAATGAGGTGTAAAATGGAAGGGATTGGCCGAATAAAAATTTATTCTAAATTCATCAATTGAGCCAGCAACGCTTCCAACTGTATTCTTTCGTTTGCGCCCTCAACCATTCTGAAATTATACTCTCCAATTTTATCCACAATTTTAACTTTTGTTTTATCGCCAATATCCATATTTATTGTTTCGTAATACATTTGAAGAAGTATATCCTCACCATCCATGCCATATTCAACCATCAACTTATCTAAATTTTTCCTTGCTTTGTTGAATTCTCCACCCATCGCAAATTTTAGAATGTCCTGTACTTCAGTTGGGCGCGCCCTGCTACTTATAGCATAAATAGTTTTTTCAGTTATTTTGTCAGTCTGCATTGCTGCGCCTTGAAGAACATTTATTGCTCTCCTCATATCACCATCACTGACATAAATTATAGCATCCAAAGCTTCAGAATCTACTTCAAGATTTTCTTTTTCGATAACAGTTTTTAACATATCTTTTATTTCGTCTCCCGTCACAGGTTTAAATCTAAAAACAGAGGTTCTTGATTGGAGAGGTTCAATAATTTTAGATGAATAATTACAGCTTAAAATAAATCGAGTTATATCTGCATACATTTCCATCGTTCTCCTTAAGGCATGTTGGGCATCGGAAGTTAAAGCATCTGCTTCATCTAAAAAAACTATTTTGAATGGGACTTCATGCAAAGCAACAGTTCTTGAAAATTCTTTTATTTTTCCTCGGACAATTCCTATCCCTCTGTCATCACTCGCGTTTAATTCTAAAATATGCTCTTTGTAGTCTTCACCATACAATTCCCTTGCAAGCGCGAGGGTGGATGTTGTCTTGCCTACGCCAGGGGGTCCTGTAAAAAGAAGATTGGGCATGTTCCTCTTTTTTGTGAATGCTTTAAGTACTTTTATTATTTCTTTTTGACCAACAACGTCATCAAGACTTTTTGGCCTGTATTTTTCTGTCCAGGGTAAAACATCAATTTTCATAGTATCACCAATATATTGTATATATAAAAGTCAACCAGAACCAATATAAAAGTTATAGTTCATTAATTATACTATGGAAATCGTATGGGATGATGTTATTATTGGTATGCCTGGTGATTTGAAGAGAATGTTCAAACAACATGAAGATAAACTTAATTTTGAAACAAAATATCAACTTGCTTTGGCTCTTCCTTTTGCAGAAGAAAACGGACTCCATATCAACGCAGTTATGTACTCTCTACGAATTGCACAAATAATGATGGGAATGGACAAACTTTTATTGTATAGAAGGGCTATTAGACATGCAGAAAAACTTAGAAGTTCTCCCTCATTATATATTGTAGCATACGGACATATTGTGGATTATCTAGAACAAGACAAACTGGTGAATACAGATATATACAAAACCTCAAAAAACACACTTGAATACATTTTAAATACTCATTTGGAGCGAGGAAATTAAATTGAGTCATGTTCGTAAAATAAAAGATATTCATAAAATGGATGGCAACGTTCAGATACAAGAAGCAGAAAAAATGAGTTATGAACTTTTAAAAATTAATCAAAATGATTCTTTGTTTGATAGATTTGTCAGTATAAGGAGAAATAAAATCTCGTCCGGGGATTTATACTTGGCATTAGAAGTTTTTAAGATAATGGATAAACGAGATTTATTAACTGCTGAATGTAATTTTTTAATAGGTGTTGAAAAAAGGGATCCTTCTTTTTTAAATGAAGCCCTCAAAATTATTAAAACTCTTCCAAATGATGAATTAGTAAAAGCTTTTAGTAATGAGATAGCTATGAGCTTATATCAAATTGATGAGGGCCGAGGCCGAGATTTGAACTCGGGCTAAGGGATGACTGCAAACTTCTTCTTTAATAAAGTCCATCTTTCCTGATGAAACTTCTTTCTTAAAGAAATTTCCCACAGTCCCCTGTGCTACCAGGCTACACCACCACGGCCGCTAAAAATAATAATATTAATAACACAAATCCTAAACTGCATGCTTGCGATTCCGGAATTACAATGGGTTGAAAAGTGTATGTCGGATCTGGAACAGAAGTGACAGGCGGGGTTGAAGGTGTTGTTGGAGTTGAAGGTGTTGTTGTGTTTGTTGTAGGAGTTGAAGGTGTTGTTGTGTTTGTTGTAGGGGTTGAAGGTGTTGTTGTGTTTGTTGTAGGAGTTGAAGGTGTTGTTGGAGTTGGTGGAGTTCCGCCTTCAAGCTCACATCTGCCCAAGGGAGATGTTGAATCTCTAACTTTATTATATCCTGAAGGGCACGGACAATTGTTTGCATAATCCTGTAAAACAGGACCTGATGTTCCTCCTGTGCAGTATTTGCCAGGATTTACATTCGAACACTTATACATCTCAGTTCCATCGCTACAAACATCTGTTGCTAATATAATTGTACAAAACAATAATATGCCCATAATAATATATTTCATAATTGCACCACCTACTAAACTATTGTCCGACAGATTTTTAAATATTTAACTCCCACTTCCAAGTATGAGTGATGAAATCGAAGATCAGCTCGTTTCTAAAACAGCAGAACTTATTGAAACTGGTAGAAATCAAGAAGCTCTTCAAACTGCAGAAAGTCTTGAGAAATATAAAAATGAAGATGCGATCGTTTTGTATACAAAAGGAATCGCTTTATACAAAAATAAAATGTTTGAAGATGCTTTGAGATATTTTTCCGAGGCCGCCAACTTAAATCGGGAAGAAAAAAGATTGTGGTATGCTATAGGATATACCCTTATTGCATTAAATAGAGTAACAGAAGCTAGGGATGCTTTGAGATATGTCCTAGGAGTAGATGAAAATCATCTAGGGGCGCATATAGGAATGTTTGCCGTGTGTATTTTCTCTGAAGAGGAGGAAGAAGCATTCTATCATTTGCAAAAAGCTACCGAGATAAATAAAACAAATACAAAAAAACTTTTGAGAAGTATGTATGAAGAATTTATTGAACCTTCCAATGTAGGTGAAGAAACAAAAATTAGCATTAAAAAAAGAATTGATGATATATAGGTGATAAAATGCCCAGGACTGAAATGAAAACTCGGGAAACGAGCACAACACACAAACCTGGAGAGTGGCTCTTTAGAGAGTATATTGGTCTTTTGGGAATGTACCTAAAATCAACTCCTATTCCTTTTGATCCTGATGAAATAAAAAAAATCAATATTACTAAAAAAGGAGAGGAATATCAAATGAAAGCCTATGGAAATAATGAGTATATAGTGAATGTTGGAATTGAAGACGTTATTATTGAAGTAAAATCAAAAAATGAAACCGTGTATCATGAAAAAATATAATTAATTTATTCTTTCAACAATTGTTGGCTCGCGGTTTTCCTTGTCTCTTTTAAATAAATAAACTCTGTCATAATTTCTCCTAAGTAATGTTTCGTCGTGCGAAATAATAAAAGTTTGAGATATTATGCCCGGTATTTTTTCTTCAAGCATTAGCGCCATCAACTCAACTGCTTCTGAATCCATATTATGTGTGGGCTCATCCAAAACTAACCAACCGAGTTCGGGTGTTAAAACTATCGCAAGTGCAATTCTAAAAACTAATGCTGCACACATTCTTTCGCCCCCTGAGGCTATTTGACTTATTTCCAGCCAGTCTCGTTCTTTGACATGAATCATTAAATTATAATCCTTCTCAGATATTTGAATTTTTATACTGTCAAAATCTCGATAGGGATAAATATGGGGCCATAATTCTTCAACAGCAACGTTCAAAGCATTTATGATATAATTTCTAAGCTCGATGATTGTTTGCTCCATAGCATTTCTGAATTTTTTTAGTTCTGTTATTTTTGTACCGTATTTTTCAAGACGTTTTTTAACCTTAGTCAAATTATCAAATTCTTTTTTATAATTATCAAGCCCAGATCTTTTTTCAGTTGAAAGATTCTTAAAACCTTTAAGTTCAATATCAATTTTTTCTATCTCTTTATCAATTGTTTTCAATCTATCATGGGCAGACATATACACTTTTTCATTGTAATTTAAATTGGTTATTTCAGTTTTTATTTCGTTATATTTTTTTGATGACTCATCTAAAGATTTTAATATGTTTATTGCGTTTTCAAAATCTTTCGCTTTTGACAATAGTTCTTTTTCCTTTTCGAACAAAGTAGATAATTGATTATCCAAATTACTTATTTCTTGAGAAATTTCTTTCTTTTTAAGGTTTAAAGTATCTAAATTTTGTTTTAAATCTTCAAGATCTATTTTTTCAGAATCCAAACTTTTAATGACTGAAAGATTTTTTTCTATCAGCATAATTTTATCTTTTAGAGAATTTGAATCTGAAGATAAACTATCAGTTGTTTGTGATAATTCGTTCAGCTCATTTTTTAATTTGCTTAATTCAACCTCTCTCTCGGACAACAGAGCGTAAATATGATCTTCAGTGAGATTAGAGCCACATAATGGGCATTTTGCCATATTCGGATCAATTTCGGTTGACAATTTTTTTAATTCTTCGATTTTTGCTTTTTTAGATATGTGCTGACTTTTCGCATCCTGAATTCGTGTTTCTTTTGATTTTAATTCAGATTTTAAATCTTGCAAAGAAGAATTTCCCACCAACTTGACATTTTCATCTTTGATTTTCTTTATTTTTTCTTCCAAATCTTTTGCTCTTGAAAGTTTAGATGAAAAATCAGATATTTTTTCAATTAAATTGTTTAGCACATCTAAAAAGTTTTTACGAGTTTGTTTTAATTTTTCAACTTCTTTTTCCAAATCAAGTATTTGATTCTTTAAATTTTTATATTCCTCCTCACTAAAATCACTTTTCTTATTTTGAGATTCAAGAGATTCAATTTTTCCTGCGAGATTCATTAAATTTTTATTAAGGTTTTCATACAAAGTTCTGTTTTTTTCAATTTCATCAAACTCTTTTTTATAAATGGTGTGTTTGCTTGTGTAAGAATTTTTTTCTTTGTTTAAAACTGCGATACTTTTATCCAGTTCATCTAAACTTTGTTCTATGCTTGTAATCTCTTTTTTTAGATTATCGATTGCTTCTTCAGAGTAATTCATGGACAGATCCTTAACTCGAATTTCAACCCTGTGAATTATCTTCGATGTGTTTGACAACACACTATAAAATTTATTTATGCCTAAGAGATCATCCAGTTCTTCTTTTCTTTTACTAGGGGGAAGTGATAAAAAATAATCTAAATTGTTCTGTTCTGCATATACTGAGCGTATAAAAACAGAATAATCTACACCTAGCAAAGACTCAGCAACACTCGTCACTCTTTTTTTGTCTTTTTGTAGAAGTTTGAAACTTCCCGAATCTTCAACATATATTTCTGCCAGATCCGATCCTATTTCCCTAATAATCTTATACTGTTTATTTGATATGGAAAACCATAATTCAACTGTTCCTTTTTGTGAACCAAATCTTAGAACGTTGGGAAGTTTTACTTCTTTTCTGTCGTTTTTTGGAAATCGGCCAAACAAAGCATAAGTAACTGCATCTAAAACACTGCTTTTACCGCTACCCATTATTCCAACGAATACATTCGTTCCTTTGGAAAATTCTAAGCTGGTTTGTTTATGAGATCTCCAATTTTGCAAAATAATTTTATTTATTTGCATAACTGTCACTTTTAGAAGCTGTCTCTATCCATGCCCAATACATCAACTTCACTGACATCTTCTATTTCTTTTATTTTTTCTTCAATGACATCAAATCCTTCAACTTTATCATCAACCAAAATTTTTGCTCTTATAACTTTTATTCCAAAACCCATATCTTGGAATCCGAGAGCCGCAACTCTTGTTAATTTTTTTATTTGTTCTGCGACTTCATCAAGTTTATCCATATCTTGTACTGAAATCTTTAAATCAACTGTAACATCAGCCATAATATTCACCCCATAGATTTTAAGTTGTTTAAATTTACTATAAAGAATTTATAAAGGTTTATTCTCAAAATATTAAAAGGGATACTATGACAAAACTCAAAAAATCTGCGATTATTGGATCTGCGATATTGATTGGTGTGGGTAGCATAGGTGCAGAGAATACAGTCAGGATTCAGAATAAAGACAATGTTATATCCTCAGTTTCAGATGTTTTAGTGGACCGGAATATAAAAGACATTTATGGTTTTAGATCATATATGCTGAAGATTTTAATAGATGAAAGATTAAAAATAGATGAGAATATTGGAAGATTTTTTAGAAGAAATCCTGAAAACACTCTTACTGAAGAAGAATATGTTGAAAAACTCGTTACAGTTGAAAGGATTGTAGGAGGGAAACTTTTTCTGATAAAGGAAAAAAAAGCCTTGGAATTGGCCGAAGAGAAATATAAAGTGCCAAAGGAAATAATTGTTGCGATATTAGGTATTGAAACAAGTTATGGATTGATAAAAGGCAAATATGATCCTGTGAGTGCGTTTGTATCTATAATTGAACATTACCCTAAAAGAATAGATTTTGCTACAAACGGACTTGCAGATCTATTGTATATATGCTACACGGACGGACTTGATCCTTTTGAGATGAATTCATCTTATGCAGGTTGTATAGGTCCCGGGCAGTTTTTTCCGCCAACTTGGAAGCTGTACGGGGTCGATGGAGATGGGGACGGAATAAGGGATTTTAAAAACATTAAAGATGTAATCCCATCAGTTGCAAATTTGCTTTCTAAAAATGGGTGGAACAATAGTGATCCAATTAAACAAAAAAAATCTCTTCGCGCTTATAATCCCTCAGATAATTATGTTGCAGCAATAATGGAATTGGCAGTAAGATTGGGGTGGGGCAATGAATAGTTTGATTTTTTTGGGTACGGGAGGAAGCGCACCAACAAAAAATAGAGGTATGCCTTCAGTTGCACTTAATTATAATGGCAATTTGATGCTTTTTGATTGTGGGGAGGGAACACAAAGACAAATGATGCGTTACAAAATCCATTATGGCAAAGTAAAATATATTTTTATATCTCACTTGCATTTAGACCATTTCCTTGGTGTTTTTGGTTTGATACAAACCCTTAAATTAGGCGGGAGAACTGAACCTTTAGAAATATTTCTGCCAAGGGGAGGAATTAAACTTATTGAAGCTATTGTAAAAATACCTGAATTTGTTAAAATGGTTGAATTTGGAGAAGGTGAAATTTTAAAACAAAACAATTTTTCAATAACAACATTTTTACTGGATCATAATATTGAAACATACGGGTTTGTTTTTCAAAGCAAAAACAAAATAAAATTCAATGAAAAGAAAGCAAAGTCATTAGGTATGAAAGGAAAGATGTTCACAGAAATACAAAAAAATGGGAAAATAATAATAAATGGTAAAGTCGTTAAACTATCTGATGTCGCAGAAACTAAAAGAGGTTTTAAAATCTCGTATTGCCCAGATACAAGGCCCAGTAAAAAAACTGTGAAATATTGCAAAGAATCAGATATTTTAATTCATGAAGCTGCGTTTTTAGAAGAAGATAAAGATCAGGCACAGGATAGAAAACATTCAACTGCGAAAGAAGCCGCACAAATTGCCAAGCAATCAAAATCCAAACAATTAATGATGCTTCATTTAAGTCCTAGGTATAAATCACCTGAAAATTTTGAAAAAGAAGCCAAAAAAGTTTTTAAAAATTCTTCTGTTGCTGAAGACGGCTATATTGTAAAATTCGCATAAAAAATATAAAAAAATCCATCAAATTGATGGATTATTTTTCATCTTCCTTTTTATTTATAGTAAATCTTGGGGGCAACATTGGTGATGGAAGATTTACTGGTCTGACTACAAATGTGCCATTTACAGATGCAGTATAGTTTATTGTGTTCAAAACTATGTTTGCAAATTCATCAGGCAATTTTTTATCTTTTGACCATTCTTTTTTTATGTCTGCTGCATTTTCTTCCACAGCTGCAAGTTCTCCTTTAATCACGAGCTCCCCTACTGATTCTTCATATTTTGCAGAATATGTGTAAGTGAGGACTAGATTGTTTCCTTCATTTTTTATATCATCTATTGAGATATTGATTTTCAAACCTTTTGTTGCCTCAGGAGAAAACCTTCTTGCCTCCACTGATAGTATATTTCCACCGGTTATCATTGAATACACCTCCTTTTAGTATTACATATATTAGAATTTTAATTTAAATAGTCAACCTTTATAATTGTTTCTGGTATAAGAAATTTAAGAGATTTGATAGGGGAAAAGCATGAAAAAAATATATTTACTGTGTATATTTATATTTATGGGTTTATTTTTCGCAAAGATAGAGAGAGAAAACCTTAACATTATAGTCTATCTTAATAATGACGGCACTGCGCATGTTATTGAACAAAATAAATACTTTATTGAGGGGAACCATTCTATAACACAGTATCAAAGTATTTTAAGATCATTTGAAACTAAAAACGATCTTGCTTTTTGGTCGACAACAATTGGAAAAGATGCACCCACATTCCATGTTGATCCCGGGACAGGCAGATCAAATGTGGTTATTGCACCCTCAGACATTTATATCTACAGCATATATAGTGAAACGGCCAGAGCATATATAACTGTTGAATATGATATTGGAATAGAAAAAACTGAAAATCAATCAACTGGTGTTTTTATAATCAAACAAATTAAACCAAGAACTAATGAATACGTGCTAAATACTGACGCCATAAGATTTGAAAAAAATGAATATGGGGATGTTTTTCTCCCGGACAACACCGGTCTTGAATTTATACTCCCAAATGAAATTGTGTTGACTGCCGTAAGACCTTTCCCTGCATCTTTAGAAGAAAGGAATCTTCCGAGATATGATGTTGGATCACTCAGATGGGAAAATGAGGTTCACCTGGCTAGGTTTTCAATTGTTTTTCAGAAAGAAGACAGATTGGATGAGGAAATGATGAATTTTTTTAGCCTTTGGGAGAAGAAAATTGTTAATATGGTGACCGGTCCAGAAGGATGGGCAGTTGTATTGATATGTGTTATAATAATTGTATCATACATTGCAATACAAAATGTAAAGAGAAAATCAGGTGAGTAGATGGAACTCCATAAGTATGAAGTTATAATTCTTAAAACAATGGAACCTGGAAAAAAATATGGTATCTCTGTTGGAGATCAAACTTCTTTGAATATAGAAAAATTAAGCGGACTTAATTCAGATGCTGTAAAGAGGGCAGTCGGCTGGCTTAAAGAAAAAGGGCTTGTAAAAATTGAAACTAGAATTAAAAGAGACATTACAACAATAACAGAAGAATATAAACAATACAAAAATCAGGGTTTTCCAGAATATAATTTAACTAAAAAAGCAATGGATAATAAAGAATTGGATATTAACGCATTGACGCCCATAGAAAAATCTGTTGGGCTGCCGTGGGCAAAAAGAAAGAATTGGATTACCATTAAAAATGGGAAAATTGTTCCGATAATCTCTTCTCTACCTGAGAGTTATGAACCCGATAAAGATGAAATCAAAGACAGAAAATTAATTTTTATAAAACAAACAAGTAGTTTGACTTTTTCCTTGAGTAATTTTGGAGAGAAAATAAGAAATGAAATAATTTTGGGAAAAATTGAATATGGGGGAATAAATCTTTTAACAGATCAAATAATAAAATCAAAATCATGGAAAAACAAACCATTTAGAAAATATAATGTTACTGCTGAAAGCGAACCTCTGTATCCTGGAAAAAGACATATTTTATCTAGATTGAGTCACACGATTAGAGAAATATTCAAAGATATGGGATTCCAAGAAATGGAAGGGCCTGTTTTAGAATCAAGTTTTTGGGTGTTTGATGCTTTATTCCAGCCCCAAGATCATCCCGCAAGGGAGCTCGCAGACACATTTTATATTAAAAAAAATTTTGAGATAAATGATAACGACATTCCAAAAGATGTATTAAATAAAGTTAAAAAATCTCATGAAAAAGGATGGGGTTATAGGTGGTCTGAAGACGTATCCAAACAAGGAGTTTTGCGATGCCATACAACTTCTCTAAGCGCCAAAATGCTTAGTAAATTAAAAGATACAAAAGATCCGAAAAAATATTTTGCAATAGGCAAAGTATATAGGAATGAGGCAATAGATTACAAACACTTGGCAGAATTTCACCAAGTGGAAGGAATAATTGTTTCAGAAGATATGAAATTTTCAGATTTGCTGGGCACTTTAAAAGAATTTTATAAAAAATTGGGGTTTGATGAAGTAAAGTTTTTTCCCTGTTATTTCCCCTATACTGAACCAAGCGTAGAAATATATGTATACCTCCCTTCGCGAAAGGAGTGGGTGGAAATGGGAGGTGCAGGCATCTTTAGGCCGGAAGTTAGTGAAACACTCTGTGGAAGATATCCTGTTTTGGCTTTTGGATTAAGCTTGGAAAGGCCACTTATGATATTGACTGAAATGGACGATATAAGAATGTTCTATCAAAATAAAATTGACTGGCTTAGGAAAATGACTTATGATCAAGTAAGGTGAGAATATGGGTAAAGAAGTTTATTTTTTGAGCGGGCTTACGCTTTTGGTAATTGCATATGTTGCATACATATCATGTACAACACAATGGCCTTTTGAACCTTTAAACTATTGCAATAATTTTACTCCGTTTTTTGGGTCTTGCGATGAAAATATAGAGATGCTGGGAAATGTGATGTTTGTTTTGATGATTTTTGGAATTATTTTAACAGTGTATGCAGTACTATCTTTCCTAAGTCCTGTTGTAAAAAAAGTAACTGAAGAAAAACATGTTAGAACTGAAACTTTTGTAGGTGTTGCGATGCCCGAAAACAAAAAAATTCCTACAGAAATTATATCCAAAACACAAGACGGAATTGTGTTTCTGTTTGTTCTCCAGAGAATTGATACAACTCAGGCTTTGGCAAATAAACAATTGAAAATTACAATCCATAACAACATACTTAATGTATTAACAAATAAAGAAGGAGAATTTATATTAGATTTGAGAAATTACATATCAACAGGTGAAAAAAGAAATTTTTATGTTGAATTTTTGGGAGATGAGTATTTCAAATACTCAAAATATGAATTAAAGGACGAAAGCAATTGAAGGTGTATTGATGGAAATAAAAACAGGAATTTATGTAGGGGTTGGAATTGTTGTTTTATTTTTGATTTCAACACTGATATTAAGTATTTTGGGAACTGCCGGCGAACAGAGAATTGAAGAACGCGAAGCAAATATTGAAATACTGTATGAAAAATCGGGTTTGCTGTCTCATAATGAAGAATATGTTCCATTTATAACTTATAAAACCAACATAACCTATGTTACTCAAAGCTCGGTGGATTTATGGTGGTTCCAAAACAAACCTTTGAAAGAAATTTACTTTGTTACAGGCAGAGGAGTGGAGGCAAACTCCATTGAAACTATGAAAAGCGAAGTTGAGTATTATTCTAGTTTTTTTGAAGGTTTGAATTTTAGAACTGGTTATGTAGAGGGAGTTGAAAATATTGAAAATAGTGTTATTGTCATACCCTCTGGAAGAATGCCACAAAAAATATACCAAAATATTCATGAAATAATAAGAAAAGGGAATGTAATAATTTATGTGGGCATGGACATTGATTATGTTATTGATGATTCTGGATCTCTTATTGAAACATATGAGAAAAGAAGTTTGGAAAAATCATCTTATGCGTGGGAAGTGCAAAAAGGTGAGTGGAATACTATTGCTATAAAAGATAATGGAATGCCGATAGGATATATGCTCCACATGCCCTCAAGCCCAGATAGGGTTAGTGGATTGTCTGGAAAGATATTTGATGCAATCCTATATAATAGATGGCAGGAACCTTTAAGCCAAAAAACATATCAATTCACTGAAAATGTTGGCTATGCAACTTTTTTTGGAGAAAAAGCAAAATATTCTGGGGGCCATTTGAGAACTATATTCTCAGTACAAGCAGAAAATAAAACATTATACCAAATAGAGGATTATGTTGTTGAATACCCATTAATAGGCAGAATGTTTTACAATGTTAACAAACTCAAAGGAGAGCCGATTGATATTAATATGAAACTTAGATCAAGTTATTTGCAACCCGTTCATCTGATAATGTATACTGACTTTATCCATAATAATCATATTATAGATTCTCAAAAATTATCTGAAATAAGAATAAAACAAGTTTGGGAGTCAAGTTCAACCGTACAAAATAAACTCCATCCGGGAGAGTATATTATATCTTTAAGGGACCAGTATAACAATGTGTGGGCCCTCGGATACCTGCATATTTCCGGACTTTATGCAGTTCTTAACGAAATTAAAGAAGGAGAAGGAAAGTTTTATGTTTCTATAGAAGGACAGCCCCTGACTGGAGTGGTAGACGTATATATAGATGACGAATATAATGGAAATTATAAAGTTTCAAGAGGATATACATATATTGATCTTCCAAAAGATGAACACAAAATTAAATTTGTTTACGAACATTCTGATTGGGAATTTTCATTTAATAACACGACAGAAACATTGCTCGAGAGATATTTGAATGTTATGGGCCCGGCATTATTATTATTTGTAGTTATTTTTGTTTTATTCAGAAGACAGAAACCAATAACTTATAGGTTAATTGTGCCTAAAATCACGGAAAAGAAAACAAAAACTAAAAAAATAAATGAGAAACAATTGATTGGAATATTTGATAAAATTTATCAAGAATTTGAATGGGAAAAAACTCCGCTCCCCTTAAATATAAGAGAAATAATGTATGGTATAAGGAAATATATGGAGCCGGGGGAAGAAGTCTATGTAACTGAAGGCAATTTAATAGAAATATTAAATGGTTTGATTGAAAAAAATATTGTTGAGGGGTGTGAGGACTATTATATGCCTTTAGAAAAACAAAATTTACCTATAAGGATCGCTGTTTTGAAGAGAAAAGTGCACGATATATTGATATCCCGGGGTATTAAATTCAAAGAATACAAAGAAAGAACAGAAATTTCTGAACTGGCAGTATTTTATGGGGATAAAAAAATCGTAACATTAGATGATTTAAAACATGATAAAAAAATAGTAATTGTTTTTGATAGTTTAGATCAAAAAAATAAAATGCTTAAACACATTATGACCCATACCAATAAAATAAATCTTGAACTCTCAACGGCAATAACTGCACAAAAAGTAGTTTTTCTGACATTAGGGGAGTTTGAGGACTATGTATGAAAGAATTTTTATCTTTTTACTTTTTTTAAATTTGTTTTTTGCAATACCGAGTGGTTGGACAAAAACAGAGCAAGAATCTTATATAGAACCTCAGTTTCAGGAAGTTAAAAACCACAATGATAATAAAATAGGAAGTCTGTGGGGGTTTGGTAAAAATAAAAGAGATGTTTCTGAAAATGAAGAACCAAACTACTCTGATATGTTTAAATGGGTTGATTTGGTCATAGGATATGCACATGTTTCGATAGATGAACAATCAATACCTGACAATGAAGAAGTGCGCATATACTGGGGATGGGGTGAAGATCATATATCCTCTGCAAATGTAACATTGCCGGCCGCATCCCCTTGTGAAGATGAAATAAACAATTTTAGAAAAAGAAGCTCCCACCCTGTGTATTTAGATAATGGACATATGAAATTCCAGTATTATGATATTGTAAAAGAAGTTAGACTAACATATGAATACAGAGTTATAAAAATTTGTCCGGACCGAACAAATCAAAATTTCTGCAAATACCATTTTGAAAAAAACAATCAACTAGAAGAAATAGTTGAGGGGAGTCATGAGGATTTCAAAGAATATGTTATTAGAGATATTTATGAGAAAACAAATAAAATTTATGATATTGATACGCTGCGAAGTGTTGTTAAAATGCAGCAGTTGGATGTGGCAGGTGAAGAGCCACCGTCAGGTTGTATTGAACCGGTATGTAGTATGCAGAGAGAATATTATTACATAAATCCTGTTCCAGTACCCTTCAACCAAACAGAATACAACTCTCTATTTAGAAAGTATAATGATAGAACCTATTCACAGGAACCATGGTTGGATATTGAGTTGGGAGGAAATATTAAAATGAGAGTTTATGATATTGGATCTTATTGGGTGTTTTATAATATGTGGTTTGGCCATGAGGATATATGCGTCAGAACCTCTTACAGTGAATATATATGGGACTCAAAACCGGCGCGTGTTGAAAAGAAATCATATTTTGTTGAACAAGGCGATGTTGAATGGTTCCATATTACGCCCATTTTGGGAGAACAAATAAATAATGATCCCGAACTTGAATTTCTTGTCTTCGCAAATAGAAAAATACAAAAAGGATACTCAAAGCTAGACGAAGAGGTTTTGGCAAACCATTATATGAGAAAGTTTGATGTGTACGAAGATGTGTTTGAGTTGTGGCATGTTGTGGGCAGTGTAGTTAATCAAACTGATTTTTCCCCGCCGGGGGGAGATCCAAAAATCCCTGAAAATCCGTCGGTCCCCCATACCTATAAAGGAATGGGGCAGAGTGAAAAACAATTTTCTCCTTACCAAATAACTTATTCAAATAATTCTTTCAGGTGGGTTAATTATTACTATTTAAATTTTACATCAGAATCTGGTGGAAAGAACTTTACACATATATATTATGATGTTTTTGGAAATGAGTTTGTGCTGAGTCGCAATATATTTTTAAGAATTCCGACATGGATTGTGAATGGAGAGGTGTATCCATATAATGGAAAAAACCTTGGCCCTGCTAAAAAAAATACCAGTTCTTCACTTCAAGTGTATTATTTTGAAGGCAATGATATATACAGATCCAGTACTTTTGTTGAACACACTCCAGAAATATACTATCCCAATATGGCGCTGCTGTTCGGGGGGACGTTTATAGTTATTAGTGTTTTATTTATGGGAAGGAGGTTTTTATAATGGAAAAAATAGAAAAGGACAGTCAAATAAGCATTCGTGTGAAAAGAAGCGGAATGTACCAAAAAATTATATTTAAAGCAGTTGATGAAACATCTGCAGGAGGCACAGTTCGTGTTTTGAAATCGGACAGGCAAATTGATATGGCAGAAGTTGAAAGAATAGCTGAAGAGCTTCAAATGCCAGTTAGGATTCCAAGTGGCTTGTTTATGCCAAAAGGGAAAATGATGAAAGATTTTATGCAGGATTAATCTTTAGTTATAATAAATTCAGTATGCTCATCTCCATCCCAAATATGTTTGGTTGGTGCATATGTCCATTTTTCCCCCAATAAATATTTTACTTTGAAAGAAATGTATGTATCATCAAACTTTTTATGATCGACAATTCCTTTTAGGTTTGGGAAAGGATCCGTGTGAAATTGGTAAATAATTTTAGAATCTGTAACTTCAGGAAAGGTAACTTTCAAACCAACACTTTCATCCCTTTGTTTTAAAACTTTTACAAAATCCTCTGGATTTCCTTTTTCAAAACCCATTGAATCATAAGCTTTCTTCAATCCTTTTTCCATGATTTTTCTGAATAATTCCAAAGCCCGTTCTTCTCCCAGTTCTTGTTTGAGAACAATGTAAAGGTTTTCGTATAAACTAAAAAAAGCACTGTTATATTCTTTCATATGTCCACCAATAATGTATTTGGCAAGAATGTTTAAAAAACTAATTAACAAAAGAAAAATGTGGAAACTATTAATATTATCGCAGACCATAGAGAACCTAAAAAAATTCTTGAAAAACTTGAAGCTATTGGTTCAGATGTCATCATTAAACAGCTTGAGCTTGGAGATTATTTGACGTCTGAAAAAACAGTTATTGAACGAAAAACAAGACAGGATTTTGAACAATCTATTATGAATCAACGTCTATTTAGGCAAATGTCAAATTTGAAAGAAAATTTTGAAAATGTAATTATAATTGTCGAGGGCACAGAGCCTTATTTGAGATTGAAAAACGGTTCAATATTGGGAACCTATGCAACGATAATTACGGATTTTCATTGCTCTTTGTTTTTCACACGAAATCACGATGCAACTGCTGAAATGGTTTATGCTATTGCAAAACATGAACAAATAGCTAAAAAAAGGCCTTTGAGCATTAGGGGAAAAAGAAAACGTTTCACTTTATCCGACAATCAAAAAGCAATGGTGGAAGCCCTGCCAAAAATCGGACCGCGGTTGGCAGTAACTTTGTTGGAGCATTTTGGCAGTGTTGAAAAGGTTTTAAATGCAGATGTAAAAGAACTAATAAAAGTTGAAGGCGTTGGAAAGAAAAAAGCAGAGGAAATCGTAAAAGTTATTCGCACAGAATATGGGGTGGAAGAATGATTGTTATACCGTCAGAATCAGTACATTTCAAGTATTTCACAGGTTTTGAAGCTGCAGGCTGTTACCTTATAAAAAACGATATGGAAGAAGACGGAGAACTGTTTTGCAGTGAAATGGAATACCAAAGGATGAAAAATAACTGGGAAGATGTTAAATTGGGGAAGATTGCTGATGTTTTGAAGTTGGGAAAAAGTTTTGATATCCCGTTTGATATTTCACACAGTCTAATGATAAAATTTAAGGGCAAAAAAATCAAAGATTGCTCAAAAGAAATAGAAGAAATGAGAATGATTAAATTCCCTGAGGAAAAAAGTGCTATAAAAGAAGCTGAAAAAATTTGTTTGGAATTGGTCCCAGAATTGCCAAAAATTGTGAAAAAATACACTGAAGAAGAAGCATCGCATTGGATTAAAAGAGAATTGCACGACATGGAGGCAGACCCGTCATTCGAACCGATTGTAGCATATGATGAAAATTCGGCATTTCCTCATCACCAGTCAGAAGATAAAAAATGTAAGAATATTGCACTTATTGATTTTGGGGCAAAGGTTGAAGGTTATTGTTCGGATGTCACATTTACAATTGGATTTAACCCTCATATGAATAAAATTAGCGATGGAATAGAAGATGCGTGGAATGATATTAAAAAATCAATAAAACCAAATGTGAAAATCAACAGATTGGCAACGTTGGCCGAAGGAATTATAAAAAATCATGTGGATACACATGAAAAAATGATACACAGTTTGGGGCATTCAATAGGAATGGATGTTCACGAATATCCTAGAATAAATAAAAAATCAAAAATAAATTTTGAAAAAGGTATGGTGTTGGCAATTGAACCTGCAACATACACAAAAACTTATGGGGCCAGATTTGAAAAAGAAATCTATTTATAACATAACAATTGCACTGTTACCAACTTTTGAACCCAATGAATCTGCTATTGGTCTGCATTTAATATTTAAAACGTGCAAAGAATGCTCATTGAGAATAGGGACTGTTAGATATGCTGCCTGACCTTTGGCAAGGATGGCAGTATTTTCAAAATCATCAACCAATTGATAAAAACCCAATCCTTTGAATTGGATAATGTTGTCAGTGATTAATCCTGCATCATTAACATCTTCGAGCAAATTGTCATTTAAAGCATAACTTGATCTTACAACAACAGTTATTTCTTTTTCCCATTCTTCAAAAATATAATCCAACAAAAATCTATCAAAATAAAGTTCTCCCACATTATCTGAAACAAAAACAAGCTTTGGCTTGCGCTTTATATGGCCCAAAACTAATGCTGTTTCATCAATCGCCGGACCTATTTCTAGTATTTCATGAAACTTAGCCGTTGCCTGTTCAAAAGTCAAGTGGCTTAAATCAATTGCATTGGATGCTAAAGATATTCTCAGCATTTCTTCAGGTGTCCTAGGTTTGATTTCGTCTGCTAATTTTTTCGAGAATGCTCTGCTTTGTTTTTTTAATTTATAAAACGGATCTATTCTTGCAGGGGTTGGTTTTTTTGCATGTGATATATATACTCTTTCCATAATACTTTGATTAAGGATATCGCACATTGGAACGCAGGTTGTATCTGAAACAGGGTATTTTTCAAGAACATCTTTTATTTCTAACTTAGAGCATGCTTTTTGATCTGCCGTTAAGCTTGATAAATCAATAACCTTACTGTAAATTGTTCCCAAACATTTTCTGCAATTGGGCGTGGTTTTAACTATTCCTCGCATAAATATCACAATAATATTATGTGACTAATAGTTTATAAATATGAATGTATAATATAATCTATTGAACGATTTTGTAGGTGAGAAAATGTCAGACGAAGGAAATGTCGGGAAGGAAATATTGCAACTACTAAAAAGAGTTGAAAAAGGAGAATCAGTGGAAAAAATAGATGTTTCAAAAGTAATAATTGAGATAGAAAAAAGTGGATTCCATGTCTTGAGTGATGACAGTTATTTCGGTTCATTCAAAGAACCTTTGAGTACAAGATATGCATCAAATGAAATGATTGATTTGTTTTCAAGAAAAACTAAATTTACAATGTGGAGAAAAATGTGGGTGGCACTGGCTGAATGCACTAGTGAAATGGGATTGAAAAATGAAAATGGAGAACTTTTAGTCGCATCAGATCAAGTAAAAGAACTTAAACAATTTGTAGATAAAATTAATTACCAGTCTGCAAACGATCATGAAAAAGAAATAAGGCATGATGTTATGGCTCATGTTTTGGCATTTGGAGAACTGTGTCCAAATGCAAAAGGAATTATTCACTTGGGGGCAACAAGCTGTGATATAACAGACAATGCTGAGATGAGTGTTTATTCCAAAGGATTGGACATAATCAGAAAAAGAATTGTCACCGCAATGTATCACTGGTCCCAACTTGCTTTAGAATACAAAAGCGTACCAATAGTTGGCAGAACTCATTTTATTGCTGCGCAGCCAACAACCTTAGGAAAACGAATTGCGATGTGGCTGGAACCATTGAAAATGTGTTTAGACAATATTGAATTTTTACAAAAGGAATTGATTAAAGCCAAAGGATTAAAGGGGGCTGTTGGAACGCAGGCATCATATTTAGAAATATGCGGCAATGATATGGAAAAAGCTAAGGAATTAAATCAAAAATTTATCAGCAAAATAGGATTTAATGACGATTACAAAACTGTAGGGCAAACATATCCTCGAGTAATAGATGCGATGATTATTGAAAGTTTGGCCAATGTTAATGCAGTATTGAAAAAAATGGCAACTGACATAAGATTGATGCAGGGAATGGATCAAGTTTGTGAACCATTTGGTAAAAGCCAAAAAGGATCGTCAGCAATGCCTCATAAAAGAAATCCAATGAGGGATGAGAGAGAAACAGGTTTATCAAGAATGTCTTTTGGAAATGTTATAACAATGCTTGAAACCGCATCAGAACAATGGGAAGAAAGGACTTTGGATGATTCATGTGTTAGACGAATAATTATCCCCCAACAGTTTATGATAACCGATGCTTCTTTATTGTTATCAATTAATGTCTCAAAAGGTTTTGTTGTTTACAAGGATTCGCTAGAAACTGAATTCAAAAAACAGGTGCCTTTTATGGCAATTGAAAAAATACTTATGAAATCTGTAAGTAAAGGAAAAGACAGGCAGGAAATACATGAAAGACTAAGAGTTCATGCATTGAATTCGATAGAATCCACACATATGGGCAAGGAAAATCCCTTCGGAAATTTGGTTTGCAAAGATAAAAAAATAGGAATATCAAGAAAAGAAATGCACCGTATTTTAGAAGAAACATGGAAAGGTTACGGTTTGGCAGAGGAGCAAGTAAAGGAATTTGTTAAAGGAGAATTGCTGCCATTATTTGCAAGATATAACCATGAATTGCAAGAAAAAATTGAAGAGGTTAAGGTTTAAACGATATGCCATCCTTCAACTGCAATCCAAGGAGTTATATAAGAATCATTGATTACGGGCTCTTTAGCTATTGAAACAATATTTTTCAGACCCTCAAAAATATTTCCTGAAAGCATGACATCTTTTATTCCGGTTTTTTTGCCTTTTTCTAGAATATATCCATTATTGATGGGCAGACCAAATTTTCCACTAACTGGGTTAGCAGTATGCAGACCGAAAACCGATTCAACAACTGCAACCTTATCAAAATCTTCAAATTTCCCTCTTCCAGGTTTTAAGGATATGTTTGAAAAACCTATTCCTGGCGAAGACGAATAACTGCCCCTGGCACAAAAGCCTTGATATTTATCAAGATCCAAGTTATCCAGTGCAGCATACTCTCTATTATATGCAAAAAGATTCAGTTTTCCATTTGTTATAATTTCTTTTGATTTTGAAGCAACCCCTTCCCCGTCATAATTTGCTCGTGCAGTTGCTCTTGAGTCCAAAGGATCATCCAAAATGGTTAATTTTTTATCGCCAACCTGCTGGTCAATTTCAAACTTTGTTGTTTTAAAATGTTTTCTTGCACCTTCGGCAGATGACAAATAAAAATCCAACAAAGAATGTAAAGCCTCAGTATCAATTATTATTACACCATCATAAGATTGCTGACTTCCTTTATCTGATAAATCTGTTTTTTCTTTAACTTTTTTCGGAAGATCGAAAAATCTTTCACTGAAATTAGGTAACACTAAGTAATCATATATTGAAGAACTATTTTTTTTCATGTCTGTTGACAGTGCAACTGTGCTGTCCCAAGGCTCCTCGACATCGAGACCTTCTGAATTGACAAGTTTGCTTCTTTGGAATGCCAGCATTGCAGAGGACATTAAATGATTCTCGGTCGAAATACAGTTTGAAATATATTCTTTTAATTTTTTTAAATTTGAATCCTCAGAATTTATATCAACGGATGAATGTTTGGTGATTGGGATCTGCGCGTTCGGGGAAAAACTAAATTCTTTATTGGGATGATTAAATTTACTGACACTTATCGCATTATTAACAACTTTTTGAGCATCTGTTGTGTTTTGGCCACTTGAAAAACCTATTTTGTTTTTAACTAAAACTCTGATCCCGACACCGTGATCATAATCCCATTCATTTCTTTTTATTCTATTTAATTCAGAAATTAAGGTAAATGACTTTTTTTCACTGTAGTAAACCTCATATCCTTGAATCTCGCCAGATTGGAGTTTCTGTTTTAATATTTTTTCGTATTCTTTTATCATCCAATCACCATATCTTTGACTCTTGTTACTGGTCCGCCATCGCTCACTCTAACATTTTGTCCTTCTTTTCCGCAGTATCCGGGACCTGTTCCAATTTTTCTTCCAACGGCCTCTATATTATGCAGGGTTTGCTTGATATTCCCGGTTAAAGACAAATCTCTTAGATGAGTTGTCAGCTCCCCATTTTCTATTTTATATGCTTCTTTTGCACCAAACATAAAAGAACCTGTTATAGGACTGACTGCTCCGCCCCGCATCCCATAAACATAAATTCCTTTTTCTATATCAAAAATTTCATCGTCTTTTAATGTGTTTTTAGTATCGGATGCTTCAAGAATTGTATTTCTCATCCTAACAATTGGAGGACTGTCATAGTCTTCCATTCTTGCATTTCCTGTCAATTCACTGCCAAGTGTGCCGGCAGTCATAGACGAATGAAGATAATTTTTTAAAATTCCTTTATCAATTAAAATGACAGGTTTACATTTAACACCCTCATCATCAAATTTTATATTGCCGAAACATTTAGGATATTCTGGATAATCAGTTATTTTGACAAGAGAACTTCCAACTTTTTCCCCAGGTTTAATAAGAACAGATGAACCGTTTAATATATAATCTGCTTCGCACGCATGACCTACTGCCTCATGAGTAAAAAGACCTGTCATTTCAGGATCTAAAACAACTGTTGTTTTTCCTTTCGGAGCATGTTCTGCAGATAGCAAGGCCTCTGATTTTTCTTTTGTTTTTAAAACCTTATCTGCAAACTTTGATAGTTTAGATTCATTTATTTTTCCAAGCCAACCTTCTCTTTCAGACCATGATTCCATAATACTTCTTGATTTGGCAACGCCAATAACTGAGAAATAAGAAAAAATATCTTCCATCACTAAAGAATTTCCATTTGAATCCTCGTATTCCTTAACTGTGAATTTGCTTATCAACCTTAAAGTTCTTGAATTTAAATTTTTTATTGGTTTGTCAAGTTCTTTGAGTTGTTCCATTATTTGTTCGAAATCATACTCAGGAGCATTCATTATTGAATCGAAATGTTTTTCTTTGGGTTTTTTTACAATTTTATAGTTTTCATTTCCTGTCGCAGACTTGGCAAGTTTTTTTGCTTTTTCAACAACAACATCATTATCAGACATGTTGTTAGATGATGCAAAACCAAAACTTTTATCAAAAACTCTCGCACTGACTCCTTGGTATTTTTTTCTGGATATTTTTGGCTCACCATTGTTTAAAACAAAACTTACTGAATAATTTGTGAATTTCCATTTTTCTATCAAAAAACCACCTACTTTTTGGATTTGGTTCTGCGTTTGGTTCGGGACTTTGGTTTGTTTTTTGTTTTTGCCGACTTATTTTTTCCATTATTCTTTTTCAATAGAACATCATTAATTCCTGATAATTTATTTATTAATTTTGTTTTCGCAGGGGACGGTTTTAATGCTTCTCTTAAAACATCAGTAAGCGTTCTTGCAGTAATAATTTTTATCTTGCCCAATTTATTTTTAGACAGATATGCGTCTTCTTTGTTAGATTCAGGAATGATGACTTTTTTACATCCTGCATCAATGGCAGCTTCAACCTTTCCAGTTATGCCCCCCACTGGCAAAACTTCTCCTCTAATAGATAAAGATCCTGTCATTGCGACAGATTGATCAATGGGAATTTCCTCCATTGCAGATATCACTGCAACAGCAATTGATATAGAGGCAGAATCTCCTTCAACCCCTTCATATGATTGAAGGAATTGTATATGCACATCTTTATCAACGATGTTTTTGCCGGAGTATTTTTTAATTATTGCAGATATGTTAGTAACTGCTTCTTTTGCAATTTCCCCGAGCTTGCCTGTTGCAAAAACTTTGCCTTCTTCTTTTGATGCAGCAGGTGTGACCTCGGCTTCAATAGGTAAAACAATGCCCGTATGATCTCCTCCAAAAACTGCTAAACCATTAACTCTGCCAATCATATTCCCTTCGGCCCGAACAACACTATAGTCTTTTTTAACAACAACAAATTCATGAACAACTTGCTCTTCTAATGTCCTTGATAAGTGAAGAGCCTTTTCTACATGTTCAACTTTAACATAAGGAGAATTTTCATGAACTGCGATATCTCCTGCGCCCCTAACAACACCGCCAATTCCCCTTAAATTAAGTGTAAATGAATTTTTCCTAGAAGCTCTTCTCTTAGCTTCTTCAACAACTTCCATAACTGCATCATATGTGAAATGAGGTATTCTTTTATCTTTTTTAACTTCTTGAGCTATAAATTGAACTAATTTTAATCTGTTTTCTTCGTTATCGGGCATATGGTCGTTAACTTTAACTTCATATCCTGCGCCCCTTATTCTTGATCTTAAAGCAGGATGCATTTTTCCTATATCCTCAAAATTTCCTGCTGCAACCAAAACAAAATCGCAAGGAACAGGTTCTGTTTTAACTATTGCACCAGATGAATGTTCACTTTGACCAGTTATGGGATATTTTTTTTCTTGCATTGCAGTTAATAATTCCTGTTGAAAATGCGAGGTTAAAGAAACAATTTCATCAATAAATAAAACTCCTTTGTTTGCTTTATGAATAGCCCCTGCTTCTACCCTTAAATGTGCAGGAGTTCCCAAACCGCCAGATTGTAAAGGATCGTGTTTAACGTCTCCCAACAGTGCACCAGATTTAGATCCTGTTGCATCTATAAAAGGTGCATTTCTTTTGTCATTGTTGTCAACTAGTAGTTTAGGTTTTGCTGAAAAGTTTGGATTTAATCCTAATTTTGTTCCGACATTATATAAATAAGTAAACAGTCCATAAAATAAAAATGCGCTTGCAATTATGACCAAAAGCATCCATTTTGAAGATTCCTCAACTGCAATGAAATAATCTAAGAAAAATACTACAATCAATCCCAATACTGCAACAAGTATTCCTGCCATTAAAGGATTTACTTTTTTGAAATCAGTGAAATCAGCTTCATTCCCTTGTAATTTGTTGAAATTTTTGATTATTTTCCTGCCCATACCTTCATTAGAAGGATCAATAGATTGTATTTTTTTTAATTCAGGATCTTTTTTGATATCAGGAGCAGGAGGATAAGTTTTTATGCTCCTTATTATGGGCATATTTTCATCCAGATGATTTGCATATGCCAATACATCCTCAAGTGCAGTTATGGGCATTATCTCTGCCATTGCTTGCGCCAGCATCGATTTCCCAGTCCCCGGCTGTCCTATCAACAAAACGTTTCTTCTTTGTCTTGCTGCTTTCCTTACAATATCTACAGCATAATCTTGGCCTATAATCTGATCAATTAAACTGTCTGAAACTTTTATCTCAGCTGTTGTTTTAAAATTTAAACTTGATTTTTGCAAATTAATCACCACTTTTATTTACTGAATCTAATATTTATATATGCCCCTAAAAACAAAAGAATTGGAAACAAAACTAATGTGATTACAAATCTTGCAAACAACCCCATGAGAGACAATGTTTTATCAAAACCTGTTATTCCTAGTAAAGTGTTTATCATTACTGGATCCATGAAACTAAAGAAAGAGTATAAAGTATCATAGACATAACCTGCCAAAAATATTTCTAAAACAAATAATATTGTTGTAGATATTAGTGCGGCTAAACCGCCTGCAAGTATACACGAAAAAAAGGCTTTTTTTGCTCCGATCCTCATGCTTAAAAAATAGGCAAACGCTTTCATCAATAAAACACCGACTAATGGCAAAAGAATTATGAATAAAAGCCCTACAAGAGGAATGCCAGTTAAAACTCCTGCCAGTATTCCAATAACAAAAACTGGTGTCAAAACAGTTGCATCCAAAGAATTATTATAAAAAAGCTTTTGAGGTTTTTTTTGTTTTTTTGGTTGGCGGAGTTGATCTCTTGGATCCTCCCTTCTTTCATCTCTCATCTTAGGCCTTGGCTCGTAATCATCTTCATCATATCTGTCTTTGTCAGATTCAATAATTATTTTAACGTTGCCACTGCCCAATAATTTCTCTAATTCTTCTAATTTCTTTAGTCTCTCTTCTGATATCTTTGGCATAACTTAACACCAAAATTATAATGAACAAAATATTTTTAAACAGATTTGTTAATATAGTATTAACACTTAGACAAACAGGTAGATGTGAGTATATGGTTGCAAGAGATGAAATTATCATGCTTTGTAAAGTAATGGAGATGAAAACCAGCAGAGATATTGATGATACTTCTATAACAATATTCAAAACAATTTTATCAATATCTGACACTCCTATAAGTAGCAGTGTAGTCTCACACTTAACTGGGGTCCATAGATTAACAGTTAGACATCATTTAGAAAGAATGAAAGACATAGGATATTTGAAAGAAAAAAAGGGGAAATACATTATAAAATTTGAAAGTTTACGAGACTACGTTCATTTCAAAAAGAAACTTATGATAAAAACATATGAAGAACTTGAAAAAATTGCTATGGAAATTGATAAAGAGGTTGAAAGAAAAAATTATTTGACAATCATAGGTGAAGAAGATGAGTGAAGATGATGATTCAAAAAAAGATTTTGAAATTGAAGGAAAAAATGGTGAAGAGAATTATAAAGAAAAATATCTTCGTTTGCTTGCAGAATTTGATAACTTCAAAAAATTCAAAGATAGAGAATATTGTAATGTAAAAAACATTATGACAAAAGATTTGATAATGGAAATTATAACTGTGTGGGAGGATTTGGAAAAAGCAAAATGCAATAATAAAGAAGATAAAGCAATAGAAATGATATACAATAAACTATCAAACATTCTATCTGCATACGGCTTAGAACAGATTGAAGTCAAAATAAATGATGGTTTTGATCATAATATACACGATGCAGTTTCGCATCAAAAAAGTGAATTGGATGAAGATAAAATAGTTGAAATTGTGAAAAACGGATATATGTTAAATGGTGTTGTAATAAAACACCCCCAAGTAGTTGTAAGTAAAAGAGGTGAGGAAAATGAGTAAAATAATTGGAATTGATTTGGGAACTTCAAATTCTGCAGCAGCAGTTGTTATGGGTGGAAAACCCTCGATTATTCCTAGTGCAGAAGGAATGACAGTATATGGTAAAGCATTTCCTTCTGTTGTAGCTATTACAAAAGATGACCAACTTTTAGTAGGGGAACCTGCAAGAAGACAGGCAGTAACTAATCCAAAAAACACTGTCAGCGGGTTTAAAAGAAAAATGGGTTTGAATGAAAAATATACTATCAAAGACAAAGAATTTTCTCCGCAAGAATTATCTTCATTCATATTACAAAAAATAAAAAAAGATGCGGAAGAATTTTTAGGTGAGAAGGTAGAAAAGGCAGTTATTACTGTTCCAGCATATTTTGATGACAATCAAAGACAAGCTACAAAGGATGCAGGACAAATTGCAGGATTGGAAGTAGTTAGAATAATTAATGAGCCGACTGCAGCTGCTTTGGCATACGGAATTGATAAAAAGGAAAGTGAAGAAAAAATATTGATCTTTGATTTTGGAGGCGGAACCTTGGATGTCACTATATTAGAATTTGGTGACGGCGTGTTTGAAGTTGTAGCAACAAACGGAGATACACGATTAGGCGGAAGAGATATGGATGACGATCTCACAAAATATTTGCTTTCAGAAATTAAAAAAGAATTTGGAGCAGATGTTTCAAAAGATAAAACTGCCATGGCAAGATTAGTTGAAGGTGCTGAAAAAGCAAAAATTGAACTTTCAACAGTTTTGGAAACAGAAATCAATCTGCCGTATTTAACTGTTAGCAATGACCAGCCCATACATTTTGTCCATAAATTAACTAGGGCAAAATTAGAAGATTTGGTCAGACCAATTATTGATAAATGCAAAATACCTATGAATCAAGCATTGCAAGATGGAAAATTAGGTCCTGATCAGATCACAAAAATAATTTTAGTTGGTGGACCCACAAGAATGCCGATTGTAAGAAAATTTGTTGAGGATTTTGTAGGCAGAAGTGCAGAAAGAGGTATTGATCCCATGGAAGCTGTGGCCATGGGTGCAGCATTACAAGGGGGCATCATGACAGGAGATGTCAAAGATGTTGTGTTGTTGGACGTAACTCCTTTGAGTTTAGGAATTGAAACTCTTGGAGGTGTGATGACAACTTTAATCGATAGAAACACAACTATCCCAACAAAGAAAACACAAGTATTCTCAACCGCTGCAGACAATCAAACATCTGTTGAAATTAAGGTTTATCAAGGTGAGAGACCGATGGCAGTAGATAACGTATTATTGGGAAGTTTTGTGTTGTCTGGAATTCCTCCGGCACCAAGAGGCATGCCACAAATTGAAGTTACCTATGATATTGATGTAAATGGCATAATTCATGTTAGTGCAAAAGATATGGCCTCTGGAAAAGAACAAAAATTAGTTATAACTGCACCCCATAAAATGAATGAGGATGAAATTAAAAAGAAAATGGAGGAGGCTAAAAAATACGAAGAAAGCGACAAGAAAATAAAAGAATTTATTGAAGTGAAAAACATTGCAGAAAGCTTGGCTTATTCGACCAGGAAAGCACTTGAAGAATATGGAGGAAAAGTTCCTGAAGATGTGAAAAAAGAGATTGAAGAAAAAGTTAAAGCAGTTGAAGAAGTCTTGAAAGATGCGAAACAGGAAGATACAGAAAAAATCAAAGCCAAAACAGATGAACTTTCTAAAATTGTACAAAAAATCGGCCAGTCAATGTATCAGCAAGGAGGCCAAACTCCTCCTCCCGAAAATGGGGGAGATGGAAAAAAAGGAGATACGATAGATGGTGAGTTCAAAAAAGGCGGTGAAGATGATAAGAAAGATTAGGGTTGAAGATATTGATGAAGTTGTTGAACTTTTTGATGCATTGGGTAAGGAACATCTTACCCTCTACCCTAATAGACATATGTACAAACTAGATAGAAATGCAAATGAAAATTGGAAAAGTTATGTTCTTAACGATATATTCTTATCTAAAGAAAAAGAAATTTTTGTCTGTGAATTAAATGATGTTTTGTGCGGATATGTTACAATAGAAATAAGAAAAAGGCCTCCTATTTTCACTATAAAAGAAGAGGCATATATTTCAGACCTTTATGTTCTAGATAGATATAGGGGGGAGGGAATTGGAAAAAAACTTGTTGAAAAGGCAATTCAATGGGCAAAAAATAAAAAAGTAAAAAATGTAAGTTTAGAAGTTGAAGAAAAAAATAAATCTGTAGACTTTTACAAAAAAATTAATTTCAGAGATCATATGAAACAAATGGTTTTGAAGGTGTGACAATGATGATAAGGCCTGCGAAAAGAGAAGATATTCTTGAGATGGGAAAAATGTATGAAATTGTTGCCGAAGTGCACAAAGAGTATCATCCAATTTTTCATGAGGTGGAGAATTGCGGTGTGAATGCAGTAACAACAAACTACATTGACAATAGGAACGGCATAGCTTTTGTAGCAGAAGAAAACAGCGAAATTGTTGGTTTTGCAGGGGCACAAATAAAATTGATGCCTGAAACATTCAAAATAAAATACACTTTGCATTTAACAGATGTTGTTGTTTTGCCAGAATATCGTGGAAAAGGAATTGGTTTAAAATTGATTGAAAAAATAAAAGAATGGGCCGGGGAAAATAAAATCCAGTACATAACCTTGAGTGTGTCTTTTAAAAATAATTTTGCAGTACAGCTTTATGAAAAAGCAGGATTCAAAGATTTATCAAAAGATATGATAATGGATGTAGATTGAAATGAATGACGAATACTATAAAATTTTAGGAGTTTCAAAAGATGCTTCAGAAAAGGAAATTAAAAAGGCCTATAGAAAAATGGCAATGAAGCACCATCCGGATAAAGGCGGGGATCCTGAAGAGTTTAAAAAACTAAGTGAAGCTTATGCAGTTTTAAGTGATAGTAAAAAAAGACAAATGTACGATAACTACGGAGCCGAAGGAGTGCATCAAAGATATTCAACTGAAGATATTTTCAGAAATGCAGATTTCTCTGACTTTGAAGATATTTTTTCAAGCTTTGGATTTGGAGATCCACTTTCAAGCATTTTTGGATCAATGTTCGGAGGAGGATTTGGGAGAAAATGGCGATCCCGAGACATGGGAGAACATAGGGAAGTTATGATTGAAATTGAATTGGAAGATGCTGCAGCAGGAATTGAAAAAGAAATTAAATTTAAAAAATTAGATGTGTGTCCTGAATGTGAGGGAGTTGGAGGCAAAGGAGTTTCAACATGCCAGGAATGTAAAGGTGCAGGTGTCGTAAAACAAATAAAACAAATGGGCCCCATGCGTGTTGCCACAACAAGTGTTTGCCCAAAATGTGGAGGGCATGGACAAACTGTAAAAGAAATCTGTAAGAACTGCCAAGGAAAAGGCAAAATACAAAAAGAAGAAAAAATAACTGTTAAAATTCCGGAAGGGATAAACGATGGGATGGCAATTCGTTTAACCGGAATGGGAGATTACGGAAAAGATGGATATGGTGATGGTTTTGTGCATGTTAGAATCAAACCTAACAAGACATTTGAAAGAGATGGGAAGGAACTATTTACAGAGCATAAAATAAACATTTCACAAGCCATATTTGGCGATAAAATAGAATTGAAAGATATTTATGGTAAAAAAATAGAATTGAAAATTCCAGAAGGCACCCAAAGTGGAGAAGTTATTACTATTTCAGGACACGGAATGCCAGGTTTAAGGGGAGGAAGGGGAGATCTTCATGTTAGAATAAATGTAGAAATTCCCAAACCAAGCCAGTTAAATAAAGAGCAAAAAGAAGCATTAAAACAAAAAGGAAAAAAAGGGGGATTTTTAGATTTTCTTGGCTGAATAAAAAAATTAAAATTCAAAATTTATAAAAAAAATTGTGAGGGAATTGTATGTTTGGAATATTTGGAAAAAAGGGAAGTGTGGATATTAAAATTGATAAGTTTGATTTTAATTTCAATGAAAGTATTGCTGGCAAAGTTATTCTGAAAGTAGATAAACCTGTAAAAGCAAAGGAATTGCGCATATGCCTTAAAGGAGAGAGAACAATAAAAAAGAAAGTTAACGATAAAGGCAAAGTTAGGACACAAATAAATAAAAAAATACTTCACGATTTCAAATTGGTTTTGGACGAAGAAAAAGAATACTATGGGGAAAAAGAATATAACTTTGAAATCTCCCTGCCAGATCCCCCAAAAAATGAAGCACCTGGTGGCATTTTGGGAGATGCTGTTAAATTTATGAACGCAATGAGTATGACACAGGTAGAAGATAAATGGTACTTGGAAGCCTCGCTGGATGTTCCTTTTTCAGGAGATGTATCAAAGAAAGTACGGCTAACAGTTAAATAAGGAATTTGATAAATTGAAAACCTTTTTAATACTTAATTAGATAATAAAGTTATGGCTATGCCAAACAAGAGATTAAAAGATTCGTTGACTACTGGGAATTTGTGGTTATATATACTTACTCTTATGCAAAACTCTGAGATTTATGCATACAGTTTAGATAAGGATATAGAAAAAGAATTTGGATTTAAACCTCAAAAAATAATGATGTATTTAGTTTTATATAAATTGGAAAAAGCTAAATTTGTGACTTCTACTTTTAAGGAAAGAAGAAAATATTATAAGATAACACAAAAAGGAAAAGATGAACTTAAAAAAGGAAAAAAAATATTGGGAGATGTGTTAAAAAACCTCAAATAAGCAAGGCAAAACTATTTAAAACGAACAATTGATAGCCAATTCATATGTGGGATATAAATTCCAACAAAAAATTTGATAAATATACGGCTTTATCTAGTAAAAATGTTCTATCTAAACTAGAAACTTCAAAAACAGGACTGACAAATCAACAAGTTGAAAAAAGACTGAAAATATCAGGCAAAAATGAACTTAAAAAAACAAAAAACTTCAGTGCTTTTAAACTTCTTTTATCCCAGTTTACAAACCCATTGGTGGTTGTTCTTTTGATTGCAGCAGGAATCAGTTATATTGCTTCAGGAGAGGGTCTTGATGCCCCTTTGATACTGATAATTGTCATATTTAATGCTGCTATTGGATTTAAACAAGAATACTCTGCTGAAAAAATAATTGAATCTTTAAAAAAGATGGCTAGTCCGCATGCAAAAGTAATAAGAAATAAAAAAATAAAAGACATTGAGAGTAAATATATTGTACCTGGAGATATCGTAATTTTAGAAGCAGGGGATATTGTTCCTGCAGATTTGAGAATTATTGAATGCCATAATTTTTATGTTCTTGAATCAGTTTTAACTGGTGAAAGCAAACCCATAGAAAAAACAGAAAAAAATGGAAAAGCGAATTTGATAACACAAGCTAAAAACATGGTTTTTTCAGGTACCGTTGTAACAAAAGGCAAAGCTTATGCTGTTGCTGTGTCAACTGGAAACAATACAGAATTAGGCAGAATTGCAAAAATAATGGAAGAAACAGAAACAGAAATTCCATTAATGAAAAAATTGAGAGAATTATCGCTGGGTTTGAGTTTGATTACTCTTGGAATTATACTTGCTGTTTTTTTCATAGGAGTGTATTACAATTATGACTTGCTCACTATGTTTATGATTGCAGTTAGTTTAGGTGTTGCAGCGATTCCAGAAGGTCTTCCTGTTGTAGTTACAATAGCTCTGGCCCTAGGAATAAAAAAAATTGCCGATCACAAAGCACTTATAAGAAAAATGCCCGCTATTGAAACACTTGGCAGTGTTAATACGGTTTTTTTAGATAAAACTGGAACGATAACTAAAAATGAAATGACAGTTATTGAGGCTGTTCTCCCAACAGGCAGGTTTGATATTAGTGGAATTGGTTATTCTTCAGAGGGAACGTTCACTGGAAAAGCAAGCAAACGCGACCTCAAAGAAATGATGGCATGCGCCTACATCTGCAATGACGCAGAACATCGAGATGTATATTCTGGAGATCCCACTGAAATAGCACTTGTTGTGGTTGCTGAAAAATACATGAAACAATTTTCAGATGTTTTGCCACATAGAAAAAGGATTCGAACAATTGAATTCAGCTCCGAAAGAAAAATGATGAGTGTTTTGTCTGGTAAACAATATACAAAAGGAGCTCCTGAGAAAATAATTAATTTGTGTGATAAAGTTCTGATTCAAGGCCATGTCAAAAAATTTGATAAAGAAATGAAAAATAAAATGATTAAAGAATCTGAAAGATTAATGTATGATGCTATGAGAGTTTTGGCTTTTGCATACAAAGATACTAAAAATATTAAAGAAGATAAAATGATTTTTGTTGGTTTTTGCGGAATGATTGATCCCCCAAGAGCTGAAGTAGATAAAGCAGTCCTACAGGCAATTAATGCAGGGATTAGTGTGAAAATGATTACAGGAGATCATGCAATAACTGCCAAAGCAGTTGGCAAAATGATTGGACTTGGAGAAGAACCGTTAGTTATAACGGGTTTAGAAATTGATAAAATGCTTAAGGAGAAAAATCCTCTAGTCGAAAAGGCAGATATTTTTGCAAGAGTTACGCCTCAGCAAAAAATAGATATTATTGATTACTATGAAAAACAAGGTTATACATGCGCTATGACTGGAGATGGTGTTAATGATGCGCCCGCATTGAAACGAGCAAGCATGGGCATTGCTGTTGCAGAAGCAACTGATGTGGCAAAAGAAGCTTCCCAAATGATATTGCTTAAAACACATTTCAAAACCATATTAGATGCTATAAAACTTGGAAGAGGAATAATGGACAATATAAGAAAGTTTATTTTGTATTTGTTGACGTGCAATATTGCAGAAGTGGGGGTGGTTGCTTTATCGACTTTTTTCAGGTTTCCCTTGCCATTAACCGCAATCCAATTATTATGGATAAATTTGGTTACGGACGGTCCCCCTGCAATAGCATTAGCACTAGATCCTCCTGCAAAAGACATAATGTCAAGAAAACCAGAAGGTAAAAAAACCGGAATAATAACAAAACCTATGAAACAAAAGATAATATCAATGAGTTTGTTAATGATAATTCTAATAATGTTCCTAATAAGTTATGCAGTTAAATCAAGTAAAGAATACTATTTAACAACGATGGTGTTCACTGCTTTAGTTATGTTTGAAATTGTTAGAGTTTTTTCTGTAAGAAAAGAATTTGGACAGCCATTTTTCAATAACAAATGGGTTTTGTTAGGTTTAATGTTTGCATTGATAATACAAATAATAATTATCTACACGCCCATTCCTTCCAACCCCTTTAATGTAACTCCATTAAACATAGGAGATTGGATTATTTTGATACTTCTTTCTATAACTTTGTTTGCATCCGATTTGGCAGTCGGCAGATTGCATAAAACTATATCAACTTCAACACACCGTCTGAAAGCAGATGGGAAAAATAACCTAAAGGTATGAATAAAAGATGGGGCCAGTTGAAAACAAATAATGAAATGATAAACACAACACCTACTGCAAAAAAAGAATGGGTGATACCCCTGTGGCGAGGTTTGAAAAAATGATATAATAACTTATAAATTATAAACAAAACCACTCCCCCTGCAATTTGATATATTATATTTTTAAAAAAATTGAAAGATATGAAAAAACAAAGCACCAGTAAAATAAAACTTAAAATTTGTGTTGCTTTGCTTTGGGGAAGATCAACATCAGGAATTAAAGCTGTTAAACCTGCTACTGCTGCCCATATCAACATATCTAAAAAAACAAAATTGAAGAAATGTGCTAAAACTAATCCGCAAACAAAACCGATTATAAAATGTAGGAGCGAATTCAGAATATCACCTGGGTTCAAAAACTGAAATAAAATCATCTAGTTTGATTTTAAAATAGCCTTCATCATATCCATAACATTTTGAATGAGTTATAATATCATAATATGTTTTGTCAAAAGCAAATTCAAATGCCATGAGCTCTTCGTCTGTGTTGCAGTACATAATGTAAAAAGAAGCAAGCTGTTTAAACTGCTCTAAAGCTTTTTTTGTATTTGAATCAAGCTTGTTTTTTCTGAATGCTGTTTTCTTTGATTTTGAAGGCATTAAAATTAAAAACAGTTCTACAAGTTTATCATAAACCTTTAAAATAAAATTATTGAATTTGTCAACTACTGTTTCTTCACTGTTTTTGATAGAATAAACATCATCCTCTATCTTCATTATATGTTGAACAACCTCTGTATTTAGGTCTGTAGATTCTTTTTTAGATGCTAAAATAGTCTGTTCGATATCTGGAGAAAAAATAACTTCATTTTTATCTGCCACTTTATTGTCTAGGTATTTTTCACGTTTTGCTTGTTTAAGCCCTTCTTCCACCAGATTATGCATAATCTAAAAAGGAAGGCGAATAATTTAAACCTTTTGATAAAAAGAAATGCCGCGAGCCGGATTTGAACCGGCGACACCTCCGTCTTCAGCGGAGTGCTCTCCCAGGCTGAGCTACCGCGGCATAAGGTATATTATAGTTCCCAAAGATTTTTAAAAGATTATGGATACTAGAAACGGAACTGTTTAAAAAATATTGTAGAAACAATAAAAACATGTCTTTACATCCTATTGAGAGTGAATTATTGGAAAATGTTCGCCAGTCTAGATCGATATCTAAAAATAAAAAAACTGCTGTTTATAAAAGAAAACTGCATGAAGATTTTGAAACTTTGCGAAGACAAGAAAACATTGATCCTGCTGAAAAAGCGATGGTTTTTTTAAAGATTTATGAGAGTTATTTCTTTGATGAATGGGAGAATAAAAGTATGAAAAAATACATATGGAAAGAACTTTGCAAAAAAGAAAATTTGGGATATTACATACACATGGTTGAAGAATTTTTTGGATACAACCCTGGAAAAATTCTTTGGAATTATGAAATGTTTCAGACATCTATGGAATTGATTTGCGGGATTTATGAATCCTGTAAAGATTTTAATGATGATGAAATAGAAAAAACAGTAAAAATGATTGATAAATTAATTTTTGAGAATACCCTGCATAAATATATAGACTGGATAGATTTTTATAATGAGTGTGAGAACAACGAAGATGAGGTTATAGGTGGGCTTAGTATAGGGAAAAAAGAAGGGTTTTTATTGTATCATTTGTTTGTGATGCAAATATCCTCAATTATCAAAAACGTTATTTTGGAACAGACACATAAGCCTAATCTAAATAAAGAACACGATTTATCATTTTTAGAATATGTTTATGTGGATCTGTTTAGAGAAGATCCTGATTTGACACAAGAACAATGGGTGCAGATAATAGACACTTGTCTTGAAAATCTAATTCCCGAACTTTACGATCCTAAATTATTAGAATATGCTCTGCCAAATTCCAACGCAATCCCAGATTTAATAATGTCTTTTCCAGTTTTAACAGATGAACCAGGTTTTTATGATGTCAGCCCTCAGTTAAAAATATTCAGTTATTTAACCAGCTTTGGAAAAACAAAGAATGAGATTGAAATTGGTGTATTTGGGCTGACAAATATGCTTGAATCTATTAGATTTGGAAAACAGGCAGAATTGGTGTTGATTGAAAACGGACCGTTTATATTTGATGTATTGGAAAAACATAAGAGATATTTGATTGAACTTATGGTAGGGGAAGAAAAAAGAAACCAGCATATTAAAGACAAAACCCAAGGTTTTATTAATTGTGAAAATGGGTGGGTGGATCTATACAATAAAATTGATGCCATAATAACAAAAATTGATAAAAAAGCAATTGCAACAAGTGAAAACCAGATCAAACCCCCAAATTTCAATAAAAACCGCAAGGGAAGATGAGTCAATAAGATTTTTAAATAAATATCACGAATTATTAGTATGGGTGTTGTTGAAGACATTAAGAAAATATTCAAATATTCGATTAAATCTTATTTTGGCCATTTGTCATGGGGCATATTTTTTGGACTGGTGTTGCTTCTGGCATTTTTAATCCCAGTTTTTGCAGGAGTCCCTACCTATACGACGTTGGGATCAATTTATTTGAGATTTAACAGCATGCCTGACCTCACACCCGGAACATTAACAATAATTGGCTTAGTATTTGTTGTTTCCACATTTTTAATATCGTTTAGTGTTGTTAATATAAATAATATAGTTAAATCTGAAAGAACCCTATTGAACATACCCACTGAAATGATGAAATCGCTTAAAACATACTCACTTAGGTTGTTCTGGGTTTGTATAATACAAATTTTGATTTTGTGGATTGGCCAGGTATTGTTCCAATCAACCAAATATGTTACTGTGCTCCTGCCCCTATACAACTTTATTCTTGCGTTTATGTTGATATTTGTTCCTTCCGCAATTGTGATGGAAGAATTGGGGGTTTTGCATGCAGTAAAGAGAAGTATACAGTTTATTAAAAAATATCCGGTATTAACATGTTCAATAATGGGCATTGTGGTTGTTATTATTGCAGCAGTTAATGGGATTCTTTTATTATCACCAGTATTTCCTCAGTATTTAACAATAATATTCAATGTTCTTTTTGTATTGCCATTTACGATAATATTAATCGCACACACATATATCAATAAATACTCAATTGTAGGTTAATTTTATGAGATTGCCTGTAGTTTCCGGAAGTTTCTATCCAAGAAACAAAAAACAATTGACTGAGATTTTATCTTCGTTTAAAAACAAAATAAAAATAGTTCCTGCCAGATGTTATGGTGTAATATCTCCTCACGCAGGATATGTATACTCCGGAGAAACCGCAGTGGCCGCATTAAGCTCAGTTGATTTAAAAGAAGTTGAAACTGTGGTTATTTTGGGGCCAAATCATACAGGGTGGGGAAACGCAATAGGCATATCATCTGAAGATTGGGAAACGCCATTAGGAATAATAAAAAATGATATAGAATTATCAGAAAAAATTCCAGAAATGTGTCTTGCAAAAATTGATAATAATGCACACTCGAACGAACATTCGATTGAAGTGCAGCTCCCCCTGATTCAATATTTGGCCAAAAATCATCAAATTAAAATTGTGGCTATAAGCATGATTGATCAAACTGCAGAATCTTGTGAGGCATTAGCTAAAGCCATTTTTAAAATATCAAATGACCTTAACAGAAAAATTTTAATAGTTGCTAGCTCTGATTTCACACACTATGAAGCTGCAGATATTGTAGAAAAAAAAGATAGAAAACTAATCGCCCCTTTGCTTGCGGGAGATGTGAAAAATTTTGAAGAAACACGTAAAAGTGAAAATATAAGCTGCTGCGGACACGGACCCATAATGGTTCTAGCATATTATGCCAATTTGCGAGGTTTTGGTGGAGCAGAATTGTTGAGGTACACTCACTCCGGGGCAATAACTGGAGATTATACAGAAGTGGTAGGATATGCAGCAGTTAGATTTTTAGAAACTTTATTTTAGATTAATAGAATATACTTTTTACCCAGACACCTATAAAATATGTTAAGAATATTACAATCGCTGCAATAACTAAATGTTCCAATATCGGGCCCAAGGCAGGTTTGTTCTGGTTCTTAGATATATAATAATTTAAAAATATTAACAGAGCGAATCCCCACAGAATGCTGACTATTACTGCGGCATGAAGATCTAAAAGAAAGATGGGAATTAAAAAAGTTAGGCCAAATATCAGCTTAGATACAAATGTCATGATTGTTGATTCCCAAACTGCTTTCTCAGATACTTTTTTATTTGATTCTTCGGATATGTGAATCCCTAAAGCATCAGACAAAGAATCTGCAACAGATATTGTTAAAACTCCTGCAACCACAACCTCTTTTAATCCGGTTCCTGTTGTTAAACCAACCATTAAACCCAAGGTTGTTATAACTGCAGATGTTAAACCAAAACACAAACCTGTCATTAATGACTGCTTCATTTAATCACTTGTGTATATATTTCAACCATACTTTTTTAAAGTAAGACAAACTCAAAGTTGACAAAACAAAACCCAAGGCAGGTACAAAAGCGTTGATAAAAGGATTTGGCAATTGAGCAAAATAAAAGTAAATAACAATGACAACATAAGTTATTAGAAAAATCACAATTTTTCTTGCCCCGCTTGTTTCCCAAGCTTTGTCTGATTCAACTCTTTCGTTTCTTTGTTTAAGTTTTTCTATTTCATTTTCCAATTCTTCTGTTTTCATATTCATTCCTCAACTTTAAACATAGGACCGTGGCCAGATATGATGTAGTTTGCTGTTTCCAATAGTTTTTCCCTGCTTTTTCTCAAAGCAACAGGATCTTTAACATAAGGATCTTTTAAATTTATTAAACTTTGTTTGTCTGTTTTCTTTTCCTGTTCATCAGTCCACCAGAAAACATCACCTGCCATGGCAACAGTTCCAAAATCCAATGTTTCAGCGATTATCGCACAATGAAACTGATCATGTCCTGGTGTATTCATAATTTTAACATCCGTATCTGGAATCTTGCCGACATGCTCTTGCATTGAACTGTCAAATGAATAAATTATTGAGTTGTCCAAAATTTTTGCATTTTCAAAAATACTTGACAGCAGAGAATGATCTAAATGATAATGAGTTAAAACAACATAGTCAATATCATCAATTTTCAAACTTTCGGTAAGTAAAGCGTTGGTTAAAAGTTTTCTATTCATGCCAGGATCAACAATAATGTTTTTGCCATTGTCTTTGATTAAAACAACTGTTGATGAACCAAACATTTTTCCGTCTTGTTCATAAACATACCCTTTGACAAGAATTTTTACTTCAGCCATACAATCACTTTGAATTTTTTATGATGAAATCAAATATAAGGTTTAACATTTCTTGAAAGTGTTCTGGTTTGGCTCTGAAAAAATGATCTGCCCCTTCAACAACTTCAAGTTTGCAGTCTTTGATTATTTTGCAAACTGTTTTGCTTTGAGAAATAGGAACTGTAATATCTTTATCCCCATGAACAATTAACGTTGGTATCTTTATTTTTTCAGCTGCTTTCCAACCGTCATTATTTTTGAAATCTTCAAATAAAGTATAATTTAACCTTAGTTTGCCTTGGAAACCCGAATCATATTCATAATATCCTCTTTCTTTCCATTCTTTGATAAATTGTTCTCCTTTTCTTTCCATCTCCAATTTTTCATATTGTGAAACTGGACACTTCAAAGCCAGACAAATCAAATCGTCTGATTTGGAAGCTGCCATTATAGAACAAATTCCGCTAAAACTTGAACCTACCAAAACAATTCTGAGATATCCTTTTTCTTTAACATAATCAATTGTTGAAAGAAGGCTTTGGGCAGCATTGGAAACAGTTAAATTCTCAAATTTTCCATCACTTTCGCCATGACCAAACAAATCAATTCTAAAAGTTGAAAATCCTTTTTCATTAAACATTTTTTCTAAAGATATGTTAGTAAAACTATCTTTACCAGATGATAGACCGTGTGCCATAACAACTATTGGCTTGTTTTTATCTTGCTCAGATAGAATGCCACACACTTTGTAACCATTTGCATCTTTGAAAAATATTTTTTCAGCCATAACATCACATAAATAATTGGTCTTTTTTAGACATTTTAACTTTATTAACTAACATCGAATCCTTTGTTTCGCCCATTAAAAAATAACTTTTACGTTTGAGTTCAGGAATGTTTTTTGCACCAACTAAAAACATTGAAACCTTGATTTGTTCTGCCCATTCTGCAACAATCTTATCAAGATTTTTTTGTTTTTGTGCAGCAAGAAAAGGTTGTGCAGCTCCTGCAATTTCCGCTCCGAGCACAATTGATTTTGTTACATCAATCCCGCTTCTTACGCCCCCACTTGCAATAACAGGCATGTAACTATGGCACATTAAAATAGAAGCAACCGTTGGAATTCCAAACTCCTCAAAACCTCTTACTTTTCCTTTTCCTCTATTGTATTCAATTTTAGACCATGACGTTCCACCTGCTCCTGCAACATCAATCATGACTATTCCTGCAATTTTAAGGTGTTGTGCGACTTCAGATGAAATACCTGAACCGACTTCTTTTGCAATGACTTTTACATCATATTTTTTCAAATGATAGGTTAAAGCAGTTATTGCTTCCAAACCTCCTTTAAAGTGTTTTTCACCTTCAGGTTGTATGATTTCCTGTAATGGATTTAAGTGAACAGCAATTGCATCAAGCTCTGGTTTTTGAACTAAATCATCAATTTTATTTAATTTTTTATTTTTATATAGTTCAATTAATTGTACAACTCCAATATTCCCAATTAAAGGTATGTCGGGAGCCACATCTCTGACTTTATAGGTATTGATATGTTTTGGATCCTCGAGCATTGCTCTTTGAGAACCCAAACCCATTGCCAAACCATATTTTTGCGCAGTTTGTGCAAGATCTTTGTTTATTTTTTCAGCTTTGGAAAATCCTCCAGTCATTGCTTCAAATATCATAGGATAGGATAATTTTTTATTTAATATAGTGGTTGATGCATCAACTTCTTGAAAATCCATTTCGGGAAGAGCATTGTAAATTAACCTAACATCATCAAATCCTGTTTTTAATTTATGATATTGAACATGATCTTTCAAAGATAATTCTATGTGATCTTCTTTTCTTTTTTCAATTTTTTTTGTCATGAACTCCAACCCCCTTCACCGCAGGATTTGCATCTAAAGAATTATATCCTGCTTTGTTTAAAACATTTTTTAAATTTTCAAAATCTTTTTTATAAGCATAAACAATAACTGCACCGCCGGGTCCCCCTGCACCAGTTAGTTTCGCACCCAAAGCCCCGTTGTTAATTGAAAGTTTTATAACCTCTTCAATCTCATCTGTTGAAACTCCTCCATTTCTAAGTAAAAAATGACTATCTAAAAACAATTTGCCCAACGTTTCTGGATTTCCCGATTCAGTTAATTCTTTGATTATGTTTTTGTATATATTGTCATACTCGAAACATAATTTCGCTCTTTCATTATCTGTTAATTCAGAGGGAGGTTTGGAAATATTGTGTTTCTCTGCAAATAATTTTACAAGATCAGCAGTACTGCCTCGTTTTCCCCTATATGTATCAACAATAAGTATTCCTGTTTCTTTGGGGAAAACAACTTTAGTTTTTGTGAATGTGAATTGCACAGGGTTAAATTCTTTTTTGAAAATTATTCCTGTTCCACTAACAACTGTTTTTGCATCAATGCCGCTGGGCCTACCGCCGTGCGCATATTCATCACCTATTTGTGCACATTCAAAAAGTTCATCTTCAGAAGGTTCAATTCCTGCTACTTTGTACAAACCCAATGCAAGTGCTGTTGAAAAAGATGCAGAGGCCCCCATACCTTTTATAGTGCCATCTGAAGACCAAACTGCTTTCAAAGCTTTGTTTAAATTTGTTTTTTCTATAATTCTTTGGTAAATTTTTATAAACATCCTCATTTCATCTCGGTTTTGAGCATTCACATACCTGCCATCAGGATAAATAATGAATTCTCCGAACCCAGGATTCTTGCCTTCTAATCTAACCTCTCCCTCCAATTCTTGGAAAGTGATGTGGTTATATCTATCAACTGTAAAAGCAACAGCTGGGGCGCCGTAGACAACATAATGCTCGCCAATCAAAATGATTTTGGCAGGTGCAGAAACTTTCATAATAATCTATAAAAACTTAGAAGTCAATGTTTTTAAACTTTTATTATTAATACATATAACTCCACCAAATATTTAGAGGGATATTAATGAGTATAATTCAAGATATAAAAAAAAGATTTCAGAATTTGTTTAAATACTTTCAGAGCTGGTTTAGCAAAAAAAATGAAATTACCATTGGATTTTTTGGATGCCCGAATGTTGGAAAAACTGCATTAGCGAATAGAATGTGTGTAGATGCAGGAGTAGATCCGATGGGGAATGTTTCAGTTATACCTCACGAAACAAGAGAAGTTTTGAGAAAAGAAGGTATTAAAGTGAAAATCAATGGATCAAATTTGTCAATGAATATTTTGGATCTTCCAGGAGTTGCAATAAAAGTAGATTACAGGGAGTTTTTGAATTATGGATTGAGTGTCGATGAAGCTCAAGAAAGAGCCAGAGAAGCAACAAAAGGAATTGTAGAAGCTTTAAAAATAATGGAAAAGATAGACGCAGCATTAATTATTTTAGATGCCACTGATGACCCAAGAAAACAAGTTAATATTACCTTGTTAGGGGCCATGGAAGCTAGAGATATTCCTTTTATTATTGTGGCAAACAAAAATGATTTAGAAAATGCAGATGTTGGAAAAATAAAAAAAGTTTTGCCAGAGTATTCAGTAGTTGAAATATCTGCATTGAAAGGAAATAATATGGAAATTCTTTACGGAGAGATTTCAAAAAGATTGAGGTGACCAAATGTATAAATGCATAGTTTGTGGAAGAGAATATCCCAATAATTATGACATACACAAACCATGCTCTTGCGGTTCAAAAATATTGGTCCAAACAAACTATAGAAAAATAAATGATGAAAAAGTATCTTTTGATGAAAGAATTGAGAATATAACTGTTGATTCACGAGGAATTTTTGAGATAAATATATCTGCCATTGCAAAAAATGAGATTATAATTATAAAAGATGAATCTGATATTTATTATGTAAAAGTTCCCTGGGAAGCTGAATTTGAAAAAAATATATAAAAAATTTAAGTTTTTTGAGGTTAGAAGTATACGAGCATTTTTAAAAATAAGTGTTAACAGATATATATCATTGCGGGGGTGGCGGAGCTTGGTCAAACGCGCCAGACTCAAGATCCAAAAGAGGAATTTCCTCTATTAATTAGTCATCTGGTGGCTTAGGCCTGCGCCGGTTCGAATCCGGCCCCCCGCACACTAAAAAGTGAGGTTTAAAAGGTTTAAGGAAATTTAATATACTAAAAGGTGATTTATATGGATAAAATTACATTGAATCTTATGATTGAAGGAGGTAAAGCAAGTTCAGGCCCTCCTTTAGGTCCAACTTTAGCTCCATTAGGAGTTAATATATCTGAAATTGTTAATTCAATAAACGCATCAACAAAAGAGTTTAAGGGAATGACCATACCTGTTGTTGTGACTGTTGATCCTGCAACAAAGAAATATGATATTGAAATTAAAACTCCTGCCACATCACAATTGATAAAAAAAGCAATTGGTATTGATAAAGGAAGAAAAGAAAAAGGAACTATCGCAGGCAATCTTACAATTGAACAGGCAGTTGAAATAGCAAAAACTAAATCACAAATTTCATTGGGTTTGACACTTAAAAGTGTTGTTAAAGAAGTTGTTGGGACATGCACCTCATTGGGCGTCACAGTTGAAAAAAAATCTCCGATGGATGTTATAAAGGAGATTGATAAGGGAATATATGATGAAAAAATTAAATAATTTTTTGATTGTATTTTTAATGCTGGTTTCACTGTCTTATCAGTTTGAGATCAGTATTGAAAATGGTGCATTAGGAGTATGGGCGATCGATAACGATATTCGCATTTTATATACCGAAAAAATTTTAATCTATGACCTTGCCAGCCCCAATAACTTAAAAACTAGTAAAACATTAGATCATAAATTAAGTTTGGTCAATGGAATTTTGGGAGGATCAAAGAATCTCCCCGCTGGAAAAATGGTATACTACTATGATGTTGAAAAACAAGAATTTTCTTATTACACTTTTCCAACTTTATATGTTGAATTTGATAAAATTATAATTGAAAATGAAAATGTTTTTTGGTGCTATGGTACTAGAATGTATTATGGAAAAATTGAAACTGTTGCTGATGAATTTAAAATAAAAACTTTGGGTGATTTTAAAGTCTCAGATTATGAGTGTGAAAAACTTTTTTTGGGAGATATATCCGTTTATGTTAAAACTGAAAAAGAACTTGTTTCATTGGATAAAGTTCGTTTAACATATGAAAATAATGATAACAAATTCAAATGGGACTCAAATCCTCTGATATCTGGGGATTGCACGATTATAAATAAAAAAACTCCGGTTTGTGGAGGCGTTATTGAAAGCAGTATGGTCACTATAAATTCTGGAAATGGGAGAATAGAAAAAACATTTTATATTGATTCTCCTATTAAAAAAATTCAGAATCATGGCAACAAAGTAATTGTTGCATCAGAAGCTGGAAAATTGTATGGTCTTAATGATTTATTAATCAAAGAATGGGAAATTGAAATACCAAATTATATTTTGAGATTTGAAAATGATGATGAAAGAATTATTTTTGGAAACAGAAACGACTACTCTGTTGGAACCGTTGATTATGATGGAAACATAAAAAGTCATCAATCTATTTATACAACTTCTTCGAGAAAAAGACTTTATCCTTTGGATGCTGATAGTGTTTGGGACACTTCCACCGGCAATAGAGTTATTGTTGCTTTGGTTAAGAGTGATGGTTCAATGGGAGACTACACCTATATACAAGCCTGGTCAGAAGAATCAAGTTGTCTTATTGAAACGCTGGCAGTTTCGGCAACCGCAAACGTAATTACTGGAAAGGTATATCCTGCCATAAATCCTGAAGTTTATATCTCAGGAAAGCCACAAAAAGTAGAAAGAAATGAAAATTCTTGGTACATCATACAAAAATTTGGTCAAACAAATGATGTTGTTATAGAGTGCAGAGCGGGGGGGCAAAACACACAAACATACCTTAGTGTTGCCGAGTCAGATAGGATAAAAAGAAAACTTTATGTTGAAATACCGAGCGACATAACTGAATACACTGTTTTCAGAGTATATAATGAATATGGACTTCCTATTGAAGAATTTGATGCAACTTTAAGTGTTGGCCAAAAAGAAGAGATTTATTCCGGCAAAAATGGAAGTGTTAGAATACCAATACCGCTTGAAAATGCAAGAATATCATTTTATGCAGAAGGTTATGAGAGATATCCTTCAACATTTATATCTAGAACTGATAACCCGGGAGCAATGGTAAATGTAATTGTAGGCGTGTTGTTGTTTGTGATTATAATAGCAATAAGAAAAAAAATAAAATAAAAAAATTAGTTGGGAACAATTATTTCTATTTTATCAGAAGACTTGTAAACGTTTCCCAGTCTAAGCCCTACAACTCGTTTTGCTCCAACTGAAGAAGCAACATCTATAAGACGCTGAGTTATGATACCATCAAAAATGACTGTATCAACATCTTTCTCGTTTTCCAAATCCTTCAACATGCTTCTAATTGGAACTTCCTTGACCATGTTAAATTTGTTATCATAAAAACGAGCATGCAAAGAATTCTCAATATCTTTTAATACTGCGAGATAAGGGTTTTCTTCGATTTCAGCTTGTTTTTCCTCTTTTGGTTCTGGTTGTTCTCTTTGTTTTTTAACAGGAGGACTATAGGTTTTAGTTGGTTCTTCTTTGGCATCTTGATACAACCATGCTTTTGATTTGTGATTTTTTCTTGCCTGTGAAAGATTTTCCATTGCCTGTTCGAAAGGAATCTTAGTCCTCAAACATTTAATAAGCTCTTTCCTTGTTAGCTCTTCGACTTCTTTTCCTGTTGGAGCTCTGGCAACAAAATCAATTTCAATTGCTTGTGAAAGTTGAGTCAAGATTATGTTTCCTCCCCTGTCGCCATCTGTAAAAACTGTAATCTCCTTTTTTTGGCCAAGTTCAACAATTGTTTCAGGCACTGTTGCCCCGCCAACTGCAATAACATTGGGTATGTCATTACGCAATAAATTCAAAACATCTGCTCTTCCTTCCACAACTATAATAGAATCATGTTTTTCTATGTTGGGGCCAGCAGGAAGTTTGTTTTTTCCATATTCAACTATTTCTGCAGTTTTTACTTCTCCCCTAACAACCTCAGATATTTCTCTTGAATCAGGTATAACACTTATTAGCATGTTTTTAAGAAGGTTTTTTGCTCTGTCTATAATATGCTTTCTTTTAGCATCTCTAGTATCCTCAATTCTGTTGACAGTAATACGGCCTTCACAAGGTCCAATCCTATCAACTGATTCTAATGCTGCACCCAAAATACTGGTTTCAACCATGTCCAAACTTGATGGCATTTTGAGTTTCCCATAAGTTTTTCCATTCTTGAAATCCATATCCACTTCTATCCTGCCAATTCTGCCATTTTTTTGAAGTTCTCTTAGATCTAACTCGTCTCCTAAAAGACCTTCAGTTTGGCCGAATATCGCACCGACAATATCGGGTTTTTCAACAACACCCTCAACATAAACATCGGCATAAATCAAATATTTTAAAGTATCTATATATGTTTTCCCCATTTTTATCTACCTCTCAGTAATTTCTATTAATTTTTTCCTAGAAGTTGCACCTTTGATAAGCCTTATATCTGCATTAAAATGTTTTTCAAGCAAACGCAAAACTGCATAATTTGCTTTGTTTTGTTCAGCAGGCTCTTTGACTCTAACCTCAAGCAAACCGCTTTTTTCAGCTATTGACTCGCTTTTAGAGCAAGGCACAACCTTAACCCATGTTTTCATTTTTAGACCTCACGAAAACAGAGAATTAGACCGTTATGCGCCGTGCACTGTTGACTGCACCTTCATCACGAATGCTCAGGCCGCCATCCGTGCACAGCGAACAAATGTTACTTTGTGATTGTTGTTGAATATTGTGTCAGATCTGCCAAGTTGGTATCATATCTCTTTATGATTTCCTGTTCTATCAAAACATCAACAAGAGAAGGATACGCAATCAATACGTCGCTTTCGGTTATTATGCCTATTATCTTTTTTTTGCTCCCCATAACGGGAAGTTTTTTTATGCCGTATTTTTTCATGGCCAAAGCAGCTTCTCTTATAGACGAATTTATCGAAATAACTCTAAGAGGTGTGCTCATTATCTTATCTAATTTTGTCGTTTTAGGATCTCTTTTTTTGGCAACAACTTTTCTCACAATATCTCTCTCAGTTGCAATACCAACTGCTTTATTTTTTTTAGTAACAATTACGCTACCAACTTCTGCTTCATGCATAATTTTGGCAGCATTGTAAACGGTATCAAAAGAGTCAAGAACTATAATTCCTTTTCTCATACAGTCCCCTACTCTAATCTCTGTTTCCATAAATATAATTAAGTTTGATATAGTTTTTAAAGCTTGCGGAAGATCGGAAGACTGCACGGTCTGACTAAGGAGATATGTTTTTTGCTTTTTCTAATTCAATGAAAATTTGATCGCATATTGCTTTAGTTTTTGGATCTTGAAAAGCTAGTTCTTTGAACCTTTCTAGGAAAAGAGAATATTTAGTTATTCCTTTTTTAACTTTTTTAGGATTTTGAGAAATTAATTCTTGTAAACTAGAAGAATTATGCAGGATATCACATAATTTAACTGGCAAAACCTCTGCATTTATGCCCTCGCCGTAAGAATAATAATTGTTTGAAAGTCTTTTTACATTTTCCAAAACAACTTCTGCTTTGTTTCCCAGCACAGGTTTTAGTTTGTTTAGAATTTCACTTTCGAGATTTTTGACAGGATATCCATTTCGCGGACCTTCTTCTAAAACATCGTGCAATACTGCTGCAGATAAAAGAACAGAATCAGTGAAACCGAATCTCAAAAGATTTAGGCTAACTTTTAGTGGATGTGTAATATATGGATCCCCCGTATCTCTTTTTTGAGTTTTGTGGACTTTTTCTGCAATGCCGTATGCAATAGTGAAAGCGTTTGTTGTTTTCTGGGGCAGTTTTAGTTTTTTAAATTCAGATAGTATATCCTCCAAAGTAACGGTTTTTTGTTGTGAGTACTGTTGAAAATCCTGTGCATTGAGAGCAGTGGAACCTGAATTTGGTGCTTTGTTTTTTGGAATTGTTTTGATAGCCATGATATTAATATAATGGGAGAATATTATAAATATTTGTTAAACTTTATTAAAAAAAGAAATGATGTGCCAATAATTGGGATAACGCGTATTTTTAAAGGTTTTTCTTTAATATACACTATAGTTTACAAACAACAACATCATAATTATTTTGGGAGATTAAATGGCAAAAAAAACTTTGGAAACGAGAGAAGAATTTGATGATGTTTTTTTACGCAAACAGAGAAATAACTCTTCAAAAAAATATTTGGCAAGATTATTGGATCCTTTATCAAATACATATCCTCTGCCCAATAAAAGAAAGTTTTTGGAAAGAATAGAGGAGTTGTGTTCGCAGAAAAAAAAACTTATGAGACAAGGAGATATAAAACATTTGTTCGGCAGACTTGGGAAAAATATTGAATTTCTTGCACCTGAAGACTTGTTGGAAGGAGATACGACTATTGAAGAAAGGATGGAAAAAATAATTGAAAGAAAAATAAACGGAGATAAGCAAAGTGAAAAAGCATTTGAAGAGGGTTTGTTGGAAGAAATTGATGAACTGGGAGATCTATTATTTAAATACTACACTACTAGTTTAGATGCCTTGCCAGAAGAGGCATATTTAGAAGCACGCAGAAAAAGAGATGAACTTCCAGATATTAGTGTTTTGAAAAAAACATTGGGAATATATAAAAAAATGCTGTGATTGGGAGCATAACTTTTGAAGATTTGAAAGTTGAAACTTCAAAAGAAAGAAACGCAGTTTTGGAAAGAATTAAATCCCAAAGTATTTCAAAATCACATTCAGAAGCTGATAATTATTCAAATATTCCTGGAACAACATATGTTTCTGATGAGAGCATGATAAATTTTTTTATTATGCTTGAAAAAACATGCAAAACAAAAATTGTGGCTGATGAAAAGAAAGGATTGATTTATGAAAATGTGTTTTGCGTTCCGAAAATTCGTACATTATCGCTTGCTTTTTTTGGGTATAAATATGGTAAAAAAAGAGATGCAGAACTCTATGTTGAATCTTGTGGGATGAAAAAAACTGTAGATACTTTTTATCATGGCAGTATATCGCGAGCCTTAGAAGATACTGAAAAAAGGATTAAAACAACAAATAAAGAATTTGTCTCGCCATGGAAATCAAAGTTTGAAAATACTCCTGCTGAAAATGACTTTTTAGAGCTGCTTTGCGGATTTCAAGAAAAAAAACCTGAAAAAAGAATTGTGAAAATAGATTACACTCGCCAACCTAAAAAAGAAGACTCGCCTAAAAGACTATTTAGAAAATATTGTAAGATTTCTGGATTGGGAGATATTTCAGAAATAGTGGAACACACTCAAGATAAAAATAATTTGTATGGTTTTATTCTTTATCTTGAACTCATAAAAAAACCAGAAACTGTGTATAAAGAGGATTTCGAGAAATGGGGATTGGAAAAATTCTATTTGGAAAGAATAAAAAATAATCCTGAATTGGCTGAAAACGGAAATGATCCTTTAATTGTTTTGTTGAAAAGAGTTAATGCATTTAAAATTAGTGCAAAAATTAGAAGTTGGGAAGATGTTGATTATTCAAAAACTGATGGACGAAATGGGGCAATAAGAAAAAGAACTTGTGTAAAGACAAAAGAAGAATGGGAAAATATTATTTGTGAAGAATTGAAAAGAATATTTAAGGAAGAGGAAAAAGTTTTTGTTAGTAGGAGTAAACTGAAAACAAAACAGCCTCTGCTTGCAAGGAGAATAGGTGCGCACATTGAAGTTCCTGAAGGATCAGATAAAACTAGGTATGAGTATATTATGGAAAAGGCAGGACTGGGGGAAGAGTTGAAAAGAGCTAGGAGAGAGAAAGGGTTTTCTAAGGATAGGGGATCACGCAGAAAAAAGACAAAAGAGGAATGGGAAAATATTATTTGTGAAGAATTGAAGAGAATATTTAAGGAAGAAGGTAAGGTTTTTGTTAATGCAAATAGATTAAAAGAGAAATACCCCGATACTGTAACTAGGATATATACTCATATTCATCCTCCCAAAGAATCGGGCAAAACTAGTTATGCATATATTATGGAAAAGGCAGGACTGGGGGAAGAGTTGAAAAGAGCTAGGAGAGAGAAAGGTTATTCGGAAAATATGGGATCACGCAGAAAAAAGACAAAAGAGGAAAGAGAAGAAGAGATTTGTGAAGAATTGAAGAGAATATTTAAGGAGGAAGGTAAGGTTTTTGTCAGTAGGGGTAAATTAGGAAAAGAATATCCAAATTTAGCATATAAAATTAAAAAATACGTTAGGCCTCCTGAAGATGAAACATATGATCTTTATGAATGGGTAATAAAAAAAGCAGGACTGGGGGAAGAGTTGAAAAGAGCTAGGGAAGAGCAAAAATCCATTTCGGATGTTAAACCCTATGAAAGAAGAACAAAAGAAGAATGGGAAAATATTATTTGTGAAGAATTGAAGAGAATATTTAAGGAAGAAGGTAAGGTTTTTGTCAGTGTGAATAAATTAAAGAAAGAACATTTTACTCTTGCAAAAAGGATATACGCATATGTTCGTTGCCCCGAAGGATCAGACAAAACTAGTTATGCATATATTATGGATAAGGCAGGACTGGGGGAAGAGTTGAAAAGAGCTAGGAGAGAGAAAGGTTATTCGGAAAATATGGGATCACGCAGAAAAAAGGTAATGGAAGAAGAGATTTGTGAAGAATTGAAAAGAATATTTAAGGAAGAAGGTAAGGTTTTTGTCAGTGTGAATAAATTAAAGAAAGAACATTTTACTCTTGCAAAAAGGATATATAACCATATTGCTGTTCCCGCAAATTTAGGTAAAACTAGTTATGCATATATTATGGAAAAGGCAGGACTGGGAGAAGAGTTGAAAAGAGCTAGGGAAGAGCAAAAATCCATTTCGGATGTTAAACCCTATGAAAGAAGAACAAAAGAAGAATGGGAAAATATTATTTGTGAAGAATTGAAGAGAATATTTAAGGAAGAAGGTAAGGTTTTTGTTAATGCAAATAAATTAAATAAAAAGTATCCTTCCATCGTAAATAGGATATATACTCATATTCATCCTCCCAAAGAATCGGGCAAAACTAGTTATGCATATATTATGGAAAAGGCAGGACTGGGAGAAGAGTTGAAAAAGGCAAATAATAAAGGAGAGTTACCCGACAAGATGCGCGTACGCAAAAGAAAAGTTGTGGAAGATGCTGGAGAAAAAAATAAAATTCTTCTTGAAATATTAGGCGAGCTTAGAAAAATACAAAAGGGTGATGGGCTTCCTGTACGAAATAGTGAATTTTTGAACAATTATCCAAAAATAGCATATAGAATTTACAAAGAATTGGATTGGTTGATTCTCCCACCGCACTATAATTCATTGTATGCATATATTGTTTCACTTATAGATGCACAAGATCCAATAGCAAAAGTTAGAAATTTTCAGTCATTTGATTCGGATGATAAATACGAAGCTACTGTCAAAATCTTGAGAAATTCGGATGTTGTTTTTGTTGATGGAATTACCCATGAAACTCTTATTGAAACTATAAAAGAATATGAACGTAATAAAAAGTAACGGGTCCAGAGGGATTTGAACCCTCGGCCTACTGGTTTCTTCTTTATATATGCAGATTCTTTATACTGAAATTAAAGAAAGTGCTTAAGAGCCAGCCGCTCTACCAAGCTGAGCTATGGACCCAAAAATACTTAAATCTAAAACAAAGATAGTTGAAACTGTTTAAAAATGTTTTTGAATATCAATTCTATTAGTTTTAAGATGTCGGGGTGGCCTAGCCTGGTAGGGCGCTGGACTGCTAATCCAGTTTGCGTAAGCATTCGAGGGTTCAATAAACGTTTTCTTTGTTGAAAGAAATTGTTTGAACAAATCCCTCCCCCGACGCTTTTCTCTTTATTTCTCTAATCTCATCCAGATAGTATCCATATACCTGTTTTTATGCATGGTCCAGTTTGGAAATCTCGCAAATTCAACAAACCCAACTTTTTCATAAACCTTTCTTGCGTATTCATTCTCGCCCTCGTATTCTAACACAATGTTTTTAGGGTTCCATTTATCCCTAACGGCCTCGATAATATGATTTAACAAGAATTTGCCGAGGCCTTTGCCCCGATAATCTTTCAACATGGCTATTCCTAAAGTAACATTATTCTTTTCTTTGCGCTTTCCGCGCCAAGCATTTGCCATGCCCACAATCTTGTCTTTATCTTCAACAACAATATCAATCCTTTGATTTTTCTTGGCGCCCTCACACAAAGATTTGACCCATTCAATCTCTTCTTTAAGTGTAGGTGTTTTTTCTCTGCTTATATAAACATCCTCATTGCTATTTTTTAGGAGTTCTTTGATATATTTCAAATATTGTTTAGGATCCTCTTTTGTATAATTACTACTAACCTTCCTCAATGAAACAATTGTTCCATCTTTCAAAAGAATTTTCATTTTTTTAGACATGTTAAACCCTCAGTAAATGATAGGGCGACATATTTATAACTATTGAGCTTGTAATAAAATAGGGAGGTGAGATAGATGAAAGAAATAACTGTTATAACAAAAAATGAAACGGGTGCACTGGCAAATATATGTGAAATTTTGGGGAAAACAGGAATTAATCTCCACGGCATCGCTGCTCAAGGATTTGAAGATAAAGGACTCGTTAAAATTGTCACAAGCGACCCAGTATCAAGCGAAAATTTTTTGAACAAGGGAGGATATCAAACACGAGCAAAAGACCTTGTTATTGTCAAAGTTATGGATAGACCTGGTGAACTTGGAAAAATAACAAAAAGAGTTTCTAGAGCAGGTATAAATTTGGATGCTGTTTATTTGTTGAATAGAACTGGTGGGTATGTTGAACTGGCCATTGTTCCTGATAAAACAGAAGATATCAAAAACATAATTGAAGCAGTTGGAAAAGAATATGTAATTTAATTCTTTTCTTTTTTTATATTGAATTGGTGAAATGTTATGATTAGACAGCCGATAGTGGCCGTTTTAGGCCATGTGGACCATGGAAAAACCTCATTATTAGATATGATTAGGGGTACGGCTGTTGCTTCTAAAGAAGCAGGTGCAATTACACAACACGTGGGTGCATCTGAAATTGATGTTGACACTATAAAAAAAGTCTGCGGTTCTGTTTTATTGAAAACAAAAATTGACATAAAAATACCTGGATTGCTTTTTATAGACACTCCAGGTCACGAAGCCTTTACATCTTTAAGAGACAGAGGAGGTTCAATTGCAGATATTGCATTATTGATAATCGATATAACGCAAGGAATTCAGCCTCAAACTATAGAATCAATAAATATACTGAAAACGCATAAAACTCCTTTTATTGTTGTTGCAAATAAAGTTGATAGGTTCCAAGGTTGGAAATCAAAAAAAACTTATTCAATAAGTGAAAGCTTGAGCCAGCAACAAATAAGTGACGATTTGGATATGAAACTATATGAAATTGTTGGGGAGCTGTCTGAACACGGATTTGATTCTGAAAGATTTGATAGAGTGATGGATTTCACCAAACAGATAATGATAATTCCTGCAAGTGCAAAAACAGGAGAAGGCATGGCAGAAATATTGCTTTATTTATCCGGCATATCCCAAAAATTCCTTGAACAAAATTTAAATATTGAAGTTAAAGGACCTGGAAAAGGATCGATATTAGAAGTTAAAGAAGAAAAAGGTTTGGGCACTACAGTTGATTTAATTATTTATGATGGAAAATTAAGCAAAGCAGATGAAATTGTTTTTGGAACGCTCGATGGCCCTAAAAAAACAAAAGTTCGCGCAATGATGAAACCGCGATTGCCAGGTGAAAAAGGTGAAGGAAAATTCAAATATGTCGACGATATTTATGCAGCTGCTGGAGCCAAGATATTTGCACCAGAATTAGATGGGGCAGTATCAGGATCACCAGTCATGGTCATTTCAAACAATGAAAAAGAAGCTTTCAAAATAATAGCTGATCAAATGAAGGAAATATTGTTTGAATCAGAACAATGCGGAGTTGTAATAAAGACAGATACACTAGGTTCGGCAGAAGCATTGATGAAGATGATGAATGAAAAAAACATTCCTGCGCGTTCAATAAATATCGGCGATGTACACAAAAAAGATATTTTGGATGCGCAAGTTGTTAAAGAATCAAACAAATATTTGGGCATTATTTTGGGTTTTAATGTCAAGATTAATACTGAAGTTCTAGAAACTGCTGAAAAGATGGAAATACCAGTTATTACAAGCAATGTCATTTATGATTTGATAGATAAATACGTTGAATGGAAAGATAAAGAAAAAAGAAAAGATATGGATGAAATGATTAAATCTGTCCCTTGGCCATGTTCTATGAAAATTTTACCGGGCCATATGTTTAGGGACTGTAAACCTTGTATAATAGGCGTTGAAATTTTAGTAGGAAAAATAAGATCTGGGACAAAATTGATGTCGGAACGCGGAGAAATTATAGGAGAAATAAAAAATATTCAATTAAACAAAGATTCAGTTTCTGAGGCAGTTAAAGGAATGAAAGTCGCAATATCAATTGATAAAGCAGTATACTGCAGACAACTGGCAGAAAACATGAAAATTTATCCTTTTATAAACAAACAAATGTCTGATGTACTCATTAAAAAATTTGAAGATGAGTTGGAAACAGATGAAAAAGAACTTCTTGAGGAGATAGTTGGGAAATCAAGAAACTTAATTTAAAAAAGTTAAATACTTTTTGTTAGTATATATGTATATAGATGTGTTATTAATAATTTAAAAGACTACAGTAGTATTTAAAATGTTTAATATTTTGAAAATAATATGCTGGAATATAAACTTAAGGCAATGCTGACTTCCTTATTGAAAAATAAAAAATTTTGGAATGGGGCCCTTGTAGCATTTGCTTTTTTTTCATTCAACATGTTGTTTCCTTTTTACCCTTTACCTGTTGTTTTATTTTTATCAATTTTTTTGGGTTATGTTGGGTACAATGTTCCCCAACTGGCAATGGTACTCCAGCTTGTATTGTGTTTGTTCCCAGTAAGCTATCAATCTGTCGGAATGGGCTGGTATTTTATGCTGACAGCAGCGTTGGTATTAATTATATTGACTAAAGACTATATTGATAAAAGCGAGTATTCTGAGAGAAATTGGAAGATTGTGGCAATAATACAAATGATGGTTGGACTTTCATTTTTCTCAGGAATTTGGGCGATTTTTATTCTGCCTTTTTTTGTGATATCGTCCTTCTATCTAAGCTCAAAAAGAGTTGCACCTGTTCTTTTTATTATACTCACTATTGCCATGCTATTTGTTTCGTTTGGAAATCAATCTGAATTATACCCTATTTCGCAAGTTGAAAATAAACTCATCTTCAATAAACCTGAATTAGGGATAGATATCAATATTATTTCAGAAGTAATGTTAACAGCAAATGATATATTTATGGAGTCCAGCCAAATAGGTAAAGTGGGAGGGAGTTTGGTTGGAAATTTGATTAATATTATTTTAAATGACAATTATATTTATGTCATGTTATTGTGGATTTTTCCATTAACGATTATGGCGTACATACCTGGCAGAGTTAGAATGAAACGCGAATTAAGTTTGAGTTCTCTCCTTATTTTTGTAATACCCCTAGGAATGTATTTTGTTTGGGGAATTTTATCTGTATTTGTATGGGCATCAGCAGTTTTGAGTTTATTTATTGTATTTGTTTTAGAGAGAAAAAATGTAAAACTATCTAGGGAAGAAGAAGTTGTTTTAAAAGAAAGAGAAAAAAAGTTTATGCAATTTGGATTAAAAGAATTGACTGCGGCGAAAGAGGTTGAGTCATTAGATGATGTTGGCAATTATGAAGATGTGAAAGAGGAATTAAAAGAAAGTATAACCATCCCTCTGCTACATAAAGATTTGGTTGAAGCATACGGTATTAGGCCTGCCAGAGGAATGTTGTTGTTTGGGCCCCCCGGTACAGGTAAAACTTTAATAATGACTGCACTCGCCAAAGAGATTGATTATGGATTTTTTTATGTTAGGTCAAGCAGTTTAACTTCACCTGCTTTTGGTGTGGCGGCTAAAAACATAACAAACTTATTTAAAACTGCCAGACAAAATCAACCTTGTATTTTGTTCTTTGATGAAATTGATTCGTTAGGCAGAAAGAGAGAAAATTTGAGCGAGCATGCTTCAAAAATGCTTACATCATTACTTCAAGAGATGGATGGATTTAAAGATGATGAAAAAATTGTGATTATTGGAGCAACAAATAAACCTGAAGTTTTGGACCCCGCACTCATGAGACCTGGAAGAATTGATAAAATAATATATATGCCCCCACCAAATAAAGAGGGTAGAAAAAAGATTTTTGAGATACATACTAAAAAATTAAATGTTGAAAAATTGAATATTGAAGAATTGGCAAGTAAAACAAATGGATTTAGCGGGGCAGATATTAAAATATTATGTGAAGAAGTAAATCGAAGTGTCGCCAAAAAAGCAATAAAATCTAAAAAAGTTATAAAAATAAATAATGATGATTTTGTAAGATTAATTAGAAATATGGAACCCTCGATAAAAGAAGCAGATATACTAAAATACAATAGATTTAAATCCATTTATGAGAGAAGATTCATTAAATCTGAAGGTGAAGAATCAGATGAAATTGTTGATATGGGTGAAGTTTTGGATGCTGTTGAGAAAGGATATGAAGAGAATTTAAACATGCTCCTGTTCGGCCCTAAAGGCAATGGGAAATCTTTGGCAGTTAAACATTTTGCCAAAATCAAAAACATTCCTTTGTCAAAAATAGACTGTTCTAAAGAGGAATTTGACCCCAACGTTTTAAAGGTTGTTCCAGGAGAGATATTAGTTTTGGAAAGATTGGAAGAAGCGCCACCAAAATACATTAAAAAAATAATTGCCCTCATAGATAAAAAAAATGTTTTTGCCACTAGTGTTAAACCTTGGCTCATAAATAAAGAACTTTTAGCAAAATTTGAGGTTTTAATTTTGGTCGGTTTACCAAATCCTACAACTAGAAAAAAACTTCTTGATAGGTATAGTGTTTATGAAGAAAGTATTGTTAGGGCGCTTTCAGGATGCACATATTCAGAGGTTATGAAAATAGGCGGGCTTATAAGAAAACAAAAAATGATGGGAAAGATTAAAAACATTGAGTTAGATGAAGATATCCATATAATTTTATCGCACGCGAATAAAGTGAATGTCGATAATATTAAACTTTATAAAAGATTTGTTGAAAGTGTTGAATCTAAAAAACAGGGGTGAATAGAATGCCGAAAGTGAAAAATAAAAAAACTGTTAAAAAGAGTGAGACAAAAAAAGTATTGAAAAAAAAGACTGGAAATAAGAAAAAAATTATTAAAAAGAAACCTGCGGTTAAGAAAACTGTTGCAAAGAAAAAAATTGTAAAGAAAAAATCAAAACCTAAAGAAATTCTCAATGTTAAAAAACCTGTTAAAATAATTAAAAATTTTTATGAAGCTATTGTTGTAGGGGGCGGGCCAGGAGGCAGTGTGGCTGCCATGTATCTCGCTAGAAATGGAGTGGACACTCTTTTAGTAGAAAAAGCTAAATTTCCAAGAGATAAAACATGTGGTGATGCATTATCTGGAAAATCAAGAGAAGTTTTAGAGGAATTGCAGTTAGATAAAAAAATCGTTGAGGTTCCTCATGCAATAACCACTGGAGTCTTATTTTCTTCTCCTAAAGGAGATTCAGTTTCAATTCCTTTCAAAAATGACAAAGGAGAAATTATTCCTGGATTTATTTGTAGAAGAGAGATTTTAGATAATCTGATATTCCAAGAAGCAAAAAAACAAGTTTCAACTCTCGAAGAATTTGAAGTGAATAGTCTTATGTTTGAAAATGAAAAAGTTGTTGGAATTGTAGGAAAATATAAAGGGGAAGAAAGAAAAATCAAAGCGAAGGTTGTGATCGGAGCAGATGGAGTTTATTCAACTGTTGCGAGAACAGCTGGGGCCCTGGAAACTAATCCTGACCACATATGCGGAGCAGTTAGGGCTTATTACAAAAACGTTAAAGGAGTAACGAATGATATTGAACTTCATTTTGTTGATAGTGTTATCCCAGGTTATTTTTGGATTTTTCCATGCGATAATGGGATGGCAAATGTAGGGTTGGGAATAATTGACTCGGAAATTATTAAAAAGAAAATAAATCTTGCCAGGCTTATGGAGGATGTGGTTCAAAATCATCCTATGTTCAAAGAAAGATTTAAAGATTCGGAACAAGTTACACCCATAAAGGGATGGAAATTATCTTTTGGTTCAAAAAGAAGAAAATCATATGGGGATGGATGGGCACTTGTTGGTGATGCGGCAGGTTTAGTTGATCCATTCACAGGAGAAGGAATGGGAAATGCGATGTATTCTGGCAAAGTGGTTGCAGAAACAATTGCTAAATCCAAACAAAATGGATGGAACTCAGAAATAATGAAAGAATATGAAACTGCTTTATCAAACAAGCTTGATGCCGAACTTCAACAAAGCTATAAAATGCAGAGATGGGGAAAACATACATGGTTAGTCAATTACATTATTGGGAGAGCATCAAAAAGCGAAACTGTGAGAAACTATATAGCGAGCACAATAACTACTGCAGACGCCAAACAAGAATACTTTAATCCATTATTTTATCTTAGGCTTTTGTTTGCCTAATCAGGACGAAGAATAAGTATTTTAAAGCCATATAATACAAAAAATATTAAAACTCCTTTGAATTTTTAAGGGAGTGAAAGGTGAAAAAAATGGAAGGAACAGTAAAATTCTATAATGTAGTAAAAAGGTTTGGTTTCATATCTGGAGATGACGGCAAAGATTATTTTGTCCATTTATCAGGATTAAAACCCGGAACAAAACTTCAAGAAGGGGACAAAGTAAGATTTGATTCTGAAGATGGAGAAAAAGGCCTTAAAGCAGTGAATGTTGAAAAGATTTAACTGTATTTAAAAAAACTAATACTAATCTTTTTTTCTTTTATTTAATTTTATTTTGAAAAATGAAAATTTAACGCTTCTTTTTGGATAGTTTAGATGATGGTGCGTCCCCTATTGTGGGTTGTTTGTTTTGTTTATAAAAAAGAATCGCCCCTACTGCTACAATGATGGCCAATATAACAAAAATTATGAAACACAAACCCACAAAATCAGTTTCTTTTGGGAGAACTTCCGAGGTAATTGTCTCATTTTCTGGCTCTTCTGTGGTCGTGTTTGGGACAATTATTGGATCCGTAGGTTTGATGGGGGCATCAAACGAAACAACTTCAAATGAAATTTTTTCATCGGTTAATTGTTTCAATGTTATTGTAATATCATTTATTCCGTCGCCAGTTAAATCTACTTCTTTTGTTTCTCCTTCATAAAGTTTTACTTGAACAGGATCTGAATAAATGTTTATTATAACATAACAACCCAGATCATCACAACCTCTTTCAACAATTTCTATTCTATGTTCTTGTATTGTTCCGTCCCAATAGTCATCATGATTAAAGAAAATTTCTTCCAACGATTTTTGATTACCATTTAAGTAAATCTTTAAATGTATGAAATCATTATCTGTGTTGTCGTCTGTGTCATCTTCTGTGTCATCGTTTGTGTCGTCGTCTGTGTCGTCTTCTTCAATTTCAACACATTCATTGTCTTCACATGTTTCATCTGAATCGCAATCGCTATCTTCACAGCATTCATATGCCACACATTCATGATCTTCAATGTATTCGCAATCCCCACATTCTAATTTTACACAATCTCCTCTTGAATTACAATATTCGTCGCTTTCACAATTACTGTCCCGATTGCATTCATAACCTGCATCGTTTCTGCGAGGAGAGGGAGAAGGTTCTTCAGAACTACAAGAACCATCTTCAATTAATCTTGATTGTGCATATGTAACGTTTTCAAATGATCCGCAATCATTTGCATCATATTGAATAATAAAGCGGGTTTGGTTCATGTGTGTTGTATTAATACATTCTTCATCTGACCATGAACTCCAAGAAGTAAATGTAATATTTTGAGTACAAGGTTCCTCGTAATCAATTGTAAATGTCCAGTTTTCATCTGCCCATGCGTTGTTTGAAGAATTTATTGATTCTTCACAATACACATTCCATTCATAAACACCATTGGATAAAACACCGGTAGAACATGAACCACCGTAAACATTATTATGTGTACAAACAATATCCCATAAAGTATCATTTAAATATACTTCACAATTACTTTCAAGGTTTACAACATACATTAATGATGTTGTATTAGTTTCAATAACTGCTAAATCTAAAGGACTAACTAAACTTATTTCAATAAGTACTGGTTCTAAAGGTTCAGTGTAATTTATTGTAAAAGTTCTGTTTGTTTCTTCTGCCCAGGCATTGTTTGTTGCATTTGAAGAATCAACACAATACACGTTCCATTCATAAACACCGTTACTCAAATCATTTAACACACAAGAACCGCTCAAAATTTCAACAGCATCGCAAGTTTCTTCCCATGCACCTGTTTCATTTGTATAAACTGAACAGTTACTTTCTAGATTTACTGAATAAAATAATGAAGTGGTATTTGTTTCTATAATTGCTTCATCTTCTGGATAAATTAAAGTAACATCAACAGGTACTGGTTCGGGTGGAGCAACATAATTAATCATAAATGTCCTGTTTGATTCTGCCCAAGCATTATTGATTGAATTATTAGATTGTACGCAATAAACATTCCAAACGTAAACACCGTTATCTAAATCCATTAATTCGCAAGAACCATCTAAGGTTTCATTATTTGTACAATCTGCAGACCATTCACCACTACCATCATGATAAACAGTACAATTGCTTTCAAGGTTTACTGAATAATTTAAAGTTAAATTGTTAGATGTTAATATTTCATCCTCATCAGGTGAAATTAAATCTATTTCTAATGGAGGATAATATTCTATTGTAAACGTTCTGTTTGTTTCTTCGGCCCAACCATTGTTTGTTGCGTTTGAAGAATCAACACAATACACGTTCCATTCATAAACACCATTATCTAAAGGACCAACTTCGCATGAAGCACCAGTTGTTTCATTTGTTTCACAATCTGGACTCCAACCCGTGATATTATGATAAACAGTACAGTTTGCTTCAAGGTTTACAGAATAAGTTAAATTTGTTTCATTTGTTTCAATAACCTCTTCATCAGCAGGTGAAATTAAAGTAACATTAATTTCTATTGGTTCTGCGCATGTTCCATCTTCTACTGATTGATATTCTGTGTATGTTACGTTTTCAGTCTCCCCACAATAATTAGCATCATATTCTGTTAGGAATCTTGATTGATTCATGTGTGTTGTGTTTATGCATCCTTCATCTGACCATTCTGACCAAGTGGTGTTTGATATATTTTCTACACAAGGTTCTGCGCATGTTCCATCTTCTACTGATTGATATTCATAATGTGTTACGTTTTCAAATGTTCCACATTCGTTTGCATCATATTCTGTTAGGAATCTTGATTGATTCATGTGTGTTGTGTTTATGCATCCTTCATCTGACCATGAGGACCAATCTGTAAATTGAAGATCTTCTACACATGGCATTTCACACGTTCCAGTTTGATTAAAGTATGTCACATTGTTTGGTTCAGAAGTGTCATAAGTTGAATTAAACCAAGTGTTTTCTGGGTAAGACTCATCTTTTAAATCTAATATATTCGAACAAGTTGTTGTATTATAAAAGTATTATTTATACTTTCAGAAAGGAAAATTCCCCCGTTATTATTTAAGATTATATTATTTATAAAACTATTATTTGAACCAGATGTAATTTGAATACCATCCCAAATATTATTTTCTATAGTATTATTAATTATAACATTATAATCTGAAATTGAAGAAAAAGAAATACCATTATTATTATATGTAAGTGTATTATTTGTAAATATATTATTTAAACTAGAATCTAAGTAGATACCATCCCATCCATTATAATTGACATTATTATTTGTAATAGTATTATTTGAACTTGAGTCTAAAAAGATACCATCCCAATTACTATTATTAATGATGTTGTTTTCAATTAAACTATAATTTGCATCCCTAAAATAAATACCTGTTACAAAATTTGTTATTATACAGTTTTTAATGGTTATATTATTAAACGAAAAAACACGAACACCATAACAACCGCCCCCAGACCATGACGATAGATTAAGTGTTGACCCATTACAGTCAAGTGTAAGGTTATCATGCGCGAATTGAAATGGAGTTATATCTTCAAAATCATATATATCCTCGCACAAAACTAAGGATTCTTGAACTTCAAATCCCGCAGTAATGTTTCCTGTTATTTTCCCAGCATAAGTATCTGAATCTGAAAGATTAACACATGAAGATAGTTCTTCATAATTAATCGTAAACGTCCTATTTATTCCTTCGCCCCATTCATTGTTAGACGAATTAACAATATCTTCACAATAAACATTCCAGATGTAGTTTCCGTTTGCTAGTGGCCCAACTGCACAAGATAAGTTTCCTTCAACATTATCTTGATCACAGGTCCTGTTCCATACGCCGGTGATGTTTGTATAAACTCCACAGAAACTTTCGATATTCACAGTATAATTCAATGTTGTTTCATTTGTATCAAGAACTGCTAAATCTTCTGGGTATGTTAGAGTGACGTTGATTGGTAAAGAAGGTGCAGTATAATTAATCGTAAACGTCCTATTAGTTGGTTCCGCCCAGGCGTTGTTTGATGCATTTATTGATTCTTCACAATAAACATTCCAAATGTAATCTCCATTTGATAAAACACCAGTGGTATGGGAATCTCCTTCAGTGTTATCAAAGTCTGAAGTCATATTCCAAACTCCAGTAATGTTAGTATAAACTGAACAATTGCTAACTAGATTTACTGTAAAGTTTAGTGTTGTTGAGTTTGTATCAAAAACTGCTAAATCATCAGGGTATGTTAAAGTTACATTGATTGGTGTTGGAACAAAAGGAGTACTATTGCACCAAAATACTCTATCAAAGTAAATATAATTATCTGGAGTGGAAGTGTCATAAGTTGAATTTGCCCAATTATTATTTGGATATGAACCATCTACAGTATCATTTCCTAAATTAGAACATGCAGTGTTATTATTTAGAATATTGTTTATACTTGATTCGAGTGCGATTCCAGAATCATTGTTTTCATTGACTATATTATTAGAAAGAGTGTTGTTGTTACTTTCCCATAAATTTATACCATAATCATCATTTTCATTAAAACTACTGTTTAGTATAAAAGTACTATTGCAATCATCTAATAAAAGACCTGCCCAATTATTTGTTGCATTGCAATAGGTAAGAATATTATCTGAACAAGATTCAAGTGAAATACCAATATCTGCATTGTCAAATGCAGTAATATTGGTAAGAGTGTTGTTGTTAGATTCAATCTGTAATCCAAACATATAATTTTTTACATAACAATTTCTGATATCAATGAAATCTTCAGTAACATAAATTCCAAAGTTCAAACTATCGTCTCCAGAAATTATTGAATTATTACAATCTAAATAACAATTAGAACAATTAAGTAAGATTGCTCCATCCCAAATGCCATAAGATATCTCATATGTATCTTGACATAAAGTTACATTATTGTTTATAGTATATTGACCACTGTTATTTACAACTAGTCCCTGATAAGTATCTGAATCTGAAAGGTTAACACAGCCAGAATATGTTCTATCAATAGTAAAATTCCCAGCCATTGTTGAATTTACACAAAGAGGTTCATCATCACAAATACTTAGAGTTAAATAATAATCTCCATCCTCAACATCAGTTATATTCCACTCATAATTCAATTCTTCAGTATCATTAACTAAATAACCAACTAAAGTTTCATTTCCATAATACAATGAAATAGTATAAGTTAAATTATCCCCAATATTTGGGTCTGTTGCAGGATTCCATGAAATATTAATTAAATTGTCAACACCATGTTCTGAACCATCATAAGTTACATTCTCTAATGGATAAGTAATGGTAGTTGGGTTTGGAGGCATATTTGGCAATTCCCCAAAATAAAATTGAGCACTTGATACATCTTCATTTGTTTCATTATCAACTCCATGCACTGTTACATTTATTCCATCATTAGAAATACGTCTTGCGATATGGATATGTGCGTCAGGACAACCGTTTTGAAAAACAGGAGAATTCCAAGTCCCGCCAGTTCTTGATGCAGTATACCAAGCGTTTGTATTACTGCATAAAATTTCATCATGATATCTCAAATCCCAACCTCTACCGGTATTTGGAGAATCAGGATATAAGATAACCCAAAAATATTCTGAAACATTAATATTTTTACTTCCAATAGTCCCATCAGCATTAGTTCCCAATGCAACCAAGTGATGAGTAGAATTAACTGTATGTGTGTGGTGAAAAGCA
>JAHKLX010000024.1 GCA_020854835.1 Microcaldota archaeon
ACAAGGTCTCTTCCATCTTAGACCGCTGTGATTTTGTCTGATAGATCCTATATTTGAAGGCCTTAAGCATTATACTCACTTATGCTGCTATAGTATTTAAAGATTCATAGCTTAAGGTGGGGTACGATTCATCCCCGGCCCGAAGACCGGGGTTTTCTCTACCCCTGCACCCCGCCACTATAATGTGCGCGAAGAGATTCCGAAAGGAATTGGCGCAGAGAAATAGTGATTTGGAGGGAGTGGCGCAGGCAATAATAATAGCCTTGCGCCGCTCTACTTAGCCCATCGTAAATTAAAGAAGCTGCTCCTTGGACTTGTCCTCCCAGGAGTCACCCCAGGCGACGTCGCGGCAGGTGCAGTCGAAGATCTCCTTTTCTCCCCAGAGCTTGTCATCAGCGTCCATTCCATCGTAGCCGCCGAAGCAGCAGGAGAGCCAGTCCTTCCTAGGGGCTGATGCAGACTTTGTTACGCGGACTTCCATATCCTTTGTGATCCTGAAGGTCCCATGGTAATTCTCGTCTATCTCGATCAGCGGGTTCTTCCAACCGTGCTCCCCGTTTCGTTTCTTGGGGTCGGGGTCAGGTTCTGTCAAGAGCTGGCCGATGTGGACTACACCGTCTGTCACTTGCTCTTCGATCTTCATGCGGGCGAGGCCGTATCCATCTTTCTTCTCTGTGCTGTAATAACCCTTCGGCGGCCAGGGCTCGACGCACTCAAGGTCGACTGCTATATCCTTTTTAAAGGCTGAAGCGTACTCAATCTGGTGGTGCATAGAGGAGCCTATCTGATAGCTCTTCCCTACGGTCTTCTCCTTCAATTTGGAGTCATAGACTATCGGGTTTTTCTCGTAAAAACCAGTCCCATAAGCCATCGCAACAGGAGCATAGGTCATTTCGTTCTGCTCGACGAAGGAGATGAAACTGATGTTGCTTGTCTTTGACGGAAGATATGCAAGAGTATTTTGGTCTTGAGTGCATCCAGATTTTGTGCTCTGGTTTGAGTATATCAAGGTCGCCGCATCCATTGTGCCGCTGCCGTGCATGTAATTTGTGAGCTGGAGGGTCTTGGTATTCACCTTTTGATACACCATTGCATAACCCTCACCCTCTACGTCCTGCTCGAACTTATGCTCGTTCTTCAAGTAATAGCCCTCAGGACAATCCGCAGCCCAACCGGGAGCAGATGCGAAGACTGTGAGGACCAGAACTATCGCCATTTCTCGCGAATATCTCACTCTAATTCCCTCCTGAACTTTACCCAATGTTGGTGATTTGGAAAAGTACTTATACTTTATGATTGAAACCTGTGGCTGTCCCATATTAAGAGGGAGTCACCCGAAAATCAGCGATGCGAAACGGAGGACCAAGGAAGAATGCTATCTTCGATGATGTCTTCAACGATGTCTTCAACGATGTCTTCAACGATGTCTTCAACGATGTCTTCAACGATGTCTTCAACGATGTCTTCAACGATAACCATGTTCAGCACCGTCGGCCTAGCGGAGATTAGCGTCGCATCAGTCATTTGTCTGATAGTACTTCTCAGCGCGTCTGAGATACTTTCTGCATCGAAGCTGTGGAACGAGCGCATCAAGTTGTCGTTCAACCTGGCAATTATGCCTCTGATCATGGCTTTCTGCGCTGTGGTGCTGTACAAGGTGACAGAGATTCTCTAAAAATCCCTCTATTTATTTTTTTTCTACATATCTATTCATGCAACTCATCATGCGTCCATCTTCTAATATAAGAGCATCGGGACCATCAAGAACAGTGAGATGTTAGTCACACCGTGCAACAGTGCCACGAGAGGCAAGCTCTTCGTTTTCATGAAGAACAATCCGAAGACCAGCCCCGCCGCGGATACGAAGGCCATCTCGGAATAAAGGCCATAGCCGCTGTGCATGATGCCGAATAGGAGGCTCGCGGCCAGAAGGCCCTTCGTCGAGCCGACCCAATCGACGAGAGCCGTCTGGAGGACTGACCTGAATATGAACTCTTCGACCACTCCCACGAAGAATATCATGATTAAGGAGAGCTCCAGGAAGCTTCTCATGTCTACCTGAGGGACCAGCATCTCAGGGCGGATGACGTGATACTCCCCCAACCCCAAGAGAAGGCCTATGATCACGGCTAGGGGGAAATAAGGCCAAAAATTGCTGAAAGTGATGCCTATCTCCTCGCGGCTGAACCTACTGCTCTTCAATATCACATAAACGGGAAGAAACATCGGTGCATAAACAAGAGCGTAAGAGTAGAGGGTCAGCTCGAAGAATATTGGGATCGCGGCGTTGACGAGCCTGAAGAGGGGCAGAAGCATCAGAGCCTGATGAGTTCTGTCGGCTACATAAGCCGAAGATAAAACGAGGGCTACCAGGTTCGTTGCGTGAAGGACGATCCCAGCTTCGATGTGACCCTTGAATATAAGAAGCTCCGCCACCACTATCAACAACGCAGGCAGGGCCGGATCCCGATAGGTTAAAAACGACTTAAGGTCCCAGGCGAACCCCGGGCTGAACCGTTCCACACCAGGGAGCTGGATCCTCCTATAATATGCCGCCGCGACGAAGACGAATGTGGAACAGACCAGAGACGCGACGATCGGACCGAGCCCCAGGCCCCAGGGGGAGAAGTTGAGGGCAAGGCCGATCAATAGAACCATCGCCAGGCTGAGCCCCAGGCTGAGCGCCCCTCTGATGATATGGCCGGGACCAGCTCTCCTGGGGAAGATGGCGGCTGCAAGGGCGTAACCTGGCAGGAACAAGACAAGTACGAGGCCGATGGGAGCGCGAAGGGGCAAGTCTGCAAAGGGCATCACCAGAGTTAGCACCGACGCCAAAACCGCAAGAGCCAGGACCAGGACCAGGTCTGAAGGAAGCGGTTCAGCCACTCCCTTTTTCAGGTCGGAGGTGATATCGCTCACTTTTTATCTCAACCTGCCTGAGAGGTCACCGCAAGGCCGGTCTTCGCGAAGGCTTGCGTCAACAGGTCGCGAATCCATGAGATGAACCCCTTCCCCTCGACGACCTTCTCCTCGGCGGACTCTTCCGAGCCTTTTACAGCCTCTTC
>JAHKLX010000041.1 GCA_020854835.1 Microcaldota archaeon
CGATAGCTATTAAGCTCCGGCTCATAAAATCCATCGTTTATGCAGAGCTCATCACATATTCCCAGGTCTATAGTGGATGATGCATTTATCATATCAAGATAAGGCCTATCCTGGCGAATTGTCTTCGCAGTCTTTGGATCCGCGAAAGCTATACACCAAAGTTGATCTGCTAGAAAATTCCTTAAGCGGAGGGTTTCTGCCCATCTGGATATTGCAGTTCCCGATAAGTATTTGAACTCTCCCCAGATAACTGGTTGGAGATTGAATCTCTCCAAGATCTTTCTCAGGCTTCCTGGTGAGTGGTATCTCACGTGAAGGTATTCGTAATCCGGATTCACAAGCTGGGCATGATGATCCACCAATCCGAAGGTAGCCATTTTCATAAGCTGAGTGAGAGCAAGAATATTCTGCGTGGGCGAAGTATGGATTACCAGCCAACCGTCTGGGGACAATAACCTTGCACATTCTTTTACAAGGGTGCTGAGAGTTTTATCATTCACATGTTCTACCACATCGGAAAGGATAATGGAATCGAAGGTGGCATCCTTAAAGGGCAGCCTTTCGCCATCGAATTCAAAGAGGTTGACTGTCACATCTTCCTTTTTACATCTTTCAGCACTGAGTTGAAGAGCATCCTTCGATACATCTACCCCGAAAACCTCAGCACCCTGCTTTGCACACCTTGCAGCGATTTCGCCAGGGCCACAACCGAGATCCAGAACCCTCTTATTTTTTCTCGGCTGTACGAGCCCAAGGATTCTGCCCAGTCGATAGCTAGTGTAGTCATAAAGGGATGAATTATAGTAATCCTTAGTATAAAATCTGGCATAATCTGTATCTGCGCAATTTCCTATATTGAAGAAACCGTCTTTGTACCTCAAGGAGTAACCGCAGCTGCAGCAAATATCTTTTCCCCGTTCAATCATATCTCTTTGGCATCGCGGGCAGCAGACTATCTGTGAGAGGTCACTCATTGCTGCACTACCTTCCAGCTACCATCTACCGAGAAAATACCCAGATCTCTCATTTGATTATGGACGTTGAAAGAGTAGAGGCGATTATGCCAATCATACTGCGTTTTATAATCAGAGGATGCCACAGCAACAGTAACTTCGAACTCCCCTGCTATCAATGGAAGCTTTTCCACAATGAAATCCACATAACCTCTACCATAGACTAGCCCGGTATCACATCCCTTGAATTCAGTAGTTGTGCCATAACAGTAAGTGTCCTGATAATAAAAGATTATCCCAAAGACAGGTGAGTTAATCTTCTCGTGTGACTCATAGAATATCCTTACCGTCAAGGGATCGGAGGAGATGAAGTTATCATTGTATTTTTTATTCTTATCAATAAACTTCACATCGGTAATTTCTATGTCCTTGTTACCCCATCTTGTATCGCTCTTGCCTGTTGGCTGATCTTTTGCTTCATCTGGCCGGTAAATATATTCATCAATCACACTATTTGTATCACAAAAAATCTCTTTCTCCCCATTTCGTAAAAGCAGAGTTTTATCGCAAAATCTCCTCACAGCTCCAAGATCATGAGATACTAAGAGAATCGTAACTCCTTCTCTCTTGTACTTACTGAAGGTCTCGAAGCACTTCTGTTGGAACTCTTTATCCCCAACGGCAAGGACTTCGTCCACTAGAAGCACATCTGGATCCGTCTGTATCGCTGTAGAAAAGGCAAGTCTTACCTGCATACCTGACGAGAGGTTCTTTAGCTTGGTATCCCTAAAATTGGCAAGCCCTGCAAAATCGATTACCTCATCTATACTATTCTTGATCTCCCTTTTAGATATCCCCATGATGGCAGCGTATACTCCTACGTTCTCCTGGACAGTTAGGTCCGACTGAAAGCCCACGCCCAGCTCCAGGAACGGAGTCATCTTTCCCGTTATTCTTACGTTGCCCTTAGTTGGTCGTAGAATGTTGGCTATTATTTTGAGCAGTGTGCTTTTTCCTGAGCCGTTATCACCTATTATCCCGATGCATTCGCCCTCATCCACCTCAAAGCTGATATCCTTTAGTACCGTGTAAGTCTCATAATGGTTCGGCCTAATCATACCCACTATATTCTCGAATAGTGTTGTCCGTCGCTCATGAGGTATCTGGAATGACTTCCAGAGGTGCTCCACCTCTATCACCATTAGATAGCCTCCGCGAACTTTGGTTCCAACCGATCAAATATAAAGTAGCCGAGAAGAAGCACAAATAAAGTGGACAGGGCGATATATGTCAAGTTTAGCGGTTCAGGAGGAATCCCGTACAAGGTGCAGTCTCGCGTTAAAGTTAAGATCTGTGCCATGGGATTAAGCATCACTATCCATCGTACATTTTCAGGAAATATAGTTATGGGATATAAAATTGGCGTAGCGAAGAATCCTACTTGAACTATGAGCCGCCATATAAACTGCACGTCTCTAAAATAAACATTGAGCGCTGATAGTGCTGCCGATAGGCCCACAATTATTAGAAACTCAAATATAAATAGGATTGGGAAGTAAACTATGGTTGTCCCCGGCATGACTCTAAATATGGCCATGAAGGTTATGAATACTATGAACTCTAATGCAGTCATCATTAGCGCAGTAATGCAAGTGGATAATACGAGAATATCCCGGGGGAAGTAAACCTTCTGCACAAGGCTTGGCTTTCCGACTATC
>JAHKLX010000031.1 GCA_020854835.1 Microcaldota archaeon
CGTCGTTATCTGACAATCGTTCAGGGCTACAGAGATCCTGTGACAAAAAAGGTCAGACACAAAACAGTCAAATCCCTCGGATATCTTGATGAACTCGAAAAGCAGTACCCAGATCCTATCACCCATTTCAGAGGCGTCGTCGAGGAAATGAACCAAAAAGCGGCTTTTGAAAAACAGCCGGTTGCGATCAGCCTCGATCCGGAAAAGATTCTGACGGAAAGCCAAGCTAACCGGAAAAATATTGGCTACGCTGCACTCAGCAAACTTTACCATGAACTTAGTCTCAACACTTTCTTCTACAATAAATCCAGATCGTTTAAGTCTGAATTCAACACAAACAATATCATGAAGCTTCTTATTTTCTCCCGGATCCTTGCCCCCGCGTCCAAGAAAAAAACATACGAGGAGAAAGACCGCTACTTTGAGAATACCGATTTCTCATTGGACGATGTCTACCGCTGCCTCACGCAGGCCGTCGCTTTTAAAGACGGATTGCAGATGCATCTGCACCGGCAGATGAAAAATAAATTCGGGAGAAACACCGAACTGGTCTATTACGATGTTACAAATTATTACTTCGAGACCGACAGGCAGGACGAGATGAAAAAAAAAGGCATGTCCAAAGAACACCGTCCGGACCCGATCGTGCAGATGGGGCTGCTCATGGACACAAAAGGAATCCCTGTCTTGTATGATATTTTCCCGGGCAACACCAATGACTGCGCGACCCTGATGCCAGTTTTGGACAAAGTTAAAAAAGCTTATGAGGTAGGCCGTACCATCGTTGTCGCAGACAAGGGGATCAACACGGCTGACAACATCGCGTTTAGCCTTGCTAAAGGCGACGGATATGTCTATTCGCAAACTGTGCGCGGCGGGAATAAGGAGCTAAAAGATTACGTCCTGGATGGGTCAGGGTACCGGCAGATCGGCGATGATTACAAAATTAAGTCCAGACTGTATCCACGCGAAATTGCCGTCAGCAATGCAAAGGGGGGCAGAAGCAAAGTCCGTATTGATGAAAAGCAGGTCGTGTTTTACAGTGCCGAGTACGACCGAAAAGCAAAAGCCGACCGTCTACCCGCCCTTATGAAAGCCCGGGACTTGGTAAACAATCCTTCAAGATACAATAAGTCCATATCCTACGGCGCGGCGAAGTATGTGAAAAACCTTATTTTTGACCAGAAAACGGGCGAGATTATGACAGCAAAGCAGAAGCCCATATTTGATGAGAGGAAATTACTCGAAGAAGAAAAATTCGACGGTTACTACGCCATCGTCACCAGTGAGTGGAAGAAAAGCGACGAGGAAATCCTCGAAATATATCGCGGGCTCTGGCGTATCGAAGAGGCGTTCAAAGTCACGAAAAGCGATCTTAAGGCCCGCCCTGTTTACCTTTCGCGCAATGACCACATACAGGCACACTTCCTTATCTGTTTCGTCGCACTTTTCATTGCCCGCCTTTTGGCGCTGCGACTCGACAACAAGTACACAATATCAAGGATCGTGGAAAGCCTGAACAAATCATCAGGAAGCCTTCTTGAAGAAAACTGGTATGTCTTCGATTATGCTGATGAGATCACAAAAACGATTACTGAAGTACTCGGTGTGGATCTCAACCGCAAGTACCTTAAATTAGGGGACATAAAAAAAATTCTGGGGGCCACGAAAAAAACATGAATCCGCAACAATTATTTGTAACATTTATAAAGCCGTCGAATCCTTACTACACAAGGCCTCGGCGGCTTTTATTTACTGTGGTTGCTGCAAAAGTCAGGATATTCACCATTCTTCAACAAAATCCTCTGTTCAGTCTGGTCTTCATTACAAAAATCCATTCAAATATTACTTTTCGCCTCGCTGCATTTCTCCTTATTAACAGGCAATTCGACATAAAACATCTTTGCTCTCAATTTTTTGTAAAGATAGCTGCAATTTTTGTTCTTCTATTATATAAAGAGTCAAGATATGGCTTTTTTACAACCCCCCAATAAAAAAAATTTTTATCTTCGCTCACACTAAGATTATCCCGCATTCAAAATTCAAAAAAGATTAGCCGGCGCTGTTAACGGCTGGCTAATCTTTTGACAACGGATAGTTTTTTATTATCTTAATGAGGACCTCTCTTAAATCCTGCGTAGCATCGTCTTGCTCATAGCCCATGTAACGGGTATACTTCTTCACAACTGGAAGGAAACGCGTTAATATCTCCTCCATCGCGGCCTTATCTCCCTGTTGTGCTCTAAGAACTAATTCCTTAAGCTCGGGACTCATGCTGTAAAACCCATTCTGACTAATTCAGCCCTCATTCTCGACAAAGCTTGTTTTTTTAACTGATTGACCCTCTGTTGCCGTATCCCCAGTTTTTGAGCGATTTGAGTTTCTGTTCGTTCCAGCAAAAATATTTCTTTGATCACGTCCTTTTCTCTGGAGGTTAAGCTGAGCAGGATTTGCTTAACCAGGGCGTTTCTGATTACTCTTTCTTCCACCCCTTCTTCTATAAGAACAAGTTTGCTCCATATCTGCTTATCGTCTGACCCGCGACCGCCCACCGGGGCATCGAAAAGCAATAATTCTCTTTGTTTACGGTTACGATATTGAAAAGCCTTACGGGCAGCAAAACGACGTAAGGAAATAACTAAGTACATGGTAATCTCGGCATCGGATTGACCCATTATTAATCACTCTCCCCGGTATTGCTTTTATCGCTCATCATTTTGTTAACACCTCCCGAGAATCAAAAACCTGCCTAAAAAACGCAAGGCAGGATTGTTTCAATTTCTGTGGCAACCAGGCAGTCATTGGCTTACGAATGCTTTAGACCCACGGCTTTGCGTCCCTACTTTTCAATAGGTTTGCCTTTTCCATTTTCATTTTCAAATTTATTTTTAGTTTGTATCACCACCTATCACTCAGCAACACTGCTAATCTGGAAAGAGGGGGTTAATCTAGGTATATTATAACATAAATGTTGTTTTATGTTAATACTTAGTTTATCAGGCATTTTTTCCAGTAGAGCCGTACCTTTCACTGTCGGCACGAGGCTCTTCTCTTTTGGTTTTCGTTTATTTTAAAAGGAGGTGAGTCCTTTTTTCAGGCCTTCCAGATAATTCCAGGTGGCAAGAATCATGCACCAGAAGCACGTCCTCACGGCTGCAGGGCGCAGGGGCAACCAGGGAATATCTTTCTTTTACCATCAAGTAAGCATGGTCCAAACGCCCGGATGTTGCCGCTGGATCGCCTGTATAGGTCTGCAAAAACCTTTTATCAAAAAAAACCTTCATTTAGCTTTCGCCTCCTCAATTCCCCATCTTTTGATTTCGACACGAGAATGATCATTCCCTTTCTGGAATTAATAGGCAGCAAAAATGTACTTGTCGTAGATTATCTACTATGGTATAATATATATGCGAACAAGACGAAGAGGTGTTCCTTAGAAATGAAAAATGTGCAGATCAATATTTCTTTACCATTGCTGTGGAAAAAAGAGCTGGAAAACCTGGCCAGGATTTATTCCGTTGAAGAAGAAAAGACACTGACCTATCTGGATCTCATTCGCAGAGCTGTTAAAGAGAAATATCGCCTTGAAGAAGAATAAGATTATGACAAAAGACCACTGCCATTATTTCGTAAAATACCACCTCGTCTGGTGTCCCAAACCAAAAACCGGAGATTTTTACGATGCAGCCGTTGCTCTTAAAGATATCCTGTTTTCTATCTGTAGCAGATACCGCTATGAGGTTCATTCTCTCGAAGTGAGCAACGATTTTATTCATATTTTTTTATCTGCAGACCCTTCTGTGGCTCCTGCAGATGTCATTCGGACGCTGAAAAGCGTTTCGACTGTGCAGCTTTTTCAACGGTTTCCTGATATGCGTACTTTTTACAGCCGCCGGGGTTCTCTTTGGAAAAAAGGATATCTGGTCAGCACGGGTGATATCCTTGACCCAAAAATACTCAAAAAGTTTTTGGATGAATTGAATTTATGAACAACAAGTACTGAAAGAAAAGATAAAGGAGGTGAAGCTCGGCTAAGGTAAGCCGGGCCGGATTATGGAACTTAACCGTTTTACCAATAAAGCTCGCGAAGCTATCGCTGCGGCACAAAGCATAGCAGCCCGCTTTCGCCATCAGCAGATCGATAGTGAACATTTACTGCTTGCCATTCTGGAACAGGAGGAGGGTCTGGGTGCCCGTTTATTATCCCGGGCTGGAACAGACGCACAGAAAGTAAAAAACGACCTTCAATCATATCTTTCCAGGCAGCCGAAAGTATATGCCGGAGAAGGAACTGCCGAGCAGATCTATCTCAGCCCCCGCCTGGCCAGAATCCTCGAACATGCCAAAAAAGAAGCGTTATCCTTTAAGGATGAATATATCGGCATTGAACATCTCCTTCTTTCTCTTCTGGTCAACGACCGGGGAGAAGGAGAACGCCTGTTAAAAAACAGCGGTTTGGACAAAAATCGCCTCTTACAGGCTCTTCAGTCCATTCGCGGACACCAGCGGGTAACCGGACCGGACCCGGAAGAGACCTATGAAGCCCTGGCCAGGTATGGACGGGATCTGACTGAAATGGCATCCATGGGCAAACTGGACCCGGTCATTGGACGGGATGAAGAAATTCGTCGGGTAATCCAGGTCCTTTCCCGCCGCACAAAAAATAACCCCGTTTTAATTGGAGAACCGGGCGTCGGGAAAACAGCCGTTGCAGAAGGCCTTGCTCAGCGCATTGCCAAAAATGACGTACCTGAAGGTCTTAAAAACAGGAAAATATTTGCTCTGGATATGGGTTCC
>JAHKLX010000101.1 GCA_020854835.1 Microcaldota archaeon
AAGTGCAACTAAACCCGGTGGCAATGGCGGAGGGGTAACACCGGTTCCCATTCCGAACACACAGGTAAAGTCCTCCAGCGCTGATGGTACTTAGGTGGAGACGCCTTGGGAGAGTAAGTCGCTGCCGGGTTTAACTTATATCTAAAGCAGCCCGTCCTTTTTAGGATGGGCTGCTTTTATCTTACCATACAAAAATTACTGAATACCCAATTACCGTTTAAATTTTCGTAAACGAAGTCGTAAGTTTCCTTATCCAACACTCCGAGTAATCCACCGGCATGGTAGTCATGTCAAACCAGCCATAGGCTTCCACCGCCTGCCTGTATGCTGCTTCTACCTGCGCTTGGTCCGGAATAACAGCCCCATTTTTCCCCGGTGAACAGGATGAAAGGACAAAAATCACAAGTATTAAGATAATAAATATAAGGACAACCTTTTTGGATACGGTGTTTTTCATGAAAAATCCACCCCTTGTTTTTAATACCTAAGTTTATTATAGCATGGCAGAATCCTTTGTAATACTGCAATTGTTCTTTTGGGAAACATGTGTTATCATTTAAATTGCCCATACTTGGAAAAAGGAAGGGATATAGGTTATGGTATCTACCGGGAGAAGAAAAGAAATAATAAGAATTCTCGAATCGGCCGCAGGGCCTGTTAAAGGAACCGACCTTGCGGACAGGCTTGGAGTAACAAGGCAGGTTATAGTCCAGGATATTGCCGTATTGAGAGCGGCGGGGGAGGATATAGTTGCAACACCCAGGGGATACATGCTGATAAATCCAATGCAGCCGAAGGCAATAACCAAGACTATTGTATGCAGACATCATACCCACAAAGAGATTGAGGAGGAGCTAACAGCAATAGTGGACCTGGGGGGCAGCATAATAGATGTTATTATTGAACATCCTATTTATGGCGAAAAAAGAGGAGTTCTGATGATTTCTTCCAGGCAGGATGTCAGGGACTTCATGAAATCCATAGAAAATGAAGGAGCACAGCCCCTGTCCACGTTGACCGCGGGAGTTCATCTGCACACCATACAGGTTAAAAAAGAAGAAAATTATGAAAAAATTCGGGAAGAATTAAAGCGCAGGGGTTTTTTGATTGAAGAGTGACAAGCTTTCAAGGGAGGTAATTTGTTTTGGTTAAATGGAGAAGACGAGGCAGGACGTTCCTGTTTGTGATAATCGCGGTGCTTATTGTCCTTTTCCTGTCGTTCAGCACGCTTATCAATTTTTTTGTTGACTATCAATGGTTTGGGGAAGTGGGCTATACCGGCATATTTCTCGCAAGGATTATAAACCAGCTCAAAATAGGCGTTCCTGTTTTTGTGGTAATGTCGGTGCTTTTGTTTTGGTATTTCAGGAACATGAAAAAGGATTTTTACCGGCATTCAGGGTTAATTGAAAGCAACCAGGAAAGGAAAAACTATAACAGGATTATAATAATCCTGTCACTGGTTTTGGCTTTTCTTGTAAGCACTGTTGTGGCTAGAGGTTTGTGGCTGGACATTCTCAGATACATAAATGCGGTGGATTTTAACGTGACCGATCCAATTTTTTTCAAGGATATCGGTTTTTATATGTTCAGGCTCCCGCTGATAAATCAGCTGCTTTCACTGCTCACATTCATAGCAGTGGTTCTTGTTATAGCCACGGTAGTATTCTACGGTGCCATGATAACCCTGAAGACCCCTGAAATGAACGAAATGCAAGACGGGCAGGCGGGAAGGTTTACTAAGAAAAGTCTTTTCAGCAAGGACATGCTTAACCTGGCGGTAAGGCAGATAGCCACCATAGGTTTTGTTATACTTCTTATTCTGGCTGCGAGGTTTTTCATTGGCCGGTACAGTCTGCTGTTTTCTTCAAGGGGCGTGGCTTACGGAGCAGGCTACACCGATATTACAGTCACGTTAAAGGTTTATATGCTGCAGGTGGCAGTCAGTGTTTTAAGCGCAGTACTTATAGTATATGCCGCCTTTACAAAAAAGTACAAGGTTGCATTGTACGGGCCCATTTTGCTTGTGGCGGTGTCAATTCTGGGGAATTTCGCTGCGCTGGCGGTGCAAAACCTGATAGTGGAGCCCAACGAGTATGCAAAGGAGCGGCAGTATATAGAAAACAGTATCAAATATACCCAGAAGGCATACGGCCTGGATAAAATCCAGGAAAAGGAGTTTGCCGCCGCAGATACGCTGACCCTTGAAGATATTCAGGCCAACCAAACGATAATAGAGAATATAAGGATAAACGACTATAGGCCGACCCTTCAGACCTATAACCAGCTGCAGGGGATAAGGCCCTATTACAGGTTTAACGATGTTGATATTGACAGGTATATAATAGACGGAGAGTATACCCAGGTATTTCTTTCGCCCAGGGAACTTTTCCGGGCGGAAGAGGATCAGAGCTGGGTCAATAGATATCTTAGATATACCCATGGATATGGAGCAGTTATGTCTCCGGTAAGTTCCGTTACACCCCAGGGCCAGCCACTGCTTCTAGTAAGGGATATACCTCCCGTTAGCAGTGCGGGGATTGAAATAAACCGACCGGAGATATATTTTGGCGAACTGACCAATGATTATGTTATTACTAATGCAAAGAGCCCGGAATTCGATTATCCCATGGGGGACGATAATGTGGATTCCTTTTACGAGGGCACCGGCGGTATAAGGATAAATCCTTTGAACAAGCTAGTATTTGCCCTCAATCAGGGCAGTTCGAGAATTTTGCTTTCCGGAGACGTGACCTCCGAAAGCCGTATCCTTTTAAACAGGAACATAATGGCCAGGGTTAACCAAATTGCCCCTTACTTTACCTATGACGATGACCCCTATCTTGTTATTAATGAAGGAAGAATGTTTTGGATTATAGATGGGTATACCTATGACAACAATTATCCCTATTCCCAACCGATAACCGGCGGAACCAATTATCTAAGAAATTCCTTCAAGGTTGTAATAGATGCTTATAATGGTACCACCGACTACTATCTGGTGGATCAAGAGGATGCAGTAGTTGAGGTTTACAGCAAAATTTTTCCGGATTTGTTCAAACCCATTGACCAGATGCCGGAAGGATTGAGGGATCATATAAGGTACCCGGAGGCCATGTTTGATATTCAGGCCGAAATATTCAGGGATTATCATATGGAAAATCCCCAGGTATTCTATAATAAGGAGGATGCATGGGACATAGCGCTGGAGCAGTATGCCAACGAGACCCAGCAATTGGAATCCAGCTATCAGACAATAAAGCTGCCCGGTGAAGAACAGATCGAATTTGTCATTACCGTTCCCTATACTCCGATTAATAAAAACAATATGATAGCCTTCCTTGTGGCCCGTAACGACGGGGATAATTACGGGGAGATGCTAATATACAAACTACCCAAAAACAAGCTGGTTTACGGGCCCATGCAGATTGAAAGCAGGATAAGCCAGGATACCGAAATATCCAGGCAAATCTCTCTGTGGGACCAGACAGGTTCCGGGGTTATAAGAGGGAATCTATTGGCAATACCCATAGAGGATTCCCTTCTATATGTTGAGCCCATGTTTATGGAAGCTTCGGGCGGCAACAGCCTGCCTGAGCTCAGAAGGGTAATAGTTGCATATGGAGATACTATAGTAATGGAAGAGACCCTTGACGAGGCCCTTGAAGCTATATTCGGGGAAGCCGCTCCTGATGCCGGCAGGCAGGAACAGCCCGAAGAGCCTGTGCAGCCGACGGAACCCGGGGAACTGCCGGAAGAAGGCCCCGCAGAAAGCATGGAGGAACTTATAGCTTCCGCCAATGAGCTGTTTGAAAGGGCCCAGGAAGCTCTAAGGACCGGAAACTGGGCCGAGTACGGGGAGCACCTTGCAAGGCTTGAGGAGGTACTGAACCGGCTGCAGCAGCTTACAAACCGATAAACGGCATACTAAAAACGGAAGGCTCTGCAGCCTTCCGTTTTTAGATGCTCTTCTTTTTGTTTAGGTACGCGATTTCCTGGGCGGTCATATCGTCCAGCAGTCTTGCCTTTTTGGCGATTTCGTGACGATCCAGTATTCCTTTATCTATCAGAAGTTCAATCAGGCTTGCAATGGCAAGGGTATTTCTGTAATCAATCTCCTTCATATCACCCAACTGGGAAACCATGTCAACATCATTCATTTTAACACCCCCGAGACTCTATTGTCTTTGAGTATTGCCTTTGTACGGCGGTTTTATTCTGTGTTCCGGTAATTTATAGGTCCCGGGCACGGCTGGTTTAATCTTTGTACCGCACAGCCTTGGATGCAGACAGCCGCCTCCGTGTCAGGGGGCACACATTTTCTTGAAGAATAGTATTATGTACAAAGTAAAGTATGGGAGGTTCAATTTTATGATGAGCATGAGGTTGCGCGATTCGAAAACGCCCGAAAAACCTTACCCTCCGGAATGCTACGACAGGATTCCCGAAAGTGAATATATACCGGGGAATCCCTATCTTCCCAACATCGAACCGGCTCCCGGAGCACCGGGTACACCGGGGTACCCCTGTGTTCCGCAGGAGACGGTTATTGAAAATGTGAAACTGGCAAGGGCCTATGTTCCCTTCCAGAGGCTGTGCAGCACCTATCCGGCGGTCCGGGCACTGTGCAGGGGGACGCTGTTCCCCGAACTGTTCAGCCCATATAGGGGACCTGATAAGGACCACAGGCCCCCGAAATATGAATAAAGGAGGCAGTATTATGGATTCCAGCAGGGAAGAACTTTTAAAACAGTTAAGTGCGTTGGACTTTACCATAATTGAATTAAATTTGTATCTCAATACCCACCCCCGTGACCGGAACGCACTTATGAAATACAACACGGCAGTCGAGCAGGCCAAAATGATTAGAATGGAATATGAAAGGCGTTATGGGCCGTTGACCGCCTATTATTCGACCAGCAGCTATCCATGGCAGTGGATATGCAATCCGTGGCCCTGGCACTACAGCTTTAATTTCAGACTTGCAGGGGAGGAGTGTTAAGTATGTGGATTTATGAAAAGAAACTTGAATATCCGGTTAAAATTAAAACCCCAAATCCCAAAATGGCCAAGGTGATCATTACCCAGTACGGTGGTCCCGACGGTGAACTGGCTGCATCCATCCGTTATTTAAGCCAAAGGTTTTCGATGGTCACCCCTGAAGCAAGGGCAACCCTGAACGACATAGGTACCGAAGAACTGGCCCATCTTGAGATGGTAGGGACCATGGTATACCAACTGGTTAAAGGTGCAAGCATTGATGATATCAAAGCGGCGGGCCTTGACCCGTACTATGCGGACCATGACAGGGGCGTTTACCCCATATCGGCGGCGGGCAATCCATTCACAGCGGCATATATACAGTCCAAGGGCAATCCGATAGTTGACCTGTATGAAGATATGGCTGCCGAACAGAAAGCCAGGGCAACCTACGAATGGCTGATAAATCTTGCGGATGACCCGGATGTTTTAGACCCGCTCAAATTTCTGCGTGAAAGGGAAGTTGTTCATTTCCAGAGGTTTGGCGAAGCATTGAGAATAGTACAGGATTACCTGGACAGCCGCAGGCAGTTTGTTATTCCCAAACCCAAAGACATGGAGTAGAGCCGGCGAAAGGCTTTGAAAGCAAGGGGGAATAATACTCCCCCTGCCTACATAGTCACATTTCATCAAGATAATTGACAAAGTGGCATTATCACAGAGAACAACAAAAACATCATATGTTGATTGACTTTTCTACAATTATGTTATAATATACGAAGGTCTAAGAATTACTTTTCTTAAATACGCCAATATCCGATATTCAACTATCCATTAAGCATATCTTAAAAAGAAAAGTATATGGTATAATTAACAAACAGATTGGACTGGTATACTTGAGTTCTTCATATGTGCAAAAGAAAACACAAATATATTATTCGCGTTCATACAGGCATTTAGAGCCAAACAGTAGGGAACAATTAGTATTCTTACTTATGTGTGTATTACCGTGCCTTATACTGTTTTGTACATATTATTCAGAATTAAGCTTCCAACTTGCTGTCTTGGTAAAAATGGAGATTTCAAATTTTATTCAAGAGAGTTTTTTGGGCATCGGATATGGAGATTTTCTCCCGGTTTTTGGCGGCGTCTATTTTATAGACATTCCAAGTAAAACACCATCCTTTCACGAAGTTGTAATTAATCTGGCAGCAACTCTTTTACTGCTCAGCATGTGTTTTTTTTCTACTAAAATAAGAAAAGGCGGAACCCCGCTTTCTATTTATTTTGCTATTACTCTGTTAATACATCTTATTGCATGTATTTATTTTATGTTTGCAAAGGAATTTTATCCTTATTCTGCAACCCAATATTCAGAACTGTATATGAAACAGCAAGTGAGCATATGGCTGGCGTTTATTGTTTTAGCCGGTCTAATCATTGGGGTTTTTGGCTATGCAAGTCTTACAGGTAAAATTGCGGCTTTTTTGGGAATAATGGTTTATTCATTCATCTTTGGGTGCATCCGATACCTGGTTTTCATGTTAATAATATCGACCGTATCGATTATATATATGGCAACACTGTTTTTTACATTAGGACCGCTGTTTGATTTTATATACCTTGTATGTTTTTATGGAATTTATATTAATTCGCAGATTAAGCGCTTTGACCGGGGAGAGGGGAGGTTGAAGTGGCATTGGTTATAATTGGTGTCCTAAAAGTATATTTTGTGCTTACCGTAATTATAATGCTTATTTATACGGTGCGACATATTGTTTTTTCCTATAATCGCATCTTTGGACGCCAAAGGATGTATTATGGTGATATATTTGACAATGAATTGCCTTTTGTATCCGTGCTGATTCCCATGCATAATGAGGAGCAGGTTCTGCAGAATGTGCTTGATTCATTATTAGAAATTAATTATGCTAAAGACCGTTATGAAATAATACCTATTAACGACAATTCATCCGATGCGACAGCACAAATGCTTGATGAATATAAAAAGAAGTATTCAATTATCAGGCCGATACACCGTAATTCAGAGGAGCGCGGCAAGCCGGCAAGTTTAAACGATGGAATGCAGTTAGCAAAAGGGGAAATAATAGTTGTGTTTGACGCAGATTATCGTCCGAGTAAAGACCTGCTTCGACAGCTTGCCCTTGCGTTTCTTGATCCTGAGGTCGGTGCAGTCATGGGAAGGGTAATCCCATACAATACGAACAGGAATTGGCTTACAAGATTACTCAACCTGGAACGATCGGGAGGATATCAGGCAGATCAACAGGCGAGGTATAACCTGAAGACTATACCGCAATATGGTGGTACTGTAGGTGGATTCCGGAAAAGTATCATGCTGCAAACCGGAGGGTTTAACCCTCGTGTTCTAGCCGAGGATACAGAACTGACTTTTAGGCTTTACGTCAATGGCTGGAAGGTATTGTATGCAAATGCTGCAGAATGCTATGAAGAAGTACCGGAAACTTGGGAAGTGCGGGCTCAACAGGTACGGCGGTGGTCCCGGGGCCATAACGGTGTTATGTTCCGCTACTTTCTACCGGTCATTCTTTCAAAACAAATGACGCTTCGCGAAAAATTGGATGGCGTACTGCTCCTTGCTGTTTATGCCGTACCGTTTATATTTGCCCTTGCACTCATTGATTCGGTAGCTTTGTTTTTCCTGGGTGAGATGAGCGTTCTTGCAGGATGGTGGGTAATCCTGTTTCTGGGAGTCTACAACTGTTACGGTAACTTTGCTCCATTTTATGAAATTGCTACAGCACTGTTGGTCGACGGAACAGAAGATGAAGTTTTACTTTTGCCGTTAATTACCTTTAATTTTTACTACTATTTATGGAATATCGGTTTAGGGTTTTTGGACGCTGTGTCCGACCTAATTACAAGACGTAACGTAGAATGGGAAAAGACTGAACGGTTTGAAAACAATCATGGAATGAAGGTGGAACAGTATTGATAACAAAAATATCTATTATTATCTTTGTCATCATGCTGTTGTTCCCTATTGTGTTTAGCCTGGTTTTTTTACGGAAAAGTGATGGCAAAACGCTGGAAGTACAGCATTCAAAAATGAGAGACCCCCGTTATTTTGCCAAATCATTTACTAAACTATTTGACAAAAACCGGGATGAATATAGTGGCTCTGGGAAAATATTTCTTTCACGCGAGGAAAACATTCTGGAGGCCGACAAAACAGAAGAGTATCCATCAGTTTGCGATTGCGTCGTATATGCAGAAAACTTAGAATTTAGGCCTCATTCAGGAATTTGTTTTGGGAAAGAAATCTACTCATGTCAAAATGCATATTTGTTTGGCATTGAGCAGGTAAGGGCAATTTGTTGCAAAAAAGACATGGTTTTGGGAAACGGTACTCAAGTTATAAGGTGGGTGGATGCAGAAGGGATGCTTACCGTCCATGATGATTGTGATTTGGGTATAAGTGCTAGCAGCAATACAAAAATAGTAATGGGAAAAAACTGCCGTTTCAGACGTGTATACGCACCGGAGATTTATTTTGGGAGTTTACCTGGAGAGGATAATCATAATGGGCACAGCATAAGTTCGGATTCTGTGATTAAGAATGTTTTCCGTGACATAAAGTATGTGGATGATGGTTTGGTTGCCGAGACAAGCGTCTTAAAGGGATCGATAATAACGCGACACGATATCACCGTACTTGACCATCTTACTGTAAGAGGACATATACGGTCCCACAAGAGCATAAGGCTGTGTGACGGCGCAGTGGTCTATGGAAACCTTTTTGCAGAAGGGGATATCTATCTTGGCAAAAATGCGCGTGTATATGGATCGGTATTTACACAGCAGAATATTTTTGCTGAAAGTGGAGTTATAATAGGTCAGCGCGGCAAAATAAAATCTGTTGTCGCTCGGAGAAAGGCTGTTTTTGACAACGGCTGCCGCGTGTATGGCTATGTTACTTCGGAGATGCGTGGTGAATGCTGTCCTGACGCAATTAAATCAAGCAACTTGAGGAAAACCGATGAGGACATTTTGCCGGAGGCAACGCACCCGCATTGGTATCGTGACTTGTTAATGGAAAAGCCCGGATTGGCAGCAATTAGCACAGTAATGCTTATAGTGGTAATAGCTACTAGCATGTTTGCTACCTCAATGAACATAAAAGAGCAGGAGAGGGAAGCTTTTTTGGAAGAAGCGTATGCGGCTTCGTTGAAACCTGTATACGGCGCAGATGGTAAACCGGATGGCGGTGAACTGGACACTGTGCCTACTGTTATTACTAAGGACCATGTTTATTTTGAAGATAGAGTACTGGAACGGTTTTATTATGATGCGAATGATATACGCAAATGTTCAGAAATACTGAACGGTGCCATGTCTTCGCTGCCGGAGGACGTAAACAAGTACCTGATGATTGTTCCTATGCGCATTAGTTTTGAAGATGAAAAGCATCAACTGTATTCTGATGATATTGATAGTGCAATTAATGAATTGTATGAAAGGATGCCGCCGGACGTTATAACACTTGACGCTGCTGGTGCGCTGTATGAACACAGGGGGGAGTATTTGTTCTTTAGGACCAGTAACAAATGGACGGCACTGGGTGCATATTATGCAGCACAGGAATTTTGCAATAACACCGGCATAGAAATGAAAAGAATCGAAGAATACCGAGAGAACCGCTATGAAAACTACAAAGGAACATTACAGGCGCTGCCTTATTCCCAATCGCTGGATAACTACAAGGATTACATAAGCTATTATATCCTGGAGGGCACCAAAAACGAACAAACTATAACTGACCGCCGGTCCAGGGATGAGTATATTACTTACAATGCTCCAACAATAGCACTTTCACGCCTGGGGTATGATATTTTTGTTGGTTCGTATTTTTCCCATACCATACTTAGGGGAGACGCAAAAAACGGTAAGACGCTCATGATACTGGGAGATGATTACATCAAGCCCTTTGCGCCTTGGCTCACGCCCTATTATGAGAACGTATGCCTTGTAAGCCCAAGATACTTTGACGGCGGCCCTGAAGAATTTTGGAAGTTGTTTTCGGAATATCAAATAACGGAATTTTTGGTGGTAGAATATGTGCAGAATATGAGAGACAGCACTGTTAACATAAGAATTGGGGAGATATGCGCTAAACAGTAGATATGCGCGTAACAAAAGGGGGGACAATGAATATGACTAATGCTTTTTATAGAATTATATTAAAATTCGGCCAGGAAGTAGGTATGGAGGGTATTTTTACCCAAACCATAGAGTTGTTACATATCAATATCCAATCCATTGGGATTTTGTCTGCAGTTATTATGGTTATTGCATTGTTAAGCTGTTTCTTCGGCTTTAAGTTGTTTCGATTATGCAGTGCGGTCATGGCTTTCTTTTTGACGGCAATTGGCATATGTGAGATGCTGCGGCCAACCGCACATATGGGAGTTATCGTAACCACTTTTGCCATAGTTGGTCTTGTTGTGGCATTCCTGGCTTATCAATGGTATAAGATCAGCGTTTTTTTTGTTTGTGCTATACTCGGGTTTAGTTTAGCAGCTTTGTTTACCGGAAATATCTGGATATGTGTCGCAGCGGCGATTCTATTTGGGACTATATCAGTTCCTTTTGCTTTTATTGCAGTGACCCTGTCGACCGCAGTATGGGGAGCTGTTACCCTTGGGTTTTTAGGGCTCCCTTATTTAGGAATTAATCTGACAGTTTACAAGGTTTTAGCGACGGTGGGATTTGCCGCTGCAGGCTTATTAATGCAGTACTTGATGAACAGGAATATGGGCTTATTTCCTGAAAAAGGCCTGGGCATCAGCCGAAATGCCGTTAAGAATTAATCTGGATGAAAGGTAGGACAACAAAGATGAAAAAGGTGTTCAGGAAAGAGATGAAGTATCCTATTTCCATTTTAGACTTTTGCCGGCTGCGAAAAAGGTTGGAATGCTTTGTTAAACCCGACCCGTATTCCGGGGACATCGGGTACTGTGTACGTTCGCTTTATTTTGATACGAATGGAGACCGTGATCTGTTTGATACGCTGGACGGAAATTTGCAAAAAAGGAAAATCAGGCTGCGGTTTTATCCTCCCAGTGTCGAAAATATTCTGTTGGAGTACAAGTGCAAGTCAGGTAATGACGTGTTAAAACGCTCCATCAAGCTTTCAAAGGAGGATGCCCTGCGAATAGCAGGCGGAGATTACAGGCCTCTTATGGGTTTACAGGAGCCGTTGGCACTAAACTTATATACACGCTTGATGACAGGCGGCTATCATCCCAAGGCGATAGTTGAGTACAAACGCTTGGCTTACATCTATCCTGTCAGCAACACACGCCTGACTTTTGACAGCTTGGTTTCAGCTTCGTATGCTACGGGTTCATTTTTCGATGAGGATCCCGGGTTGATACCGGTTATGGAAACGGATCTGGGAGTACTAGAGGTAAAATACGACCATTTTTTGGTGGGAATACTTAAAGAAACCATAGAGGAAGTGGACGCACTTGTACAGGCAAACAGTAAATATGCACAATCCAGATTTCTATTTTAATCAAATAAGAAAGGGATGAAAGAAAATGCGCGATTTTATTTTAGAGAGTTTAACAGATTTGGCCGGCCTTAATCTTAATACAATTCTTCTTAATAATTGTGTTACAATTGTTATCAGCTTATTCATAATGCTTACGTATCGTCTCACTTATTCAGGAACGGCGTACAGCAAGAAGTTCAATGTGTCCCTTGGCATGATGACGATAGTGACCATGCTTATCATGAGCGTTATAAGCAACAATATTGCCCTGTCCCTTGGCATGGTTGGTGCGTTGTCCATTATACGGTTCCGTACCCCTGTCAAAGATGCAAGGGATGCCACCTTTATTTTTTGGAGCATTGCCGTTGGTATCAGCTGCGGTGTTTCGCAGTATTTGATTGCGGCAATAAGCTCGGCGGTTGTATTTTTATTCCTGATTGTAATGAATCAGACACATCCGGAGGGCAAGCTGCTGCTAATAATCAAATGCAGTGTGGAGGCACAAAATAAAGTCCAGGCAGCCATTGAACAGTATTTTTCAAAATCTGCCCGGCAGTGCATGAAAAACGCTAATGCCCAAGGGTGTGAGTTTGTATATGAGATAAGCCAACGTGTGCTGCAAAGGGTGAAGAAGAAAACCCAAATTGATATCGTAGAAAAATTGCTTAAAATAGAAGGTGTGCTTAACATAAATCAGGTGGAACAGAACGACGATATAAGCAGATAAGGCCCGGAGGTGTGGAATGATGCGCAGGATGATTGGCTATGTTTTCATAACAGCTGTGTTTCTTGCCGTGGTTTTTTGTATGAACGGTGTTAAAGCCATTGTAGAGAAACAAGATGCTCCACCAAAACAAGTTCAGGATTTGAAAGAACGAATCTGTACACACGGAAAGGATGTTTTTTGCTCGCATCTTCCTCTTGTAATAATAGATACCGGCGGTAACAGGATAGAAAAAGAAAGTGAGACATGGGCCCAAATTTCTGTGATAAATAATTCATATGGAAACAATCATCTTATTGATAAGCCCAATCTGTCGGCTGCCGCTGTTATAAAATACAGGGGACAATCCTCATTTACGACATTTGATAAGAAGCAGTACCGGATTGAATTTCGCCAGGAATATGGAGAGGAAAAAAACAAAAAATACTCAGTTATGGGAATGAACGCTGCCAGCGACTGGGTGCTCAATGCTCCTTTTTTGGACCGGTCTCTGGTCAGAAACCGACTGATTTTTGGTATATCGAGAGAATTGCTTTCATGGGCGCCGGATACCCGGTACTGTGAAGTGTTTTTAGACGATGAATATCAAGGTCTGTATCTTATGATAGAACCGGTAACCAACGAGGAAGGACGCCTGAACCTGACTGATTTTGGACTGGCATCAGGCCAGACTGCGTATGTTCTTCAGCGTGACCTTAACGATACGGAGGAAAATGTAATATATAGTCATGGCACCAAAACCGGGAAGACCAGCTATCTGTTCAACATAAGATTTCCCACAAAGCGCCGTTTAACAAAAACTCAATGCCAATGGATTGAAAACGATATCAGCAAATTTGAACGCGTGCTGTACTCAGACTATTTTGATGATCCGGACCATGGGTATGCGGCCTATATTGATGTGGGGTCTTTTGTGGACTACTATATCATCAATGAATTTACACTTACGGCAGATGCCGGCTATATGTCAACCTTTGTATATAAGGACCTCGACGGAAAATTAAACATGACTGTCTGGGATTTCAATAATTCGTTTAATAATTATGCAGGAAGCGTAAAATATATCGATAGGTTTTATGTAGCAGAAAGCAATTGGTATAATCGCCTGTTCGAGGACAGGAAGTTTACTGATGCGGTAGTAGCGCGTTACAGGGAACTGAGGAACGGAGTGCTGAGCGAGGAAAATCTGATCAGGCGTGTGGACCAAAATGTAGAATCTCTCGGTGAAGCGGTGGACAGGAACTTTGAAATATGGGGATATACGTTTTCATATCATCTGTTATCACGGGACGAACAAGGCAACAGCCGAGATCCTAAAAGTTTTGAGGAGGCTGTAGAACAGCTTAAAAACTGCATCATAATGCGGGGCGATTTCCTAGATAAAAACATAGAAAAGCTTTACCAATACAGTATTAATTAATAAGCTTTATACAAACGATATATTTGACATTGGTTAATCCAGGGAACACATTTGTATAGAATATATATGGTAATAATTCTACCACATCACAAGATAACAACAGGCTTTTGCCGAAGGCTCTTGATTTTTTTTGCCTGTGTGTTATAATACATGATAAATCGAGCAAGAATACTAATATATGCGATGAAGGGGAATAGTACAGAGCTGCTGCCTGGAAAAGAGAGCCGGTGGATGGTGTAAACCGGAGCAGGACGCTTTGGAATCCGCCCCCAAGCAGAAGGACGAAACAAGTCCTTTCGGTGTACAGCCGTTATTGCGTAGAAAAGCCGGGTCTTTTTATGGGCCAATTAGGGTGGCAACGCGGGAAACGTCTCGTCCCTTCGGGGAACGGGATTTTTTGGTTTTTTGCAGGTGCCCTGGCCCGAAAGCTTATGGGTAGGGGACATTCCGTAGTAAGGAATACCCGCGTTAGCAGCGGTGTGTCCCCATTTATCTAAAAGGAGTTGATATTAATGTTAGATTTAAAGTTTATCAGGGCAAACCCTGAAAAAGTAAAGGAAGGGCTTTCAAAAAGAAGGGAAGACATAGATATCGACAAGCTTCTTGAGATGGACGAGAGAAGGAGAAACCTTCTTTCGGAAGTCGAACAGCTGAAGAGCAAACAGAATACCGTATCAAAGGAAATTCCGAGGCTCAAAAAAGAAGGCAAGGAAGTGGCACCCATCCTGCAGGAAATGAAGCAGCTGTCTGAAAACATAAAAAAAATGGACGGGACGCTGCGGGAAATTGAAGGACGGATACAGGACATAATGTATTCGATACCCAACATTCCCCATCCTTCTGTACCGGTTGGCGACACCGAGGATGAAAACGTGCCGGTCAGGTACTGGGGCGAACCCAGAAAGTTCGATTTCGAATCAAAGACCCACTGGGACATCGGAGCCGAACTGGGCATCCTGGACTTTGCCACAGCCGGCAAGGTCACCGGTGCAAGGTTTGCGCTTTATCGCGGTGCAGGCGCAGCCCTTGAGAGGGCGCTTATAAGCTTTTTTCTGGATGTACATATAACGCAGCATAACTACCAGGAAGTGTTCCCGCCGTTCATGGTTCACCGTCACAGCATGGTGGGCACCGGCCAGCTGCCGAAATTCGAAGAGGATGCTTTCAAGGTTGAAAACACCGATTATTTCCTGATCCCGACGGCCGAAGTTCCGGTAACCAACATGTACAGGGAGCAGATATTAGAACCCGGTACGCTGCCGATAAAACACGTGGCATACAGTGCCTGTTTCCGGGCCGAAGCGGGTTCGGCAGGAAGGGATACCAGGGGACTTATCAGGCAGCACCAGTTCAACAAAGTCGAATTGGTCAAATTCGTCCGGCCGGAAACGTCATACGATGAGCTGGAAACCCTGGTAAACGATGCAGAAGAAATTTTGCAGCTTTTAAACATTCCATACAGGGTTAACATGATGTGCACCGCAGACCTCGGGTTTACCGCTTCAAAAAAATATGACCTTGAGCTGTGGATGCCCAGCTACGACAGGTATGTTGAAGTTTCGTCCTGCAGCAATTTCGAGGACTTCCAGGCAAGGCGGGCGGAGATAAAATACCGTCCCGAGATGGGAGAAAAAGCGCAGTATGTTCATACGCTGAACGGTTCCGGACTTGCTGTGGGCAGGACACTGGCGGCGATACTGGAAAACTACCAGCAGAAAGACGGCTCGGTCATTATTCCCGAACCTCTGCGCAGGTACATGAACGGCCTTGAAAGAATCGAAAAAAAATAGTATAATATGCAGACCGGCGGCTGTATAATAGATTAGGCCGCCGGTCAATATAATCCATGTATGGCAGGGAAGCCACGTATTGCACCCTTTTGGTGGTTGACTATCCATCCGATAGTTGCTATAATGTTTTTGTGTCTTAAGAAGGAAGGGTGTCCGAGCGGTTTAAGGAGCTGGTCTTGAAAACCAGTGACTCTGAAAGGAGCCGTGGGTTCGAATCCCACCCCTTCCGCCAGGAAAACTTAATCAAAAAAACGCGGAGAAGTACTCAAGTTGGCTGAAGAGGCGCCCCTGCTAAGGGTGTAGGTCGTGTAAGCGGCGCGAGGGTTCAAATCCCTCCTTCTCCGCCATTTTTTTATAGGCGCCCGTAGCTCAGCTGGATAGAGTGTCTGACTACGAATCAGAAGGTCGTGGGTTCGAATCCCGCCGGGCGCACCAATGCAGTAATATCAACAGCTTTGAGTTGCTATCGGATTTCTTTAGCCGTGCTCTATCCGATAGGACGGGTTATTCATGTTTAAAATATGGGATCTAAATGTTAACCGGTCCACCAGCGCTGCAGTTAAGGCAGGGTTATCAAACAGTTCTGTCCAGCGTGAGAACTCCAGGTTTAGCAGTCTTTTGCTAAGATGTTGCTATTTTATGTGCCTGGATATTCATTATCGCCCTTCATTACTATGTCGGTATTTGTAGCGTTAACTTCTTTGTTCTCGTCTGGAGACAAAACATCATCAGAATCGCGGATATTATGATCTACCAATTCTCCCAATTTTTCATCTATGCTTTCCAACAACTTAACAGTCTTATTAATTTTGTAGTACCAACAGTAAACCTCCCTTAACAGTAGGCGGAATATAACCCACACAGACAGCAGGAATAGCAGGGGCAGCACTATTAAGACAGTACTTTGCGTGGGTTCAGTTAACAAATCCCTCAGCATATGATGACCTCCTTCTTGTTATAGAATAGACTGCATACAGCTTAATTGACCGGTCGGTTTGTACTTTACAGGGCATGTAACCCCACTCTATTGCCTCCTTCGTACTGGAGAACTCCATTAGGTTCACTGGTGCGATCTTCTTATAGAACTAGTCTCATTTTCTTATGCAAGATATCATAAATAGAAAACATCATTAGCTATTAATTTTTTTATTTCCGTTTTATCTGTCGGCTCAATTAAATCTGGTATTACCAATTTCTTAGAAAAAATAATTACTTCACTGCCTTTATAAAAATTATTTGCACTATAGTTTAACTTATATGTTATCTTAGGATAGTCTGTATAGAGGTTCCGTATTTCATTAACATCATCATATGAAATAATCCAAAATCTACTTGTAAATCTTTTAATATATTTAGCAATATTTCTATGATCTTTATCATTATAATAGTTAAGATACAAGTCTTTACCCTTATTATAATAAGGGGGATCTAGATAGATTAATGTTTTCCTTGGCAATTGTTGCTGAATTTTTTTAAGAAAGACTAAAGCATCTTGGTTTGAAATGTTAATTCTATCCCTATACAATGCAATTTTTTGAATACGTTTTACTAGATCTTTTTTATTAAAACGAGCATCTATTTTCCACTTGCCATTTTGAGCAAGGCCTCCAATAACACCACCCTTAAGAATCCCGGATCTATTAGTTCTATTTAAAAAAAACATAGAGAATCCTAATTCTATTAGGTCTTTATTCATTGACTGTTCGCGATATATATCTCTATGTTTTTCCCACTGCTCAGTAGTAATTGGGGTATCTATTATATACCTACAAAGTTTTTCTGTTTCATATAGAACAGAATGCCAAAAAGCGTAAATAGCTTTGTCAATATCATTAATTATTATTTTTGAAACAAATTCATTCAATAATAAATCAAAAGCTATAGAAGCTCCACCACAATATGGCTCAACATAATAACCATCAAACAAGAAGTTATGCTTAAGAATTAATTTGATATACTCAGATAGTTTTGCCTTGCCTCCTGGATAACGTAACGGTGAGTAATGTCTCATTGTATCTCTCCTAAACCTATTCCCACATTTTTTTTATAAATAATTCGATATTATTCCAAGATAATTTTAAATCTTCAGGTATTGGATTAAAAGATTTATTATGTACATACGAATTAAATGTATCTACTGACATGATATTATTTGGATTAGACACAGCTACTCTTATTCCTTTTAACTGATGTTTGTCCAAGCGATTAGATGTCTCCATAAAGTTAGCAACAACTTCTATTTTTTTTCTAAGGGTATTATCTTTATTAACATTATTTATGCTCTTTTCTTCAATATAATGATCAACACTTAATTCAACAAACACTCTGAATGTAATTGCTGCAGCATTGCAGAAATACTTGAGGCTTATGTCCTTAAGTTCCCTATATATTTGATTTATTCTTGGCTGATTTATTTGTAGTATACAACTCTTTGGAATTATTGAATCTCTTTTTCTAGATAAATGCAAACTTTTCTTTTGATGTTTATCAGGATCACTGTTCTTTTGATCTACTTTAGGGGGATTGTCGGTTTGCAAATCCCATTTAACTTTTAAAGCCTTATTTTTGTTAGGAAGCTCGGATCGTTTAAATGTTTCAATATAGTTTAATCTGTCATCTTTATAATAGATATCCTTTACCTTAAAGTTTGGATGTAGTAAATCCTTAATAATCTTTGTCATTGGTTTCATTAATTCATTAGGAGGTAAATCTGATACTAATCTTCGTTGTTCTACTGATATTCCTATTACTTCTCTTACATCTGGATCATCTAATAATCTTTTTAAACTTGAAGAATGAACTTTTTTTAAGCTCTTTTTAAATTCCTCGTCATAACCATCTTGTTTACTTAAAAATTCAATCATCTGTAAAGCATATGGTGCATTGCCCTCAAGTTTATCTTCAAATCTAGCTATTTGCTGAGCGTTCCAGGTGACAGTACCTACACCTGCGTTTTCTCCTGTGTGTTTGAGTCTAATCCATCTATTTGCCTCTTTTTCATCTTGAAAAACTATACATGGAATCTCAACAATTGGGTTCGCGTCAAATCTTTCACTCAACTTAATAAAGTTATTGTATAGACCTTTGTATTTATCAGGTATTAATTGAGGATTATTTAATAATTTTAAGGCGACAATGCGTCTATTACCTTCTAGAACAATATACTGTTTACTTCTATTCTCATAAGGTTTCACTACCACTAGATCAGCTGGGTTCAACCCGTGTTTTATAATATCTTTTGCTAGGTTAGTAAGCTTATTCTTTTGATTTTCAATCATAGTCTGTATAGCCTCAATTTGGTTCGATACAG
>JAHKLX010000052.1 GCA_020854835.1 Microcaldota archaeon
TAGCGGTGGCGTCTAGCCACAAAACATTACCAGTTATGTCTGTAGGTTTAAAATCAGCTTTAGTGCTGCCAAATAGGGCGGTGGTACCTTTGGCTGCTCCAATACCAGCTATGCCAGCAGCGTAGTCATCTTTGATTTGTTTAGCGGTGCGGGCGTAGGGATAGACTTTGACTTCATCGATGAGGCCGTTAAAAGCAAAATAGGTAGTATAAGTAGCTCTTCCTATAGTTGTATTAGTAGCATTACTTATTAAATTGCCTGTTGTACCTGTATAAGGAGAGCCAACCTTTTGACCGTTTGCGTAAGCGGTAATGGTAGCCCCATCTCGAGTGATGCAAGTATGTGACCAATCAGTTAACGAAAAAGTATAATACCACCATGGTGAGTTTACGCCATCAGCCTTTCGGGTTTGAATTCTTGTATTGTCTTGATTGACCCCAAAAGCCCAGTGAACATTATTCCAATCTCCAGAAGATATGATTGGACCTGTGTAGTTTTTATGATTCCCTTTTGGTGCTATCCATGAACACATAGTGTAATCGGTTAAAAAAGTAAAATTTTCGTTGGTTATACTTACTCCGTCATCGACATTATCAAAAGACAAGCATTTTCCTGACACGCAGAATTCTTCGGCTTTCCAAATCGGAGCGCTGAGAAAAGTCCCATGATTCCCTTGTCCACTTGAATCATGCGCAGTAGTTCCTGTTCCTTCATCAAATTTCCAATACGCCACTGGGCCGGGGGAGATTTCTTCGGTGACTGAAGGTGAGCCAATAGTAATATTGGAGGGAGTATTTACATTGGATTTATAGCGAACTAAAACAATGCCGGAGCCACCGTCGCCACCCTTACTGTCTCCTCCAGAGCTAGTTGAAGCACCACCACCTCCACTTCCAGTATTAGCACTACCATCCTCTCCTGGATTATTTATTCCAGGAACTCCTCCTGCGCCACCACCGCCAGATCCACCCAAACCTTGATAGGTAGCTTCTGGATTATGACCGCCTCCACCCCCGCCACCAGCAAACCAACCGTCCTCGCCATAAGATTCTCCATATTTGTCGCCATAATATAATCCATCTCCGCCACTGCCATGGGAATTTGAGGTGCCATTGTGCCCAGATTCTCCTGCACCACCCCCGCCACCATGATTGTAGGGAGTGGTAGAAGCAGCACTTAAGCCTCCGTCATGTCCTTGACCCACGATACCACTACCATTACCAAAATCTCTAGTGCTTCCTCCACCGGAACCACCATCACTCCCATCTCTTACACCACTATATGCACCACCCCCGCCACCTCCAACTGCCTCTACAGTGTCAAATGATGAATTTCCACCATTACTACCTGCAATATTTGAAGCTCCACCAACACCGCCTGATCCCACACTCACATTAACAACTCCACTGGAAGTGATTGAAAAGTCCTCATTTATTAATCCTCCTGCGCCACCACCTGCCGCATGTCTTCCCCCTCCCCCTCCACCTCCCGCCACCACCAACACATCAACATTTCTTTCATGAAAATTGGTATAGGTGTTTTCTCCAACGTCTAAAAACGCATGTATTCTATATCCTTCAAAATAAGATATCTCTCCACCAAGATCTGCCATCCAGGCAGTGCTGCTGGCACTAGTAGCACTAGCATTACCATAGTACATATAAATAACTGACTCTCCTTCTATCAAAGAGGGGATAAGAACCCAAGCCTCTACTGCAGCGTTAGTATCATCTTCAATATAGTATTGAAGTAAGTTGCCATTAAAGTCTGTAAACCTTAAATCAGCTAAAGATTCTTGTAGTTTGCCTTCAGTAACTAATGTACTTAGGTCCTGTCCATCAAAGACTTTAATTTGGGCATTTTCAACAGTGCTGCTAGGATTTTCTAAATCAATCGCCCTCCTATAAAGCCACGTCTCATCCCACCAGTGTGCTTCTGTTTCTTGTGCTTGTCTTAGGTTATAAACTGCAAAGCCTGCTAAAAACAGTAATACTACCACCAGTCCTGGCAAGAGTTTTCTTCTCATATCTTTATTGCTAAAGGGTTTTAGTAGAGGATTGGTAGCCCTAGATCTAGAAGAAGCTTTCCTAAAGACAGTCCTTTTTGCCTTATCCTTCTTAAATAAACTAGGTAAAGACACTATTAGTAGTAGTAAGCTTTTTATTAGCCAGAATACTACTTCACCTATCCACAATACTACTTGTATAAAGGCAGTCCCTATATAGTTAGCTATAGATAAAATACCTTTAACTACTTTATTTAAAATATGAGAAATATTCTTCTTTTTGCTAGCCATGAAATAAAAAGCATTTTAATACTACCTACCTTGAGGTTCAAAGGGCAGTAAACCTTCTTAACTTAGTATAGCGAAGATGGGGGAGGGGTAAAAGAGGAATTTTAAGGGTTTAGCACCACATACCAAATACCATATACCAAATACCACGATTCTTACAGCTCCTTGTCAGTTTTTATTGGTATCGTTATTTCAACATGTCACAAACCTCTGTCAAAATGAACCACACGGCCTTGGTGTCAATGGAGGGTGTGGGCCCTCGCACTTTTCATTTAATAGTCAATCATCTAAAGAAACACCGAATCTCGTGGCAGGATTTTTGGGTTAACAAAGCTCAGATTTGGTCAAAAATGATGTTGTCTCAAAAGGTTGTTGAGTCAATTAAAAGCTTTAAAAAAGAGTACACTATTAAGTCATATTGGCAGCAGCTTCAACAGAAAGATATTTCGGTGGTTAGTTTTATGGAATCTGATTTTCCAATGTTGCTTAAACAAACTGCTGATTGTCCCCCTATTTTATTTGTTAAGGGAGATATAAAGTTGTGTTCTAAACTGCCGATTGCGATTATTGGTACCAGGCGGATGACAGCTTATGGTAAGTTGGTGACTAACAAGTTGGCCCAGGAGTTAACAATGTCTGGCGCTACCATTGTTTCTGGTTTTATGTATGGGGTGGATGTGAAAGCTCAGCAGGCTGCCCTTGAGGCCGGTGGTGCTACTGTGGGTGTGTTGGGTTTTGGTTTTGACCATATTTTTCCTAGCTCGCAAAGGGTTTTGATGCAAAAGATGCTTGCGACCAACCGAGCTGTTTTTGTCAGCGAGTATCCGCCATTTGTTAGAGCTACCAAGGGCACTTTTCCCAGGCGCAACCGGATTATTGCCGGTTTGTCATTAGCCGTGATTGTCACCGAAGCTGGCCCGAAAAGTGGCACTCAGATCACAGTTGGCTATGCTTTGGATTATGGACGCGATGTCTTTGCTGTGTCTGGCCCTGTGACCAGTCCCTACCATAAGGGTGTGAAGGCAATGTTGAATCAAGGAGCGACCTTGGTGGGCAGTGGCCAGGAGGTGATTAACAATCTGTCTGCCAATAATTGGGTCAAGGTTGGGGGAGAGACGCAAGCTGGTGACCAGGGTGAAGCTAATCAACTTGATTTGAGCGCCATCGTAGTTACTCCGCTCCAGCAAAAAATTTTACAAGCTTTGCAGTCTTGTCCTTTAACCACCCAGGATTTGGGCGAACAGTTAGGGGAGGATACGACTACGGTTAGTCAAGTCCTCACTGAACTGGAATTGCGGGGGTTGGTTGGGTTCGAAGCCAACCAGTGGCTAGCACCACCGAGGTAGTTTAACCGCACCACCGGGGTAGAACTACCACCCAGCTAATTTAACCGCACCACCGGGGTCGTACCACCACCGGGCCATACCAAATACCAAATACCAAATACCACGACACCAAATACCACAATCCCATGACCAAAATCACCTCTTTTTCTGATTTAATCGCCTGGCAGCAAGCTCACCAATTAGCCCTCTGCATCTATAAAACCTCTCGCCAATTTCCCAAAAATGAGCGTTTTTCTCTCATGGACCAGATGCGTCGGAGTGCTGTGTCCATTACTTCTAACATTGCTGAGGGTTTTTCTCGCAAGACACGTTATGATAAAATTTGGTTTTACTTTGTGAGCAAAGGTTCGTTGACTGAATTGCAAAATCAATTATTAATAGCAAAGGATGTTAAATATATTTCTATTGAAAAGTTTGATAAGATTGCTAGAAAGACCAATCGCGTTCATAAATTAATTAATGGTTTGATCAAAACAGCAGCAACAAAAAAATAAAAACTGCGCCCTTGATTGCACCACCGGGCCATACCAAATACCAAATACCAAATACCAAATACCAAATACCACACACTGATATGAACCTCGTCATCGTCGAATCACCTACCAAAGCCAGAAAACTCGCTACCTACCTCGGGAAGGAGTTTAAAATTGAAGCCTCTGTTGGTCATGTCCGGGATTTGCCCAAAAGCAAACTGGGTGTGGATCTTGAAAATGACTTTGAGCCTACCTATGAAGTTCCGCACGGTAAGGGAACAGTGGTTAAAAAACTGCAAAAA
>JAHKLX010000099.1 GCA_020854835.1 Microcaldota archaeon
ATTCCTGATAGGTACGCTAAAAACAGTCTATCAGGTCACAAGAACTCGAAGCCTTAAAGGGTTTCAATTCCTGATAGGTACGCTAAAAACCGGACGGACCAAAACCCCAAAAGGACTCCAAAGAGACGTTTCAATTCCTGATAGGTACGCTAAAAACAAGGTTTTTACAAGCTTGTAACCTGCGCCCACCAAATAGTTTCAATTCCTGATAGGTACGCTAAAAACAATAACCGTCCACCGAAAACTGACAGAGGACATAGGTTTCAATTCCTGATAGGTACGCTAAAAACATCCCCTAGCATATCGGTGTCTTTTTCAATCTCCAGTTTCAATTCCTGATAGGTACGCTAAAAACCTCCGCTATTCCTGTTCTGAGGAAACTGCTAAGCAGTGTTTCAATTCCTGATAGGTACGCTAAAAACCCACAGCATTAGCGATAGCCAAGGAATACCCGCAGGAGTTTCAATTCCTGATAGGTACGCTAAAAACTTGGACGGCTTCTCGTTCCTTTGCAGTCTTGGCTCTGTTTCAATTCCTGATAGGTACGCTAAAAACCCTGTCATGGGAATGACCAAATGGCACATGAAGGAGTTTCAATTCCTGATAGGTACGCTAAAAACTGCGGCTTCTACGGCAAACGGATATAAGGCAAGCTAGTTTCAATTCCTGATAGGTACGCTAAAAACAGAAAGGCAACGGGACTAACATTAACACCGCACCAGTGTTTCAATTCCTGATAGGTACGCTAAAAACTAAAAGACCGAGTGCCTGAGAGTGGGCAGGAAGTATGTTTCAATTCCTGATAGGTACGCTAAAAACTACTCGACCCCCTTAAGCATCCCGGCAATGGCTCGGGTTTCAATTCCTGATAGGTACGCTAAAAACGATGCTTGCCGCCGTGGAGAAGGAGTTGCGGAGACAAGTTTCAATTCCTGATAGGTACGCTAAAAACGTTCTTATCAATCACAAGGTCATAGTTCCAGTTCTCGGTTTCAATTCCTGATAGGTACGCTAAAAACAACTGACAGGACAGGAATAGACCGAAGCGCTATCGGTGTTTCAATTCCTGATAGGTACGCTAAAAACCCGGTGAATGTCGAAGGTGTAGCAAATCCTCAAGCGAGTTTCAATTCCTGATAGGTACGCTAAAAACGTGGCTGTCTACATAACTGCCCGTACTGTTACGGGTTTCAATTCCTGATAGGTACGCTAAAAACTTCGCGGCCTTCTCAGCCTTGAAAGCTTTGTTGTAGGTTTCAATTCCTGATAGGTACGCTAAAAACAAAAACCCGCGCGGTATGCAAGGATTTGACTTCCCGGAGTTTCAATTCCTGATAGGTACGCTAAAAACGTGATCTGGTCGTCGGTGTCGTTGTCCTCGTACTTCTGTTTCAATTCCTGATAGGTACGCTAAAAACGGTTAGAATCGGCTCATTCTGCATCAGCAAGTCAGGTTTCAATTCCTGATAGGTACGCTAAAAACGATGTTTCTGACTTTATCTATCACTGACTGGGGTATGTTTCAATTCCTGATAGGTACGCTAAAAACGGAAGCTGTGTTGGAAGGGAATGCTGAGTGGTTTAGGTTTCAATTCCTGATAGGTACGCTAAAAACAATCGTCTTGAATCTCTAACCCGCATTTCTCGCAGGGTTTCAATTCCTGATAGGTACGCTAAAAACCATGATGGGGAATCGTCTAACATTTGAAGCTTGTCGGTTTCAATTCCTGATAGGTACGCTAAAAACCAGATATATTTTTCGCCGTTGTCTCTTTCTTTTGTCAGTTTCAATTCCTGATAGGTACGCTAAAAACCCGTTCTCCATGCCCTTTTCCTTGATTTGCTCCAGCAGTTTCAATTCCTGATAGGTACGCTAAAAACCCTGTTCTTCGTCGTCTTGTTCGTCGTACACTTCGCGGTTTCAATTCCTGATAGGTACGCTAAAAACCCTATCACTGCCCCGGTATTATCGCCCGGAGCAGGGGTTTCAATTCCTGATAGGTACGCTAAAAACTCCCCAGGGAAACTCACTGATTAGGGCAGTGCAAAGTTTCAATTCCTGATAGGTACGCTAAAAACCTCAGAACTGTTATCTTTTTGGAACCAACAAGGCAGTTTCAATTCCTGATAGGTACGCTAAAAACTGGCGGCGCGTGGAGAATCGAAGCAATGAAACGGATGTTTCAATTCCTGATAGGTACGCTAAAAACGTGGAATTGGAGCAAATCATCGGTCGGACGATTTATGTTTCAATTGCTGATAGGTACGCTAAAAACAAAGTTCGCCGCCCGGTCATCTGGCAGTTTGACCGGAGTTTCAATTCCTGATAGGTACGCTAAAAACATTCCTTCGGCGGGGATAAACCCCGCCAGGTACGCGTTTCAATTCCTGATAGGTACGCTAAAAACGGGGTTATGGGTGGAAACTAGAGAAGTTTCATGCTTAGTTTCAATTCCTGATAGGTACGCTAAAAACCAGGGGCAGAATCATACCGGTGGCTTCCATCTTCTCAAGTTTCAATTCCTGATAGGTACGCTAAAAACTTGTAATTCCCGATAGTAACCATAGCTCGCCAGTAGGTTTCAATTCCTGATAGGTACGCTAAAAACTCGGTTGGTTTTGCCAGGTTGGTCATCATCGTCCGGTTTCAATTCCTGATAGGTACGCTAAAAACACAAGTGAAAACATCTTAATCCTTGCGCCATTAGCGGGTTTCAATTCCTGATAGGTACGCTAAAAACAAATGATATATTGTATTGCTTTTTTAGTTGCTTCATGTTTCAATTCCTGATAGGTACGCTAAAAACCCCGCCTCCACCAGCCATTTCTTAGCATCCAGCCAACGTTTCAATTCCTGATAGGTACGCTAAAAACTCCGGCAAAAGAGACATTTATTCACCGCTATTGGCGTTTCAATTCCTGATAGGTACGCTAAAAACACAAATATGTACCTACTTTAAGGGGACCAGGTACGTTTCAATTCCTGATAGGTACGCTAAAAACTCGTCCGGGGTAAGAAATAATGGCATAATCACAAAAATGCCATGTGCCTATTTATATTATACCTAAATCTTTAAAAAGAGGAAATCTCGGAGGTTGACCTTATTTTATAATGTCGTCGCCACCCAAGCTTTTTAACGCTACTGATGGTCGACGACATTTTTTCAACTCATAGGAAGTTATCCTCCCCACCTTTCTTAACCCCCATTATCTCACGATCAGAATACTTTGTGGTTCGGAAAGTATAAAAAATGACCGAATCATAATCCTCATCAATAATCTTTTCTAATTCCACCTTTAATTGCTTAAAGCTACTTTCGCTAATATTCCCTTCCAAGACTGAATTCTGTACCCAGTATAGATGTTTCCGCGCCGTTTTTAACACTTTAGTAACTCTTTTTTCACCAACATCATAAACAAGAATTACAAACATCACTTCTCCCCCTTACCAGCGAGAAACAAACGGTTTAAAACCCTTTTCTCCCATTAAATGCTTTTCCAATTTATAAAGATCCATGCGTATGATACGGCGATACGAAACTTCCCGCCCGAGCTGTCGATGTTTTATAGTGGTGCGTAACTTGTTTTCCCATTCTTCCACAAATATTTTTCTACCTTTATCATTCATTATAATACTCTGGGTTTTATTTTCGAAATGACCAGCACGTAGCATGTTTCTACCCAGGAGTGAAAAAATAACTCGATCCACCAGGATCGGCTTAAATATCTCCGCCACATCAAGGTTAAGAGTAAAGCGACGAAAATTAGTAGTATGCAAATATCCTATACGCGGATCCAGGTGAGTCTTATAGATTTCGCTGAGTACAGCCATATAGGCCAGAGTATTGCCAAAACTAATAAGGGCATTGATGCGGTCTCGCGGTGGACGCCGGTTACGACCCTGAAAGTCGAATTCAGCCTTACCTATAATTGCATTAAAACTTTGGTAATAATGATCCCTAATATTCCCTTCAATGGCCATTAGTTCATCTACCGCCTTACTATCCTCCAATCGTTCTGTAAGATTTGATATAGCTTCCACCTGTTTCTGTACTTCTTTACCCCGGTTAGCGTAATAGCTTATTACCTCCAGCATATTTGCCGATGCTCCCCGGACAAAGCATTTAGCCAGAACCAGCCTTTTTACTCCATCCAAATAGTGCTCTGCCTGTCTAAGAATCATATAGCCTGAATTGAGATGTTCCCGTGGGTAATAGGAACCTGTATAGTAGCCATAATTGTTTAGAAAATGAAGGATTATTTCTTTTTGAGTAAGAAATTCTAAAAAGCGTTTATTTAGAGTCACTTCACCAAATACAATAATTTCCTTTACATCCTCAACCGGAATATACTTTTTGCCTTCTTCGGTTTCAAAATAAAGGGTGTTATCCTTGCGCTTAAATTCTCCATCATTAAACACATAAATGGTCTTCTTCATACTACCCCCTCCCCCTTAAGACCAGCAAAACTCGCTATAGGCACAATTTCGGCAATATTTTGTTTTCGCCACCTCCGGGGGCCTGTCCATCCTTACAATAGCCTCAATATCTTGCATTGCTTGCCTTATTTCTTTCTCCCCATCATCATCAAGCAATACCTCTAATTTATCTCTTTCTTCTGGAAAAAGTAGTTCACCCCTGGCCTTTATCCCCATTTCTTTGAGCTGCAGCAAGTAAAATAGCAGTTGTTTACCAGCACTCTCTTTAAAGCGCGAAGTCTTTTTTACCTCACCAACTACCATTTCACCATGTTCAGTTCTAATTAAATCAATCTTGGCATTACCCAGGTCAATTTCCTTTTTATCTCTTGGATAAGTGCTTTCACCAATTATTTTACCAATCTGTAAATTCTCATGCTCCTGATCCGGTTCCAACTGATGAGCCATTAACCAGACTTCTCTTTTGCATATGTAGTAATACCAAATAAGGGTTCCGGTTACTGAAAAGTCCATGTCAACCCTCCCCCAGGCCTGTTTTTTGGTCTTAAACTTTATTACCATTTTAAACTCCCGAATTGCAATATCGTCTCGAAGTTAATCACTCTTTAGTATATTCACTCCGGGGAATATTTTCAGTCTTCAGTATATAAATAAAACCATTTACTGATAAGCCTGCAATCTCGCTGGCTTTAGCCAATAATTATACCGCCTGATTAAAATTAGTCTGTCTCCTGAGCCAGTCTCAAAACCTCATCATATAGCTTATTAGATATCCAAATTCCCTTTTTCTTTAGCTGTTGCATCAGGGGTTTTACTTCAGCTATTATCTTTAATTCCTTTGACATTAGCAATAATCCCAAAGTACCAATCACATCTATCCCCAATAATTAGCCATTTTACGGCCTTTCAATTCATCAATTATTACAAAGTCCGGTTTTAGCTGGTAAGCCAGAGCCAGAACTTCCGCTTCTCCAGGATCTAGCGAATATGACAAAATATCAACAGTAATTTGATTGCTAACGCGAACCACCTTTAACCAATTAGTTGCTTTCAAAACTTCGCTTCCTGGTCGCTCTGTTTCGTTACCAAGAACCTCGTGATACACTTGAGACGGTACATATACTTCTGAGAAAACCTCCCGTATAATATTAAGTTGATTAATGAGCGCCAGGCTGATTAGCGGGCTGGCGTTAATTACTGCAATCATAATTATTTTTTCACTGCTTTCTTAATTTTCTCAAACTCCTTATTTAATTCACCCTCTTCATATCTGTAAATGTCAATTTTTTGCTCCTGCAAATATTTCATGAAATCCAATCTAGCAAGTCCAGCTACCATTGCTGCTTTTCCCAAGGATACTTCCTTATCAAGAAACAGTTTTGTCGCCAGCCACAATTTAGTCTCTGCCTCAAATTCCTTTCTTTCTTTTCCCATGTTCGAAAGTACTTCTTCGGGTATTTCGATGTTGATTTTTACTAGCTGCATTAATAATGTCGAGTAGACGCTCGACTTCCACCTCACTTTTCCATGATTTGTTGAATGTGAGAAGGCCGTCCACGCCCCTCACAGAACCCAACGTGCCCTATTAAGGCATTGGGCTCTTCATATAAGCCTTACACAGCTTGCCAGATGTTCACATATATCCTCGGTTTTGCTATAGGGTGCTTTTCAAGGAGCATCCTATACCGCCTCCACGTTAGATATGTCCTCTGGCTGCGCCTCGTCAGCGTCTTATATAGCGCAGTTCTAATGTAACGGTAGAATTTCAGAAGTCCCTCGTAGTTACCGGAGATGCCATAATACCTGTAATGCCCCACCAGTTTCTTGTTCAGTCGTTCTATCGTATCGGATGGCTTGCTATGAATGTTCTCCTTAAGCCATTCCTTTACATTCTGCTTCTTGGCTTTCAGCTTCTTCTTGCTGGTACGGTGCAGTACTGTGTATTTACCCGTCAGCGTTTTGCCGTTGATGTGGGTAAATCCCAGGAAATCGAACGTATCTGTTTTACCGTCAGCACTGTGCTGCTTCGCAAATCTGCCGAACCGGATTATCTTGCTCTTGTCCTTTGATAGTTCCAGATTGAACTTCTTTAGCCTTGCTTCCAGCATTTCATAGAAGGCCTTTGCCTCGTTCTCATGTTGGAACGTGCAGATAAGGTAAGTAGCCCGGGGGAATCTCACCCCCAGGCCCTCTCAGAACCGGACGTGAACCTCTCAGCTCATCCGGCTCCCATTATCCAGCCGCAGGACGAATCCCCATTTGCCAATGTGCGAACAACTTCGGTTCTCGTCTGGC
>JAHKLX010000037.1 GCA_020854835.1 Microcaldota archaeon
CTGAAGATCGTCGAGCGCCACCGCCACCGGTACGAGGTGAACCCCGAGTACATCCCCAGGATCGAGGAGAAGGGGATGATCTTCTCCGGCAAGAACAGAAACCGGATGGAGATCGCCGAGATCCCCGGCCACCCCTTCTTCTTCTCGACCCAGTTCCACCCCGAGATGAAGTCGAGGCCCGGCCGCCCCTCGCCGCCGTTCCTGGCATTTGTAAGGGCGATGAGGGAGAGGGCGGGGAAGCGGGGGTAAGGGGGGGAAAAATCGATAGGCTGCGCCGTCGTGGCCGGCGGCGCGGGAAATGTTTTTGGCCCCACTACCTTCGACGCATTGAGAAGAACAAAATAATATACGTGATAAATAAGTAATACCTCCAGAGGATGATCTTCATATGTGTGGTGTAGCAGGATACGTAGGTCCTAAAAAGGCTGGCCCCATTCTTCTAAATATTCTGAAGAGATTGGAATACAGAGGTTACGACTCTGCTGGAGTTGCCGTCATCGATAACGGAAAAATTTTTGCAATAAAATCAAAGGGCACAACGGCAGATCTGGAGAAAAAGTACCTAAAGAGAGAGAACTTCGGCGGATGCATCGGTATAGGCCACACGAGATGGGCGACCCACGGTAAGCCAACAATAAAAAACGCCCATCCACACATTTCAGGTCATATCGCAGTGGTGCACAATGGTATTGTCGAGAATTATCAAACGCTAAAAAATAAGCTTATTGAAAATGGCTTTAAATTTAAATCAGATAACGATAGCGAAGTTCTGGCACATCTAATAAATTATTATTATAATGGAGATTTGGCCGATGCTGTCTCATCAGCCATCGGCAGAGTGGTGGGATCATACGCCTTAATAGCTCTTTCAGTAAATGCAGGAATGTTAGTCTGTGCAACGAAAGACGCACCCTTAGTGATTGGTAATGGCGTGGATGGAAATTATGTAGCTTCCGATATATATTCAATAGCTCAATATACAAATAAGATAATGAGAATGGTGGACAACACAATTGCCATAATTGAGGATGAGAAATCCACGATAATAGACCCATTGGGCAGACCCGTTATTTTGGACTATGAAAATGTTGATTTAGATTTAAAAGATGATGGATTTTTTAATTATCCGCATTTCATGTTAAAAGAGATTCATGAACAGCCGAAGTCCTTCCAAGATACGTTATCATCTGTGATATCTACAATGGAAAAGGATATAACTCTAGATATAGGTCTCTCAGAAACGGAAATCAGATCACTTGAGTCAGCTTACGTTGTTGCTAGTGGTACATCTTATCATGCGGGATTGATGACCAGATATCTCTTTCCTCAGACAGCAGGAATAATGGTTAACGTTGAAACTGCATCAGAATTCCGATATATTGAACCAAGACCTAATTCGCTGTTTATAGCTGTAACTCAGTCTGGAGAAACAGCGGATGTTTTGGCATCTTTGAAAAAAGCCCGAGATCTTGGTCTTAGAACCTTGGCCATTACTAACGTAAAAGGAAGCACGGTCACCGAACTAGCTGATAAAACGATCTATACGCGATGCGGTCCAGAATTCGCCGTAGCAGCAACGAAAACGTTCACAGCTCAAATCGCAGTGCTACTAATCTTGGCCATAAAGCTGGGACTTGTAAATGGTGTTATTACCTCCAAAGACGCCAAAATAATGGTATCTGAAGCTGAACAGACTCCAAGATATATTCAATATTTATTAGAAAAAGAAGCAGATATACAAAAAGTTGCAGAGCAGTGTGCTGAATCAGAGTGCTGCTTTTTCATTGGGCGAGAGTATCTCTATCCTGCTGCGCGAGAGGGTGCACTTAAAATGGAAGAGATCGCCTATATTACGTCCATAGGTTATCCTGCTGGAGAGCTCAAACATGGCCCCCTTGCGCTTGTCACCGATAAATCCCATGTAGTAGCTTTAGCCACATATGGAAGAACTATTCGGTCGAATATTAAAGAGGTACAGGCTAGAGGTGGGGATATAATAGCTTTTGTTTCTGAGGGGGACACAGAAGTTCGCCAGATTGCCACTAAAGTAATAGAGATACCAAAGACAAAACCGATAATTTCTGCGGTTCTCTGCTCAGTAGCAGTTCAACTACTTGCATATTATACTGCAAAAGAAAAAGGGCTACAAATAGACAAACCACGAAATTTGGCAAAGAGCGTGACAGTAAAATAGATAACATATATAAATATAAATAATAAATATAAATAATAAATATATATAAAAAATTTAACTAGCGGATGGAAACTTAGAAATAGTATCTTTTGGAACAACGCTTTGCTTATGTGAAATATAGTACGCTATTTAGTACGCTATTTGCATTTGCTAAACATCGAACAGGATAAATATATGATGAAAGTACAGAGGCCGATAAAGGGTTCCAAAAGAGAATGTCGGAGTGATAAAAGAGCTGATTTTATCCTATTATATAGAACTAAGAATTTATCTCCAGAATTATTAATATTCAACGTCGCAGAGTTTAATACAATGGGACTCTCAGGGGCTTTCCTCAAGCAAATAGGATCTGAAATTTTCGGAGCCATTAGGGCAATGATAGACGACAGAAGAGAAACGAGAGAACTCTATCAGAGTCTTTTTGGATTTACCTTAAATGCAGATTTTATCACTAATAGAGTTGAAATGAAAATTTTGATAAAAGATGGCATATGGGGGATAACAGATTATTATGCTGCATTAAAA
>JAHKLX010000065.1 GCA_020854835.1 Microcaldota archaeon
TTCGCCACCACAACCGCCAAAAACCGAACCGTTCAAAATGATAGCCACTGCTTATTCCCGTTCCGAAGAAGAAGGCACAGCGGATGGCATAACTGCAAGTGGAACTATAGTTCGCCCAGGCGTTGTTGCAGTAGACCCAGATATAATTCCTCTCGGTACAAAAATAATTATCGAGGGAATGGGTACTTATGTTGCTGAAGATACTGGTGGAGCTATCAAAGGAAACCGTTTGGATATTTATTATGAAAGTCGCAAAGAAGCTTTTGAATTTGGAGTCCAATCGGTTAATGTTTTTGTTTTGGAGGGGGACTTTTTGCTAAGAAATGTTAAAGATTGTTTTTTTAAGAAAGGGGATTCAAATGGCTAAAAAATGCGAGAAGTGCGGACAAGAAAGACATATGCTTCCATGGGAAACAGAGTGCTATTCATGTGGAATAAAGCAACAAATCAAAGACGGAGAAATCACAGAAATTAGCTGTGAGGATGAAATTTACTGCCCACATTGCGGTGAGGACTACGAGATAGATGTCGACAATTGCGAGCTTTATGTCGAAGGAGAATATGAATTGGTTTGCTATGAGTGCCGAAAGCCTTTCTCGGTAGAAGTTAGGGTATCGTATTCGTATTCAACCTACAAAAAATAGATGCGCACTCCAAATAAATCCCGCCCTTCAGGGCGGGAAACGTTAAAAGCGAAGGAGGCAACATGCTTGTTTTACCGATAAAAAGAAAGTGGTTTGATCGTGTTATGCCTCCACCTACTGTAATCAGTAGGTGGAGTGGATCACATGATCCATTTCTAGGACACACGTTCTAGTCAAAGTTATTATTTCTGGGCACACGCCTGGCAGAAAAGGAGTGGTTTATATGAAAAAAGAAAGTAGTTTGCTGGACACAATTGCACGTCAACTAACGCAGATTGTTATTGCTGTTAAAAATGGATATTGGCTTGGAGATTCCATAACAACGAAAGAGGTATATGGTTACCAGGCAATAGTGACTGAAGACGAGGTTAAGCTATCATATCCGTTATATTGTCTTGAAAAAGAAAAGGCAATTCACATTGCACGTTTCAAGCCATACGGTGGAATTACTACTCGCGGCTATACACCTTCAAGGTACGAATACAACCAAGACGCAATTGCTTTAACAGAAAAGGGATACGAAATATGGAAATATTTCGTATGGGAAGAGTTTTATTCATGCCACGAAGGGCCTGGTGGTCATTCAGTAATCCAAAGATGGAATATAACTCCTCAGATGGCCGCTGTAGCAATTTTGGGAACAAGGAAATGCAAAGACGATATATACTTTGCAGATATTTTAGAACGCATATCAGCTTTAGATTATTTGTCTCGACTTTGCCTGAATGCTGCATAGTACACTAAGAAAAAATCAACCTAGGCACACAACACGCCTGGCAGAAAGGAGTTCATATGTGGGAAGTTAGAGTTAATGCCATAGATGGTGATCATCATCTGGCTTGGACTGATACTTATTGGAGAAAAACGCGAGGAATACAGAGAAATTTCACCCTATAATTCTCCGTAATGGCTATTCTAAAAATTCTCCGTCCTGTGTTATAACAGCTTTTTTGGACATTGGAAAAGGGAATCCTGACTGGGGAGCTGTTGAAGGCAAGGAATACTATATTTTGAAAATAGTTGACAGGCAAGTTGTCTAGTTGCACATTCCAAACAAATAGTGCAGTATAGGCATTTAGCCTGTGCTGCACTCCATGTTAAAGAAGCGAAGCAGAGGGGAGGTTTGAGAAGTGACTGATGAACAGTTTGAAAGATGGGAAGATGCAGCTATTAGAATGGCAAAACATTGCTATCCTAACGCAACGGAAGCCCGAAGAAAAAGGATACTTGAAGAAGTGAAGGAATATTTTCATTGGCGACATTGCCAGAAGGATTGGCCCCAAATTCGGGACTGGGACGGAAACAAGGACGATTATTATCTTTGTGACCAGGTACAAGAGTTTTTCGATGATCATTACCACTATATACGACTTAAAGATTGTTATGGAGGTAAGTTCTGGTCACAGATAGTCTGTTGTATCCAAGTTGCTTTTGGGATGGCAGTTGAACCCAGCCTTGGTGGAGTAATTGGTTTTACGGCTGGTGATATTCGCAGAATGTGGAATGGAAATATACCGGACTGGATAAAGGCCGATTGGAAAGACGAGAATGAAAACGATATTAATTTTGATGCAATGCCAGACGAAACGGGGCTGTGGCTGTAATTGGCAAGAGCATAGCGCGGCTCGCGGGGAGAATGCAGGAATGGCCTGGGCGAATTGGACCGACCAACAAAAGGAAGCCATGTTATTGGCCATGGAGGCTTTAAAAAAACAAATACCGCAAGATGTAAGTATTACCGATGGGCAATTATGCCCCAATTGCGGACATCCCGCTACCCAAAGATACTGTTCTGTTTGCGGCCAAAAGCTATCATGGAAAAAAACAAGCATTGAATATCATGGGCCGAGACATCAGGTCGTTCAATTTGCCAAAGCTATGGAAGTTGAACTTCTGGAAAATGACTACAAAGGCGGTTGGAAGGACTGTAACTCTAGTTTTTTACTAGAAAAGTTAGATGAAGAAGTAGCCGAGTTAAAAGAAGTTGTAAAACTCTGCCGGTTTACAGAAGGGAATAGCGGGGAAAAGAAGCCAAATCTTGAACTGCGCCGGAATGTGTCTTCTGAGGCCGCCGATGTTGGCAATATTGCCATGATGTTAGCCGATATATGTGATGCGCTTTAGTGCGCGTTCCAGGGCAGTTCCCGCCTGGCGGGAAGAGAAGGAGGAATAAAGAATATGACCGAAATGGAATTACAACAGCAGAATATTAAACATCTACTTGAGTTGGTACAGCAGTACCCGAACTTGCGGATAGTCCCGATGGTTGAAACTGAATGTGTTGCGGGCGATTGCTGCGCCTGGTGGATAGCATCTTGGGGGGAAGCGGCAATTGAAGAAATTTACCTCAAAGATGAGCGAGTTTATATCAAAGACCAAGATCACGACAGTTTAGTGGACGAGGAATACGATAAGTTTTTTGGCACAGACACAGATGACGAAACGGCCATGAAGCTGGCCCAGGAAAAAGTTAATGCTTATGACTGGGAAAAGGTTATTGCGGTAAAAATCGAACCGTAATTAGTGCGCATCACAAAGAAATCCCGTCCCTTCTTGGGGCGGGGAATGTTAAAGCTGCGAAGCAAGGAGGAGAGAAATGGATGATTGGAAGATTATGGGAATTATACGAAAGTGCTATTTCAGAGGAGTACCACCTTGAACAACAGTTAGAGAAAAATGAAGAATTTTATTTTACGGCAATAGAGCGTAGCACAAAGAACGGGGTAGCGAACGGGATTTTAAGAAGCATTGAAATTCTTGAAAGCAACAAACAAAAGACCTGGAAAAGGGCCTTTGAGGTTTTTTGTAAAGTCAGGGGAAAAGACATAGACGCTAAGTTTGGATTTTGGACTCCACTAACGGAAACATCGCCACTCAAAGATGATACTTATTTGGTGACACTTGACGGGGAATTATGCGGAGATGACGAACCATTTGTATCTATGTCTGGTTACAAAAATGGCGAGTGGGATGATGAAGGATATATTATTGCCTGGATGCCCTTGCCAAAACCGCTAAAGGAGAGTGACGCAAGTGGAAAAGATTTGTAAAAATTGCTACTGGTATAAGCCAAATAGTGAATATTCAGCCCACATAAACTGCTTGAATGATTTTAGAAAAACCAATGAAACAAGCACTTGCAAGGATTTCATTTTAGAAGAAGATTATGAACCGACAGGAATATGGGTTGGTGTGGCGGAGTTAGTGGAAGCGGTAGCAAAAGAAGTTGAAAGAAGAGACATAAGGGACTAACTCACATTCCAGAGGAAATCCCGCCTGGCGGGGAGAAGAGGCTCTAGGCTCTATGAAAGCTAAGGGTAATCCCAAAATAATATTACAGAAGGTTGGCGAAGTACAGGATCTTGTAGGCCAAGCCAAGGGCTATTTCCAAGATGATCAAATCAGTTTTATTACCATCACCAAAAATTAGGAAGCTTCACGCCTTATAACAAAGATTACCAGCCAACCCAGAAAGGGGTTGATAAAAATTAACGAGTATGAAAAAGCGCTAGTAATACTTAGGGAGGAAGGCACGCCCAAAGCAAAACACAACGCTCTGGTAAGATTGTCCGTTACTACTGAGGACATGAGCTTTAAGGATGTGCTTGACCGGGCAATAGAAGGTTATAGCTATTACATTAAGCCCGGTTATTCGCGCCAAACCAATAGCGATGTAATTCCCCGCAATAATAGGGAATGGCGTGAATATATGGTGCCTCTTAAAAAAGAAGTCAACCACCCATCACTAAAGTGACGGGCTTGTAGCCCTAGTTGACTAGCCTAAGTGAAAACTACGTTATCTATCATGTAGAAACCTTAGAATAATGCCCTAGTTCTAAGCACTTTCGTGGCGCTGTAAACAGTTCTGGAGGGTAGGAACAGTCAACCACAATACGAAGGGTAGATAACATTGGCGAAGGGCAACAACTCCGAAGGGAGGACAAAACCTTGAAAGTATTTGTCAAAAACTTAAGAAACGAACCCTTAATGCCTTGCAAACCCAGTAAAGCAAGGAAACTACTCAAAGTAGGAAGGGCAAAAATCATAGATTATAAGCCCTTTACAATTCAATTACTATACCCAACAGGCGAGGCCACACAACCTATAGACATAGGGATTGACTTAGGTGCAAAACACATAGGTATTGCAATACAAAGCCAAAACAAAGTCTTAGCCAAAGGCGAAATCGAATTAAGAGATGATGTAAAAACCAACTTAGACGCTAGAAGAACCTATCGCAGAAGCAGAAGATACCGTAAAACCCGTTATAGAAAACCCAGATTTGATAACAGAACCAAACCCAAAGGTTGGCTACCGCCGTCGATCCACAGCAGGGTCAACAACACATTTAACTGGATTGATAAATGTTGTAGCTTAGTGCCCAATCCTAACTTAACCATAGAAGTAGGTAAATTCGATGTTCAAAAAATGATGAATCCAGAAATACAAGGCAAAGAATACCAGCAAGGCGATACTTACGGATATTACGATATTAGGTATTACGTATTCGCCCGAGATAACTACACCTGCCAAGTATGTAAAAAGAAAAGCATCTTACACACACATCACATAATTTACCGTTCCAAAGGCGGTAGCGACAAAGCCAGCAACTTAATTACCGTTTGCACCGATTGCCATACTCACGAAAACCATCAAGAAGGCCAAATCTTCTGGGAATGGATGCTAGAGGGCAAGAAACTACCTAGTTATAAAGAAACACCTTTCATGAACATCATCCGAAGAAAAGTCTTTGCTAAATACCCTGATGCCAATATAGTTTACGGTAGTTATACCACCCCAAGAAGAAAAGAATTAGGTATAGAGAAAACCCATTATAACGATGCTTTAGTTATAGCGGGCATAGAACCAAAGTTTATTGATAACAACGAAACATTCAAAATAAAACAATTTCGCAAAAAGAAGCGCAGCTTACATGAAGCGATTCCACGCAAAGGCAGGAAAACTCCGAACACAGCCCAAAAACGAAACAGCAAAAACACCAAATATAGTAACGGCTTTTATCTAAACGACAAAGTTAAAATATTCGGTAGAACAGGCTTTATATCGGGTTTTTGTAACGGTGGAGCATACATCAAAGACATAGAAGGTAACTATATAACTCTGCCAAACAAAAGCTACAAGCAGGTAAGTTTTAAATACTTAGAGTTTCTAAGCCACAACAACACCTGGCAATTCATCTCACGACTGAAGTCACGAGAGTTCTTGCCAGCAATTTAAAACATTTTAAGGAGGATTAACTATGCCATACAAAGATGGTTACGACAACGGTTATGCGGTATTTGACCGCATAAAAGGATTTGTCAAAAAACCGGTACAGGTTAAAGGAGAAATCTCCTTAAAGACCATTGATCCAA
>JAHKLX010000142.1 GCA_020854835.1 Microcaldota archaeon
AACGATTTAAAATGAGAAAGGCAGATAATAAGATGCCAGTTGATCCTTTTGAACGAGCAGAATACTTATATAGTCTGATAGAAAGCGAGGAATAAAGTGACAGAGAAAAATATAATGGTTATTCCTGCTCGTAAAAGAGTAGGAAGTACAGCCGCAAAAGAAAAGATAAAGAAACTTCGTGTTGCTGCCTATTGCCGTGTTTCTACAGAAACAGAAGAACAAAATTCTAGCTATGAGGTTCAGGTCGCACACTATACAGAGTTTATAAAAAAGAATACGGAGTGGGAGTTTGCCGGCATCTTTGCAGATGATGGTATCTCCGGTACGAACACTAAAAAGCGTGAAGAGTTTAATCGTATGATTGCAGAGTGCATGGACGGTAATATTGACATGGTTATTACAAAATCCATCAGCCGATTTGCGCGTAACACCCTAGACTGCCTTCAATACATTAGACAGCTCAAGGATAAAAACATATCTGTCTATTTTGAAAAAGAGAACATAAACACAATGGATGCCAAGGGTGAGGTTTTGCTGACTATTATGGCATCTTTGGCACAGCAGGAAAGCCAGAGCCTTTCACAAAACGTTAAGCTTGGACTACAGTACCGATATCAACAAGGAAAGGTACAGGTCAACCATAAACGGTTTATGGGCTACAGCAAAGATGAAGATGGAAATTTAATCATTGTCCCCGAAGAAGCTGAGATTATCAAACGCATCTACCGAAAATACCTTGAAGGTCAGAGTTTGGTAGGCATTGGTCAAGGTCTTGAAAAGGATGGTATTTTAACAGCAGCAGGAAAACCAAGATGGCGACCAGAATCAGTTAAGAAGATCCTTCAAAACGAAAAATACATCGGAGACGCTCTTCTGCAAAAGACCGTCACAGTAGATTTTCTTACCAAGAAGCGAGTTAAGAACGAAGGCCATGTTCCGCAGTACTATGTTGAAAATAGCCATGAAGCGATTATTCCCAAAGACTTATTCTTGCAGGTGCAGGAGGAAATTCATCGAAGAAGGAACATCTACACAGGAGCAGACAAGAACAAACGAATTTATAGCAGCAAATACGCTTTAAGTGCCATCACCTTCTGTGGAGATTGTGGGGATATTTACAGGAGAACATATTGGAATATTCACGGCAGAAAAGAATTTGTCTGGCGATGCGTGACTAGAATCGAGCAAGGACCTGAGGTCTGTAAGAATAGAACGGTAAAAGAAGATGAACTCTATGGTGCTGTAATGACTGCGACTAATAGGCTACTTGCAGGTGGAGATAACATGATTAGAACACTGGAAGAAAATATTCATGCAGTAATCGGTGACACTACAGAGTATCAAATTTCAGAACTTAACAGCTTGCTTGAAGAAAATCAGAAAGAACTAATCAGCCTAGCCAATAAGGGAAAAGACTATGAATCCCTTGCAGATGAGATTGATGAGCTGCGTGAAAAACGTCAGACACTCCTTATTGAAGATGCATCCTTGAGTGGTGAGAATGAGAGAATCAACGAGCTGATAGAATTTGTTCGTGACAACAAATATTGTACCCTAAGATATGATGACACGCTTGTAAGGAAGATTATCCAAAACGTTACTGTGTATGAAGACCACTTTGTAATAGGCTTTAAATCTGGCATTGAAATTGAAGTTGAATGAGAAAAACCCGTGATTCCACTGATAAAGGAGTCATGGGTTTTTTGATGGGTATGGGCGGTTGAGGCTTCTTCTCAATCTCAGTGCTTGAATGTGGAGTACATCATTTTATTTTCTAAATGTTCTTCTAAAAGTTTAGTGATTAGAACAAAGGAATCAAAAGCATCTAGGCCCGAATCCACTAATCTTTCAAAAACCTCATCGAAAATTTTTATTTCCATTAAATATCGTCCTTCTGCTATGTAATATTCATGATGAGCAGCTTGCAAGGCGGCTTGTCGAGAAAGTAAGAGTCTTTGATTAGAAGCTAACTATTGAGTTTAAGTCTGGGATGGAGATTGACGTAGAAATATAAGATATAGAGTTGGCATCCAATCAAGGGAGCTATTACCCGTTTGGCGGTTTTTCCACATGAAAACCTATGGTAGGTATTAATAATCAATATGCTACTCGTTTATTTGAATAAGTTTTTTAGAAAGAATTCACTTGAATAATTGTTCAAGTGTCTATTGACATCTTATCGATAAGGTATTACAATATACATATGAACACTTGAACAAGTATCCAATAAGTAAAAAACGAGGTGATAATATGGCACGTAAAATCCAACCAGTTGAAAAATGCGACTGTGAAGTAATACATGAGGAGACTGTAAATCAAGTCCGAGAAAAAATGCCTGAAGAAGAAACTCTCTATGACTTAGCAGAAATATTTAAAGTATTTGGAGATTCAACGCGAATCAAGATACTATGGGCTCTTGATGAAGCTGAAATGTGTGTTTGTGATATTGCTGTATTACTTAACATGACACAATCAGCAATTTCCCATCAGCTGAGAGTCTTAAAGCAGGCTAACTTAGTAAAAAACAGAAAAGAAGGTAAGGTAGTATATTATTCCTTAGTTGATGAACATGTAAGACAAATATTTGACCAAGGTTTAATTCATATCAATGAGTAATGAAATAAACCAGTTAAAATAGAATTGAATGTTTATTTGACTATATATGAATATATGAACATATAATTAAATATTCGAAAATTGGCAGAAAATACTCCAAGAAAAAACTTGGAATATATAATAAATAATATTTAGGAGGATGGATGTTATGAAAAAGAAATTTATATTAAAAGGATTAGATTGTGCAGATTGTGCAGCAAAAATGGAGAGAGCTATTAATAAGCTTGATGGTGTAAAGGAAGCTACAGTTAACTTTATGACTCAAAAGCTTGTTATTGAGGGCGAAGATGAGAAGATGTCTACAATTGTACAAGAGGCAGAAAAAATCGTAAGGAATATTGAACCTGATACTGTTATGAAAAAGGCATAAATGACTTTTAAACTAAAGATTAACTTTATATAAATCTAAATTTAAAAAAATATAATTAAAACTATATTTTTTAATAATCAAGATGAATATATATTCAAGTGTTCATGTTGAAGATAAATAGTCTAAGAATATTTAATGATAATACACAAATAATATAGGAGGATGAGTGTTATGAAAAAGAAATTTATATTAGAAGGATTAGATTGTGCAGATTGTGCAGCAAAAATTGAACATGCAGTAAATAAGCTTGATGGTGTGAAGGAAGCAACAGTTAACTTTATGACTCAAAAGCTTGTTATTGAGGGTGAAGATGAGAAGATGCCTACAATTATGCAAGAGGCAGAAAAAATCGTAAAGAAAATTGAACCTGGCACTGTTATGAAAAAAGCTTAAAGGGAGTGTGAAAATGAATAAACGTCTTTGGAGAATAATCATTGGTGCAATATTATTTATTGTGGCCATAGTAATTGATGTAAATATTGAATGGTTAAATATTGCTTTATATCTAATCAGCTACATAATTGTAGGTGGAGATATAGTTATGAAAGCAGTTAAAAATATTTTTAGAGGTAAAGTTTTTGACGAAAACTTTTTAATGTCTATTGCTACGATTGGTGCAATGTTAATCGGTGAGTATCCAGAAGGTATTGCAGTTATGCTGTTTTATCAAGTTGGTGAACTATTTCAAAGTTACGCAGTTGATAAGTCAAGAAGATCAATTGCCGAGGCTATGGATATACGGCCAGATTATGCCAATGTTAAAAAGAACGATGAAGTTATAAAAGTTGACCCTGATGAAGTACAAATAGGTGATATAATTGTAATTAAACCAGGAGAAAGAGTTCCTCTTGATGGTAAAGTAATTGAGGGAAATTCAACGGTTGATACATCAGCACTTACAGGTGAGTCTGTTCCGCGTGAGGTAGAAGTAGGGCATGAAATTCTAAGTGGATGCATCAACATTAATGGAGTTATTACTGCAGAAGTTACAAAGGAATATGGAGAATCTACTGTAAGTAAGATTCTTGATTTAGTTGAAAATGCAAGTAGTAAAAAATCTCAGTCAGAACAATTCATTACGAAATTTGCAAGATATTATACTCCAATTGTTGTAATTATTGCAGTTTTCCTTGCTACTATTCCGCCTCTTGTTATAGATGGGGCAACCTTTAGCGACTGGATATACAGAGCATTAACATTCCTAGTAGTTTCTTGTCCATGTGCTCTTGTAGTCTCTATTCCTTTAAGTTTCTTCGGTGGAATAGGTGGAGCATCTAGAAAAGGTATTTTAGTCAAAGGTAGTAATTATTTAGAGGCATTAGCAGAAGCTGAAATAATCGTATTTGACAAAACGGGAACACTTACAAAGGGTGTATTTAATGTACAGGAAATTCATCCAGAAGGAATTACTAAGGAAGAGTTATTAGAGTTAACTTCATATGCAGAAAGTTACTCAAACCATCCAATTTCTAATTCCTTAAAACAAGCATATGGCAAGGAAATTGACAATGGACGCATTTCGGATGTAGAAGAGATTTCAGGTCATGGCGTTATTGCAGCGGTTGATGGGAAAAAGGTTGCAGCAGGAAATATAAAACTTATGAAAAAGTTAAATATACCTTGCTATGAAGGTGAAGCTGTTGGAACTGTTGTACACGTAGGAATTGATGACAAGTATGCAGGTTACATCGTTATTGCAGATGAAGTTAAAGAAGATTCAGCTCGGGCAATTAAGGAACTTAAGGAAGCTAAAATTAAGCAAACTGTTATGCTAACAGGTGATACAAAAAATGTTGCATCAAAGGTTGCCAAGCAGCTTGGATTAGATAAGGTATACTCCGAGTTACTACCAGGAGATAAGGTTGAAAAGGTAGAGGAATTATTAGCACAGAAATCTGCAAAGGGTAAGCTTGCCTTTGTAGGTGACGGAATCAATGATGCTCCTGTTTTAGCCCGTGCAGATATTGGTATAGCAATGGGTGGTTTAGGTTCTGATGCCGCAATTGAAGCTGCGGATGTTGTAATTATGACCGACGAACCTTCAAAAATTGCCACAGCAATAAAAGTTTCTAAGAAAACATTAAGAATTGCTCGTCAAAACACAGTATTTTCAATTGGAATAAAAATAATTGTTCTTATTTTGAGTGCTTTTGGAATAGCTACTATGTGGGCAGCTATATTTGCAGATGTAGGTGTAACTATTATCGCAGTATTAAATGCTTTTAGGGCACTTAATGTTAAAAATCTGTAGCATTACGAAAATATAATTTTTTATCGCCGATTGGGAGTAGAATTTATCTTAATCGGCGAATTTTAATAGCAAGTAGAGTATATTGTCTTTAACGAGAAGCAAAAACGAGGAGGTTATATAATGAGCACTATTAATGAATGTTGCCATGGGCACAATACACAAAAAATAGAACAAACTAAGGTTCATTGTCCAGTATGCAATACAGAAGGTATTTCCGTTAGTAAAGTGACAGTTGAGCACTTAGTAACAGACGATTATCTCAAGTTAGTAGATGGGGAGCAATATAAGATTTGCATGAATGGAGATTGTAGTGTTGTCTACTATAACGTTGATAATGGGGTAAGATTCTTAAAAGAACAAGTTAAAGTTCCTGTCTGGTTTAAGAAAGATGCAGATCCTAAGTATGCTTGTTATTGTAGCGAAGTCACAGAAGGTCAGGTAATTGAAGCAGTTGTAAAGCATGGTGCGAAAACCGTAAAAGAAATAAATGCCATAACAGGAGCAATGAAAAATCCTAATTGTAAAGAAAACAATCCGTTGGGGGTTTGTTGTCATAAGATTATTCAGGAAGCTATCGATAAAGGCTTAAAAATGGAATAATTTCAACTGAACCCGAATTATTCAACAAACCAGTTGATATCATGATTTTCTAATTTCAAATTACTTTTTACGGAATATATACTGCCCGACAAGGAGCAAACTTTTAGATGTGAGCCCGTTTGAAGAGTCTTTCTGAGTATTTCCTATTTTAGTGTTTGGTGAATAAGCCCAAAGCTTCTTTGGACTTCGAGAAAGCTATAATGCGAGATTGCTTAGCCTAAGGCTAAAAGATGGATGTTCTTAACTATTTTCAATATAGTTTCTTTATAAGGTGCACTGCTGCAAAGTCTCAGCTGCATCTTCTTTGCGTGAGAAACGCTCTTTCCTGCGATCTTAATGAAGATAGTTCTCAGAGTAGACATTCTGCTTTTCGATAACTCTTTGGGTAAGACCAGCTGCTTCATAGCATTCACGAGACTATAGGCAACAGCGAGAATCATGGCTTTCGCCTGATTCGCCAAGAAAGAAGTATGGCTTAAATGATCTAGCCCAAAATCAAGTTTGGTTTCCTTGATGTAGTTTTCCATGTTTCCACGTTTGTTGTAGACTTTCAGAATATCAGGAGCATCTAGCCTCAGAGAAGTTATAATAAAGCTCTTTCGGGGAACTAGTTCCCCAGGAGAACGTTCAATCTTGGTTACTACGCGTCTACTAAGGGACCAGGATTTTGCCTGATAAGAGAAGTCATCATACTGACAGTGATACTTGCTGTAATCCATCTTATACCGGGTTAAGAACAGCTCTTCTTCATAGCGTGAGAGTTTATGGAGTGTAGCGTTGGCCTTCAGTTTAAACAAATAATGGACCCTATATTCTTCACAGAGATCATATAACTGAGGGACAGCAAACCCGCTATCTCCTCTCACAAGAATTGTGGCTTCCGGATAAGTTCTCCGTAAGGAGAAGAGAACAGGCTCAAGGAAATTCACCACACCAGTGGAGGTATACTCACTTCCTTTGCGAAGCATAAACTTCATCAAATCTCCGGTAAGTCCATCGTAGAGAACCATTGGGTGGTATCCTGTGGTGTCATAGTGGTAGATATAGGTGCTTTCATCCTGATGGCCATGGGTCTCAACATTCGTGGAGTCCAGATCCAAGATGATATACCGTTTATCTGATGGGTTATGTGTCATCTTATAGAGATGCTCCAGAATGTCGTTGAACTTATCGATGTCTTTCTGTTCGAAGGAGTTCAAAGTTCTTGAGATTGTGGGCTGGGAGGCGAGCGCCTCCTTCTCCATCACCGCTGTAAATACAGGGTCATACCGTAAATGATCTGCAGCATCATCTCTATGATAACCAGCGATATTCTGATAAATCAGCTGTTCAATGACGGAAGAGATGGAGTGAGTCTTTCGCTTATCAGTCTCGAAGTATTGGTCAAGAAGGTTGTCAAAACCTATTTTATGGATGAATTCTTTTATGAAGAGCAGTCCGGAATCAGAAGACAGATTCCCGCCGCTAAAATCAAAAGATAATTTGGTGTTGAATTGAAGTGCATTTTGCTGTAAACTCGTCATGAAAAGAACTCCTTTTTATGTTATTGTGTGGTTTCGCAATTTCACTTTAACATAAATTTGGGTTCTTTTCTTTTTTAAATTTTCGTCACCCAATGGGTGATATAGTACAGGCCTTTAGATCATTGGGTTCCAATGGTTTGAAGAGAATTAATCTAAATTGCTGAATAATCCAGGCTGAATGTTAAAAATCTATAGTATAAGGAGAAAATTATGCAAACACTTATTTCAGCGTTACTTGTATTCATTTCTACATCGATTGACTATTTAGTTGTTTTAATAATTCTTTTTGCCAACCAAGGAACCCGAGGGATAAAA
>JAHKLX010000078.1 GCA_020854835.1 Microcaldota archaeon
CATCACAGTTACCTGCTTATCTTCGATGGTCCGAGCAACAGGGTACGGGATTCTCTCATGCGAATTCAGGCATGAAAATTCCCCACCCTGCACTGGGGAAAAAGTTTTGCACAAGTGGGGAATTCCGGCTTGCAAAAAACAACTTCCTGCCAAAACCCATCAGTAAAATAAGGAAGAAGAAACAGGCAAGCTAGCGTCATTTGTATATATATCATTACAGTGAAGAACCAGATCTTTGCAATTCCTTCCCTTGAACTTTCCCATTAATGCAAAAAGACATTAACTAAAGATTATATTTACCCATCTGCTGCCAGATGGGTTTTCTGCAAAAAACAAACATTAAATTTACATTATGAAGTGTGTTGGATGTTTATCAAACAAGGGAGGTGAAAAGAATACTTAGACAAAGATTAACTAAGTTTAATCTTTTGTTAGGGGGTGAGTGCTCATATTGTCCCAATCAGTATGGGAGTTGCTGAAAAGTGGGATATTTATTAAACAAATTAAATTATTGTATAGGCTTCAAAAAATTGTCTAAAAAGAGGTGTATGAAGATGTCATCTTTGTACTGTGTCATATGTGGCAGACCCTTATCAACTGATGAGTCTATCTCCAGAGAGATAGGACCAATATGTTTTGCAAGATTGGTTGCTGCATTGGAGCACCAGAAAGATCACAAGAACAAGTATGTGCGTTTTGAGAAACCTGGCAGAACGTCGAAAGAAAGGGAGAAGGCAGCTGCGTAAGTAATTGAACAGTACCAATGACATAAAGGAGGCTTTGATGCCATGCAGAACATCAGACATGACGTGAAAGGGAACATTCTTCATATCGAGGTGGATCTTTCAAAAGAAATTGGGTTGAGCCAAAGTGGAAAATCCATGCTGATAGCCACTTCTGGTGGTGGAGTGGCAGTATCTTCAGAAAAACCTGACACCAGGTTCAATGTGAGTGTTTACAAGAAGAGATAGAAAACAACAGAAGCGGAGGGGGTTAACCCTCCGCTTCTGGATCTCTTATTCAATGGAACCCCAAAGTGTACAAAATGTACACTTTGCGCACTAAAAATTAATAGGGCGTTATTTTTCTAATAAAGAATCAACAAAAGAAAAACCCTCAAAAAAGTTACTACCATCTAATAATAGTGTACAAAGTGTACAAAGTGTACAAAGTACCAGATGGTTGATTTTGTTCTTATCCAATACAGGGCAACAATAACCTATAGAGGGTAATTATCTTTTGCGCATCATTACCAAGCCAGCGCGTCATCATTGTCCCCTTTTTTTACTATGTGTTTTCTGGATTCTGGAGCACTGGAAATTTCAAGATCCTCAAGGGCTTTCCTTTTGATCACTATGCAGGAACTGACGTTCTTGTCTATGGTCACTCTTTTTGTGTGCCTGTTTCCTTCTGTCTCGATAAAACCGCTTTCCTTCCATTCCCTTAGAATGGACTTGTAATTGGTGTATCCCGACTGCTTCATTGCCTTCTCGAATTCAACTTTCTCTATTGCAATAGTCTGCCAATCCTTATTACTACTGTCCCATTTGCCGATAGTTCTTGGTGGTGAGTTTTGTGAGCCGTCTTTGAATGATCCCCTGTTGGTGCAGCAGTAGCTGTAGATATCTTCAAGAGCTCTGGCGCTCTCTGTCGGTTCCTTTGTCTCCCTTGTAAGATCATTCCAGAGCATGGGGATAGGGGAATTGAACTCCCATGGCAATTCCAGGGCCTCGTGGGCGATTTCAGCAGCAAGATCGATGGAGGCGAAATATTTCGAGAGCCTGTCGACGTATGCGTTTGACTTGGTTTTGGAGGAATAGTGAATTTCCAGTTCTCGAAGTCTCTTCGCCCATACAGGAGCCTTCTCTTTACGGTTCTTCACGAGATATCTAATATATGTTTCTGCAGCATGACCGTAGTTTTTCCTTACTGTCGATTCCAGTGACTTGACGATTTTTGCGGTCTCATCGTCCTGTTTGAGAAAAGGAGCCACATTTAGCGTGATAACCCTCGTCCTTACACCCGCGCTTTTTGTTCCATCGACTATGGGCTCTTCCCCGGAGCTGAAAAGCACGGTGCTTATCTTGTAAGTCCGATGTACTCCAGAAGGAGTACCTCTTCCTCTCGTAGTGCCATTGGTGATGTCGTAAACAGTGTTTTCGATGGTCTCAGCGTCTTTTGCACTCTTGGTGTCGTTAAGGATCATCGGGATCCCGTTTAGACAGGCACTAACCCGTTCTAGAAATACCCTGGTGGAATTCCAGGTCATAACGATGGAGTTCGTTTCGTCCGGTTTCCCGTAGATCGAGGCTATGACCCTTTGAAGCGTCGTTTTCCCACTGGATGTCCTATAGGCTATGTCGATGATATAGTTTGGTATTTCCAGGAACTCCATCAGAGGAGGAACGAAAGCTGCGTAGAAACAGAACAGCGCCGGGGGAATATGCGCCAAGGGGGTCATGGCCTTAAGCCATTCCTGGTAGTTCCCTTCTTTTCTTATTGCCTTTATCATCCCCTCTATCCCGCTATTCATTTGGCTTTCGGCGAATACGACCTTTGATGCCTTCTCTTCCTCTGCAGTGATATGATTCTCGCCAAGCAAAAATCCTTCGCCAGGCTGCCATCCCAGTATGCTGCTGGAGGAGTATCTCTCTATTCCGTTCTTCAGGTTGATCTTTTCAAAGGCAGCGAAGTAGTCGATAAGGTCCCTGACGTTGTTTTGATGCACGGGCATTCCGTATCCGGAATATTGAAGGAATCTCTTCGCCTGAAAAATATCGGCTCTGGGAACGACCTGTTTTCCCCATTTCCCGTTCCTCATGAAAGTGAGGGCCAAATCTTCGAGCCCTTCGTGAATGTTCTTGCTGACCTCAGTGATGAAGATGGGTTCTGATGCAACGTCCTTCACCTGTTCGGATCCAGGTCTTTTACCCTGGAGTATTCTTTTTAGACCGTCTTCGATCATCCAGCCCTGAGGCATTACCAATTCTTCGGAGACAGGAGCGTCGGGACAGAAATCCTTTACCTTTATGGGTGTATCTCCAGATAGCGAAATTTCCCGAAAGGCTTTGGATGTGGCCTCTCTGACTGCTTTTTCCAGCTGGTCGAGTTGTCCTTTCTTTACTTGCTTATAGCTGTTTGCGAGTCCGATAAAACTCGCGAAATAAGGCCGGTTTTCTAGATAAAGGGTGCACAGTGCCGAAAACTTCCTCTTGCTCGTGAGCAGTTCGTGGATGGATTCTTGGGCCTTCATTGGGTTGTCCCGAATTTCTCTCTCGGTCTCTTCGATTATGGCTTCAGCTCTTTCCCCGTACATGAGGTGGAACGAATCATCTCCTAAAGAGATGGGGGAAGCAATTTTGCCTCTGTAAGGGCACTGTTCGCAGAATTCGGAAGTCATCTTGGTGTGGATAACTTCACAAGTATAGGGTCCTGTCTTTTCCAGAGCCTGGCCGATCTTTTTCTCTGTCTCCCTAAAAGAGTAGCCTGGGTAACTTTTACTGTGTCTGTGTACTTCTTCATTCCCGTTTTGGCATCTGGCTGCAACGGTTACGAAAGCATACCAGTGCGGTTCAGGAAGAGTTGAACTGTCGTCAATGCAGTGCCTGATGAAATCGCATTCTTCTGTTATGTTTACCAATCGTGGCTTGCCGTCCTCGGGATAAGGGTGAGTAACAATTTGAATAGATCTGTCGCCTTTACTCTCGTCCTCGACCTGATTTGACTCACCCTCAAGGACCTTATCGACAGCCTTTCGGATCTCACTGATAGGATATCTGTTCCTAGGGTAGAAGCCAATAACTTGAACTGGTACAGGTTCTTTTTTCCTATTCATGGTTCCCGGGACTCTTAAGACCCTTGGAAGATCACTCGTATTGTCGAGCTGCCAGCCTTTTCGCTGGGCCCTTCCCAAAAGTATCCCCTGGTAATCCCTTAGCAAGTTCTGGGCCATGGAGAGTTGTTTTTCCCCCTCGATAAGGAGCGGTTGGTCAAAAAGGGTATAGACGTGGTAGCCGTGTCCTGAATTGACCTTGATGGTAGGTTGAAAGGGAAGCGTTTCGATTATTTTATCCACTTCTTCTCGTGTGGTGGGGAGATCGTTTTTCTTGTGGGCACTGTCCTTGATGTCGATATCCATCCAGAGGCCGGGACAATATATTATGTCCTCTAGCTTGCCTCTTTGATCAGGACCAAGATCGCTCTGTCTTAGACAGATGTTGAAATATACCTCTTTGTTGATGTTGGAAGCGTCTTCTGCGTATTCGGCAGCTTTTTCTAGGTCTGCTACGTGGAACCATTTCGTTTGCCGATCCGGCAATGTCCATATACCCATATACCCTTGTTGGAGGTCAGGGTAAAAGGATCTGAAAAAATCCTGGATGGTTGGTCCGTTGACAGACGTCAACGGGGCCATCCGCATCAGTGCGGTATAGTCCATAAAAATCCCTCCTATAATCCCCTGCGTTATTTGATTTTCAAGGTTCCCCTACTTTACTGTACTGCTTGTGTAGCACTCACAACTCCCTGTTTTTCGTTCCGACAAGAAGTATACACTAAAGGTCAGTGAAGGTCAAGGCTTATGCTAGGTCCATCGTTTCATGTATTTCTGCAGACACGACAAGGAAGCACTGTTGTACTGAAGTGCTGATATTACATATGCTGTTCCCAGCATTGACCTTGACCTTCACTTGCTATTGCTGGTCTTTCTTAGCCAAAGGGGTCAAATATATCCAAAATTTCCGAGGTCCTTACCTTAGGTTTAGCCAAGGCGATGGGTTCGGCAATTTCCTGTTCTACCATGTCCTTCAGAAACCATTCCGGCATCCACGCCATTTTGGTATGTACCAATACAGCTGTCTTATAAGAAGGTATGAAAACCAATTCGTTGCGGATAGGCAAGTAGCCGGCAAGGAAAGAGGTTTTCGAGTCCCCAAATATCGAAACCCCTTGTCCCATATTCCCTTCGTTCGTTTCAACGCGGTATTTGCTTTTGTCGTATCTGAAAAACCCCAGATAAAGGCTCTCGCTGTTTAGTCTTAGGGTCTTTGGTAATTTGTCGCGCATCTCTTTTGCACCTTGGGCTGGCTGCCCGTCGCTATTTGGGTTACAAGTGATCTTAACGCCGACAATGCCTTCTCCTGTTTCGACGCCTATGTTAGGACTTGAAGAGGGATCGCCCCTGAACCATTCCACGATCTCGTCAGGGTCGGACGTGGAATTACTCATAAGATTCGATTGGGCGTGCTGTCCAGGAGCAAGGCAGTTGGGGTCACCGCAGGAGCATAGTATTCTGTTCTCTTTCAGATAAGCTCTGTGCATAGGGAAAACCATGCAGCCTTCTCTTGCCAGAGTAAGCGCTGTGATCATGACTTCGCATTTTTCTGTATTTCTCATATTTGACACATCCTTTTTTGTTTTGTGTGGTGCGCAAGGGGCCGCAGTTGCGGCCCCTTGTTGAAGTGTTTCTCTTAATGAAAAAGCATTTCCTTGTGCTACTCGACTTCCGACAGCTGGGGTTCGGCTTCAGGAAGCAGTTTATTGGCCAGTTCTTCTTTGCTTGTTTTCGCTTCAGGGTTAGCGGCATTGCAGGAGAGGGATTGTCTCCAAAGGATGTACTGTTCTCCAATGTCATCTGGGCAACCAACTCTTACGAGCTTTTCCAGAATATTCTGAGAAATTTGCAAGATGTAGCCATTCTCAATGTTGTTGCAGGTTACGTAGGAAATTCCAGATTCTCTTGCTAGGGCACCTCTTGACCAGCCTCGGTTCTTCCTAAATGCCTCTATTGGGCTAATGTTGTGGTTTGTCATATCATCACCTCCTTTTTCAAAGATCCGGTTGTGGCGTTACTGCTGCGGGGAAATATCGGAATGCTTGTTTCCCTCCTACTATTTGTTCTGGATAATTTTCAGTTTTTTCATGCCTGTTTTCAGCAGATTTGTTATATCTCTCCTTAATTTGTTCTGGATTGTTTTAGGTTTTTTTATGCCCGTTTTCTCCAGGTTTCTTATATTCCTTCCACTATTTGTTCTGGGTATTTTTATGTTTTTCCCCGAGTTCATGCCAAGCATTTTTATGCCAGCAAAGCTACTAAGCCTCTTGAGCAGCACAATCCCATTGAAAGGAGTCATGTCCGATGAGAAGGTTTTATTTCCGGTTTCCCGAAAGCGACGAACTGATAGGTGTAACGGCAAAGAATTATAGTCAGGCCCTGCGTGCAGCAATGGCGCAGGTCTATGGCGAAGAACGCCGTAACGAGAGGGCCCCCAACGGGACCTACGCGAGTTCTATATGTGCGGACAGAAAGACCAGGAACGTCTTCAGCAGGCGCAAGGAAAGAACACACGCGGATATGGGAGGTGATGCGGCTTGAAGGTAATAGCCAGAACCGCAGATCTAGATAGATCTTCCTGGCTGGAGTTGAGAAGAAAAGGGATCGGCGGAAGTGATGCGCCTGCAGTGGCAGGTGTTTCGAAGTGGAAGAGTTCTCTGGAGGTCTACCTGGAGAAAATAGGCCAGATTGACAAGAGAGATGAAACTGAATCGATCTACTGGGGGGAACGCCTTGAAGAGATCGTCGCGGAGGAATTCCAGTTAAGGTCCGGCAAGAAGGTAAGAAGGAAGAGGTGTGTATGCCAGAGCTCAAAAAATCCCTTCATGATCGCAAACATCGACAGGGAAGTGGTGGCCGAAAGGGCGGGGCTCGAATGCAAGACCACCAGCGTATTCAACGCCAACAACTGGGATCTCGATCATGTTCCCGATGACTACATGCTGCAGTGCCAGCACTACATGGAGGTCATGGATTGGGATTACATCTACCTGGCTGTGTTGATAGGAGGGCAGAAGTTCAGGTGGATGAGGGTAGAAAAAGATCCCGATCTGATAGGCCAGCTTGTATCTATCGAAAGGGACTTCTGGCGGAGAGTCGAATCAAAGGATCCGCCGCCCGTCGACGGATCCAAAGCGGCTACGGACATACTGAACTTCCTCTATGGTGACACAGGAGAGGGTGTTATTGATCTTCCCGAAGAATCTCATGGCTGGGTGCTTGATTATTTTGAATTCTCCCAGGAGGAGAAGATGGCTAAAGAGCAGAAAGATGAAGCTTCAAACAGGCTGAAGAACCTGCTCAAGGACAACAGGGAGGGAAGGATAAAAAATTTCAAGGTCATCTGGCAGCCCGTGACGACCCAGAGGCTTAACACTTCCCGTATCAAATCCGAATTGCCCGATCTGTACGAGAAATACCTGGAGGAGTCCACCTACAGAAAATTCTCTATAAAGAAGGAGGAATCATTGATATGACAAGAGAGCAGAAAACGGCAGATCTTAAGGAAAGGCTTGCAAAAAAGGGAACTGCTGAAGTTCAGGTGCCGGCAGTCGATAACTCGAAGCTTCAGAAAGCAGGAATCTGGAAATACATCATCACCAGGAAGGAGACCATTGCCAACATACTCCCTAAGCATATGACCCCGGAAAGGATGTCCATGATAGCCTTCAACGAGATAAAGAAGAACCCGTCCCTTCTTGAGTGCTCTCCTCAATCTCTTTTTGGCGCGATCCTGACGGCTGCCCAGCTGGGGGTCGAACCGGGTCCGATGGGCCAGTGTTTTCTGATCCCCTTCTTCAACAGCAGGACCAAAAGCTACGACGTGCAGTTCATTCTTGGCTACAAGGGGATGATTGACCTTGCCAGGCGAAGCGGGGTCATCACCAACATCTATGCCCATGAGGTCAGGGAAAAGGACGAATTCTCCTACTGCTACGGTCTCAACCCGCAGCTCAACCATATTCCCGCTTTAAAAGACAGGGGAGACATCTTGGGCTTCTATGCCGTGGCCCATCTGAAGGATGGAGGCCACCTGTTTCAGTATCTGTCAGTTGAGGACGTGGAGAAACGCAAGGACCGATCCAAGGCAAAAGAATATGGCCCCTGGCAGAGTGATTACGAGGAGATGGGCAAAAAGACCGTCTTGCGGCACATGTGGAAGTATCTTCCCGTCAGCGTCGAAATCATGAAAAAGGCAGTCCTGGATGAGACCATCACGGACATTGAAAAACCTGAGGAAAGCACCTCCGTCTATGAGCTGGATGCCGAACTCTCTCAGGAAACCAGCACATCCGATGAGGATGCCGCATGACCAATGGTTTTCAG
>JAHKLX010000133.1 GCA_020854835.1 Microcaldota archaeon
AAAACAGCTCTTTCCTTAAGAGCCATTGAAACGGGCATCATGAATCGGAGAGTGGAACCGCTTTCTTTGCATTGAAAAACAGGGTGATCATTTTCAAGTTGGGCAAGACAGCTCCTTGTTGCTTCAATATCATCGGATGTGGTTTCTGTCACAACTTCGGCATAGTCCTTTGTAAGAGCCGCAGCGATGAGAAGGCGATGCACATGGGATTTTGAATCAACAGCCTTTATTTTGCCTTTAAGAGGTTTGGGCATTATCATTATATCCATAAAACTCTCCGTTTTTTTATCAGAAAATCATCTCTCATCCAAGCCTGCCTCAAAGAAATCCTGCAGATCGCCGGAAGGCAGACGCATTAGGGCACATTCACCGATTTCAAGGGGTATGGCCAGAGTGATTTCATTTCCCAGGCGTTTTTTGTCTTTGAGAGCTGCTTCTGCCAGCTCTGCTGCCTTATAGGAACAGGAAGCAGTAAGTCCGTATTTGTTCAGTACTTCAACAAGAGGTGAACAGCAGTCTTGTCTTGACCATCCCTTTTTATATGAGGCTCTTGCTGCGATAACCATGCCCTGAGCCACCGCATGTCCGTGGGATTCCTTGAATGCGCTCAGCTTTTCTATGGCATGTCCGGCAGTGTGACCTAAATTCAGAAGCTGGCGCTTCCCCTTATCGTATTGGTCGTTTTCAACAAAGAATTGTTTTACTTTTACGGAATCTGTTACACAGCGTTCCACAAATTTTGTCTCATCGTTCATGTCACTTAGATTTATGAAACCGAAAAGGGGAGCATCTGCAATAAGTGCACATTTTATTGATTCCGCAAGACCGTCAAGAAAAGATGCAGCCGGAAGAGTCTTTACTGTGACGGGGTCATAAACCACCAGGGAAGGCTGCCAAAAAGATCCCGCCAGGTTTTTTCCTGCGGAAAGGTTTACGCCGGTCTTTCCTCCTACTGAGGAGTCTGCAGCAGCCAGAAAAGAGGTGGGCACATTGATGTATTTTATGCCCCTCAAAAAAACTGAAGCAGCAAATCCTGTAAGATCTCCTATAACACCTCCTCCCAGAGCCAGAAGGGCATCTGATCTTGTAAAATTCTCATCTGCCAGATATTCAAGTATTTTTTGCACAGAACCAAGATTTTTTGTAGTTTCTCCCGCCGGAAAAACTATTTTATAAACATCGAAACCCGCATTTTCGAGAGAAGATGCCACCGAAGCCGTATATAGGCTGTGAACGTTATCATCGGATATGATGCAGATCCTGCAGGGGTCCATTATAGCAGAGGCAAAAGAGCCGACTTTTCCTAAAGAGCCTTCTTCCATTATTACCTGGTAGGGGTTTTCGGTTTTTATTATTATACTGCTCATTTCAAAAATACTCCCTAGAAAAATTCTTTATCTATTTTTTCTTTTTTCTCACGACCGTCCTTTAGAAGAGCGGCAAGCTTATCTCTGTCTTTTGAGTCTATGGCATTTTTGTATTCACCAAGATGGTCTATGAGCTCCTGTATTTCGCAGGAAAGATACGCAGGGTTTTCCAAGAAAAGCTCTGTCCACATTTTTTCGTTGAGCTTGGCTACGCGGGTCATGTCATAGTAACTGCCTGCAGAAAATCCGGCATGGTGGCTGGCAGTGCTGCTCTTTATGTATGCGTTTGAAGTAACGTGGGCCAGCTGTGAAGTAAAGGCTATCATTCGATCGTGTTCATCGGCAGTTGAAATCTGTATATTCGAAAAGCCGATCGAAGTGCAGAGGCTTTTTATTTTTTCCAGATCCTTTATATCGATGCCCGCCGGAGGGACCAGCACCATTGAGGCCTTATCAAACAATGCTTTTTTTGAATACTCAAAACCGGAGTGTTCAAGGCCTGCCATTGGATGACCTCCAATGAAAATAAAGCCGTGCTTTTGCGCCAGGGGTTCCAGAATACTGCAAACGGGGTTTTTTACTCCGCAGCAGTCTATTACAAGGGAGCCTTTTTTGAATTTCTCAGCGTTGGATCTGACATAGTCAACAGTGTCTGAAGGATAAAGGGCAACAATAACTATATCGCATTCACAAAGCATTTCTTCTTTTAGCTCGTCTTCTATGGCGCCTACAAGTTTTGCTTTGCTCAATACGGAGCTGTCGATATCATATCCATATACGGAATAATCGGTATTCTGATTAAGTGCTTTTGCCAAAGAACCGCCTATAAGGCCAAGGCCGATAACGCCTATCATGGTTTTCCTCCTTTATACGCCAGAGGCTGTATGCTTTTTACGGATTTTACGAGATCACGGAAAGTGGCCGGAGTTATGGATTGGGCTCCGTCACAAAGGGCATGTTCCGGGTCATTATGTACTTCGATCATAAGACCGTCAGCTCCTGCTGCAGTGGCTGCCATGGACATGGGCAAAACAAGGGCGGCCGATCCTGTGGCATGACTGGGATCTACAATAACAGGAAGATGAGTTTTTTCTTTTAGAAGAGGTATAGCGGAAAGATCCAGCGTGTTTCTTGTGGCGGTCTCAAAAGTCCTTATTCCTCTTTCGCACAGTATAACATTTCTGTTACCGCCTGCCATTACATATTCGGCACTCATGAGCAATTCTCTTAATGTGCTTGAAAGTCCCCGTTTAAGCAAAACAGGTTTGCCTATGTGTCCCAGTTCTTTCAACAGTTCAAAATTCTGCATGTTCCTGGCACCCACCTGTATAACATCCACATTTTCAAAAAAGGGCAGATGGGAAATATCCATTACTTCTGTAACAACCGGAAGTCCGGATCTCTTTTTTGCTTCCAGCAGAAGATTTATACCCTGTTCCCTCATGCCCTGAAAAGCATAGGGCGAAGTACGGGGCTTGAAGGCTCCGCCTCTGCAGAGTCCTGCTCCGGCTTCTTTCACTTCCATGGCGATGGTGCAGACCTGATCTTCGGATTCAACTGAACAGGGGCCTGCTATGATCTGAAAGTTTCCGCCTCCTATCTTGACAGAGCCACCATCGGGCAGGGGAACTTCAACGACTGTATCGAAGGGATGGAATTTTCGATTGGCGTTTTTGTAGGGCTCTGTTATGCGTTTTACATTTTCGACGATATCCAGAGCATTTATCAGATCTGTATCCACAACAGAAGTGTCACCGATAAGACCCATTATCGTTGTACTGGTACCCTGGCTGTAATGTATGTCAAGACCCATGGTTTTCAGCCAGTCAGTAAGATTTTCCAATTGTTTTTTATCCGGATTTTCTTTCAAAATAATTATCATCTCATTCTCCTGTCTGTTATAAAAAATCCCCAGGCCGGTTTTGCCTGAGGAGAAGAGTTTCATAGTATCAGCTTTTTTATCAAGTCGTGAACTTCTTATCTCATAACAGCAAAACCAGCTTTACCATAGGTAAAGTAATAAAAGTAAAATTCTGTTACGGATGCTGATATTCTCAACATATTAGTTCCTTTCTCGCTTTATTGCATAGTTATTGTATCATGGAAAAGCTATGTAGTAAAGAAAAAAAACGAAAGCACATCATTTGATCTCTTTCATTAGGTAATTTATAAACTCATTATTGGCTGCAGAAAGAGCCCGGCGGCTTTTGCAGGCAATACCGATGGTCCTTATAACGGGAGGATCCGTCTCTCTTATTTCTATATTGTATGAAGTGCGGTTCAAAACAAGTTCAGAAAGTACAGAGACGCCAAGGCCGCTTTCGACCATGGACATTATGGTGTAATCATCATGGACGCGGAAGCGTATATGGGGGAAGACCCCAAGTTCATCAAAGGCCTGAAAAGGTTCGCTGAAGCTGCCTTCTTCAAGGTGTATGTAGGACTCCTTCGCCAGCTCTGAAAGAGGAATCGTTTTCCTTTTTGAAAGATGGTGCCCGGGGGGCAAAACCGCCATCATCCTGTCCTTCTTCAGTACGGTGATTTCCAGATCCGGAAAAGCTTTTGGTGGAAGCAGTCCGAAATCCACTCGACCGGTTTTTATCCAATTCTCTGTGGCGTCATAGTCGCCCTGAAGAAGTTCAAATTTTATTTCCGGATATTTACTGCCGAAATTTTTCATCAGCGGAGGCAGGACGTGGCAGGACATACTGGAATATGTGCCAATGCGAACAGTACCGTCCTTGAGACCGTGCAGATCGTTTGCTTTTTCTGCCAGCTGCCGATGGGAATTACTTATGTTTCTTATATAAGGAAGAAGGTCTTTTCCTTCCGAGGTGAGAGTGACTCCCTTTCGATCTCTTAATAAAAGAGAAGAAAAAAGCTCTTTTTCCAGAGATAGGACGATCTGGCTCACTGCCGACTGGGTATAGCCCAGATCCTGAGCAGCCTTTGTGAAACTCCCCGCTTCGGCTACCTTTAGAAAGACAGAATATTTATCCATTATTTCTCCCCGCAAACCCATTAGAAAAACTTATATAAAGCATTAAATATATTTGTTTTACTTATCCATGCTTCCATGATATCTTGAATAATATAAAAAAGCAAGGAAAAGTGAAAGGGAAAAGAAATGGGAGTAAAAAAGAAAGCTTTCAAAGCGGC
>JAHKLX010000135.1 GCA_020854835.1 Microcaldota archaeon
GCGGCAGACTGTGTCGCCCTGGGCTTGAAGAATACCTTGCAGAAGGCTTCGATGTCCGCTGGGAAAATGACCTTGTACTGGTCGATCCTGGCCTGGAGTTCGTACAGCTGACCAGCCTCCACTTGTTCCCCCACGAGGGTCTGTTCGTAGTAGGGCTGAAAGGCCTTCTGGATATCCTCCGGGTCGTTCACGAAGTCCAGGACGAAGGTCTCTTCCTTTCCCGGATGGATACGGTTAAGCCTCGACAGGGTCTGTACAGCCTGAATTCCGTCCAGCCTCTTGTCCACGTACATTGTGTGGAGAAGGGGCTGGTCGAATCCTGTCTGGTACTTCTCTGCGACAAGGAGGACCCTGTACTCGCCGGTGGAGAACTTTTCAGGGAGCTGTTTTTCGCTTATCCCGTTGTTCATTCTGGGCTCGGTGTATTCAACGCCCGGCAGGTCGGGATCCGCCACGGTGCCAGAGAAGGCCACCAGAGCCTTGATGTCGTTGTACCCGTTCTCTTTCAGGTACTTGTCGAAAGCCTGCTTGTACCGGACAGCGTGAAGCCGACTCGAGGTCACCACCATGGCCTTGGCCTTGCCCCCGATCTTGTGGATGCCGTGCTGCCGGAAATGCTCGATCATTAGGGTGGTTTTCTGTGCAATGTTATGGGGGTGGAGGGTCATGTATCTTGCCAGAGCCTTGGCCGCCCTTCGCTTGCTGACTTCTGGATCGTCCTCAATGGATTTCACCAGTTTGTAGTAGCTCCTGTAGCTGATGTAGTTCTTCAGGACGTCCAGGATGAAATTCTCTTCGATGGCCTGTCTCATGGTGTAAAGATGGAAGGGGCGGGGCTTGCCATCGGGACCAAAAAGCCCGAAGACCTCGAGGGTCTTGTATTTGGGCGTGGCGGTAAAGGCGAAGAAGCTTATGTTGGGCTGCCTGCCTCTTTTGGCCATGGACTTGAGGATTTCTTCCTCATAATCGGGCAGGGATTCCTCTTCGGCCCTGCGTCTTGCTTCTTCTTTCAGTGCGGCGCCGCCAAGGACTCCCTTGAGCTCCGTCGCAGTCTCTCCACCCTGGGAGCTGTGAGCTTCATCCACTATGACCGCATATCTTCTTGCCGGAAGGGCGTCTATCTTCTCCGTGACGAAGGGGAATTTCTGCAGGGTAGTAATGATGATAGGCACTCCCGAGGTCAGCGCCTCGGCAAGCTGGGCCGAATCCTTGTCAATCTTTCTGACCACGCCCTCTTTGTGATCGAACTGGTATATGGTGTCCTGGAGCTGCTTGTCGAGGACGACACGGTCGGTCACGACCACCACCGAGTCGAAGACCTTTCTGTCCTCTTCGTCGTGAAGGCTCGATAGCCGATATGCCAGCCAGGCGATGGAGTTGGACTTGCCGCTGCCGGCTGAATGCTGTACCAGGTAGTTGGTCCCCGCCCCCTTATCTCTTGCGTCGTGCACTATCCGCCTGACGCAGTCCAGCTGGTGATAACGGGGGAAGATCATGGTCTCTTTCCTTATGGTTCTATCTTCTGTCCTGACCTCCTCTGTCTGGAGGTGGACGAAGCGCCCGATAATGTCAAGAATGCTGTGTCTTTCCAGAACCTCTTCCCATAGGTAGGAGGTCCTGTAGCCGGCCGGATTTTCCGGATTCCCCTCGCCTCCGTTATTGCCCCTGTTGAAGGGCAGGAAGTGGGTGCTCTTGCCCGACAGGCGGGTCGTCATGTAGGCTCTGTCGGTGTCGACGGCGAAGTGAACCAGGGAGCGCTTTCTGAACTGGAAGATCAGGTCGTTGGGATCCCTGTCCTCTTTGTATTGGACAATGGCGTCCCGGACGGTCTGTCCCGTCATCTGGTTCTTAAGCTCCAGCGTTGCAATGGGGATCCCGTTGAGGGACAAAGTGACGTCGAGGGTGTTGTTGTGATGGGGAGAATATTTCAACTGTCTGGTTATGGCAAGCCGGTTGGCGTTGTAGAGCCTCAGAATCTCCGGGTTCAGGCCGCTGGCCGGGGCAAAACAGGCTACTCGGAAGAGTTTTCCGAAGCATTTGAAACCCCGCCTCAGTACCGAAAGACTGCCCTCATGCTGCGAGTCGAGTGCGCGGCAAAGATCATCAAGGAGCGTTTCCCGGGCGCTGCGTTTCTGGATGCTCTCGAGATACTGCCACTCTTTTGGCTGGGTCTCCCGAATGAAGGCGATCACCTCTTCAGGGAAAAGGCCGCGCACCGGATCATATTTGCTCCGGTCGACGGAGAGGTAGCCTCCTGTCGTTACCAGGCTTTCTTCAATGGCCTTTTCAAAGGCTATTTCCTTGTGTTCGGAAGTCATCAGGCAACACTCCCCCTGACATCTATCTTTCCGGTCACTGCGGCTGTGATTAGGGCTGAACGATATTCATGGAGTGTTGAGATAGATTGATTGATCTTGTCGACGAGGGCGTCGATTCCGGCTATTTTGCAGTCAAGGAAATCGGCGATATATTGTTGTCCACGAGCTGAAGGAACAGCTACTTTGATTTCTTTAATTTGTCCCTCGTTGACTGAGGGAACAGCTCCCGGGTTAGCTAATCTACATAGATCAAGATTGCACAACCAATAATAAATCCACTTATAATAACAATGCCTAGGAGTGAATCCCATCATATTATTATCTATGCATGATGGACGAGTGAGAATGCGACGTTTGTTTAATAGAAGGGCCGCCCCAACTTTAGCAAAAATAACAGTGTTTTTTTGAAAAATAAAAGCCCCAAGTCGCAAGGCTGATTCCTCGCTAACCGAATTGTTTTGTTCATACATAAAGAGAGAATTCCCAGGAATATTTGTGTCTGAAACTTTAAAAAAGGGGATTTCCTCGTCGGGAAAGCCCTGTTCGTGATCTGGAAAGCCTGCACCGGACTTAAAATCACCCAACCGCTTAAAATCTATCAGCTCCCAATGCTCCGGCACTTCCCCCAGCCACTCAACCCCTGAATCCTTCATCCTGACATCTGGATCGAGTCCCTTTGTGACTGCATGAGCGATAAGAGCACTGCGTTTTTCCTGGAGAAGTTCTATCTGGCGCTGTTTCTTTTGGATGAGGTTGTCAATAGCAGAGGTTTTTTTATCAAGGAAACCTGCAATCGCAATTTGTTCTTTGATGGGAGGCAACAGAATTGGTAATTTTAAAAAAAC
>JAHKLX010000136.1 GCA_020854835.1 Microcaldota archaeon
AAGAGCAGCTGGAAAACAAAGTAGTAGCGGGCGACAGCGACCTGAGCGATCCCTATAGCCACACCTTGGGCGAACTGGCCGAAGACACCACCTATTACTTCAAAGCCTACGCCGTCAACTCCGCCGGTACAGGCTACGGCGAAGTTGCAAGCTTCACCACAAGCAAGACAGCGCCCGTAGTAGTAGAGCCCACAGTAGAAACAAAGGAGGCCAGCGCGATAAGCACTGATTCCGCCATCCTAAACGGCGGCGTCATCTCCGACGGCAACGGCGAGATCAGCGAATACGGCTTTTACTGGGGTACCAGCGAAGAGCAGCTGGTAAACCAGGCAGAAGCGGGCGACAGCGACCTTAGCGGCGCCTATAGCCACACCTTGGGCGATTTGGCCGAAGAAACCACATATTACTTTAGAGCCTACGCCGTCAACTCCGCCGGTACAGGCTTCGGTGAAATTGAAAGCTTCACCACGGAAAGCTCGGGCGGCACTATTCCCGAACTGGAAGTAACCGTTGTGTTGTCCCGGACAGAGGATGTCAACTTCGCCCGGCCGCTGGGTATAGAAGGTGTTGCCAATGAATCCGTTGACTGGCAGATAGTCATCAAGGATTCAGCCGGCGTAACCAGGACTGTCCTCTCACCGGCATCGGGGACCACCTTTAGCGATGAATACAAGCCGGAACAAACTGGTTTACCCTTCGCAGCCGCGTATACCATCGTAGTTACTGCAACACCGGCGGAAGGTGAACCGTTTGTGGTGACAAAGACCTTCGGTGTTTCCAACTACTTTTTCAAAACAACTGAGCTGACTGTTACCGCATCCGCCGGGTCATTGAATGTTTCGGCAGAGGTAGTTAATCTTGAGGATCAAGCGAAACGGGTTCAGGGAATCTTCCAGATTACAAATTCAGCCGGAGATGTCGTTGCCCTGCGTATTGGCGAACCGGTGACCGTAGGTTCCCCGGGGAGTGAAGTACTTCAATTCAGCAGTAATGACATTGTGACTCCCGGAACGTACCAGATACAGTTGTTCTTATGGCTGCAAACGGAAGGGGGCTGGATAATCCTGGGTGACTCCGTAGTAAGAAGCTTTACAATATAAAGAGAGGAGTGATTGCGCAAAATGAGAAAAAGGCCTAACAGGGTTTGGTTCATTACGGCGATGCTTGTGCTCTTTATGTTTACAACCATCGGCGCGGTTTATGCGGCTGAGAACTACGGCCAAATAGTGTCGGATATAAAGCCGTTACTGGACAGAATCGAAAACTTCGAGCCTGAAGATTGTGAAAACGGAATTGCTCTTTTGGAAAAGATCACGAATGCACTATGGTTGGGTATTAACGGCAATGGACCGGTCCTTACAGCTGAAGAACGGTTATGCCTTAACAACAATTACAAGCTGACGGACGAGACCATAAAAACAGCAATTGACGGGGGAATAAAGAAGTACATTAAAATGTCCTCCAGTGGAGGTTATACGGGTTACGCCGGTTTCCTCGATGCTGTTAGAAACAACAATTTGACTTACCTGAGCGTCCTTATCAAGTACATTGATAACGGAACTTCCGTTCAGGCAAAAAACATGTTTAACTATTATGGACTTAGTTTTGCGGATCTGATGGTCACCGCGGCGGATCTGATGCAGGTGGAATACGAAGAAGGCCTGCCAGTTACGGTGCGGGTTCTAAATCAGTATACGCAGAAGCTGCAGGATATGGTTGACAGGACCGAAGGCAAGCGCACCCTTGCGGACTTTGCCGAATGCGGTCTGACGGCAGCCAATCTTGCCAGCGCAGTTGACCAGTTAAGTAGTGGGGAAAAGGAACAATTAGAGTCTATTCTCGATAAATTGGGCCAAATTAACCACAAGCCGGTGGCAGTTTGTGAGCCTGCAGATGGGACCACAGGCGTTGAGCTGGAAGCGGCAGTAAGGGCTACCTTCGATCTTAACGTTACAGCGGCAGACCTAAGCGGCGTTAAGATTGAAGCGGGCGGTGTAGCAGTAGCTGGCACGGTAGCAGCCTTAGACGGCCGGGTGCTCACCATATCTCATCCCGACTTTACCTTCCTGACCGGATACACTGTAACGGTGCCGGCAGGGGCGGTACAAAGTGAAAAAGGGGTTGCGAACGACGAAATCGTTTGGAGCTTCACCACCAGGGAAATTCAGGAAAGTGATAAGCCGGTTGCCGCCTATGAGCCCACGGACGGGGCCACGGGCGTGGAACTGGACGCGGCGGTAACGGCCACCTTTGACCGTGACGTTACAGCGGCGGACTTAAGCGGCGTCAAGATAGAAGCAGGCGGCGCGGTATTAGTAGGAGTAGCGGTAACCCTGGACGGCCGGGTGCTGAATATAACCCACCCCGACTTTGCCTTCCTGACCGGATACACTGTAACGGCTCCGGCAGGTACAGTAAAGAGCAAGCACGGGGTTGGCAACGATGAAATTGTCTGGAGCTTCACCACCAGGGAAATTCAGGAAAGTGATAAGCCGGTTGCCGCCTATGAGCCTGCGGACGGG
>JAHKLX010000072.1 GCA_020854835.1 Microcaldota archaeon
AGTTGATCTATCTAATAACCCCAAGAAACCTTTGGAGGTGGATGGGATAGGCTTTGGTGGGATGATGGTCAAAAAAGAGGTTTACGAAAAGTTAGGCGATGAGAAGTGGATGACCTATGGTAAGAACTTTCATATTCCAACAGCTAAAGTACACAAAGAAACCCACGACCTTATTTTTTGTCAGACCTGCCAAAAGCACGGTTATAAAATCTGGGTTCATAATGACGTTTATTCGTACCATATAAGCAAAATAGCGGTAGGACTTGAGGATTATCACGCTGCGGCTGGTCTGGACGAGCCTCTTAAACATAGTAAAATCGGTGTTTTAATGCCATGTATTGATCGTGTAAAGGGAACTGAAACGATGAAGAAGCTGGCAGATAGTGCTGGCGTTGAAGCAGACTATTTTTTACTAATGGATGACGATAGAGTCGGCTATGTTAAGAAAATAAACGAGTTTGTTACAAATAGAGAGTATGATTTTTATGTTTACACAGCACAAGACGCAGAGCCAGGTGAGAACTGGTTAAAAATAGGACTAGATACCTTGCAGCGAACTCACAAGGGCGTTTTGGCTTTCAATGACGGTAAGTGGGATGGTAAGTTAGCTTCATTTGGAATGGTTAGATCATCGTATTTAAGACCGTTTTTTGAGGACTGTTACAAATCACACTATGCCGATACTGAATTATCCGTTAAGGCACACCTTGATAATCAATTAGCCTACAATCCAAAGGCTATTTTAAGAGAGTCTGATGAGGGCAAGGGTAAAAAGAAGGTTAGCGAGGATGATCGTAAGACTTTCAAAAAGAGGCAGAAAGAGATTTATAAGGTGGAGATGTTTGGATGAAAATATCTATTTCGGTCAATTCTCTTTCTATTCCTGGAGGACTTCAAAACTGGGCAAGAACAGTATCAGAAGAGCTTTTACGATTAAATCATCGTGTTACTGTAGTAACAGACAATATAGGAACTTATGCACAGGTTTTCAACTGCGAGGTTACTGATAAGTTTCCAAAATGTGATATATCCCTAGTAAATAATAAAGATTTCTTAGAGAGATCAAACGGATTCAAGATTTTTACTTCTCACACTTTCTTAACTGACAAAGGCAGGTTTTCAAAGGGGGCTGACGCTTATGTCAGTATTTCAAAAGAGATTCAAGATTTAGAGGCAAAAAGAGGCTTTAAGTCTACTGTTATCGGTAATCCTGTTGACTTTTCATTATTTAGATTCACTCCAACTAAAAAATTAGATAAGGTTTTGTTCTTATCAAAAGATGGTAGAAAAGCAACTTTTAATATACTTGAGGCGTGTCAAAAGATGGGGTTAAAGGTTTTAATTGTAGATCATGCAAACTATGCTCATATCCACAACATTATTAAAGAGGCGGATTTAGTCATTACATCTGGAAGATCGACAGTTGAATCAATGGCTTGTGGCAAGAATGTTCTAAGTGCTAATCACAGAACAATAATGAAGGATTTTACAGGCGCTGGCTTAATTACACCCGATAATTATTTAGAAAATATGAAAGATTGGTTTTCTGGTAGAAACAATCCTATATATTTTGATACAGATAAGTTAATAGAACAGATTAAATTGTATGATTCAAATTACTCACAGGAACTAAACAAACTGACCTTCAAACACTTTGATGCTAGAAAGAATGTCAAGAAATACCTTTCTTTATATGGATAAATACCAGACTAGATATCTACAACACCAAAAAAGAAAGAAGGAGTCTTTGATTAAACTAATGAAGAAACGCCATTCAGAGAGGATTTTTTCAGATAAGAAAGTGCCGGATAAGCTAGTGAAAAAGATTATAGATTTATCTAAACTAGCACCTAGCTCATGTGATAGAAAAGCAGTTGAGATTAAGATAGTGGACTCAAGAGATGACAAGCAATTACTTGGGGGATTGTTAGTTGGTGGGGTGGGGTGGATTCACAGAGCTGACAGGATACTTGTTTTGCTTGCCAACAGGGGGGCTTACAAGGAAAATCTTTACTATATGCCTTATTTAGACGCAGGGGTAATGATTAACCAGATTTATTTGATTTGTACTGAACTTAATCTAAAGTGTTGTTATGTCAATCCAAATGTAAGAGAAAATCACCTTAGATATTTTAGCGATTTTATAGATAATAAATTATTCTGCGGAGCCATCGCAATTGGATATGAAGATATTTAATGTTAAAAAAGCCATCGTTATAGGTACACGCCCAGATAGAAAAGATCAGTTAGAAAATTGCTTATCTAGTATTAAAACCGACTACCCTGTTTTAGTTGTAGATTGTGATGGGTATGAGATGGGTAAGATATACTGGACTTTACTAAACACTGATGTTGACGAGTTTATCTTCCTACAAGATACAGTTGAGATCAAAAATAACGATTTGTTTAAGATTTGCTTTGAGGACTTTGATAAATCAGTTTCAATTTGTAACTCTCCTAGAATGTTTGGCTGTTATATGGGCAAGTTTAAGCGGAGTATTTTGGAAAGAATGGCACTTAAACCAACCCAGACAAAATTATCCTCAGTAGAGTATGAGATGCAAATAGGTGATGATTACTCAAACTTTGAGATGCCCATTAAATTATTTGACAATCTAGGCAAGACTGATAAATTCATTGAAAAGTGGGGGCATAAGGTTATGGTAATCGAGAATGAATATCTAATTAAATATAAGAGCATATGGAACAGAAACATGTTATAGGGTATACAGGTGGCTCATTTGCTATACCCCACTTTGCCCACTACAATTTCTTTAGATTGTGTAAACAATTTTGCGACTACCTGGTTGTTTCTCTTAACACAGATGAGTTTATTAAAGAGTACAAGGGTAACCCCCCCGAATTTAGTTATTCACAGCGTGTGGAAATCTTGGGGAAATGTCCGTTTATAGATGAGATTATCCCCAATAAAGGAGGTTCTGACTCTAAGCCAGCAATTTTACAGGTTAATCCAGATGCGATACTTATCGGCCAGGACTGGCTGGCAAAAGACTACTGTAAACAGATGAATTTCACCCCTCAATGGTTGACAGATCATGACATAACCCTAATTTATCTACCTCATACCGATGGCATAAGTGCCACCATAATCCGCTCCAGGTTGTAAACTTTTGAATATCCCTCATTCTATAATGAGATTAGTTACTAATTTAATTGAAACGTATGTCCAAAATACAAGAGTTTGCGACTCAACTTGAGGCAGAAGTTGATGCACTAAAACAAAAATATGAAGAAAAACTGTCTGAGTTAGCCGACAAAGAGGCAGAGATTAAGGAAAGAGACAAGAAGTCAAAATCTAAGAAGTCCGATCTTGATTTGAGAGAGAAGTCTGTTGAAAAGCGTGAGGCAGAAGTTGCCAAAGGCTTAAAAAAGATTAGAACTGATGAGGAGATGACTGAGGCCTTAGCCGAAGCTACTCGCAAAACCGAAGCGGCTGAGAAGTTAAACAAAGAGGTAAGTGAGAGACTGGATCAAGCTAAGTTAAAAGAGTCGGAGGTGATGGAGAGAGAATTAGAGGTGACCGAAAGAGAGAAAAACTACAGACAAAAAATTAGGCAAGAGTTTGCCGATAGTATTCTAAAGAAATAATATGTCAGTAACCGTAAACGATATTTTACTAGATGTATCGTACCGAAGGGGTGAAAACGGAGTGCCTTCTGGTAATGAACAAACCAGAAGAATTAGTTTTGTTTCTCAAGCCTTTAGAGACTTAATGCGTGAAAACAAATACTGGTTTCATGTGACAGAGTACGCCACACAAACAGAGGGAGATGAGGAGATTTACTCCCTACCTACTGATTACAGGGAGTTTTTAGAGGTTAGAACAGATGGGTTACTCCGAGTGCCGCAATCAGAGGACACAGCCTTTAATGTTACTAGATACCCCCCAATGCACTTCCCCTTCTCAACAAATTACATCAACAATAAGTATTTTTATATATTCAACGATGAACTTCACTTATTGCCAACACCAGGAAGCGCACCAAGTGCGGTAAGCGTAACCTCAATTACAGTGTCCGGCACAACCGCTACAGTTGCGGCAACAGATCACGGATTCTCAAACAATGACTACGTACAGATTGCGGGGGCTTCTGTAAGCGAGTGTAATGGGTCAAAACGGATTACTTTAGTGGATGATGACTCATTTACCTACACAGTGGCAACGGGAACGTCCTCACCAACTGGCACGATTACAGCAACTGAGAACAACTTAATTATTAAATATTTTTATTGGGCAGATGCAGACTTTACTTCTTTAACAGATGAAGTTGACATCCCCTCTAGGTACAAGGATGCTTTGAGCGCTTATGTTTATGGTCGCCTGGGTCAGTTAGATGGAGAAAGGGGCGACGCAAGCGATGGCGTAGAGGAGTACAACAGCATCATAGAGGAGTTGAACAAAGAGAACTTCAGAAGGAATCTAGTCCGCACACCACTGTCCGATTCAATGTGGTAATGAGATTAGGAGAAACAAAAAATCCCAAACGCAAAGACGATATGATCGTCGGTTTTACCGGTGGTCTTAATTTGTTTCAAGATGAAAATTCTATCAAAGATAGCGAATTAACCGAGGCTAAAAATGTTATTTTAGAGGTTGATGGCATCGCCCCCAGACCTGGCACAAAAAACTATGGTACTACCTCAGGTGATCGCGTCATGGGGGCATTTGCCTATTACAAAAGTGATGGAACAAGGGAACTTTTGAGGTTTGCCAAAGGTTCAAATGATAAATTGCAAAAGTATGTATCTGGTACACCTACTGGTATAGGCACAACGACTTATGACGCTGATTCAAGGATGAACTTTGTACAGGCTGATGACAAGGTTTTTATATTCAACGGAACTGATAACTTGACTTATTACGATGGTTCAACAATTACTGAATACGCTGCTTTAACTACTCCCGTAGGACTTGGAGTTACTCCGACAGGGACGACTGGCTCAAAGACTTATTCCTACAGAGTGAGTGCTTTTAACGACACTGGGGAAACATTAGCTTGTGCCTCTGTTAATACGACTACTGGCAATGCTACTTTGAACGCAACAAACTACAACGCCTTGTCTTGGGATGCTGTGGCAAGTGCGGTTGGTTACAATGTTTATGGAAGGTTTGCCACGGGGTTGGGTGAAACCTACATGGCCACAGTTTATACTAATTCGTATGACGACAAGGGGGCTGACTCTCCTTCACTTTCAATTCTGCCCCCAGAGGCTAATTCAACCGAGGGTATTATTGCCTCAATGCCTATTTTAGCCATTTCAAGGATATTCACCGCTGGAATTAAGGACCATCCATCAAGATTGTCCTTCTCAAGCACGGGTACTAAGATAGGTGATTTTTCAACTCCTACCTATGGAGCTGGTGGGGTGGATGTGTTCAAAAACGATGGGGCTGATATAACTGCTATTATAGGTTTCCAAGGGGGGGTAATCGTTCACAAGGGGAACGCTATTTATAAGTTTTCATTTACCTCTGATGGCTTTCAACAGCTAGAGGAAGTAGTTAAGGGTTTTGGTTCGTGTTCGCATAGAGCTACCAAGCACGTAGAAAATGATATTATCTTTCCTGTTAAGAAAGATGGTCGTTTAGCTTTCTTTTCTCTGGGAAACCAGGAGAATTATGTCGCAACGGTCCTTCGTACTAACGAACTTTCTATCAAGGTTGAGCCATATTTAAGAAATGTTAGTTTTGAATCACTCGGTAATAGTTGCGCTACATATTTTGATAATTTATATATGTGTGCTGTTGCCAAAGACGGAAGTACGATCAATGACCGAGTGTGGGTTTTGGACACACGCTTTGGGGCGTGGGTTTATTGGGAAGGAATTACCCCTAATTGTTTTGTAACTTGGATTGACTCAGATGGCGATGAAGCACTTTATTATGGAGATGAGGAGACGGGTTATTTAGTTGAGATGTTCCAGGATTCAAGAGTGGATAATGACACCGCCATAGATGTTAGGTGGGCTACAAAAGCATTCAATCAGGGTCAGTTTAATAAAGAAAAACGCTACCACAATCCAACTTTCCAATTTAAGGATTTATCAGTTTCAGCAAGTATTCAAGGCTTTATTTACATAGACGGGGCTGAGGTTGATGCGGAGTTTAGTGTTACCCAGCAGAATAGATCGGGTGGGGGGTTTGGTGCAATTATCGTTGGTGAGACTTTAATTGGAGACGCACCCTCAACCGTAACTGTAACCGAGGGAGCAAGTGATGTTCCAATTGAAATTTATGGAATATTTAGGGGTAGAAGTATTAAATACTACTTTAGAAGCACACAAAAGAGAGCTTATTTTAAGTTCATGGCGCTAGTTCATACTTATTTAATTAACTCAAAACGATTATCAGATAACTATAGGCGCTATCCAAGCTAAACTTTTATCTAGCTTGTTTAGTACAATAAATATATGGCAAGAAAAAGAAAAGTCTTTGAAAGACGACCAGACGAACTACAATCTTATCTTGAAATGCTAGAGGAACTAGCAAAGAAGGATAGGGGTGGTGGTTTATACGAAGGATACGACGTTGATCCTAGAGCCTTTATTGTAAGTTCTGACAGAGTAGCCGATCCATCGGGACTAGGACAGGATAGATACTCCGACCCCGTTCGTTTTTCTCAATATCAGCAGACATCAATACCCTTTGAAGCACCCAATTTGGGTCAGGTTCAAGGCTATGATTTTCAAATGCCAGAGATGGATTATTCACAATATCAGAATCCTCGTTCAACTCCAGACAGAACAACAATACAAGCAGAACCAAATTCACACGAAGAATTAGCCCAATATGTAGAACAGATGATTTCATATCCTGTTACTAGAACACAGGATGGCGGACTTTTAATGTCAGATGGGAGTGTTAGATATAACGATGGAAGTATAAAACAGGCAACAGAAGCAGATATCCCAAGAGTTTTGAAAGAATTTAGTGATGGTTCGGTGATGTTAACTGACGGTACTATTTTCAATCCTAATACTAGAATTGGGAATGCTTATCAGGGAACAAGTGGCTTATCTAATTTACTTTTTGGTAGACAACAAACAGTAACTCAGGATTATGGAAATTACAATCCAAAATTTTACAGAAGTGGTAGACATCAAGGAACAGACTACAGAACCAGAGATTTAGACGAAGGATTTACTTTTGCTTTCCCATTTGACACTAAGGTTGTTCAGGTAATAAATGCTGACTCAGGAAGTCCTTATGGTAATTCAATCTTACTAGAACTCCCCGATGGTTCTAAGTTAAGACTTTCACACTTAAACGAGGTAATAAACGCCCAACCAGGTACGACAATCAGACCATTTGACTTTATTGGAACTCCTGGTAATACTGGTCTCTCAACAGGGGAACATTTAGACGTTGAGTATTACAACCCAGAGGGCATGATAGATAGTCCTAATAACTTTTTCTTAAAGGCTGAAGAATATGTTGACTGGAATCAAGTTAGCGACGCACTTAAAATCAATCAAGAAAACTGGACTCCAGAAGAAAGAGCTTTCGCAAGAGCAGCCCAAGATTTAATAAATGAAGGAATTGAAGCAAGCCCATCTCCTGATATGATTCAGCAGTATATGCAAGAGGATATGGGTCAACAGGAACAGATCCAACAAATTGAGCAACCAATGCAAGATTTAGGACAGAACATTCAACAAGGAATCGAACAAGTAGGACAAGCATTCCAACCAATGAGTCCACAACGACAACAGTTGGCAAGTGGGGTGGCTGACGTAGCTCAAAAGTTAGGCTTGGGGTCAGAGTGGGGAGCAAGTGAGTATTTAGAGTCTGGAGATCCAGAAGTTGCTAAACAAGCAAGGATTAGTGCTTTATCACAACAACCAAAAACCCCATACGAGGAAAGAGATTTTCTAGGAAAATTAAGACAACTGGCTGGAAATGTAACTGAGAGAATTGGGGATACATTAGGTGTGCCAGAGGGAGCTTTTTCTGAAACGCTTGCCGGTGGTTCAACTAAACGAACTGGTCAGGCCTTAGCTTCACAAATTGGGGGACAAGCACCAGAGCAAGTACCGGGGATTAGACAAAACATTAGAGACATAGGTCAAGATTTGGCGGAAAAGGCTCAAGGATTTATCGGTCAAGCTGGTGAGGGAATTGAAAGTCTAAAAGAAAAAGGAGTAGATGCTGTTTCAAACTTATTTAGAAAAGAACCAATGGAAATTGACAAGGGTCAAAAACAAGTTGGTGATGTTAGGGGAACTTCACTATTTGAAGGAACAGCTAAAACCGCACCAACAGATATTAGAGATGCCTTCTTTAAGTTTGGTGGGGCTGATGAGTTTTCAAAATATCTAGTTGATAGTGCTGAGGAGAAAAAAGGCGGTGCTTTAGGCACAGATTTATTTAGCAAAGAGTTCTATCAAGACCCCAACCGAATAGCCAATGTTTTTGGTCAAACATCAATGGGTCAAGAGGCTACGGGTAAGTATAAGGATTATCTGGGCTCTAACGTCAAGGAAGGCTTTGATGAGCCTTATAGAACTGAGGTAAGAGAAGAAGGGGACTATTTAGTTGAGTACAAGATTCCCGTTAAAGAATATTGGGAGAATAAATACTGGCAAGATCAAATAAGCCAGACACCAGATGTTCTAAAGTCTGATTTTAGCTATGACAAGTTCCAAATGCCAACGACCCAAAGAACAGAGGGGCAAAAGGGCGAGAGAACTCCAGGGTATGATCTACCAACAATTTTCAAGAGTGGTGCTGTAGATTTATTCAGAAAAGCAGGAACTGAGGTTGCTAAGAAGGCTAAGGATGTAAGTAAACCTTTGGCTGATGTTTATAGGTCAGCAACTCCAGGTGGCAAGATTCCAATTCCATCCGCTTCACAGAGTATATTCTCAATCCCAAGTTCAAGGGGTGCTTCTACATCAAAACAAACCTCTAGGGTTATTGGGTTGAGTCCAGCGGCACAGGCTAGACAATCTCAAAGTTCTGGTAGAAGTAGTTCTCAACAAATAAGTGAAAGAACATCATCACCTAGTGTAAGTTCTCAGACACCAACTCAACAACGGGCGCAACAGTTTGCTCAAAGAGCAACTTCACCTCAGAAACTATCATCCTGGACCAGACCTCCTGTCACAGCCCGACAACAAGCACAGGCTGATATGAGAAATCCATCAGTATATAAATCAACATCTGACTGGGTCAGATTACTAATGCAAAGGTAATATGTTATTTAATCTATTTAAGAAGAAAAAAGACGACGAAACCGATGTGGGGGGTGTTAAGGTAAGAACTGGTGCTGCGGCAACTCCTACACCTAGACCAGCTCCTCAGAGACAGGTTAGTTCTTTTAATAACAGACAAACTACTCCCTCAACCAGAATGTTGAGTGATAGATTGATGAACAATCAGAATTTAGTATCTGGGCGGCCAAACTATAAAGCTCCGCAAAGCCTTACTCCGGCACTTGATTCATTAACTGGCAAGAATATGCAACAGAGGTTTGACGATATATCAACTCAGGCTAAGGAAAGGGTTATGCAACCCAAACCACCTCCTCAGCCAGAATTACCAAAGCCTCAATTTGATCCCATGGGTCGCTATCAACAACTTGGCCAGGACAGACAATCTTTACTAGATCAACGCAAACAACAGGGTGAAAAGTATCTTAACGAGGCTTATGGGGAAAGACAAAGATATTTACAAGACTACATCCCAAGATTACAGCAGCAGTTTGCTCAAGCTAAAGCTGGAGTAGAAGAAGGCATCGGGTTAGCTGAGGGCGATGCTGCTATGGCACGAGACAGGGCAGAGGACGACTGGGGAACTGCACAGAGACAAGCTGCGATGACTAGACGAGAATCAGAAGCTAGAACCGCCGGTCAGTTTGCCAATTTGAATACATCTGATTCATACGGATTCGGTTCACACGGACAGGCTCAAGAAAATATTGAGAGTGATTTCAATAGATTTACCCAGGAAGGATTAAAACAAAAACAACAAAACTTCCACGAAATAGAAAGAGCGTTGCAAGACTATACCCTGCAAGCCAGACAACAAATCAATCAGATGGAATCCTCACTTAATGAGGCGGTTATGCAGATTGAGTCTGATATGAACATGAATGATATTGAAAAGAGAAACGCTATATCTCAACTGGCCATAGATTATCAGGATGGAGTATTGGCAATTCAAGAAAACTTACAAGATATCCAGTATCAATATGAAATGGCTCAGCAGGAAATGGCTAAGACTCAATTAAGCCCTGAATTTATGCAGACCGGAGTGCCTCAGAATGAAAATGATTACAGATTCTATATGGATAACTACGATCAATACGAAGAAATGCTGGGTGGAGGTCAATCTGGTGAGGTGATGGCTAGACGAGGAGACACAGTAGCTTTAATTGATGATGTCCTAAACCAAGGAAGAACCAAGCCTTTAACCGGTAACTTAAGGCTTCAGGGCGTTCCTTTAATCAACAGAATGGCTGTGGCCGACACCAAGGCTAAATTACAACAGATTCAGTCTCAATTAGAGATGGCTGCGGCTGAAATGATGAAGGGTCAGGGACAAATCTCTGAGGGTGAAAGAGAGATTATGAGAAACGCTGTTTTAGCTCTAAATCCTGATAAGAGAGGCACGTACCGAATCAGTGATGAACAGTTAAGAAGAACCCTTGAGCAAGCCAAGAATATTCTACAAAGACAGGGCGCGATACAAACGGGTGCAACACAAGTTAATCCAAACCAGTTCATAAGATGAAACAATTTGACATCCCAGCAGCCAAAAGAGCAGGAATGACCGACCAACAGATTCAGTCATTTATGCAACAGAACAATCTACAACCAGCTAAACAATCTTGGTTAACTGATGGTGAGACAGGATTAAAGGGAGCTTATAGGGGTGCTATGAACCTACTTAACTTGCCCTCCTACGCCCTTGGAGGGGCGCTAAAAGGGGCGATTGGGTCTGATTACTATGACAACCCTATACAAGGACTTGCGAAGGGAATTAGAGACAAATCATCTGTTTTTGAGGAAGTACCAAGAACCCTAGATATATTTGGAGTTCCTGGAATGGGCGAGGGCGAGTTGCCTGGGATGGCGGTTGGTTTTGGAGCTGAACTTTTAACTCCAAGTTCCTTATCTTTACTGTCTAAGGGTGGCAAGGCTTTGGGGTTATTTAACAAAAAAGCAAAATTAGCAGATGTCGGGGATGATTTATTTAAGGGTATAGATGCTAAACAAGACGCTGCTAAAAGTAAGGGTTTATTATCTAAAGGAGCTGATAGTTTGCGACAATACTCAGAGGACACAGTTACAAAAGGACTGGGTAGAAATAAAAAGATGGAAAGTTTCTTAGATCAGATCAAAAAAGCTGGTATGACTCCAGAAGAATTATTTGATAGGTATAACCTATGGTCAAGAGATCCAGATGACGTGCAGGCTGCAATTAAAATGGTTGATAATAAATTAAAAGCAGTTGCTAAAAAATCTCAGGCAAGTGTTGATGTTAGGGATATTGTTAAGTTATTTGATGATGAGATCGCTAAGCTAAGCAGTGAAGCTATGGAAAGTGATAGCGCAAGGATTGCACAACGGGTTTTATCTGACAGAAAACAAAGATTTATAGAAAAAATAGGACAAAATATTGATGGCGCTAGGTCAACCCCCTTGCAGACTTCTTTGGGGGATGTTTACCAGACTGCTAGTAGGGCGCAAGCCGATATCCCACAATCAGCGTGGAATTTAGGGGCTGCTGAAAGTGCTAAGGTTAGAGGATTAAAGAAAACCGCCGGTTTAATAAGAGACTACGTGGGAAAACAAACTGGTGGGGAGTCTCAAAAACTAGGACACGAAATGTCCTCACTAATTAACTTAAAAAACTTAACTCAAAAAGCACAAACTGCTAGAGCAGGCAACCAACAGTTCCCACTTAAAAGCATTATCGGTGCAGCTGGTGGAGGGAGTGTTGCTGGGATACCCGGAGCTGTTGGGGGATATTTTGCAAACCAAGTTGTACAATCTCCAGCTGGTGCTAAGGCAATTTCAAGGACAGCTAGAACGGGGGCAAATTTATTAGAAAAAGCCTCTACCCAAGCCCCTAAGATGCCTAGAATAACCCAGGCTGTGAGACCAGCAATGAAAGCTGTTCAGTCTGTCCCAAAACCAGTTTATAAGGGCGTAGAGACCGCTGCAAGAGTCCAGCCATCTTTTGAGGATCAAAGAAAAAAGAAAAAGAATTATCCAATATACTACTAATGGACATAGATATAAATCAGAGAGAATACGATAAGTTTGATGAAAGTAACAGAGTTAAGACGACAGCTGATACTCAGGCCTATGACATGCTAATAGACGAGGCATCGGCAACAAATACCTACATCGGCTACTGCAAGGTGGGTGAGGCGAGCAAAACTAATGAGAATATTTGGAGGATTAAAAAAATAGATACAACAACCGGCACAAAAATTACTTACGCTGACGGTTCAGCCGACTTTGATAAGAAGTGGGCAGACCGGTTGGCATACACATACTAAATATGGCAAATCTATTCAAAGCTAACCAATACGTTTCTACAACTCTTGCAACAGCAGGAGGAATTGATGACTCACAGACGACAGACATTGAACTTCAATCTGTTACAGGGATTGATACTGCAGAACCAGGTATATGTTGTATTTCCTACTCAAGTCCAGTTGATACGGATAATGCCGAGTGGGTAACTTATACCTCTATAAACTCAGGAACAAAGAAGTTAGAAGGAGTAACAAGGGGAGCTGAGGGATTTAGTGCTAAATCACACGCTTACGGGGTAACGGTAGCCTTTCCTATTTCAGAATCTCATATAAACAATTTAGTAGATGCCCTTTCAATAGGGGGAGACTCAACAGATGGAGTTACAACTACCCTAGACGAAGATGACATGGCTTCTAATTCTGCTACTGCTCTTGCTACACAACAGAGTATTAGAGGTTTTGGAGGTTTTTTGATTGATGGAAATTATGCTAGAGATGTAAGATTTCAAGCTAAAGATGTAAGTGTGGCAGCAGATCGCTACACCCTAGTCTCTCCCAAT
>JAHKLX010000029.1 GCA_020854835.1 Microcaldota archaeon
TTGGATCAATGGTCTTTAAGGAGATTTCTCCTTTAACCTGTACCGGTTTTTTGACAAATCCTTTTATGCGGTCAAATACCGCATAACCGTTGTCGTAACCATCTTTGTATGGCATAGTTAATCCTCCTTAAAATGTTTTAATCACAAAGCCCACAATATCCAAAGGATAGTTTATCCTCTAATTCGGCACAGATTTTTTTGTAATCTGATACTGAGATATTGTATTTATTTAGTATTTTCTGCGTATATGGTTTTGGCACAAATCTCATATCGCCACAGCCATATACATCTACAGTACTTGGAGAATGGTCATGTTTTTCTCCAAAGTCGTGATAATCGGCTTCAATCTCGTTAATTGTGAACATATCTAATTCACAATACGAACAGAAAACCTTTATCACTAATTTCATAATTACCTCCTTTCTCCGATAGCGTGTGCATCGGCAAATAATTTTGGTCAAAGCGTGTGCTTTTGAAGTGGATCATGTGATCCGGCCTGCCACTTCCTAAAGAAGTGGCAGGAAGATAACATGATTATTTGATTTGTTCTGTGATATAATCACGGAATTCCGGCACTGTAAACAAATCGATTTTGTGTTCTTGCTCTTCGAAACAAAGTACGATATCTCCTTCTCTAGACGTCGTTACATTGTTTCCGTTAAATTTCTTAAGAGATGCTGGAATGAAAGTTACATTGTAATACATAAAAATATTATTATATGATTCTCCTTTCTTAGTAGTAAACAACCCGGCTGATTAATGCCTGATCTAAAAGATTATTCAAGATAGCAACATTTTCTGCCGAAGATTTTTTAGTGATTACGATTCTTTTCCCGTCTTGTAAAACAACTTCCATTAAGCGCATTACATCTGTCCTTTCTAATCAAGCTGCTATTCCTGGTAAAAACATTTCCGGCCTGGGCATAATACCTTGTTTGTAAATCGTTAAACAGGCATCGTCTATGCCTTTACCTAAGTTCTTATTCCAGCCAGCAATGATTGGTTCTATGCCCATGTTTTCAAGATGGGCTACTAAGTTGTCCCTGGATTTTAGAGTATAGGGATTTTGTTCGATATCATAAGCGACTACTACTTTCCCGCCACGGATAAGGTGGAAAGGAATTAATCGCCAGGTGTCGGTTCCTGGTATCCCGAAACAGGGAATCTGCAGGAAGTGGTGGGTGATATAGGATTTTAAAACTCCCTCGATTATCCACGGGATTCCTCTGCCTGGGATGACATGAACTGAGGATTTCAATTGACCGGAATAGGAAAACCAGATGTATTTGGGTTCTCTGTTGGTTCTGACTTGAAATCCGGTTAACTGTTGATGAACATCTCTTACTGGGATGAGCATTCCTGAACGGTGGCAATCCCAGTAAGATTTGTTTTTACGGGATATTTTTTGCTGAAACCCAGGAACATCGTCTAGTCCGTATTTTTTGTTTAAAATACTGCAGATGTTCCAGCGGGTTTTTGCATCTTCCGGAAGTGATTTGAATTGAGAGAGGTAGTCTGGTGTTAGACCACGCCGTTCCAAATCTTGTTTATGAGCAGGATTTAAAGTAAGCATTTTAAAGAATTCGCTATAGACAAGATGTATCCTTTCAGTATCTCTTATTGGTGTAGGTATTGGTTCGATTGGTTGTATATCCACCGAAACGGAATTAACCATTTGTTTGTAGGCGGTTTTGGTATCAACTCCACAGCGTAAGGCCCATAAATCTGTAATACTGCCTTCTAGGTGGCAATGGTGGCATATAAAAACACCTTTTGACTGGTTGATATATAACTTTGGATATTCTTTTTTACCGGAACAAAACGGGCAGATGAATATATATTCATCGCCCGCCCGGTTTACGAGTTGGATTTTAAGGCGGTCTGCGATTTCAAGTACATTGAACTGCACTCTATCCCGCCTTTGTTATCTTAAGAGTGTTTTTGGCGCGCTTTTTTGCACCCAGGTCAAGAAAGTCTTTCTCAGACCAGCCGTGTTTGTTTTGCAGGTCTTTCTGCGCATCACTGCCGATTTTTAAAATGCTGCCGATGTTAAGATTGTCTACCTGCATTTTTTCGACTACAGCAAGACGGGTCTTAAGGTCAAATGTTAAGTATTCGCTTTTCTCTATTTGTGCCCTAACCTGATCATCTTGTATTGGCCCGTTTTTCTCGACAAAGGTTTTTAAATTATTCTGATGAAGCTTTAGATTAGCCTGGGTAAATAATATTCCCTGGGCGACTTCTAAGGCTTCTTCTTTATTAGAGATAGCTTCAGGAATACCGGGTACTTCTGAAAGACAGAAGTATTTATAATCGCAGTATTCGCAGGTGTCTCCTGGTTGCTTGGGAAAGACCTCATTTGGATCTTGTCCCATTTCTACTCTTTGTTTCCTTGCATCACACTCATAGGCGGTTTCACGCGCCCAATCGAATGCTTCTTTAATGTCGGTATCAGTGTATTCGTGTTCTTCGACTGTATTAAATCGTAAGAACGCTAACCGCCCGATTACTGGAAGAGAGTGTTTCTTCCGAAGGTGGGCGGCATATAAAGCTAATTGGTAAGTTTCTAACGGCTTATAAGTAGCACGGTTAGATTTCCAATCAGTTAATATTACCGCTCCTTTCCCTTTTTGGGAGAAATCGATGTATCCTCTTAGCTTTGGTGAAAATGGAGTGTCATCAAGAGGATATTCGAAGTATTCTTCGACTTGACCGCCGGCTTTGACAGCTTCAAGAACCGCAGATGCCTGTACGCATCTTTCGAGCTCTTCTTTTTCTGTGTCTAAATCAGATGCGGAAACTACTGCTTGGCATAAAGCTGGCATGATTTCCGCATTACCTGCCTTGATAGCAGTTTCTATTACTGCGTGGCAGGCTTTGCCGAATACTAACGGTAAGCCAGGTCGGGAGGGTAATCTTAAAACATAACGACAGTAAAACTTATGCCAGCAGCCGTATCGATTGCTGGTATCTGTAGTGGACAGACCAGAGAAAGAGTACATATGATCCCTCCTTATATAAAGTGTATAATTGCATGTGACGAATTGGCTTAACCCAATATATTTTTGAGAATCGCCATATAAGTTCAAGCTCCTATTCCAAGTAAACTTTTTTGAAAACTTCTCCCAATGCGCGTGGGAGAATAGCCAGATTAGGCACGAACACCGGAGTGTCGTACATAAATCTAAATGTTGGGACTAAGTGTTCATCGCCAAAGAATAAAGAAATAAGTTTAATTCCTTTATTCTTTGTTTCAAATACTGCTTGTTTCACGTCATTGTGTGCTAATTTTTCTATATAATTGCCATAATCAGCAGGTTGTCCATCGGATAATATAAATAATATCTTTTTAGGCTCCTGCCGGTACGATAATTCGTTAGCGGCTACTCTAATCGAATAGCCATCTCGGTTATTACCGCCTGCAGAGAATGATGCTATTTTTTCCGATCCTGTATCATCCCAGGTTACTGCAGAATAATGATATGCCATGGGATATCTAGCCTGGAAACCGGTAACGGCGTGCTTTATATTTAATTCCCGCATAGCTTCTGATAACACGCATGTCGCGTTTTTAACTGAGTGTATGCGAGTTATGTTGCTGCCGGGATTTGCGGATTTCATTGAACCTGATAAGTCAACCAAAATATATACTGCAAGTTCAGGTATATCTCCTGGAATAATACGGCGAGAAAAAACTGCGGGATCAGGAACCGCGAGTTTCCATAACGAACCGGAGTGAAGTCTCCCGCGGTTTAAACTACGCAAGTCATAAGCCTTGCGAGTTTCTAAAGCGACTTTGATTTCGTTAACGAGATTTTTTATCAAAACCTCGTTTTGTTTTTTAAGGCGTTGGTAGGCAGAAGAGTTATGAGGCAATTCTATTTGTTGTAGTTTTAAGCCTCCGTGAATATTCATCGGAATGCCTTCTAGTATATCTGCTGGAGTGTTTTCTTCTTCGATACTTTCAGCTTCTTTAGCGAGAGTTAAGACTTCTTCGTTAGTATCTTCTAATAATTCATCGAAGTCTTCTTCTGGAGGATTAGCGAAAAATTCTTCTTCATCGTTTCCGTCATTGCTGGGATTGCCTGGTTCCCCGTGACTTTCCGAATCTTCGGATGTACTGCTCTCAATCTCTGAATCATTATTTTCAGCGTTTTCAGAACTATGGTTTTTTGCAGATGAATCTAGCTCCGCTTCAAAGTCTTCAGAATCAAAATCATCATTATTATCAAAGTCCTCAGAGTCGAAATCATCCTCGGACACATCATCGCCCGATTGATCAGATTCTTCTGGAATATCATCGTTAGCATCATTATTAAAATCATTATCAGAATTATCTAGCTCTTCATTTTCTGAGTCTTCGGTATTATTGCCCTCATCCGGATTTTCCGAAGTCTCTTCGTCTTTAATTTCATTGTCTGGACTTCCTAAAAACTCTTCATTACTGGAAGTGTTTTCGCCAGTATCTGAAAGGGTTTCATCGTTTTCTTGGTTATCTTGAGAGTCCGAAACTTCTTCGCCGTTTTCATCTAAATCTTCCAACGTTTCTTCGGAATTATTAGTATTATCAGAAGTATCCTCTGCATCTTCAGTATCTGAAACAACTTTACTGGACTCAGCATCTTGGGAATTTTTGCTATCTTCGTTACTGTCAGAGTCTTCTTTTGTTTTATCCGAAGATTCTTTTTCGGAATTGTCTTCGTTGGAGTCTTTATCGCGGGATCTGCGCTGTATTATTTTTTTGGCTTTTTCTGCCCGTTCCGATATTTCATCAGAAGGAGTGGTTTTTTCGGACGATGTTGTTCCCTTATCTCCCTCTATCATCGGAGGCGGAGTAGAGGCATCTATAAGTGATTTAATTTCTGGAATTGCCAGAATTTTTTCTACGCAATTCAGAACTTCTTTTGTGGCTGAAGCAGCTCTGCCAATATCAACATATGGTGCAGCCAGTTTAATAAGCCTTTGGGTTTCCAGGAAAGGTGGGATTGTTTGTAATATGGAATAAATATTCAACCCCATCAAAAACGCATCTAAGCCGGTTCCGTAAGCTTCCGGCTTGCGATGTTTATAATTATACTGATTGGTGAATTTAATCCACCGACCAGCACCTGGCAGGATTTGCGATATTACAGCTTCAATTCTGCCATCTTCGATAATGTTAGTTAAATGCTGGAATATTGGCCCACGACTACAGGCTTCTTTCCAGTCATCAAGCGATGTAAAGCGAAGGTGCGCTCCCTCGTGGGAAACACGCGCTTTGTAGAAAAGTAGCAGTTCGGCAAGCGAAGGTTTTACATCAGGTTCGATATAATCCCGTGCTTGCAAATAGACAGTATTTTTTACGTCTGTAGCCATACAGTTGTTATAAACAATATGTGCTTTGCGGTTATTAGACAGCGCCCGGAGTATATTCTCCAGGCGCATACGAAGGGCTTCGAAAAAATATTTGTTTAATTCCATGATTACCCTCCTATAGTCTCATCTCTACTAAATCTTTTACTTGAGTCCGTTCTGACTCAGACTCAATGGATTCGGTGAGACAAGATATTATTATGTCTTTGGGTGACGCGATTCCCATTGAGATTTCTTCGGCAGCACGAAGTAGACTTCTGAGCGAGATACAACTTTCGGTTAGCGTAGCACCTGTTGGACTATATACGGAGTCGTAAAGGCTCTCGTATATATCAGCCAACTTAACTGCTGTTTTGCTTTCAACTTTCTGCTGAAGCAGTTCCAGCAGGGTATTCCGGGATATTCCCTGTACCTGGATACCACGAAAACGGTCACGGAAAGCGTTGTTTAAAGGCCGAGTTCCCATATACCCTACGTTCATGGCTGCGACTAATCTAAAATCAGGATGGGCTTTTACTTCTCCCAAGCCGGGAACAGTTATAGTCCTCTGCCAATCTAAGAGGGTATGGAGAATGCTGGTTACTTCCGGTATCAGAACGTTTATCTCGTCTATTAATATTATTTCTCCGGCAGTTACTGCCTGAAGAAGAATCCCAGGCTCGTGGACTACTTTCATAATGGCCTGCCCACCTGAGATTTGTTCTATTTCTTCTGGCAGTAATGGTTCACCAGACTTGGCGCAACTCAAAGCGATTTTCGCGATGAGTTGTTTCGGTGCTGACTCTACCGGTTCCAGGGTTTTTGTTCCCAGAAGGTAATCGGCATTAACATCTATTCCTCCCGATACTCTGCAAATAGGTAGATAGAGGATTTCTGCTAATGCTTCGACCATGGTTGACTTACCAGAACCTTTAGGTCCCATTAAAAGCGGCGGTGCCCAGGTATCGTATAGCAACGATACCGTGGCATATGTCACCTCGTTGCCTTGTGGGATATAATTAACATTGCTGGGAATCCGTGAGATTTGTTCCGGAGTAAGCCTTTGTTTCTGTTGTTCCCGAAAAGAAAAGACTTTTTCTAATAATGTTTTCGGGAAACGATAACGGGAGAGGAATTCATCTCCATTTGGATAAGATGATTCCGGAACTATTTCTACCGGAGTTATTTCTTCTTCGGGTTTTAATTTCAGTAAGACGAATTCTCCAGGCTTTCCTAAGAAGTCCTGGGAGATATCTTCCTGGACTGTATATTGATCGGGCGGAGATATCAACTCTGCTTCGATTACAGAGTCGTTTATGCCGAAGACAACCATGGCTAAGCCTAAATGCCAGCAACTTTTTTGGTAACCGGATTTCTCTGCTGGGCATTGGTGCCAGGCATATATTTTGCCATCATCGTCTTTTTGAAAGATTATGGTGGATGGATTACTGTTGCTGGATGATAAATATTCTACGAATATTCTTTTTCCAGCCTTGGCTACAGTAAGTACCAGTCCCTCAGTAATCTTTTCTTCTGCTACCCTTTTGTTTTTACCGTAAACAGGGACAACCATTTATACACCTCCAAAGGCCGCCCTTAAGAGGCGGCCTAAAATTCTAACCGGCTTGTTGCTGACTGGAGATTTTATTGGCTTCACTGATGAACAACATCAGTTTGCCGTCTTTCTCCATTCTATCTACGATTTTGACTTCTAACGCATCTCCCTCGGAGAAGTCTTTCAACGTTTCACCAACTGCGAATATTGCCTGGTAGTTTCCAGGATACTCGCAAGCCGCAAACGGCTTGGTGAGATTCTTACCTTTGTAGGTGATAGTCCCAGACTTAGGAGTTGCCAGAAGAGTTATAATGTTTTCGGCATCGGTTGTTTCGTTTTTTGCTGGTTCACCTTCGCCTCCGGCGATTGGTTTAACCAAAACGGCTTCCAACTTGCCGTCTTTGATGCTTCCTTCAACCATGAGGGCTGCGCCGTTGGTTAGAATGTCTTTATACGCAAGAGGCGCAAGTAGTTCGTATTCGCCTTCGTATTCGGAGGGCGCACCGACAACTGCCTGGACACCTATGATATCTTGGCCGTTTTTCTTTCGAGGATTACCCATAAGAACAACTTCATATGCAATGGTTTCCTGAGATTCTTCTTTGGGTTTTTCAGTAGATGCCGAAGTTGTTGTATCAGCAGACTTCGCCTTTTCAGCAGGTTTTTCTTCGGGCTTTTCTTCAGCAGGCTTTTTTAAGGTTGTATTTGTCATATCATTAGTTTTGATGGAAGATTCATCAACCTCAAGATCAAGTAACCCTGTTCCGATTTCCTCTTCGCCAACCAATCCAGTGATGTTAAACTGCCGTTTCATTGCCATTATTTCGGCAACTTTTTGAATCATTGCGGATGGGTAGTCCTGCCATACGTATGACTTAGAGTTTGCCTCGTAATACTCGCTAAAATCTGCAGTACAGATTATAGGATCACGGTTTTTGGCTTTAGCAACCGCCCAAGCAGCAACAATTTTTCCTCGTTTAACTCCGAAGGAATGTTTGAGTATTCCTGCAATTGGATCAACCTCGAAGGTATCATTCTCACGAATGACGCCACCATTGACTCCATTATAAGCAGGGTCTTGCATCGCTGCCTTTAGATATCCATCACGGGTAGTAATAATAACAGCTTTCTTTTCTCCAGTTTTAGTGTTTTCCCTGATATCGAGTACGATCTCTTTTGTCAGGGGATCAAGGCCATATTTCTGGCAAACGTAAATAAACAGATCAATATGTTCATCATTTGCCTTTGCGGGAACACATGTCTTTTTAATGAGTTCAAGATTCTCTTGGGTAAAAGTGATTTTTGTATCCACGAAATTCCTCCTTTTTGTTTTCAGAAAATATAAAGGCCGAAGTATTGCTTCGGCCTTCTTTTGGTTTTGATATTAAAACGGGATGGGTTCGGGTTCTTCGCCTCTAGCTTCTTCCTGTTTACCGTTAGGTTTGTTCCCAAACTGAACACTGTTGGCAGCAACATAAGTACGAGAATGCCAGTTCCCGTCTTTCTGCCAACTGTCGATGCGAAGCGAACCGGTTACTCCAGCTATCTGGCCTTTAACCAGGTACTTTTCGCAGTTTTCGGCTTGTGTACCGAAAACTTCGATATGGATAAAATCAGTTTTATCCGTACCGATGCGGTTTACGGCCAGTTTGAAAACAGCCTTGGGAGTGTTTTTCTCACCAATAAAGGTGAGTTCCGGGTCGTTTGTTAAACGCCCTGCGATAGTGATGTTATTAATGTTCATAATTTTCCTCCTTTATTATATAGCCCTAGCGGGCTACTTTCCGTTGTAGCTCCCTCAAGTAAGTGTTGCACAGGCTTTTATATGTGCGATTTTCTCTTTCAATGTGTTTGTTTGTAACCCATAGTTTTTGGGCAACTTCTGTTATTGCTTCTATTTCGTTATTAGCGGCTTCTACTTCGTGCCGCATTGCTTCTAATTCGCACTTCATTTGTATTACTGCGTCCGGATCGATATATTCTGTAAACCTTGCCTTAGAAAGCGCAGCGGTTGCTTTCGCAGGAATCCCTTCTTTTGTTAATTTCCGAATTTCTGCAAGCGTGAGATTGTTCTCGCTTGCGTACTTGGCTGCTTGTAGTGGATCGTCTGCCCTCATTAGAGTGATATAGTAACTGGCCGGAATATTTGAAAACTGATATTCCGGAGGAAATGTTTCTATAACTCGCAACCAATTCGTAACGGTTTGATAAGAACAACTCATGAGTGTGGCAAGCGCCTGATTACACATACCCTTGTCTTTGTATTTTTTGAGAGTCTCGGCAAATTTCCAGCGGTTGCCGGAAAGCGCGTTAAGATCAGCAACAATAGGCGTGTGTTTGGGTGTTGGTTTAGGCATTGGTTTAGTTAATGCGTTATTCCGACGATTTTCGTCCACTTTTACTTGCTGGATGAATTCCCGTACTTGGGCTTGAGTTAGCCGGTCATGTATTATAATGGATATTATGTTTTTTGTATATTGTTTGTCTATAAGCATTAGTGGCGCTAACTCGGAATATGTCCACCAATGCGGCAACTCTGGTTTCCTATCCTCTTTAGAGAAAGCTTTTGCTGCGCCTATCATTCGGTAGACGCTTGTAGGATGGCGCCCTTTTTCTTTAGAAAGTGATTTGGCACTTTTCCCGCTTTTTATTTGAGAGAGGTAATAGTCTGCCTCTACCCAAAGAGCTTCGTGCGTGCATTTACTCATTACCACACCCCCTAATTCCAAGCCGGAATTGTTTCCGGTTGTTTATAGGATAGGTAGTGGCTTTGAGACAATTTATCCCAAAGTATTTCAGCAGGAATTCCGACTTTTTCAAGCTGCTGTTTTCTTTGTAGAAGACTTTCTGGAATGTCGGGGCGTCGTGAGTTTTTTCTTTTTTTCTTTTCTGGTATAGCCCGAAAAGCTTCAGGCACAGCTAAAATATTTCTTATCTGGTCTGTTAACATATTGTTCCTCCTTTAATACCACAGCCGGATGACTGCGGTTAATACAGCCACCTGGTTAGGTGGAGGTTTCTTTTGGGACGCGCGTCTTAAGCGGTTACTTTAATACCTTCTGGGATCTTCTTAATGTTCTGTTCGGGAATTATTACTGCAACAGCATCAGCATTGATAAGATCAACCCGAACTAGGTTTGCAGTATAATTGCCAACGATTCTCCCAAACGACATTCCACCGTTAATTCTGGGAACCAAAACAATTTCTTTCGTCATAAACATTCTCCTTTCACCTGGACGTGTGCCCAGAAATAAATATTTTCTCTAGCCGCGTGGCCAGTAAGTGGATCATGTGATCCCTACTACCAATAGGCAGTAGGGATAACAGGATCGTTTTTCTTGAAAGCCCGTATTTTCGGCATCTGCACACTATTTGAAGCCTGAAAAGCAAAAAAAGAACCCGTGTAAATAACACAGGTTCTTTGGGATTATTTGTTATAAACAAATAAAAATATTGTTTTTTAGATTACTTTATTGTGAGTCTTAGCAAATCCCGAGAAATCGGGCTCTGCACACTATTTGAAAAAGATTTTTCAATTTTAGCCCGGTCTGTCTGAGACTATCCGGGTATAGTACTATTAATAGTATATCATGGGTAAATTTTTTGTAAAGTCTTTTGTTTGGTGAACTACCCCCACTTACACTTCGTTAAGAAGAGGGGGCTTCAGGTTTCATAGCCCGGCTACCGCCGTGGCTCCACCTGGGCGGGTTCCCCGCCTCAAAATATTTATAGCGGCGTTTACGTCACGATCTAAAACTAAACCACAGAACGGACACTTATGTGTTCGTTCTGATAGGTTTTTCTTAACCGTGTTACCACAGCCGGAACAATCTTGTGACGTGTTTCGAGGGTTCACGAATATCACTTTCCTACCGGCACTTTCAGCCTTGTAGGAAGTATATTCGATGAATCTTGACCACGAAGCATCAGAGATAGATTTTGCAAGGTGATGGTTTTTAATCATATTCTTGATTTTTAGGTCTTCAAACACGATAGTATCGTAGGTTTCAACCAGTTTACGACTTTCTTTATGCAGAAAATCATTGCGTTGGTTCTTGATTTTGCGATGTATCTTAGTGAGTTTAATTTTTTGCTTCTTACGGGAATTGGAACCGTTCTTTTTACGGGATAATTTGCGCTGCTCCCGTTTCAACTTAGCTTCGGATTGACGTAAAAACCGTGGGTTTTCGATGATACATCCATCGGATAATGCCGCGAACTTCTCTAAACCAACGTCTATACCAACGGATTTATTAGTCTTAGGCAGGTATTCAGGCTCAATCTCACAAGCAAAACAAACGTGCCATTTATCTACCTCTCGTTTGATGATGCAAGTTTTGATCTGGCCCTTAACAGCGCGGTGTAGCTTAACTCTGATATTGCCGATCTTAGAAAGTTTAAGCCGTTGGTTACCCTTGCTGTTGTCAGATAAGCTAAACCCAGATTGCGGGTAGGTAAAAGAATCATACCAGCCGCGCCCTTTGAAACGTGGATAGCCGGGGTTATTACCAGATTTAACCCTACGAAAGAAGTTTTGGAAACTTCGTTCAACCCGAAGAATAACTTCCTGCAATACTTGTGAATGAATTCTTTTGTATTCAGGAAAATGGTTTTTGATTTCCAGTAATTCAGTTTGCTGATCCAATCTGCGAACAGATACACCGAATTGTTTATAACAAACCTTTCGCTGTTCTAAAGCGCAGTTATATAAGACCCGGCAGGACTTAAGCGTATCTGCCAATTTTTCAGCTTGTGATTTAGTTGGATAAAGTCTGAATTTATAAGTTTTCATAGGTATATTATACCATAAAAAGAACAAATGTTCCGCAATTCATCCCCCACCTTCGCTTTGCTTAGAGGAGGGGGACTTCTTGCTAAGAAA
>JAHKLX010000075.1 GCA_020854835.1 Microcaldota archaeon
AAAAAAATGGCGGAGACGTGTGGGGATCGAACCCACCGGGGCCGGCCGTACCGACCCCCACCGGGTTTGAAGCCCGGGGCACTCACCAGAGCACACTCGTCTCCGACAGCCACAATATTTTAGGTCTTAAAGGACTCAATGTCCATGATATTACTGAGCTTTCGGGTAACAATCTTTTTTTAAATTGTTTAACAGCGTGTGCATTCAGTGTCAAGATTTTTCGAGTCCGTTGGGGCTAATTTTCGTTTTTACAATTTAAAGATTTTGATTGCTAACATAAGGAGGGAGCGAATATGTCCAGAATAGTATCGCTACGAAAAACATATTTTCAATCATGGGAAGAGGTTCTTGCTTCGTTCCTATTATTCCGAAAAGCACAAGGCAACAGCAAAAGGACCATAGAGGACTATCGATACCAGGTCGGCCACTTTTTTCGGTCCTACCCTGCTATTCATTCCCCACAAATTTGGGAAAACAAGATGCTTCGAGAGAGTATCCTGAGTTATTTAGGGAAATACGAATCCCCAGTGACCTTCAATCTTAGGCTCAGTTCTTTAAAGATCTTTTTCCAATGGGCTATCACTGAAGGTCTTTTGACGTCAAATCCTACTGAGGGGCTACGCAAGAGAAAAGCTTCTCCAAGGATCGTTAATATTCCTGAGAAAGTCTTATCCCATCTTTTGCAGTTGCCAGATAGAAATACATTTTCAGGTCTTCGAGATTACGGGCTTCTTCTGCTGCAACTTGACACTGGAATCCGACCGGGAGAAGCGTTGAAGCTTAAGATCGAAGACTTCGAGATGAAGTCCGGAACTATCAATGTGAATTCAAAAGTGGCCAAGACAAGAACTTCAAGGACCCTATTTCTCTCAAGACCCACCACAAAGGTTTTGACTGAACTTATATCCTTAAGACCACAGGAATGGGATAGAGCTCCCATTTTTTGCACCTGCGAGGGGCAACCCTTTTCCACCCATTCTTGGGGAAGAAGGATAATTGAGTCCTATCAGGAAAAAGTCGGCATGAAAATAACGCCTTATATGCTCAGGCATTCATTCGCTCTTGCTTTTCTTAGAAACGGGGGGAATATTTTTGCACTACAGCGCATCATGGGGCACACCAGCTTGGAAATGACAAAACGCTACTTGGCACTTACTGAACAAGATATAAAGGAGGCAGCATTCCTGGCAAGCCCATTGAATACATTGCTTGAAAAACCATCCAGAAAAAGAGTCAGAACAATTTATCGTAATTAGACATCTTCAAATAAAAATCAGAAATTTTGTAAATCAGTAGCCACCCTACCACAGAACCGCAGATTGAGTTTTGTACCAGCTTTTTGTACCAGTCATCCTAAAAAAGGAAGGGAGCTTCCTGGCGGCTCAAAGCCGCAAAAGGAAGAATACCAATTTCTCTGGGTTATTGCAACCACCAATTTGCTTCACAAGGGCTTTTAGCGGTTTTTCGACTTGCAGAAAGGCTAACCTTCGAGAATGAAGTAGACTTTTCTAGAATATGTCTTCATTCATTATTGTACGAAGGACGAGAGGCCTCCCACTGCTCTACCTCTTACATCTTCCATCGTGTACATCTAGGTGAAAGTTTATGCGGAGATGGGAATTCTCCCATGTTCGTCCAACGTCATATCGTGCTTCGGCTGACCCCATATCGTTCCGCCAATCAGAGTCATTGACGAAAAGTTCTTGTGAGCAACATCTCTCTATTCCCAAAATGCTATTATCGTGTTTTTATTATGGCCTGCCGCACAAGGAAAGCACAATAATCGGTTATGCCCGTTAGGCAGATAAAAACTAAACAGAGATGTCAGCAATTGAAGATTGGGAGTTTTCTCTACAGAGCGATATCGATAAGAAAATCATCTACTCGTCATAATCCCACAATCCTTCGATGTAATTTGCCAACATATCTACTCTTAAAAAGACTGCATTTACATCAATTGGAGGATAGGATGTCCACCAATTCTTAAAACGTGTCAAGTATATGGTTACGATTTCTGGGCGAGTATCAACGTTAATAGGCCACGAGATGTCTTTTGCGATACTTGAAATATGTTCTGCCAAATAAATTCGTCGCTTTTCAATATGTTCAAAATGGCCCAAATCTTTCCCAGGTCTTCCAAAAATTTTTTCACGGAGCCGCTTAGCATCTTTTAAACAAAAAGCCGGTAAATTGTCTTTGCATTCTATATTCAGAATAATGTTTTTTCCCGGAATGAATGACAGGACATCGTAATCGCCAAGATCTTGCGGATGAGACGAGTTAACTTGGTGTAACTCACAATTTTTTCTTACATATTTTGTATATCTTTTTACTATTTCAAAAGCTTTCTCTTCAATGGAATTTTCAATTAGTCTCTTTTCCGATTCAACAACTTCTTGCACTTTAGGGCTCTGCAGATCAATTGGTAGCTTCCCATACGATAGATTACCACTCCAAATAATGCCCGCCTTCATTGCCGAATAAGGCCCCCAATAGTATCTGTCTTCTATCAATAATAGGGGTCGCAAATTATACCTGGCAAAGCGCTTCCTGTGTTCCCAAACAGGTAGGTCAGCACAACGTTCATTCTGCCCAGTTATCCGAAGTACATCTTCTTTTCTCAGTGTTAGAAATTTTAGTATCAGATCTACTTCTTCTCTGGCAATACCATCAATACACTGCAAGCAAGATTTTTCAATTTGAGCAACATCCGCCGAGTAAAAAGACGACATTTCAATATCCTGATATTCAGCCCAATTCGCTAAAACCTGAAGTGTGTTTATCATATTACTAAATTTAAAATGAAAGTCTTTCTTAAAAGCTTCATCAAGAACGTAGAGTAGATCTTGGATAGGTCGAGGTGAACAGACCTTGTCCTCATCTCGACTACTATATCCGAGAACCAGATTGGCATGTTCTTCTCCAAACAGTTTTTGCTTTTCCTCCATATCACTTCCATATTTCACATTGACTATCAGATTCTTATCCATATATACTCCCAAAGGACTAATAGCGTATTGAAGGGAATCACTTGCAGAATAGAAAACATGTAACCAATCAACCAAAGATATTAAGTACTGAAAAGCATCTTTGTCTAGTGTTTTTTCTCCACTAGGCTCGAGTTGGACGAATTTCTCAATAAGATATCGATAATTCTTGTGCATTGTGATGTACTGCAAATGTTGCTCAGCATATTTTTCCGCTCTGTCGTAATCGACTTCAAGCTTTTTGGAATATTCGATCGTAAATGTGCTGCGTTCATTATCATTGGTTAAGGCATCAATTCGAGTCAGTAAATAAGGAATAGTCTCAAAATAATGATATTTCTGAACCTCTAAATTTACCTCTGCGATCAATGTATCCCGTAAAGCGTTCAGTTTTGCTTTTGCATCCTCTAATTCATAATACCCTTCTGATAATCCGTATTGTTTTGCAAGCTTAGCAATTCTTTGTCTGGCTCTTTTGAAATGCTTCCTTTCTGGTTTGTGTGGATTTACGAATTCAGGAAAAGATACATTCTTTTTTGTAGTAAAAAGTGTAAACCGAGGTTTGCTGGTTTTTTGTACCTCCAAGCTTTCCATCATTGAATCTATGCCAGTACACGGGGAGATTCTATTAATTTGACTAAGAATCTGACACAGCAACTCTATCTCAATTGACCTATCTTTTGTCTCCTTAAATACCTGAGGCAGAAGTTTGTCATTGAAAACGAGCCTTATAGCAGCAAAAGCTTTCGCAGGAAAACCACAGTCACTTCGCCAATATTCTTCTCCAGGATTGAGATGCTCCAAGTGTTTGAATTGTTCGTTATTTTGAACAAGAGAATGCGGAAAGAATAAAATCTGAAGCTGATCATAAGTCTTTAGGAATTGGTGTTTTTCAAGCAAAGCTTTATTTGTAGATAGAGAGTCTTCAAGACATTCCATCAATAAATTTGCTAAAGAAGCTTGCTCAGCATTCATATTGTCAAATGGAGCATTTAAAAAAATGTGTGTTTTGCCAATCACACAATATAAAACCGTACCCAAATAACCCCTGGCTTCTAATCTAACTCTGGTTTCTGTCTCCTTTCTCACTCGCCAACTTCGAGGATGATCAAAGAAATGTACCTCCGGGTATACCTTCCAGAAATCTGAGAGTGTTTTATAACGTAAAATCGATCCCCAATGGGGATTGATAAAAATATGATTATACTCATCTGCACCCTCAACCAGAACACCAAACGAGTCCTTAAAAGAACTAAAGATGTCAAGAGGGCTAATTAAGGAAGGCCTGATGAGCGCACCATATTCTTCTAAATATTCGAGGAAGGATGCGAACATTTCCTTATCATCTAGCTCATCCACAATACCTATAAACGCATCCAAAAATATAATTTCTCCAGGTAGAGCTCTCGGTACAGATATGGAAGACAACTCTGTCTTAGTTTGAGGGATAACAACAAATAATTCTGGTTTCAAGTCTTGGCTCTCTGTGAATTGTATTTTGGCTTTTTCAAGGCGAAGTGCCAATGTGAGAGGAGAGGCGTTAATAAGATCCATTGCTTTACAGAGCTGAGGTGTAACATCTTCCAGCTCTTTTTCTATCTCCTTTCCCGAATAGGCGGGGTTTGTGACGTAAATCAAAATGAACCTATCTTTGGAGATGAAGGCAGTCGGGAAAATGACCTCATGTGGTTGGTCGTCTTTCAGAATAGCGCTCACCAATGGTTTTAAGAAATTACAATTTATTCGTGCGTTTATATATCGATATAACTCTTTACCTATATAAAATGAATACGGCACATTATTTTCGACTACATTTTTATGATTAATTTCGTAAATCGCTGACCATGAATCGAAAAGTATGGAAGAATAGCGCCTCGGAAGAATAGGGAAATATTGATCTTCATCGACAATAAAAAACTTTGGCACAACCTTCCCTTGAAAAGCGATCTCTGCAAAATTTTCAAACTCAAGATGTTCACTAGCCCAGTTCCCCAAATGCAAAGAGTAATTTTCTAAAAAGGAATGATCAAATCTCTTCTTAACATCGAAGTTTGTGTAGAACTCTACAGCACTCTCCCAGAAATATTTGGGAGGGATTTCTAAGTAACCAGGCTTCAACTCTGATAAAGCATTATCTTTCGCTTGAGAAGAAATGCCGGAAATAATTTCATCTTGAAGAATTAAGCAATTCTGTAATTCAGAAACTGGTGACCTGCCAGACACCCTTTTGTATTCTTTGTCTAAAGGCGCATACAACATCTGGAATAAAACAAGATAATCATAGACGTTTGATAACTCCTGTCCGTAAAAGATCTTATAGATTTCACCGTTATGGAAAAATTTTACTTGCCCCCAATCTGGTTCTGGGACGTAGTCTTCAAGCATCGGGAAATTGGGCAGCAGTAGATGTATTTGTTTCAATAATTCTCCAAAATCAGAATAAGTTGAAATTCTATTCTTTTTTGAGAAACATCTTGGTTTCATTGAAGCAAAGATTGATACTAGCAACTGTTGCTTAATACCACTTGCTACATTCGGAAGCCACAAACTAGATACAAAAAGCGTTGTTGCGATGTCTTTTACACTATACTTACGGAAAATCTCTGAGATAGGCTCGCAAGCGATTTTAAAAGAAATATCAAATTCCCCCAGGTAGTCAAAATATTCTAAACCACGTCTATTTGTAATATCTTCTGTACTTGGATTGGAATATTTCTTCTTTTTTACTTTATGCTTATTTGGCGATGTTTCTTTATGATTCTTTTTGCAAACGTTCTTCAATAGGAAGGAGCAACTATCGTTTTTACCCATTCGACTTCGTACATTCTCGAACTCCTTCTTTTTCATTCATCGGGAACGGTTTTATTAGCAGCCCTATGGGCTTCCTCAGATTGCACTAATCATGTTTATTCGTCACTGCTCTTTTAGAAAGGCCCTTCCCTTTTCTGATATTTCCCAAATACCACGTGGTGAATCTTTTTTTAAAAATCCTTCTTCATTGACCATGCTGTTTCTTGCCCATTGGGCTGTATTGCGCCAACGTGGATTGTCAGGATTACTTGCAAGTGGATCGTAAT
>JAHKLX010000056.1 GCA_020854835.1 Microcaldota archaeon
AGGCGTCTGCACGTTTGCGCATTGCTTGGTATACTGTTTTTCGGAATTGTTGGAGTAGCATGGTTTTGTCGACGATGCTTTTACCAGCAATTCCACTTTTTGTTAAGGTGCTATCTTAGATCTCGAACTCTAAACTCAAGTCAAGAGTAAGTTGCATTTGATATGTCTTGAGGGAAATTTTATTTGTTATCTTTGAAGCAAAGTGTAGTGATTTATCAATTTTCCCGGCGATAATTATTCCTCTTATTTGCCTGTCTGGAAATTTCTCGGACACTAACCCCAAATACATTGAAATTTGGCCATAGACTCGAAAATCTGCAACGCCGGATTTCAATTCAACAACTAACATTGAATTATCAACAATGTTTTCTAAAAGGACATCTATTTTCTTTCCGTTAATTTCATATTCAATACCCTCCTGGGTAGAACCATATACTTTATAACCAGGAAAAAGATCCCCTACTTGGTTTACCAACGCATTCTTGAGATCTCTCTCATAGGTAAAGTTGTAATCGTAGGCTACTATCTCATCATCATTATTATCATTAGACTGTAATGACTCGTCAACTGTGTTTTGACTATCACTGGAATCATTTCGAAGAGGATTTGTTTCTTTAATAAACCTATAAAATGTTGCAATTGCATTTCTAATAGTACCATTGCCACCCTTACCAAAAAGCACAAATCTACCACCAATTCCATAATCGTCCTTAATGCTTTTGAGTAGTGCAGTATCGTTTAGTTGATAAATATCAATCTTTTTCCCAGTTTGTTCAAAGTAATGATTTGATATCTTATCAATTGAATACGCATACGAATTAACAGTGTTTTTGGTCTTCCCTTCTTTAGTTTTCATCCAATCTTTAAATTTCTGTTTCATATCAAATCCCTCGATTTTTATCTGGTTTTTTTGGATTTTTTTTATTTGACTTTTCTTCAACCAATTTTTTAAGTTCTGCTGGTAAAACCCACAAAGCGAACGGGGTTTCATTAATAAAGTCGAAGTACAAGTACACCGCAGCATAAAGGTTCATTACTATGAGGAAATTCAATAAATTGAAGAAAAAAACAATTCCCCAATGTATGTTGACTTGGAAGCCAATTCCTGAAAACATAAATATGATGTAAAGGGGTACGAATGCAACTACTAGAAAAGCTTGAAATGTCAGGAATTCGACACCTTTGGAATATATATTTAAAAATCTCATCGACGGGAAGTATTTATCTCTGTCAATACCATATTCACACATAATGTCAGTGTAAAGATTATCAAATGCCTGCAATGGTGTTTGATTAGTGACAATAAACTGGTTAAGAATCTTTGCTGAATTAAGATATCGAATATGCCACTTTCGATATTGAATAACTATACATGCTAGCAATATTCCTAAAATCCCTAATGAAAGAATGAAATACCCGGGTATTTCAATCCCATTACGAAAAAAACCATTGCTATTATTCGAAAAAGCTATAAACGCACCTACTATTGTCACATAAAATGCAATCACTTGGTCTCGTTTTCTATCGGATTCAACCAAATGTAAATTACATTTGTCAAAGAGTTCTTTATATGTCATTTTTTACTCTCAAAAAAGGAATTTGTGCAGATTCTTTCGATTATCGGTGATAACACTTCTTTGACAATCAACCTTCATTCTCAGCCATTTTTGTGAGCGGATTGCAGTTCAGCTTTTTGATGACATTCCTGGCACAAACCATTTGTTTCTTCCGACTCGATCGAGTTAGATTATTGACTTTATTTCGAATTTGGGGACCTATAAAATCATGAAATTCTTGGAAAGTACCTAGAAAATTTGCCATATCTCCTCCTTGTTTGCTTGATGATTTTCTTATTATAATCATCCCGAAAAATAATTCAATTACAACTGACCGGGTATATATATATTGGTTATTCCCCCCTTTCTTCTAGAAATTATTGTGTTTCGCCGGATTGATAATCTACTCCCACCACGCCCTCTTGCATCTCCCCCATTTTCGGATTTTCGAAAATGGGGGAGAAATTAAATTTCTCCCCTAAAATCTGTTTTTAGATTTTGGGGGAGGTTAGGAGGGGGTACCTTCCAGGGCTTCCAAAATCTTCAAATACACCCCTTCCGGATTCTTCAACACCTCGTCATTCCAGAAGCGCAGCACGCGGTAGCCTTTGGAGGCAAGAAACGCTGTGCGCCGGGCGTCATAGCTCTGCTGCTCCTGGTGCTGACCGCCGTCCAGCTCAATCACCAGGCTGCGGCGTGGGGCGCAAAAATCGACCACCACGAAAAGCACCCCCTCTTGCATCTCCCCCATTTTCGAAAGTGGAATGGTTCAAAAAAAGTGGACATATTTAATGTCCTGAAAGTCGTTCAAACTCAACAGGGCTACAATAGCCCAACGATGAATGCAATCTCTGGCGATTGTACCAAACTTCGATGAACTCAAAGATTGCCAATCGTGCTTCTGCTTTGGTTGTGAACACTCGATAAGCACACTCTCCTTTCAAGGTGGCAAAGAAACTCTCCATAGCCGCATTGTCATAGCAATTGCCAGTGCGGCTCATACTGATCCGG
>JAHKLX010000125.1 GCA_020854835.1 Microcaldota archaeon
AAAGTTTTATAAAATTCAGCTTGCAAAAAATCGTAAATGCTCTTATCATAGTTTTTGAGGTGTAATGTGCTAAAGGCACATTGCAGCAGAAAGAGAAAGAGTGTTAGGCGGGCAAAGCATAACGGACTCTTTCTCTTTTTACATGTTTTTTTAATGATAAAGGGGAAAAATCAATAGGTCAATAGAAACCGGCTTTTATGTGCCGGGTTTTACGACAAGATGTGAACAGGTGGAAGGATACACGTGGAATTATAATTTGCAGTTTTTACGTTGTGCCGGGTAAAAATAAATCGGCGTACTACAGTCAGGATCACCCCCGCGCACGCGGGGACCATGAATCCGGATCCAGACATATGGGTTCCGTATGGGGATCACCCCCGCGCACGCGGGGACCATGCCACCACCTGGCGGGATCACCCCCGCGCACGCGGGGACCATCATATCCTAATGTTGTTAATAATATTATTAATAGGATCACCCCCGCGCACGCGGGGACCATCTTTTCAATAGCCAGGCCAAAGTCCGCAATCTCGGATCACCCCCGCGCACGCGGGGACCATCAATTTTAGATAATATTTCCACCGACGGTTTGAGGATCACCCCCGCGCACGCGGGGACCATGTGTGTACAAAGGATAGTATAGCCAACTCGTTAGGATCACCCCCGCGCACGCGGGGACCATTTATCGTGTACACTGAATCTAAGGACGATAGTGGGATCACCCCCGCGCACGCGGGGACCATAAAAAGGTCCACGTGTCGAACGTGGACTTAATGGGATCACCCCCGAGCACGCGGGGACCATTACTGCTAACATTTACGAGCTTGTTGGAAACTAGGATCACCCCCGCGCACGCGGGGACCATCCATTCCAGTATGATGGGAAAGTCCGGATTAACGGATCACCCCCGCGCACGCGGGGACCATCATTGTCATGGGGTTTAACTCCTGTGAATATTAGGATCACCCCCGCGCACGCGGGGACCATTGGCATCCAACCCCAGGGAAGCGGCGGAGCTGAGGATCACCCCCGCGCACGCGGGGACCATAACACTTTGCCCCATATTTGCGGGGTATTCCTAGGATCACCCCCGCGCACGCGGGGACCATTGCTAACAGCCGCAAGTCTTGGGGCCGTAGGGAGGATCACCCCCGCGCACGCGGGGACCATAAGGTTTATGGCATGATAATGTTAAGGATATGGGGATCACCCCCGCGCACGCGGGGACCATCCCTGGGTTACAGGCTAGGGTGCGCAACAAGAGGGATCACCCCCAGGCACGCGGGGACCATACCTGCCGGGCATCGAAAACTTTCCGGGACACAGGATCACCCCCGCGCACGCGGGGACCATACCTGCTGTGAACCGCCACATAATAATCCCTGCCGACGATAGAAAAGCGACAAACTCACATGGGTAAAAATATATCTAGCAGACACAATCGCGACGCAAATTGCGACATATTGCCATAGGCAAGGAGAAACTATTGCAGATTGCCAAATTATGCGGCAAAATTTAATGGGCAATATATACACAAAGAGCAGAAAAGAGAAGCCCGACGCTTCTCTTTCCCATTGTCGCCCTAGCAAAATGAAGGGTAACGGTGCGGCTATTGCCGCGCCAAAAAACACAACATTATAATAAGATATTTCGCCGAACTTATCAAGGATAATTCCAAACAAAAAACAGATGTGCAAATATTCAAAGAGGCCATGGAATCATTCCGCCCGGAACAAGCAGCGTGCCCGGAATGCGGGGCTAAAATGCTCCAAAGCCTCAGCCAGTACCCGCGCCATCTAAATGGCGCCCATGGGGAAGGGCATGTTTACATACAGCGCTATGAATGCCCGGTTTGCCACAAGACACACGCCGTGCTGCCTGATATTATCACACCCCACAGCCCATACAGCCTGCGCTTCAAGCTGGAGGCCGTAAAAGCCTATTTTGAGCGCATAGTGTCTGTTGAATCCCTATGTGCGGACCTGGGACTGGCTATTTCCACCCTCTACCGCTGGATCAAGAAATACCAAGACCATAAAGCGCTTCACCTGGGCGCGTTGGAGGACATCGAAACGCCGCCCCGGGACTTTATTGTCCAGTTTGGTGAGCCGTCAATCCTAACGGCAATGCTCAAGGGATTCTTCGCCAAATTTGCGTTCTCGTTCTTCCAAGGGAAAGGGTCAAGCTCTCATCGGCACAGAATATGCCAATTAGTCCCAAGCTAGTTTTTCATAAGATGAAAATGACCCTGCTGCCCTCCGCAGTTAAACTGGAAAACACAAGCAAGAAATGGAGGGAAAAAGCAATGGTTAAACAAAAAGATCCACAATCGGCACAGAATATGGCTATCTTTAAGTTCTCCCTGATCGCACCGGTCATACAGGGAACTTTGAGCGAGCCATCGGCCATGGCGTATTACCGGAGGGTCACAGAAGAATCCCTGACCAGGCCGGACGGAAGCCAGTTTCACTACAACCCCAAAACCCTTGAGAAATGGGCCGAGCAGTACAAAAAAGGAGGACTTGAGGCCCTCGTTCCCAAAGAACGCTCTGACAAAGGATCCGTGAGGGTGATCCCCGAAGAAGCCGCCGCACAGATTTTCCGCATCAAAGAGGAATTCCCGCGCCTGGGCGCAGTGCAGATCAGGCTGCGGTTGCTAGAAAAAGGCCTTATGCCCGCATCTGTTTCCGAGAGGACAGTTCAACGTTTCCTCAAGAATAACCGCCTGCGCTTTAAAGCTGCTACCGTAATCAAAGACCGTAAGGCTTTTGAAACCGCCTCCTTTGGGGAAATATGGATGGCGGACACCTGTTATTTCCCTTACATCAAGGAAAACGGCGTCCGGCGGCGCACCTACTTGATGTGCATAGTTGACGACCATAGCCGCCTAATCGTCGGCGCCAGGCTCTTCTATGAAGACACCGCTATCAATTTCCAGACGCTTTTTAAAAGAGCGATAGCCACCAAAATTTACCTGGATCATGGCAGTGCCTATGAAAACAGCCAGCTTGGCTTTATCTGCGCGTCCCTGGGGTGTCTGTACCTCCATGCGCCGGTGCGCGACGGGGCGGCGAAAGCCAAGATAGAACGTACATTCAGCACGCTTAAAACCCGCTGGTTGGCAGGACTTGACCCGTCTCAGTTTACCACTCTTTCTGAATTCAATGCCGCCCTTGCCGACGCGGTCCGCATGCATAACCTGACGGTTAACTCGTCAACTGGGGCAGCGCCCATGGACCGGTATCTGAGCTCTCAGAGCTGCACAAAAATGCCCCAGTCCCAGGAATGGCTGAACGAGAGCTTTATGAACCGATTGCAGCGTAAGGTCAAAAACGACGCTACTCTGCGCTTTAATAAAACAATGTTCGACGCACCCATGCATTTTATCGGGCAGACGGTGGAAGTGCGCTTCCTTCCCGGTGCTCTGGGGGACGCGTATATTTACCACGAAGGTCGGCATTACCCCCTTAGGGTAACCAACAAAACGGAAAACTCGCGAGTGAGGCGGCAAAGCGCCCTGTCGGTTGACTACTCCCGGCATGATGTTTAGCGGGGAGGTTTGTATGTTTAAAAAATTCTATGGGTTTAGCTTCAACCCATTTGACAAGAACTTTATTACGGAAAAGGACGCGTTTGCTTCCCATGACCATAAGGAAGCGGTGGCGCGGCTTAATTACCTCAAGGACACACGGGGCATCGGCGTTTTAACAGCCAGGGCCGGGATGGGCAAATCATTTGCCCTCCGCTGCTTTGCCAGCAGCTTAAACCCAGCCCTCTACCAAACCGCATATATCTGCCTGTCCACGGTAAGCGTGACCGATTTCTACCAACAGCTGTGCCATGTGCTCAAAGTGGAGCCCTCATCCCGGAAGAACCATATGTTCCGGGACATTCAGGACAGGCTGTTCTATCTGGCCAAGGAAAAACGCTCACCCTTGGTGCTCATGATTGACGAGGCCCAGGAGTTGTCGGCGCCGATACTCAAAGACTTGAAGATGATAATGAACCATGCCTACGATTCCTTGAACTGCTTTGCCCTGGTACTCTGCGGGGAACCGCACTTGAACCATACCCTGCAAAAGCCGGTGCACGAGGCCCTGCGCCAGCGTATTACTGTCCATTACAACTACGAGGGGCTGTCGGAGCAGGAAACTGCCGCGTACATAGCCCACAAATTCGCCTTGGCCGGCGCGCCCGGGGGCATCCTGGGGGAAGGCGTGCTGGCGGCTGTCCATGGCTACGCTTCGGGGAACCCGCGCATAATTGACAGCCTTATGACTGAGGCGCTTACTTTGGGCGCGCAGCTTGGCCT
>JAHKLX010000105.1 GCA_020854835.1 Microcaldota archaeon
AAGTATACAAAGGAATATGAAAATCCTACAAATGATTAAAAAGTGGTTCACCATTAGAGAAACATACCACTGTCCGCATTGTAACTTTGTGACCGATAGCAAAAGAGGGTTGGCTATTCACAAAGGGAGGATGCACAAATGCCTAGAGTCTTTGTCCTGCTCAGAATAGCAGACATACTTACTACATACACACTGATTACGCGTTACGGTGCTTATGAGTCCAATCCTCTTATGGACTATTTAATTAAAGGCGGTTGGGGCTACTACTTAATCTTTCAGGTAATCTCAACCGCCACTATTCTATTTATTATGAACAGATACCAGATTAAACTAGCAAACATAGCGGTATGTGCGTTATCATTATTGGTGGTTTTATCAAACACACTGATAATCTTGTTCTCATGAGCTATCAAAAAAGCAAACAGACTAAAAAGAATATCCGAGAGCGTAAAGTCTGCTCTAAATGCAAAAAGGAAAGACTAATTAGGTTTTTTGAGAAACCTACATCGAGAATTTGTAACGACTGCAAAGCAAAAAGCAGGCGTCTTAAAAAACAATCCTCTAAAAGCTACATAACTAAAAAGAAAGATGCTAAGTGGAGTGAGGAAGTTAAAAAACGTGCCGGCTACAAGTGCGAGATATGTGGCTCAAAGGCTCAAAGGAAAACTTAAACTCACATCATATATTTTCAAGAAGTAACAAGGTGGTAAGACACGATATAGAAAATGGGGTTTGTTGTTGTGTGAAGCACCATTTGTTTGATACCAAACTATCGGCTCACAAAGCACCAATTGAATTTTTAGAGGCAATTAAAGTAAAACGTGGCGAGAAGTGGTATAACAAATTAAGAGAAAAGGCAAAAATACTTGCATAAATTGCAACAATAGCTTATAGTTAACGATTATGGGTACAGACAAGACAAGGCGTGGGGGGGTTTACTCACGCAAGGAACTATACTTAACACTTCAGGCTCACTTTCCAGAGGCTTTAGAGACTTTAGTTGAAATAATGAGAAACGCCAAACAAGATAGTGTTAGAGTATCTGCTGCTAATAAGATAATGGATAAGATATTACCAGACCTTAAATCACAAACATTTGAAGACGAAGATGGTAATATAAAACCAATCCCTATTTATACTATCCATGTACAGCGAGACAACAGCAACAGCGAAGATAGCCAAATTAAAATCGAGAATCAGGGCAGTTAGTGGCGGCACAGGTGCTTCTAAAACTGTTTCTATTCTTATATGGTTAATAGGCTACGCCCAAACAGTAGACAATGAGTTAATCTCCATAGTTTCAGAGAGTTTCCCACACCTTAAGCGAGGTGTTATGAGGGATTTTTTAAGTATTATGGAAACGCACAACTACTTTAAGGCCGAGAGATGGAATAAGACAGATTACACCTATACATTTGAAACAGGTAGTAAAATAGAGTTCTTCAGTGCAGATCAACCTGGTAAGGTAAGAGGCCCAAGAAGAGATGTGCTTTTTATAAACGAGGCAAACAACATTCCCTTTGAAACCTATACACAACTTGATATTAGAACCAAGAAGATTATTCTTATGGACTGGAACCCAGTTAGTGAGTTTTGGTTTTATACAGAACTTCAACCAAATAAAGAGTTAGAGATAGACTTTATCACTTTAACCTACAAGGACAATGAGGCCTTAGATGAGTCTATAGTACAAGCGATAGAGTCAAGACGTTCTAACAAGAGATTCTGGCAAGTTTATGGACTTGGGCAACTGGGTGAGGCAGAAGGTAGAATATACACAGACTGGGCAATAATAGATGAGATACCACACGAGGCAAGACTAACTAGATACGGGCTTGATTTTGGTTACTCCAACGACCCCAGCGCCATATTGGCGATCTATGAGTACAACGGAGGATTTATCATAGATGAGATCACTTACAGGAAAGGACTTCACAACAAGCAACTAGCAGACATTTTCAAGAATTTAGACCATGCTTTAGTAATAGCAGACTCGGCTGAGCCCAAAAGTATTGATGAGATTTCAAGCTATGGTATTTCAATCTTACCCTCAAAGAAGGGTAAAGACTCTGTAAGCCAGGGGATTCAGTACGTACAAAACCAAAGGATAAGTCTTACAAAGCGAAGTATCAACACCATCAAGGAGTACAGGAACTACTTATGGGAGATTGACAAGGATGGGAAGATGTTGAACACACCGGAGGGAGGCTTTGATCATAGTATGGACGCACTTCGATATGCGATAAACTCAATGGTTAAGCAAGAAACACAACCTATTATGTCAATTAACCCAACCAAATGGCAAATAGCTTAATATGCGAGACGTGTGGAAATGAATTTGAACACAATGGCACACGTGGTCCCAAACCAAAGAATTGCCCAGACTGTAACTCTCAAGGCACACAGATAACAAAGGCAATGTATGGTTGGACTAAGTATGGAGGAGCAAGAGAAGGACTGGTTAAAAAAGAATTAGAGAAGTGGTATTGTCAGGTTTGTGGGGCACAGATGCCAAAAAGCATCCCGGCTTATATGATACCAATGGACAGACTAAACAGAGATTTCTTGAGAGTATGTCCGGAGTGTCAGAACGCTTCATACACACTCAAGATAACAACCTATGCACAACTGGTTAGAGTAATTAAGAGATAACTTGCAAACCTAACCCAGATTTATTTAGTTTATAAGTATGGCAAAAAACAAACAAACAAAACAAACCCACGAAGACGAAACACTTTTAGAAGTAAGTCAGCACTATCAGGACTGGACAGAGGACAATGATAAGAGGGCACTTAGGAAGAATGGTTGGAATGACGTAACTGATGCGTATTGGGGAGAATTACCAAAAGACTGGCCATATCAATCAAGGGTAGTCGATCCTAGAATAAGAACCTCCATTATTGAGAAAGATGCAAGACTCCTAAACAACAAGCTAAGAGGAAGACTGGTACCACGTGAGGGTGGAGATATTCTCTCTGCAAGGGTGAACAACTCTGTTTTAGACTTTCAGTGGGAGAACGCCAACCACGGTGGCAGTATGGAAACTAAGATGTTAATTAGCTCACAGGATGCTAGACTCTACGGATCTAAATTTGCCTTTGTTACTTGGAAGACTGAGAAAGACAAGGATGGAAAGTTAATCTTTGATGGCAATGAACTAGAGCCACTAGACATAAGAGATTGTGGGATGGATGCAGGTGCTACACACATTAAGGACGCCAAATGGTTTCAACACAGAAAGTGGTGGTATATAGAAGATCTAGAGGCCTACAACGAGACAGTGGGCAAAGAGTCAAGGTTCCAGTTCACAGAGGAACTAAAGAGACTAATGAAGGACAGAAGTTATCAACACTCTGACAAAAAATCAACAGAAAGACTCTCTAGGGTTAAACAGTTAAAAGGATTGGAAGACAGACTAGGAGAGGATAGAGCATTCCCAGTAGTAGAACTAGTTACAGAGTACAGGAAGGACAGATGGATTACCTTCTCACCTCACTATAAACTTGTTTTGCGAGATATTGATAATCCCTTCGATCACGGCAGAATTCCTATTGCACAACTAAGATATTATCCTCTTCAAGATGATCCAATTGGTGAGAGTGAAGTAGAGCCCGTAATCTCACTATGGAAGGCTATACAAGCTGTGGTGTGTGGTTACTTAGATGAGATGAATATTAAGATGCGGCCTCCAATTAAGATTATTGAAGGTGCAGCTAGAATTGAGACGATCGTTTACGGACCAGAAGCTCAGTGGTTGGTATCCAGACAGGATGCAGTAGAGGAGATGAGGGCATCTGGGGACGCACAAAGATGGTTCCAAACCACCTACAGTGCACTGGTTAGTGCTTTCAATATAGCTATGGGAGATATGTCGCAGGCTTCAAGCTCTGTTGATCCTTTTAATAGAGACAAGACTGCTACTGAAATAAATCAAACTGTTAGACAGCAACAAACTAGAGATCAGCGCAATCAAAACGAGTTAGCTGAATTTATCCACGACATTATGGGAATGTGGCTTGAGAACAACAAACAGTTCTTATTCTCAGATGAGAGAAAGCATGAATATGTGCTTAGGATTATCGGCACAGAGGCATATAACTACTTTAAGCGATCTGGACTAGATGATATGGTTTTACCCGATGAGTCTATGCAGGCTATTGTAGACATCATTGAACTTCAAGGGGGAGATATTGACGACATTGAGCTTGAGAACTTAATTGAAGCGGGGAAAGTACCACGTCACCCAGTACAAGTAAACCTAGAAGAGAAAGACCCAGAAAAAATCTTACTTAAACCCAAGATGAGAGTGAGTGAGCTAAACGACACCGCTGAACTGTCGGTAGTACCACAAGACCTTCGGGGAAGCTATGACTACGTAGCTGATGTTAAAAGCATGGCAATTGGAGCTGATCAAGAACTTCAGGCTGCAAGACTACAGGCGGTTGAAATGTTAACGAGTAATCAGATGATTCTTGGTCAACTACAACAAGAAGGATATCAAGTAAATATCAAAGAGTTACTAACTAATACTCTTGAAGATCTTGGACTAAAAGATGCCGAGAGATACTTTGAGAGAATGGAGCAACAGACAGATGAACAACAAACAGGACAATCTCAAGAAGCAGGTCAAGGTCCAGGAGGGCCTGCACAGAATATACCAGAGCCAGGACTACCAGGAGTACCTCAAGCCGATACTGGAGGGAGTTCTGCAATCGAGCAAATGGCCCAACCCAAAGGAATATAAGAGCGAAGAAGAACTACTTAAAGCCTACAGGGAAGAGTATTACCAAATGGAAGCCTACAAAGGGCTTGCCAATGTCTTAAAAAATGCTGGTGATACCATTATTAAATTAAACGATATTATAAAAGCTCCAAAGAAAGCAGATGGCATCTCCTAATAAGCTCCCCCCAATAGATTTCAAGGATGAAGAGAAGTATGACCCCGTTTCTGAATCTACTACTATTGATCTTAAGAGATGTTCTCATAAGAGTGCCAAAATAGTAAACGGAGAGTTAAGGTGTAAGTGTGGAGCTGCGTGGAGGGGGTTCAGGCTAAGCGAGCTTCAGGAGTTATTTCAAAATAGATAACTTGCAAACCTATTTCATTTATGGTTAGTCTGTAAATAGTCGAGAGTGCTGATGCTCCGCACTCTAAACTCTGAGCATAATTATTTCGACTAAGAAGGAGGTTCAAATGCCTGATGAACCACAAGGGCAAGAACAAATGGAGGATCAAGACCAATCACCAATGCCCAGTGATGAAGATCAAACGGAAGGGGATCTCCCCGATGAGACAACCGAGAGGACTCGCGAGCAGTTTGAAAAGCTCAAAGAATCCAATCAGAAACTCAAAGAGGAGTTAGAAAGAGCCAAAACTCAACCCCAACCATCGGTATTAGATAGTTTGAGACCACCACCTCAACTACCGCAGTTTAGCGCTAACCAGTTTAGCCACCTAGACCAGCAACAGGTTGACCAAGTATCAGAACAACTGATAAACAAAGGTGAAGATGGCTTTGATTATGTTAATACCAACGCTCTTAAAAGCGCTCTAAAAGAGGCTAACGATCGAGCTAGAAGGGCTGAGGAGTCTGCTAGGATGGCAGCTGAACGCTTCAATAGATTTGAAGAAACAGCACAAATCCGTGAAGCCTACTCTAAATTCCCACAGCTAGATCCAAACAGCGACAAGTTTGATTCAACGTTTTATAACAACGTTAGGGATAAACTAATAGCTCAAGCCTTTAGAGGAGAAAAAGACTTAGTTAAGGCAGCAACGGAAGTTGGCTCACTATACTCACCCAAAGAACCTATTAAGGAACAAAAGGAGGAGGAAGTGAAACAACCACAAGAAGCCGACACTCAGTCTCAGACTAAAAAAGAGCAGATTATGGCCACAGGCAACTCAGCGGGAAGGTACACAGGTGCAGATTTTGATGCACTAAAGGCCGGAACAATGAGAGGCAAAAAGGGTGCCTTAGCCGAAAGGTTGAGACGCTCAGGTTATTAATTAGCAAAGGAAATCACAAATGGCCTTTACGAAGAATACGTATGGCGGAGTAAATGAAATGCGCGAGTCGCTTTTATCTATTCTAAAAGACGTATCCCCGAACGAGGACAACTACCTAATCTCTAATTTAGGTGTTGGTCCTGCGGCCTTGCAACCTTTACATGAATGGAACTTGTTTTACCAAGCTCGACCCACTTCTGTAACAGGTAATGTCGAGGGTGCAGCCACCACTTATACAGAGTTGCCAGTAGAAACTCGTTCTAGTAACAGGACAATCATTGTCGACGAGCCAGTAAGACTCTCCAGAACCAAAGCATCTATTGCTATGGTCACAGGCGAAGACGCTCTTGGAAAAGAGAAGGAAAGAGCCCTGAAGAGACTTAAAGCAAGTATCGAGTGGAACACCATTAATGGTGCAGCCGCTTCAGGTAATGCAACTGTAGCTCGAGGCATGGTCGGTATTGACGGCATGATCTCCACCAATATTACAGCCAGAAACTCTGGCACCTCATTCTCTGAGGTAGAGTTGAACGACATCGTTCAGCAATCTTGGGATGGAGTTGGAGGCGAGTACGTCATGGATCTCTTAGTAGCACCCGTCATCGTTAAGAGACGCGTGGCTAACATGGGAACCAATCTGACCCGAAACATCGATGCTTCTGAGAAGAAGCTGGTCAACGAAATTAGAGTCTATGACTCTGAAGTTGGTCAAACTGTGGCGATTATCGCTCACAAAGATGTTAGGGCAGTAGCCGGCTCATTGACTGTTTACGGGCTGCGTGAGGACTTGCTTGAGCATTCCTTCTTAGTTAAATCGGGTGAACCCCACTGGGAAGAGAGAGCTAAAGATGGTGACAGAGAAAACGGAGTGTATATCACCGAGTTTACTCTCGTTAACTATCAGCAACGAGCAATGGTCAAACGCACCGGATACGCAACAACGCTATAAACAGAAGATGATGGTAACTTTACAACTCATCCATCCGCCTGGGGAGAGCGAAATCTCCCCAAATAAACGTGGGATACAATTTGCCGGTCTTTACCCACGTTTAGGCCGGCAATTTATATGAAAGACAGAACAATAACCTTCAACGGTCAGGAATACTACCAGCCAACACGCCAGGGTTTTATTGTCAGTGATACTATTGCCAAAGTGTGGAACAACCTCGGTAGACCAGAAACCCCTCTTTCAAAGTCAGGTGAGAAGTTAATGAATGTTATTATTGCCACATGGGAGGACACCTATCCCACCCAGTACAGGGAATGGATTGAGGCAAGAAAAGAACACCTCTCGGCAGAGAAAAGCATAAATGAGCAGGTCAAGGGTAAAACAGGTAGAAATCTAGCTTCTTATCCCACTTATATTTACTACCTAATTAAAGCCATATTCCCTGAGTTTGATTTTATGAAGCGAGACAATCAGCTTAAGATGGTTAAGAAGTACCCACTATTTAGATTTGTTAACACTATATGAAAATAGCTTTATGCGCCATCACAATCGGAGACAGCGAGTTACCTCAATTAAAGAGGATGATAGATAGTGCCAAGAATTATGTATCTGAGGTGTACATCACCACAAATGGTAAGAAAATAGAAAAGACTAAGGCATATTTAAAGAAGGAGGGCTATCATCACTCACACCTTGACTGGGACAATGACTTTAGCGCACAGAGGAACTTTAACTTCTCACAGGTTAAAAAAGCTGACTATATCCTTTGGATGGATAGTGACGATATTTTAGTTGGGGGTGAGTACCTCAAAGATATAGCACAAATAGCCAAGGCAAAGGGAAACGACACTGTATTCTTAACCTATTGGTATGGGTGCAACTTCAAAGGCAAACCATCACTTGAAACATTACATGAGATAGAGGTTCATCACCCACGAGAGAGGTTGATTAAGCCCAATAGAACTATCTGGAAGGGCAGACTCCACGAAACTCCAGTAGAAAAAGAAGGGATTAAGTATTCTTACTCAAGGTTTCACTATATCCCTGGTAAAGAGAGTTCTTTTGAGACGGCAATTTTACACACAGGAGCAGAGAGAAACATAACCGAGGAAAGATTAAAAGAGAGGATGGAGCGAAACAGAAAGATTTTAGAGATTCAACTTAACGAAGAGAGACAACAGGGTGAGGCAGACCCCAGAACCTTACTTTATTTGATGAAGATATACGCCGAGAGTGATAAAGAGGAAGACTTAAAGCAGGTTTTACAGATGGGTCAAGAGTATCTAGCTAAGTCTGGATGGAACGAGGAGAGGGGAGTTTGCTATTCACTAATGGCTAAGTCTATGGGCTTAATGGGAGATGATGAAAATGCTGTTAAATTACTTCACGGGGCGATAAGTGAGTGGCCAACAGATCCAATGTTGTACTTAATGTTAGCCGAGGGCTACTACAATCTACAGTTATTCGACAAAATGACTCATTGGTTACAGGTAGCACTGTCTATGGACCTTACTCCCAAGTCCTCATCAATGCAAAATGTGTATCAGATGAAGGTTTTAGCTTCTGAGTTAATGCTAAAGAAGTCTCTTAATGTAGATAAGAACACAAAAGAGGCTCTGGAGGCTGCAAAACTACTTTATAAAGAAAATCCTACTAAAAATAACAAAGAAAACCTAAAATATTTAGAAGAATTAGAGGAATTAAACGAGGCTTGTAAAAATACTGATGAGCTTATAAGGTTTATGGCACAAAAAGACGATTTTGAGGGCATAGAAAGGCTTATCCAGGCATTACCTAGTGCTATAACTGACCGCCCATTTATAAGTAAGCTCAAGAACAAGTATGGAAAGCCACGCGCATGGAAAAAAGACGAGATTTGTTACTTTGCTAACTTTGGACAACCCAGTTTTGAAAAGTGGGGACCAGAAAGTTTAGAAAAAGGAATTGGTGGAAGTGAGACTGCTGTAATAGAGCTATCCCGCAGGTGGGCTAAGAAAGGTTACAAAGTTACAGTATATGGTGATCCTACTAAACCTATGATAGAAAAGTTTGACAAAGGTTGGGTTAAATACGAACCTTACTACAAGTTTAATATGAAGGACAAATTTAATATATTCATTCAATGGAGATGGTCGTCACTCGCAAGACGAGTCAGTGCCAAGAAGTTTTATGTAGATCTTCACGATGTTTTTGACGGGGATGAGTATAAAGATTTAGATATAGATGGGATATTTGTTAAGAGTAAATATCACGCCTCTATGGTAGAAGACAATACAATAATTGTGGGGAACGGTATATGAAAAGACACAAGCTAATATATAGTAGTTCCTATGATAGAGGCTTGGACATTCTTCTATTCATGTGGCCAGACATTAAAGCAAAGTTCCCAGAGGCTACACTAGACATCTGTTACGGGTGGGAGGGTTTTCTATCTCGTTTTAAGGATAACCCAGAGCGAATGAAGTGGTATGAGCATACATCCATGATGATGAATCAAGAAGGGATTACTCATCACGGGCGAGTAGGAAAGGACAAGCTAAAAGAGTTAAGGGAAAAGTGTGGAATATGGGCTTATCCTACATACTTCACTGAGATATTTTGCATAACGGCTATTGAAATGCAAGAGAGTGGAGTGGTACCCATAGTATGCAACTTTAAGGACAAGGGACACTACACAGCACTAGATGAGGTAGTAGTGGGAGTTAAGGTAGAGGGACAAATCAGAGATCCTGATATACAAAAGAAGTTTTTATCTGAATTACTCTCACTTATGGCAGATGGCAACAGATGGAATGAGTTGTCTCAAAGGGGTAAGAAGTTTGCAAAAGATTTTACTTGGGATAAACAAGCGGATAAATGGGTGAGTGAGTTTACATTTCCATAATCATTATGAAAACAGAGATATATAAAGACGAGTTTATAGCTTATAAAAATCCACCCGTTACATGTTTCACCCCAACTATAAGAAAAGGGTTTTGGAACATAATGGCACATAACATATCAAACCAGACTTATAAAAACATAGAGTGGATAGTGGTGGATGACTATAAAGAGAACCGCGCAACAATAATGCAAGAATACTGCGATAAATATGGTATTGACGGCAGATACATAAGAGGAACTCCCAAGAAGCATAGGAAATATTCACTGGCACAGGCCAATAACAAAGCCTGGCAGAGTGCAGAGGGTGAGTTGTTTGTTTTCCTTCAAGACTTCATCATTATGCCCGTAGACGGAATAGAAAGACTGGTTGATATTTACAGACACAACCCTGACGCTTTAATTGCTCCAGTTGACACACTACACAAAAGCAGGATTAAGCCCGACACCTCTAAAGAGGATTGGTTTGCAGGAGAAGTAGATGTTATTGGAGATTATGTATCTAAAAACATCAGATGTAAAAATATTGGTATGAGAGAGAGTAATAATCCATACGACTTTGAACAGAATTATGCAGCAGTGCCGATGAAAATTATTAGGGAGTTAAATGGCTGGTATGAGTTTTTTGACGATGCACTGGGATATGATAATACAGAGTTTGCTTTTAGAGCTATGGATTTAGGTTATAGACTGATAGTAGACGATACTAACGAATGCACCTCACTAGACCACTGGGAACCTCTAAAAGGAAATGATGAGGAAACTGGTGGACACGACAGACAGTTTAGCTTAAACGATCCAAGGTACCTATGGCTTATCGATCAAATAGATAATAAAAAACTACCTCACAAAAGGGACGAGGCTCAAGATGATTCTATTTCTCTTAAATACACAGTCCCAGACGTAGAGGATAAAGCCAAATGGATGAAGGAAAATGCTAAAAAAATCAAAGATAGCTTTCGTCTATGAACATAAAAGAGAAGTTCCATGGGAAGATGGTCTTAGGGCTGCTCTTGATTTGCTCAGCCTTGAGTTTGATATTACTTATTTTAATCTTGCTCATGGGCGGGTAGAGGGAGAGTTTGATTTAGTTCTTGGCTGGGGAGCCTTTAACTCTCCGGCTGATAAGGTGATTAGATTTGATTTAGTTAATGCTAGAAAGAAGGCTTTGTGTATTGCGGGGAATGCCTTTGAACCCGACGATGGGTATGACTTACTCTTTTATGAAACCAACTGGTATGCTCCCAAGGTAAAGAAGTACAATGCTTACAAGGCTTTTGGTACTAACACCGACATCTACAAATCCCTCAACTTAGAAAAAGTATTTGACTATATATCTGTGGGTACTTTCTCATCCTGGAAAAGGCAGGTTTTAATCAACCAGAAAGAGGGTAATCGTCTAGTAATAGGAGAGATACAGCGTGAGAATATGGGAGAGTCAATGGGGATTATAAACTCACTTCTCTTAAATGGAGTAATGGTGTCTGATATGGTCACTCCAAAGGAGTTAGCCAAGTTCTATAATCTTTCTGAAACTTGCTACATCCCCTCTACTGTAATGGGAGGAGGAGAGAGGGCGGTACTGGAAGCTAGAGCTTGTGGTTGCAAGGTAGAGATAGAGAATGATAATCCTAAACTAAAAGAGTTGCTAGATTGTCCCATACCAGATCACCACTTATACGCCAAACAACTAAAGGAGGGAATATGCTCAGTGTTGTAATTCTTTCCTACAGTGTAAACGATCAACTATTTGAATTGACAGAAAGATGTGTAAAAGACTTTAAAGGGGATGAGACCATCCTCATAGAGGACGGGGGAAGATTTCATAACTGGGGTGTGGATAAGTATGTGCATAACTTAAACAGCGGAGGATTTACCAGGTCGGTTAATCAGGGTCTAAAGATAGCAGGGGGAGATTTTATAGCCATAGTTTCCAATGACACCTGGCACATAAGTGGAGATATTAAGGACTTATGTATTAAAGGAACTGTAACAAGTCCAAGAGTGGATAACCAGAGATTTATAACTGGTTTAGCGGGGTCATTCTTTGTTATTCCTCGTGAGATTTATGAGAGACTTGGAGGGTGGTGTGAAACAATGAAAATATATTATTCCGATGTAGAGTATATAGAGAGGCTAAAGAAGAATAATATACCAATTAAAATGATTGAAGAGGTAGTCATAGGACATCACGCTTGTCAGTCAGTTAGACACGCTATCATCGATTATTCTAGCGATAGGCACAACTATGAGAATAACATACGCTAAGGCTATCTACGATGATAAGGAACGACAGGCTGTTTTGGATGTGTTTGATTCAGGGTGGTTTTCGGGAGGTAAGTTTACACAAGAGTTTGAGGAGAAGCTGGCTAAATGGTGGGGAGTTAAGTACGCCGTTTCAGTTAATAGTGGCTCTAGTGCCAACTTCATAGCAACACAAGCTCTTAAAATGGAGGGAGAAGTAATCACACCAGCTTTAGGGTTTCCAACTACCGTTTCAGGTTTAGTCTATCACAACCTAACTCCAGTATTTGTAGACTCAGATGAGAATCTTCTTATTGACCTAGATCAAGTAGAAAAAGCCATCTCTCCCTTAACCACAGGCATAGTATTTGCTCATACCCTAGGTAACGTGTGTGATATGGACAGATTGATGAGAATAATCAGGGACAACAACCTTAAACTACTAGAGGATTGTTGTGACGCAGTTTCTAGTAAGTGGCTAGATCGCAAAGTAGGTACTTTTGGTGACTTGGCAACTGTTTCATTTTATCCCGCCCATCACTTAACGACTTTTGGAGAAGGTGGGGCAATCTTAACCAATGACCTTAAACTTTATAGAGAGTGTGTATCAATTCGTGATTGGGGAAGGGACTGCTACTGCAAAGCAGGACAAGACAATGCCTGCGGGCACAGATTTTCACACCCCCCTTTTGATCACAAGTATTATTACACACGACTGGGCATGAATCTAAAGATGACTGAGGCGCAGGCAGCATTTGGGATTGTTCAGTTAGATAGGTTAGATGGGTTTGTACAAAAGAGAAAAGAGAACTATAAATATTTATCATCTAGGGTCAAGAACGTAGTTAAATCTATTAAAGGTGCGGACGTGTCTTGGTTTGCACTCCCCATTATTGCAGAGAGTGAGAAAGAGCCGATTATGGCACATTTAGAAGGCTCTGGGATACAAACCAGATCTATATTTGCAGGCAACCTAACACGCCATCCCGCATTCTACAAAGTGGGTAGATCTCTTGATTTAAGCACAACAGATAAAATAATGAGCAATGGGTTTTTTGTAGGTGTTCATCCTGATTTAACCAAAGACGAGTTAGATTATATGGTAAGTAAGTTAAATGAGGTTTAAGATCGATAAACACAACTTGGATGAGGTGTATTACTTGATGAAGGACACCTACAACTACTTAAGAGAAACTATTTATGCAGGATTACTAGGATGGACAGCAATAAACTTACCTTTAAGGTAAACTACACCAACGAGGAACACAGGGGCAATACCTTACAAGTTCCTTACTTACTAGAGAAGGCTTTTTGTGAGATTGCTACCAAGCTAGAGCTCAGTGATCCTACGATACCTGATTTAATGGTAAATAGTATGCCTTGGGCTGGCAACCTAAGAGGTAAAAAGACAGTTTACTGGGAGCTTGATATAGCAGAGTTTGCTAGACCGGGCGAATATTATACTTTTGATATAGTCTACTTTCCTTCAATGATGAACGCTGCGCTGGACTGCGGAAATGGTAGGTGGCTTCCTATGGCTTTGGACTCTGATTTCTTTTATCCTCATGATGTCAAGTTAAAATATGATGTGGTGTTTATGGGTCGAATGGATAGAACCTTAAGGGGAGAGTATGTTGAGAGGCTAAAACAAACTGATCTTAATATACTGGTTACGCAAGCTCCAAGAGGAGATGAGACGTGTGAAATCTTATCAAGTGGCAAGTGTTCTTTCCAAGTAAGTGAGTTTAAGAACCTAGAACAGAGAAACTTTGAGTTTACTGGAGTAGTCCCTATGGTGTTGGAGAGGGTGAAAGATTTGGACAAAGTAATGACAGAAGGACAACACTACAGAGGATATGACAGGGAGAACTACAGTGAGTTTGAGTCCCAGATAAGATGGTGTGTTGATAATTATAGCGAGGCTCTCAAGATGAGAGATAGAGCTATTAAACATTTGAATGAAAATCACTCCTACATAAACAGAGCAAAACAGATCTTGAGTGACACTAACTTGCAAACCTCTTTTTAATTTCTCTACAGTTTAGGTATATGAAAACTTTAAGAGAAATCCTCATTCACGCCAATTCATTACTTGATCTGGAGGCGGCTCTACCTACGGGCACAGAGTTAAATTTAAGATCAAGTTTCGCAGATAGAGCAGTGTGGGACGCTGCAGCCACCGGACAACTAAAAGAGTTTAAACGGTTGTATGAAACTTCTATTACTGCCCCAACTCTTGCGACACTACCCTTGCCTACTGATTTTAGAGAGTTTCAGGATGTACCCAAGATTTACTCGGGGGGATCGTGGAATGATTACGAAGAGATTAAACCAGAGGACAAGTATTCAAGAAGTGAGGGAGAGAGATATTGTTATGTTCTTGGAACTCCAGGAAACTATAATTTGATTCTTAATTCACCCTTAGTAGGAACGTTTTCAACTGTTTATCAAAGGTTTCCTTCGGGACTTTTAACACTTTCTGATAGATGTGAATTACCTGATCCGATGTACGTGGTAACTAAGGTAGAGTCCTACGTTCTTCAGGGTAGGGGTGATGACAGATTCCCATTCATCAACTCTCAGGCAGAACAGCGATTACTAAATATGATGGGTAGGGGAATGAAAAACCCAGGGGGAGGAGTGAACACAACTCCCACACCCTACAACCCACTAAGTTAATATGCCACTTTTTGACATCCGCACACCCTCCTACAAGCCCTCTAAAAACGAGGTAGCAGAGTGGGACAACTTTAGGGGAGGTCTTAACTTAATGCTTCGCCCCACTGAGTTAAAAAATAACGAGTTAGCTCAGGCTGATAATGTAATGTTAATAGGTTCAGGGGTACCAACAGGTAGATGGGGAACTGTTAAATACTTTAGTGTTAACGCAACAGGTTCTATAAGAGGTTTTGGCACTTACATAGACAGTGGGAGTGGAACAAATGAAATATTTGCCTTAACGGATGAGGGGTACTTGGCTAAGAAAAATGATACAGGTAGCACTAGAATAACTGGTCAGTCATGGCCTTCTGGTTCAATTATTAGAACAGAACAGCTTGGTGGAGAAACATACATTGTTTCAGAAGAAAGAGTTTTTACCACCTATAAGGGAACTAATTTAACTGTATTTGCGACTATTTCACCGCCAACGGGACTTACTGCTACTAACTTTTCAGGGGCAAGTGGTCCGAATCGTATCAGTTACAAGGTAGTGGGAGTGGGACCTTCAGGCGGGACAACCACTCCCTCTACCAACTACGTACTTGAAAATGTACCCTTTGATTTAACCAAGAGTCAATATAAGTTGTTCTGGACTGCACCCTCAGCCGCTTCACTAGCAGGATTTGAGATTTATAGAGGACCAGAGGGTGATGAAACACTACTTGCTTCGATTCAAGCCGGAATTACCCAGTATGTAGATGATGGAATGCCCGGATCGCAAACTATCCTAGCTCCCGTTACTAATACAACTGGCGGGGTTAAAAGTAAGTTTATCTGCAAATATAAAGACAGGTTACTTTTGGTGTCAGCAGAAGATCCCAACAAGTTAATGATTTCAGGGAGATATCCTTTCCAGTCAAAGTTTTCCTGGATAGACGGAGGAGGATATATTTATATTGATCCAGACTCAGGAGATGATATTACGGGTCTAACGGTTCAATCTATTGCAGACAGAATAGTAGTATATAAGAACAAGTCGTCTTACTTGGTAGACTTAGAACTGATCACTATCGGGAATTATGCAGTTTTAGATCCAACATACGTTCCCATATCTAATGCGATAGGCTGTTCTTCACAGGATACTATCGCTACAGTAGAAAATGACTCGTTTTACTTAGGAAGAGATGGACTTTATGTCACGGGTTATGAGCCTAACTTTTTGAACATAATTAGAACCAATGAGGTCAGCGCAAGAATTAGACCCTATTTAGCCAATCTTTCACAGCGAGATTATCAGACTGCTACTGCTTTATATGTAGACAATAAATATATTTTATCCTTCCCCTTGAGAAGGGAGATGATAGTTTATGACAGAGAAAGAGCGTGCTTTATTGGTCCGTGGAAAACTCCTTTTGGAGTGTCACACATGACCTATTATATTGACGGAGACGGAGCAGAGCACTATGTTCTGGGGTCTGCTAATTCTAATCAGGTATATGAGTTTCAAAAGACCACTAATACCGATGATGGACAGCCCAAGACTATAACTCTTCGAACCAACAAAGAGTTCTTTGATTCCTGGAGTAATTTATACATCCTCAGATTTTTCTACACCTTGTTTAGAGCCATTATGGGATCTGTCACAGTCAACATCCTAACCGAGTCAAGAGATGGGGTGTTTTCAACCGCTAAAGCCTTTACTATTACGGGGGCTGAGGTATCGGGAGCAACTGGCTGGGGAATGGACCCTTGGGGGTCAACTCCTTGGGGAGATAGTGAGTCAACGGGTGCTTCATTTGCAGGAGATGAGCTTACTCGCTGGGGACCACTATTTAAACAAGCGAGATTAGTACAGATGGAGATAACCACAAGTGCGGCAAACTCTAACTTTGAGTTTCTAGCGGCTAAGATTGATGCTAAAGCACAGTCAAGTGGAGCATTATCAAGTTCACAGAGAGTTTAACTTGCAAACCTATTTAGAGTTATTCAACAATTAAAATACTTACTTATAAAAAGGAGAAAATATTATGTCATTACTTAGCGGGATACAAGATAGAATTGCTCGATACGGACAGGCACAGCAACAGGGAAACCTAGGTCATATTGGTTCATGGGGAACAAAAGATTTTGGTGTTTCTGAGTTTCTAAAAAATACACTTGCTCCTCTTTCAACTCCAACCTATGCTTCTAGTAATTTTGCTCCAGCCTATGATAGTCCAATAGGTCCCCAGCCTTCAGGACAAGTTTTAAGAACAACCACTCCTACCCGAACATACGCCTCATCGGGACAACAGGCTCAACAAGATACTCAAGATCCAAGCGCTCCTAGACCAAGTGTGTCAGTAGATGACGAGATGAGGCAAATTGATAACATCTTTAGCGAGGTTAATAACTACTTAAACAGTGCTAGATCTAACCTTACTTCTTCTCAAGCTTCAGTTTTACAAGATCTAGCCAGTCAGTTAGCAGATAGACAAGCACAATTAACCCAATCTAAGACCAACGTAGACAGAACCCTAACAGAAGCAGAAATAGGCACACAACAGAGAAGACAAGACGCAGACGCCGCTTCAGTTCGACTGTTTAACGAACTGATGCAGGGAGGTCAGCAAAGATTTGGGGGAGCTTCTAGTGCGGGTCAGGCCTTCACCGAACTTGGTAATGTAGAGCAACAGCGAAGAGCTCAGGCCACTGCCACCGATTTTAACACTGCCATGAGGCAAATTGAAAGTGAGAGAACTAGAGTAGAGGAAGAGTATTCAATGGGTCAGCAACAGCTAGTAGCCGAAAAACAGAGAGCAGAGAATGAGATTAAGAGGGACTTTGCAGCTAAGATGCTGGAGATAGACCGTATGGGTGCAGAAGCAGGACAAAACAAGGGTGCTATGAAACTAGATCTGCTGCAACAGGTAAGAAACCAGATGTACCAAGTAGATCTGCAAGACAGACAGTTCCATCAACAACTAGAGGCTATGCGACAAGCTAGCTTAATGGAACTTCAAAACAGACAAGCACAGTTAGCATCAGCTGGTCAATCAGGACAAGCAGCCTTTGGAGCTTTCCAGGACGTAACGGCTCAGGCACCTCAATCTAATCTGGATATAACTAGAGGACAAGCACCAACTCAACCGGGGATGATTGGCAGAATTGATGATGAGACCAATATGCCTATAGGTAGAGTAGCTTACAATCAAGATCCAAGACTACAAAGTATCTTTGATGTAGCTTACGGCGGGAGGTAACTTGCAAACCTCAATTTGCCTTACTTAACATTAAGGGTATGAGTCAAAATACCTCCAGAGTTTCTATAGCTAACATAGTAAAAAAAGCCAAAGATTTCTTTGAGTCCAATCCCCAAATAGGGAAGACTGCTGGGAATGTGGGCAGAGCTGCTTTCAATTTAACTCCTCCAGGTCAAGCTATCTCCTCAGCACAAAGAGGACTTCAACAACTAGGACAGTTCCAACAGCAGCGTGGTATGGGAACTCCATTGCAAGACTGGCAAGCCAGAAATAGAGAGCGAGCAATGCAGACAACTGTTCCTCAAAAAATAACAGATCCTGTTTATTCTTTTGGGACGGGTATGACTAGAGCTCAAACAATGGGCACGGGGCTTGATAACAAATTACTTCCTCAAAATCTTCAAAACTATCAACCACAGACCCCAACGGGTCAAGTTGCTCAACTTGCTGGACAGGTTGCAGGAACACTAACAAATCCTTTAGCAACACCTCAGAGAATGGCTATGGGAGCTGGTATGGGAGGTGGGGGTCAGGCAATATCCAACCTTATTCAGGGAAAACCAATACAGGAGGGCGTGTTACAGGGAGCCAGCCAGGGGATGATTAGATCTCCTATTTTTGGGATTACTGATCCCGCCACTGAAAAACTTTTAACCAAAGCTTCTAAAACACTTCCGTTTTTAGAACCACTCACAAAAGAAGCTCTCTCAGGTCAGGTTGCTCAAGGTACTCTAGAGTTTGCAAAAAGAATTGCTCAATATGGACTTAAAGGAGCTATTTTATCCCCTGGTAGAACTGCCGTTTATTCTGGAATAGATGCACTTGAGAAGGATGCCAACTACTTTGAAACAGTAGGAAATAGATTTATCTCTGACTTATTTGCCAATATGGCAATGTCTTCTATTTTTGGTGTGTATCCCACTGCAAAAAGTCAGCAACAAGCCTCAAGGGAACTAGGAAACATTAAGGGAGAGTTGGCTCAGAAACTTGGGATAGACCCGGATTCATCTCCAGAGCAATATAAAGCAGCATGGAAACAATTTGCTCTGAGAAATCACCCTGACAGGGGTGGATCTCATGAAGTAATGAGCGATATTAACAAGCTTTTTAAGAAATTTGAAGACATCACTAAACTTGGTTATTCAGTGGACTCGGCAAAAGCTGGTGATGTTGAAACAGAAATAGCGGGCTTAATACCAGAACAAGTGGGACAAGTAGCACAAACACCAAAAATTGAGCCATCGGTTGTACAGATAATTGATCAAAACACTGGAGAAAAAACTTTTCAAACTATTCCTCAAGGAAAATTAAATAAAGCAATTAGTCTAATAGATGATACTCAGCAAGGTATAGCAGGAAAGATGATTGATGGGAAAGTTTACCATCTTACAGCTAAAACTCCAGAACAAATGAAATTAGAGGGATTTAAGGATGGTGGTGAAATAAATCTTGATGAAATTCCTAAAGACCAAGCAAGAATAAGAACTAAACCAGTAACACTAGACACCATCTCTGATCCTACAGAGGGACTTAAAGAGTTGGGATACAACAACACTCAGATTAAGGATATCTCACGAGATCAGGCGATGGAGATTATCAAGAATAAAGTAGATCCTTTTGAATGGGAAGCAGATGAAATTAACAAAAGATACAAAAGAGAGTTAGAAACCAAAAGAGAACTTAATAAAACAAAGATCCCCACAATCCAAGATGAGTTAACGGAGGAAGAGGTGGATGTGAGAGTGGCTGAAGCACTTCAGCAAGAGATTGCTCAACCCAGACTTAAATCTTGGTTCAATGATATATTTAATCCTCTTAAGAACGCTCCGGAGGATGTGAGGGGGTCTGTTTTAGACTGGAGAAGATCTTCACTGGTCGCAAGAGCAGAAGCCAACAGAATGGCTTTTAACACACCAAATATCTCAGATATACCAGAAGATGATGGTTGGAAGATAGTTCAGTATGCTCAGAGCCCAACGGACGCTACTGCCAAGAAATTAGGTTTAGATATAGATAAATATGACGAAGCCATTGACTCACTTAGAAACTCCTATGATGTTTTAAGACAGCAGGGAATAGATAAAGGACTGGACATTGGATATCTGGATAACTATGTCAACCAAGTCTGGAAAGAGAGCCCGGAAGAGATAATTAGAGCTAGGGGACTTTCGGGCAAGCCCTCATTTACCAAAGAGAAGGTTATTCCTTCTTATGAGGAGGGAATTGCATTGGGACTAACCCCCAAATTTACTCACCCCTCTCAACTTATTGCACATTATAAATATCAGCTAGATAGGGCACTGGCCAATCAGCAACTAGCAGACGACCTACTCTCTTCAGATCATCTTTTACCAGCGAGCAAGGCTCCAAAAGACTGGCAGAGAATAGACGCTCCATTTTTCCCCAAATCAAGAACAACGATGGGAAAAACACTTATTGTTGAGGACTACAAAGCACCACCTAGTGTAGCAAAGCCCATTAACTCTATTTTTGAGTACAAATCAGAAGGGGGGGTTCTCAAGTTTACTGCTGATGTAGCCAGAACCATGCAAGAAGTTAGGCTGGCGGCAGGATTCCCCAACACCCCTGTCAACTCGTTTGGTGTAATGCAAGTAATAAAACAAGCAACTGCCGGGAGAATTAAGAGTCCGGTCGTGGCATTTACTAGATCAATGAGTGAAAAAAAGTCGCTAGATTATCTTAAATCTAATGACGAATATTTCAAGATGATGGCAGAGGAAGGGATAAGTAATTGGAGCGAGTATGATTACTCAGAGGCTCATAAAAATCTAATGGAAGACAGTAGCTTAAAAGAAGTTGTGGGGGAGAAGTTTGATAAATGGTTTGGTGAGGCTACATTCAAAAGATTTATGCCTATGTTGAGGGTAGATACTTTTAAGGACACATACAACTCCGGCATTAAGGGTGGAATGGCTCACGAAGAAGCTCGAAAACTAGCAGCGGATACCTTAAAAAACTTTGATGGGATAGTGGATAACTTTGATAGACCAGAAAATGTTAAGAATGCTGTTAATACAACTTTTATGGCTCCTTACTTTAGAGAGGCTATGATTAACTTTTGGGTAAATAATGTCAAAGCAATTAACCCCAAAAACTTTTCAAAAGCAGAGTTTAATCTAAACAGAAGATTCTTGATAGGAACTGTTTTAACCTATCTACTTTATGATCAACTAAACAGACGATTAACTGGTAAGGGAATGCATGAGAACAAAGGGGGGAAGGAACTATCCCTAGAGATACCCGTTTCGCCTGGAAGAAGTTGGTTTATTCCAATTTTACCCTCTATAAGCACGGTTCCAAGAAGAACTGTTGAAATAGCTGGTTCTCTTATTAAGGGAGATATTGCAGGGGCTACCGAGAGACTTGGAACTTACTTCTCAATGCCTATTTCTACGGGCTCTCAGCTTCTTTCAAATCAGACTTTTTATGGAGCACCAATTTATCAGCAAGATGACCCAGCTCTCTCCAAACTAGCAAAACTGGGAGGATATGCCTTTGAGCAAACAGCTCATCCCTATATAGGAGAACCAATGGCTGTGTTGCAGGGTAGAAAAACACCCACTGAAGCGGCCCTAGGAGCACTAGAAATGCCTGTTTATCCCTCACGAAGTAGTGACGTGGCTCACTTGGTAGGAAGCCAGTTTGCTAAGTTTAAGGATCTTGCAGAACAAAACGTAGCTCTAGCCATGGATTATGCAAGTCAAGCTAAGATCCAATCAGCTACGAACAAGGCAGAGAGAGAAGCTAAGGCTAAACTAGAAAAATCAGCTAAGAGTGGAGAAACAGAGATCACAGAGGGAAAGTTATATTACTATGACAAGAGTGAAGATACCGTTTCGTTTATAAACCTAGATAAGATCAGAGAAGTAGCCGATATGCCAGAGAGCAACAGATACGAAACAGCTCTTAAAGAAACTGAAAGGTGGAAGGAAGGACTCAATATTTTAACTAGATCAAGTGCCGGAGATATTCCCAAAAGCCAGACAGATCAGCTTTATGAGGCACTTGGTCTTGAGAAGAAAGACGTAGAATACTATGACATTGCTAGACAAAAGGTAGATCTTAAAACACTACATGTACTAGACGAAATTGAAAAGATTGCCAAGACTAAAGATAGACCGGCAATGCTTAAATATCTAGCCGAGGGAAGACGAGAGATAAACGGACAGATACTCGTATCAAAAGGAGTATTAGACAATTTAGTAGATGAGGGGCTACTCTCCAAGGCAGAAGCTACTCAACTAAATAACCTAAAGTTTGACTCTAAGGGTACTCCTAGCGTTAAATTATCCGGAAGAGGTAGTGGTGTAAGACTTAAAAAGGTCACCCCGCCAAAACCATCACAAGCCAAGTTGGTTGATCAGCGAACAAAGGCGAGAAAAACACGCCTTACCACGCCTACACTTGGCGGACCAGCTCAGTCAGAACAGTTTGCTATGATTAGAGCACCTCAGTTATCACAACCTCAACAATTAAGAGCAAGAATATGAGCATAACAGTCAAAGACACACCGGAGAACCAAGTAGAAGAAGCTAAAACTCCAGAGGAGACAGTTGTCTCTACCTCAAGTAAAAGTGAAATTTTACAAAACGCTGTAGCCGATGTATTTGATTTAGACAGAAACGAGGTAAGTAAATATCAAGACAAGATTGATACCCTACTTGAGTATGCCAAAACTCAATCTGACAAACCCTCTAGAGAAAGTATTATGTGGGCTCTAAGGAATTTAGAGATGAAGCTAGGCTCACCTCCATTGTCTGAAAAGAGAATCAATTATGTAGCTAGGTTTGCTTATTTAGCCAAACAACAATCAGAAATTAAAAAAGAGATGGACTCTTATATTCCCTATGAATCTTAAATCAATCTACAAAATACTATTTGGAGCACATGGACCTTTACCCGGGAATGTAATTGACATGGCAGAGCACGGTAGGGCCGGTGGAGATCAAAATTCTCAAGGATATAAGGTCACCAAAGAGGTTGATGAATCTATGTTAATAGATCAAACCACTGCAAATATTACTTATATTGGTTGGGCTAGACCTGGCTCAGTAAATGTTGCGGGTAAAGCAGACGCCAGGTGGAAGATAAAAAGAATAGATGAAACTGTTGATCCTATGGAGATTGGATATGCTGGTGGGACGGATAGTTATACCTATATCTGGGATGATCGAAGTACCTACGACTATATTTAACTTGCAAACCTGACAATATAAAAATTATAAGAAAGATATGTCATTACTATACCCACCGCTCGTAAATGGGCTCCAAAAAACACTAGACGCACAACTTGATGTTGGTGAAGTTGCGTCCGTTGCACTTAATAACACAACCAACATTCCTAACAAACCTGGGCTATTTATTGTTAGCCGAATTGACTCATCTGGTGATCCACTCCCTGCTTCTAAGAGAGAATACGTTCAATACACGGCGGTCGCTGGCAACACTCTAACTGGACTAACAAGGGCGAGAGCTGGCTCAACAGACCAAGATCATGCAGTGGGCTCTGTAGTGGAGTTTGTAAGTGACGTAACTCAACAACAAGCAATCATAGATGTAATAGAGCAAGAACATAACAACGACGGCACACACGATGTTATAACAGCCACCTCTATAGACGTGGGTTCAAGCACAGTTATAAATGAAGTCCTAGACGAAGATGACATGGCTTCTAACTCTGCTACTGCTCTTGCTACACAACAGAGTATTAGAGGTTTTGGAGGTTTTTTGATTGATGGAAATTATGCTAGAGATGTAAGATTTCAAGCTAAAGATGTAAGTGTGGCAGCAGATCGCTACACCCTAGTCTCTCCCAAT
>JAHKLX010000117.1 GCA_020854835.1 Microcaldota archaeon
ATCTTATCCCGAAAATTTTGTTATCCCGAAGAATGTATCTACCCCTTGATATACCTTAACAGTAAGACATAAATTTCGGGATAATCTTTTACCTGTATTCTATGACGCTCTATATAATTGTAAATAGCGGGAATTCCCGACAACAATTACAGGAGGAATCGTCATATGAAGAAGACTATGCTACTGTCAACACTGATTGATATGACTAAAAAAGATTTAATTTTATATGGCATTAAGAAAAAGACACTGCAGTTATATCAGTGCTATGGGTTTAATCTCATTATGCGTAAACATAATGAAGCAAATGAACTGTTCTACTCAGAAAAGCTGGCGTTGGAACTTGTTCTCCAAACACGGGCTGAATACGAAGCAGGGCTCATTCCGGAAACAAAATTTAGGAATCTCAGGACCATTACTGAACGTATTCAAGAATGCTATAGATCTGGACACATCCAATGGCATCATCTTCCCCATTGGGGCATGAGAAAACTAAGCCCACCTTTTGAGAAATGCCTTAATAACTATATAGACAAAAGACTTAGTTCCGGATGCAGAATAACAACCATGAGGGGACAAAAACCAGTCATTCGCCATTTTCTTTTCTTCTGCGAGGATAGAGGGTACAATTCACTTAATCAACTATCTCGGGATGATATCATCGAATATTTAAATACTGGTGCAAAAAAGTATTCCCGGGTAGGAGATGTACTTTCTGCTATACGTGCGTTTTCTGATTTCCTTACTGAAAACAATATGATTTCTTTTGATATGAGATTGTTGCTACAGATACCAGCTCCAGTTCATCGAAAGTACTCATCTGGTTTTACCCTGGCTGAAGCTGAAATGATAGCTTCAGCACCAGATCGTACTACAGAATGCGGGAAAAGAGATTATGCGATAATTATGCTGGCAAAAAACACGGGGCTCCGTTCCATTGACATCCTCGGGCTCAAGTTTTCAGATGTGGACTGGAACAGAAAAGAATTAAGAATAGTACAGTATAAAACAGATATACACCTTACTCTCCCAGTGGAAATATCAGTATGTAATGCCATAGCTGATTATATACTGCATGGTCGTCCTCAATCTGATTCACAGTATATATTTCTAAGGGTAAGACCGCCATATAGTCCACTAAGAAGCTGGAGTGGCCATTCGATTGTCCGCAGAAACGCCATTGCCGCAGGAATAGAGTGGATTCCCAATAAACGTAAAGGAATGCACAGCTTCAGGCGCGGACTTGGAAACTGGATGCTGGAAGCAGAGATCCCATTGGAAACCATAAGTGAGGTACTTGGACATAAAAGTAGTGATTCTAGCAAACCGTATCTTGCACTGCAGGAATCGCATCTGGGTAAATGTCCCATCAGTCTTTATGGAATCCCATGTCTGAGAAAGGAGCTAACAAATGAAATACACATTTAATAGTAAACTCAGCAGTTACATTGAAGGGTTGATAGACCAGAAACATTCTGTTGGCTATCCTTATCTTGAAAGTGAAAGGGTTCTGAAAAACTTTGATACATTCTGTTTAAAGAATTTCTCGGAAGAAAAAAGTCTTACGGTTGAAATCGGACAGCATTGGGCTGTCGTTAGTCCAACCGAGAGTGCAGTTACTTTTCAAAATAGAATGTCACCTGTCCGAGAACTTGCGCGTTACATACAAAGGCTTGGTCTTGAGGCGTATGTTGTCCCTACAGATGCGGGACCTAAATGTACACGTGGAAAGAAAAAATCTCCCCATATCTTTACCGACAGAGAACTAAAACTGTTTTTTGCGGCAGTTGATAATCTTGAGATAAACAAACGGTGTACATTACGACATCTTGCACTTCCGGTCATTTTCCGCATGCTATACTGTTGCGGGCTTCGTCCACATGAAGCACGCATCCTCGAAACTACGGATATTGATTTGACTAACGGTAAACTACAAATACGGGAATCCAAAGGGCATAAGAACCGTCTGGTCATAGTACCAGCTGATTTATTAGAAATCTGCCGAAATTATGCTACGCTCCTTCAGAAAACATGTCCGGAAAGTAAATATTTCTTCCCTTCACAATTAGAGCACCTAAACCCATACACAGGTATTGGTTTTGCCAGTCTATTCAAGAAGTGCTGGAACTCTGCCGGTATTGGTACATATGGTGGTGACACTCCTAGGCCATACAGTTTTCGTCACACTTTTGCTACGAGGCGTTTATACCAGTGGATGAAAGAGGGCAAGGACATAGAAGCAATGATTCCCTACTTGAGTGCATATATGGGGCATGAACGGTTTTCGGATACGGCTTATTACATTCACCTTGTGCCGGAGATATTCCCACACATGTCGCAGATGGACTTTTCATCGTATGAAATACTTTTGCCGGAGGTGGGTTTGTGAACATCAAGGATATCAGTTTTTACAGGACAATGCGCGAGTTCCTAACTATTTACCTTCCGAGGCAAAAATGCTACAGTCCTAACACAGTAAAATCTTATCGTCTGGCTTTAAACCTTTTCATAGGATTTCTTGGTTCAGAGAAGAATACACCTCTATCTAAACTATCCTTCGGCTGCTTTAATGCTGAAAATGTAGCGGATTTTTTGGACTGGCTCCAGAATAACAGACACTGCTCTCCGTCAACAAGAAATCAGCGTCTCATGGCACTTCGATCCTTTTCAAAATATGCCGGGCTACAGGATGTTGCAAATCTTTCTGTGAGGATGGAGTTGACAAAAGTTCCAATACAGAAGGCAGCAAAGACAATCGTAGACTTTATGACTGAACCAGCATTAAAGGCATTGTTGGATGTTCCTGACACAAGGCGCAAAGTAGGTATTCGCGACCGGTTTTTTATGATACTGATGTATGATACAGCAGCCCGGTGTCAGGAGATGTTGGATCTTAAACTGGGGGATTTCATCCTTAATAGTAAAAACCCATATGTGCATCTTTTAGGGAAAGGTAGAAAAACAAGAACGGTTCCGTTGATGGACAAAACGGTTCAGCATCTTAATTTATATTTGGAACAGTTCCATAAGGGCAATACATGCCGGGATGATTATCTTTTCTATACGGTAATCCATGGAGTAAAGCACCAGATGTCACCCGACAATGTTGAAAAATTCATAATGAGGTATGGCAAATGTGCTGCTCAAGTATGTGATGAAATTCCAAAACGCGTTCATCCTCACCAGCTTCGCCATACGAGATCAATTCATCTATACCGCGGAGGAATGCCGCTTGCACTACTTGCTGAATTTCTGGGACATGTAGAAATTGAAACCACCAGAGTGTATGCGTATGCTGATACAGAAATGAAAAGGAAGGCTATCCAAAAAGCCTGCTTAAAAGAGAATAAAATAGAGGAACCCATCATCTGGGATAAGGATGATGAAGAAACCCTACGTAAGCTATTAGGTTTATAGTATTAAGTTATCCCGAAATTTGCAGACATAAAGCCTTGCAATTACTAGCATTAAAAGCATTCTTCGGGATAACAAAATTTTCGGGATAAGATGCA
>JAHKLX010000110.1 GCA_020854835.1 Microcaldota archaeon
CCAACAATAACGAAATTTTTCTGATCCATAACTTCTTTTAAATCCATAGCGTTTTCTCCTCCGTTCTGCGGCATAAACTTCGTTCTTTTATTATAATGTTTTTAGTGTTTTTTTTCAATCAAATAAGAAAATTACTTATACTTGCAGTTATTTGTTCAAAATCAAAAAAGGAGCCACCGGTTTCCCGGTGGCCCCTTGGGTCAGCTTAAAATCTTACGTATTGTGGTGATGAATAACTTCCGTATACTTTAGTTTTCCCTTCAAGATGGTATGCTCTCACCTTGTAGTAATAGGTCTTGCCAACTGCTCTCCCAGTGTTCACCCAGGATCTGGCCTTTGATGATGCCGTGTAAACTAAAGAATACATTCCGGTTGAACTGGTAGCACGGTATATCTTATATTTTGTCGCACCTGCAACTCCGGTCCATGTAATTTTGGCAGATGAAGTTGTATATTTGAACGCTTTCACAGTGGGTGCCGTCGGCACCGCTTTGGCGGATTTGTAGGTGCTGAACTTGTAGGTCTTTCCGCCGGCTACCGGATAAACTTTGTAGTAGTAGGTTTTTCCGGTTTTCTGTCCTCTGTCAATCCAGGATCTGGCAGTTGATGTGGCTTTGTGCACCAGGGAGTATGTCCCCTTTGCTCTTGTTGCACGATAGACTTTGTAGGAAGTCGCACTCCCTGCATATGCCCATGAGATCTTAATGCTTGTATAATTTTGTGATTTTGCTTCCAGAATTGGTGGCCCCCATTTTGCATACAGGTTAATGGTCCCCCTGTTTGCGGCGGTGAGATTCTTTACCGATGTTTTGTCTTTATAGACCACTGCACCGGTTGGAGTCTTTGCCCAGCCGAGGAAAGAATAGCCTGTCTTTTTGAATGCATTTGCTGTCAAAGTCTTTGAGGTATTATATGCCAAAGACAAGGAAGGCATCGTTCCTTTCCCTCCGTTAGTGTTAAACTTGACGGTGTACGTGTTTGGTGCCCATTTTGCGTAAAGCGTAGTGGCCGATGTCACTTTATCTGTTGTAAAGTCCCAGTCATCGGTGCAGGCAGATTCCTTGTACCAGCCCCCAAAATTATACCCTGATCTTGTTGGTGCCGGCGGTGCTGTAATTGCTGTATCGTAACCCGTTGTAACCGATCCAATCGTGTTACCACCCTGAGTATTGAAGGTCACCATAAATGGATTCGGGATCCACTTTGCAAAAAGCGTTGTTGCAGTCGTCACTTTGTCTGTTGCAAAGTTCCAGGCATTCGTACATGCAGCTTCCTTGTACCAGCCTCCAAATGTATACCCGGTCCTGGTTGGTTCGGTTGGCGAAGTGATTTCTGTGTTGTAACCCGTTGTCACTGATTCAATCGTGCTGCCGCCCTGCGTATCAAATGTCACCTGGTATATTCCTTTAACTAAAACGTAATTTAAAAGGTTAGATGAATTTGCATAAGTATAATAGCCGGCAAGCTTAGTGGGTTCGTAGGTGTCCCCAGGACCCTTAACCGTTCCGGCAATGCTGACATAGCCGGTAGCATTGATTATACCATCTATCTTTACTGATGAGTTGTCCCAAACCTCGGCGCCGAAGGAACTTGTCCCGGTGGCGTTCACATTGCCCCCCACCATAACGGATCCGCTCCCGTTTGAACATACAGCGATGGCATTACTCCCGTTTGCTGATACGTTTCCAGTGACCGCGATGGTTCCCCCGCTCGCAAGTATGCCATAGCTGTAATTCCCAGGTGATGATACATTTCCTGTAACAGTTATATTTCCCCCGTCCGAGTACATCCGTACTCCCTCGGTGTTGCCGGAAACGTCACCCGTAACAGTAAGTGTGCCCCCATCTGAGCACAAGCCGGTGTTTGCGCCTTCAACATCCCCGTTTATCGTCACTTCGCCTCCACTGTATGCGTATGCTCCATATTCTGTGGAGTCACCGGACATCGTAATATTTCCGGTGACAGTGATGGTACTGGCATCCTGATGATAGTTCCAGTCTCCGTATGACTCGACTCCAATTTTACTGGCATTTATCTCCGCATCCGTTACAGTTACTGACCCTGCTGCATAAGTACGAATGCCCCTGCTATTGCTACTCATCGCATTGATTGTCAAAGGTGCGTCGACCATTATATTGCCATAAGATTCTGCTCTCAGTGCAATGGCTCCGTCTCCGGTTGTATTTGCAATGAGCATGCCGTCTCCAACACTATCTATCACGCTGATGTTGGAACTATTATGTATCTCAATGCAACTGCTCGGAGCCTCTACTGTTAGTGTATGACCATTTAGATCCAGGGTTAAATCAAATCCGTTGCTATCAATCTTGATCCTTGAATTATGGGTGATATCGGTCAATAATTTAATGGTCTGTCCGAAGGTGACGTTCGCCAAGGCCGAATCCAAAGTTTCATATTCCGTGGAGTTGATCATGCATACCGGATTTGCTTTCAGTTTGACGCTGTAAGAAGACAATGCCGTACCGGAAGAATCCCAAATTCCCGGAAATTCTGTGCCTTCATCTGACAAAGCAACAATTTTCTTTGAGCCATCAGATAAATCGCCCGTATAATTATTTGAGGTTCCAACTGTTGCAGCAAGGTTTTTATAACCGTTTGGGAGCATAAGTTGGAAATTGTCCCCGCTATCGTCTTTTTGGGTTATTGTGATGTCGGTATCCTGGGATACAGATGCATCAAGCATGAAATTTAGTAAAAATGCACTATGCCCAGTAGTATCTGTTGTGCCGTAAATGGCAGGATAATTGCCTGATGAATATGCATTGACATCGGCAGCGTCGGCGATTGCAATCGCACTACAAAAGCCTATACCCGTACCACTTGTACCTGTTTGTCCGGAATATGCTCTTACCCTACCACCGTTTATTGTAATTTTCCCGATATATGTTGATGGATCTGAGCTTCCGCCGCCTATGCCTGCGCCCTCTGGATTGACATCCCCTCCAAAAGCTGTTACATTACCTCCATTTATTGTGATATCACCGCAAGCTCTGCCCGATGCTCCGCCAATGCCTGCCCCACCGGGCCCGGTCCAAGTGCCCGACGGTCTTCCGTTTCCACCCTTCGCATATACCGTTCCACCATTGATCACGATCGTGCCGCTTTGCTCTAATTGACTTCCTCCAATCCCTGCAGATGCCCAATTTGAGGAATTGTCTTCACCGCCCTGTGCTGATAATGAGCCGTTACCTATGCTTTGGCCTGCTGTCGTAATCGTGAGAGTCGCCGTAGGTGCAACTCTTAAACCGGCATGAGCCCCACCGCCACTAAAGATATTTTCGCTGTTATCCACAAGAACTACAGTGACATTTGAGTTGTCACCACAGTTAAAAGGAAGAACAGTGTTTATGTTTACATCGTCAAGGGTAACCGCCGCAGTAATGCCGGCTTTGACTTGTATCCTATTGCTGGTTTGTATCCCATCTCCGCTTATAAAATACGAACCGCTCTCATTGATCCATATTTCCCCTGATTCATAAGTCCACCCATCACCGGTACCTGTACCATTAACAACATCAATTACTGCATCATAGCTATCATCCGCATGTGCTGTAATCGGTATTGCTGTAATTAATGATAAAACCATTAGCCCGATCAATAAATATCGAAGTGTTTTTCGTCTCATTCTCATTTTCCCCCCTAATATTTAAATAATATTTTTATGTTTCGTTGTAGAAATATTTACCGTTTTTCAGAAACATCTGACTATTAGAATTATAACTTAATTTTTCCAAGAATAAAACAAAAATTTTGTGGATATTAGGCTTATGCGTATCGCATAAGGCGATTTGCATTTCTTTGACTGCGCTCCATCGAAGGGGAAAAGCGCTGACCTGTTAAGATGTGTTTTTCGGCAAGGTTTATTCTGATATTTCATTCCTTTTAGCATAATCCGAAGATATCTCTTTCAATATCTTCTCCACATTCTCCCGTTCTTCAAACAATGTGCATCCCCCCATATGCTCAGCGCCCACCAGATCTTCTGTCTGCAGCTTACGGAAAAATTCAGACTGCAGGACTTCAAGCAAAGTATTATGGCGAAGATCCATGTCC
>JAHKLX010000145.1 GCA_020854835.1 Microcaldota archaeon
ATAAACAGATAAATCAACTGAATTACCTGCAGCTGCAATTGAATTAAATTCGATCCAAAAACTCATGTTATTTTCCATATCAAAAGAATTTGTAAAATTAAATAAATGATAATTTCCCCTCCACATCCTAATATCCTCAGGTTCATTATACCAGGTGATATCTGATTCGACAAAATAAATTTCTGGATAAATATAATCTGGATAAATATTCTCTTTTAACCAAATTCCTTCTCCTTGATCTGCCATTGGAAAAGATAGTTCTTCACTTCCACAAGTTCCATTAACATAATAATCCCAGCATACAACACCTTCCCCGTTTATTCCGGAAATATTAACAGTAACTGAGGACAATTCGGTTGTGTTGGTGATGTTTGCGGTTATATTATAAGGTAAAAATCTGGAAATATCTAAATCTGGAATTAAATTAATATCCCCAACAGATACAGTCGCAAAACTCAATCCGCCCATTAACAGAGCCATAAAAATTACTAAAGCAATTAATTTAGTCTTATTCATAATTATCACTTCCAATAAGTATTGTGATATCTCTCACTGTATTTTAAAATAGAGGCAAGATTTATAAATATTTATAATCTGCTCAAAATTGAGAATTGTTAAAAAGTTTTGATTAAAGGATCTGGAAAACCACTCTCCGCGCCTTTTTAAATGCTCTTGTCAAAATGAATAATGTTCTTTAGCGGAACACTGAGAGGAGGTGTGTATGTATGAAAAAAGAAACAAAACTTATTGATATGGAAGATGTATCTGACTCATCACAAGATGAATTAGATGAATCTTATGAAGCGCTTGAAAAAGCTGTTGAAGAAAACCGAACCCGAGGCGGAAACAAACCTGATTTTAGAATTGTCCAGCCCACACTAGACAAAGAGGGCAAGGAATCTCTGACAAGTGTTGGGGCGATGTGGAAAAATGTTTCCAAAAACGGAAATGTTTTTTATACATTAAAAATAGGTGATTTGAAACTGTTGGTTTTCCCAAATAAATAGGTGATTATATGGATCTTGAAGATTTACCTGGTGTAGGACCTGCCACAGCTGAAAAATTATCATCTGCAGGTTACGATATTCAAAAAATTGCAGCATCGTCTGCACACGAACTGTCAGAAGTGGCAGGTATGGGTGTTGAAACTGCAAAAAAAATTATTGCTGCTGCAAGAGACTCGTTAGAAATGGGATACGAAACGGCTAGTGATATTATGGAAAAAAGAAAGGGAATTGGACGTATAACTACAAGTTCACAAAAACTTGACGAACTTTTAGGAGGAGGAATTGAGACGATGGCAATCACCGAATTCTACGGAAAATTTGGATCGGGAAAATCCCAAATCAATTTTCAAGCAGCAGTTAATGTACAACTTCCAAAAGAAAAAGGAGGTTTGGAAGGGGGTGCTTTGTGGGTTGATACAGAAAGCACATTCAGGCCCGACAGAGTTGTGCAAATTGCAGAAGCGCATGGTTTAGATCCAAAACAAATACTTGACAACATTCTGGTTGCAAAAGCAATTAATTCAGACCATCAAATTGTTTTAATTGAAAAAGCTGATGAAATAATTAAAGAAAACAACATCAAATTAATAATTGTTGATTCTTTGACAGCACATTTCAGGGCAGATTATGCAGGCAGAGGGGCCCTGGGTGAAAGACAACAAAAACTTAACAAACATATTCATATATTGCAACAGCTTGCAGACAAACATAATTTGGCAATTTTGATAGCCAACCAAGTTATGGACAACCCAGGAATATTGTTTGGTGATCCAACAACACCTATTGGTGGAAATGTTCTTGGACACGCTGCGACTTACAGAGTTTATTTGAGAAAAAGTAAAGACGATAAAAGAGTTGCACGTTTAGTTGACAGCCCTTGTTTGCCCGACAACGAAACAGTATTCAAAGTCAAGCCTGAAGGTATTAGGGATTAAACTTTTTTTTCTTTTTTTTCTTTGGCGTGTTAGGTTAAAACCTAACAATTTCTTTTTCTTTTATATACTCCCAAAATCAAACTTAGATTAGGTGATAAATATGAATAAATTTGCAATACTAAGTTTTATGATTTGTTTGGTTGTGTTGATGGGATGTATTGATTCAGGGCCTGATTCAACAGCTAATGGATCTCTTGTTGAAGGGGAACGGTATTCGCAAGGCCACCATCCTGACATTATAAAACAAATTAACTCTTTGATTTCAGAACAAACATCTACTGCCCCCCGAGAAAACTACAATATGGGAGGATACCCTGTGAGTGATGGTGGAATGTATCCTTCGGATTTGAATTGGCCAAACGATGAACCATACGATTTAGTTTTCTTTGAAAATTACGGAGTTAATCCTTTCATTTCAACTGAAGATGAAACATTTTCAACCTTTGGGATGGATGTCGATACAGCATCTTACACAATAGTAAAATATTGGATTGAAAATGGAAACTGGCCCGATAAAGATTCTGTAAGAACTGAGGAATTCATAAATTACTTTGATCAGGATTACGCAAATCCAGAGGATACTTTTGGAATATACTTGGAAGGTGCAAAATCAGAATTCGGACAGCCAAACTATCATTTGATAAAAGTTGGCATTAAAGCAAAAGAAGTTTCATTAGCTGAAAGGAAAGCTGCAAACATGATTTTTGTAGTTGATGTTTCCGGATCAATGAATAGGGAAAATAGATTAGAATTAGTTAAATACAGTTTAAGACAATTAGCTAGCAACCTAAAAGAGGGGGATAAAATTGGTTTGGTTATTTACGGTTCAAACGGGCAAAAAGTTTCTGATTTAACTTCAAACAAAAATGAAATAATGAATGCTATTGAAGAACTTGTTCCTGGCGGATCAACCAATGCTGAAGAAGGTTTGGCAATCGCATACCAAATGGCAAGAGAAGGCTATGAAGAAGGAAAAATAAATAGAATTATTCTCTGCAGTGATGGTGTTGCAAACGTTGGACACACTGGCGCCGATTCCATTTTAAAACAAATTAAAAACGATGCTGATAAAGGAATAACCTTGACTGCATTGGGTTTCGGAATGGGAAATTACAATGATGTTTTGATGGAGCAGTTGGCAAATCATGGAGATGGAAATTACTATTATATTGATGACCAAGAAGAAGCAGATAGATTGTTTGAAGATGGTGCAGTCGATATGCTCCAAGTAATTGGTTCTGATGCAAAAATACAAGTTGAATTCAATGAAAACGCAGTTGATAGGTTCAGATTAATAGGTTATGAAAACAAAAGATTGGAAACTGAAGATTTCAGAAATGATTCAGTTGATGCTGGTGAAGTTGGCGCAGGACAAACAGTAACCGCATTATACGAAATCCGAATCAAAGACAATGCAAATCCAGATGATTTGGCCGCAATAGTAAGAATAAGATACAACGACATTGATACAAAAGAGGTTGTTGAAAAACAACAAAAAATTTATGTGAACAACATTGACAAACCTTTCAACGAATCAAGTCCACGTTTCCGTTTCACAGCAGCAGTGGCAGAATATAGTGAAATACTTAAGGAAAGTTATTGGGCAAAAGACGGAGACTTGAATGATGTTTTAAATGTTGCACAGAATGCAGTGAATTCGATGGATACCTGTGAAAAAGACACAGAATTTTTGGAATTGGTTGAAAAAACAAAAAACATTAAAAAATAATCTCTTTTTTTTCTTTTTAATTTTTAGGTGTTTGTATATGGAAAACTAAAAACAAACATTTTTAAAGTTTGAATGTGTAACAACACTATGGGTACAAGTACAAAAAGTAATACAAAACCCTCAACTTATCTAGAATGGGAAACGCAAATCAAGTCTGATCCAAAAGGATATTTTGAATATCATTTTAAATTTTTAAACGCTGGTTATCTGGGTGTTGTGAGGGCTGCTGAGAGAGATATAAAAAAACTTGGGCTTATTGCCATTCCATTTATAGACAAGAAATTGAAGGAAAAAAGTTTGAAGCCAGCAATTAGGAAAATTCTGAATGAAATGAAAGAAGATCTGATCAAAGAAAATGAAAATGTTCAGCAGGAATTTTCAGTTGGGAAAAAGAATTAAGGCATTGATATGTCAACATGTGTAGAATTTGTTGCATTTATTAATAACCTATAATTTCCTGTTTTTATATTTTCTAAACTATTATCAGAATTTGTAAGGTTATATTGGGTTATCCTATACATGCTCGTAGTGCCGTCCGAAGTTAAAAGTGTAAAAATTATCTCCCCCTGATTTGCATTCTCAATTCTAACATTTTGGACTTTCGAAACGAATATATCAGTGTATAAGGCAGAACCAGTACCTGCAGAACCAACAGAATCAACCGTATTGGAAATCCTATCCAAAGCAGTTTGGGACTTGGATATATCAATTCTAATTTGATTCTCAAAATTTAATACTGAAAAAGCATATACAATTACTGGCAGTAGCAACACCATCATAACTCCAATAACAATCAAAAACTCAACACTAACTTGCGCCTTCATATGTTTCTTTTTAAGATTAAGTTTTATAATTATTGCGGATGTTTAGAATTTCATGAAAAAATCAGAATCTATCAAAAATACAGATATTGCAAAGCATTTGTCAGACGTTTTGGCAGAATCAAGAACCTTGACGGGTCTTATCGGAATAATTTTTGGTTTTTTATTGAATGTTATTTTTTCAGGTAGCGTCCAAAATTTAATAGAACTTTGGCTGCTTGAAACAGCAATTATTTGTTCTGTGTTATCTCTAGCTTTGTTTGCCATGCCAGTCATATATCATCATCTGCAATTTCCCTATTCTGATAAAAACAAATATATTTTGAGATCGCATTGGTTTATTAGTGTGGGATTCATACCTGCAATTGTAATGTTTTATACTAGTGTTACACTGGCACTCTACAAAGTTTTTTCAGTGTATGCATTTTTAGTTTCAGCATTTTTATTTATTTTAATCTATATAATCTACCAAAACCGATATAGGGTTATTAAAATAAACCGATATAGGGTTATTAAAATAAAACGATGAGTGATAATTATGCCACATCCAATTAGATATAGAACCCTTGAAAAAAATATTGAATCTTGGTTCCCTAAGAAAATTGGAAAAACACCTCTTATTTTAGCAAGTGTGATTGGATTTTACATGTTTGGGTGGGGTTTTGTGAGCCCAGTACTTGGAATTTATTTGGATTTGATAACCCAGAACAATACCTCTACGGGACTTTTATTTTCTATTTTGCCGTTGATAGGAATAATCTTTTCTATTCCTGTAGGCAGGCTGACAGATTTTGTGAATAAAACAAAGTTATTTATTACAGGTTGCGCAAGTTATTTATTTGTTGTTTTGGGATATTTAATGAGTTGGTTATACCCTGAAGCAATAGTTCTTACTAGAATTCTTCATGGATTTTTGATGTTGGTGGTTTGGATCAGTTTTGATTCGCTGCTTAGGAGCATAACAAAAAAAGTGAGCTCTGTTTTTTCAATATGCATATTCTCCCAAAAAATAGGTTATATTCTGGGGGCAATTTTGTTGTCTTTTTTATTTTATTTTGGCATTTTGGAAGTTGACAATATTTATCTGTCATTTTTTATTCTTTTTGGAGTTTTGGCATTGATAGTAATAGTTTCTCCAATATTATTTGGATTTTCAAATGTATTTAAATTTGGAACTGCCGGAGAAATTTTTGAAACTTTAAAAAATAAAAAAATAACACTGAAAGAATTTAAAGAAATTAAAAACCTTAAAAGAAATGCTCATGCAATGTTTATTTTAAATTTTGGAATTATTATGTTTACAACTTCTATATCATTATTTTTTCCAATAATGATTTTTAAAACAGGATTTCCCATCTGGATGATAATCTTAATTGCTTTGGTTCCTGAATCTTTTTTTGTGTTTGTTACAATGATTCCAAAATTATCAAAAAAATTTGGAAACTTTAAATCGTTGGTATTTTTGATCGGAATTATGGCAATCGGAGGAATTCTTTTGTCCCAGAGCGACGGCATGTTATCATTCATAGTGTTTTATTCTGTGTGCATTGGATCTCACATACTGTTGGGGCCAATAATAAATAGTATTGTGAGTATGAAAATAAAAAAAGAATTTTATGGAGAAGTGACTGGGGGATTATCTGCATTCGGGAAAGCAGGAGGCTTTGTCGGGGCTTTGGGAACAGGTTATTTAGCAGATGTGTATTCGTATGGAGTTAGTTTTATAATAATGAGTGTGGGATTAATTATTATAAGCGGATTTAGTTTGTGGTTGTTGAAAAGTAAAGGGTGATATGATGAAAAAAATAATTTTTATGTCTCTGATATTTTTATTACTGTTTAACGCAGGGTGTATTGACACTCCTCCTGAAAAAAACGAAACTAGAGTAATTGGAATTGGAGATACTGTTTATGTGGAATACATACTAACGAATAGCAGGGGAGAAATACTTGACTCAAATAAAAATGGATCTCCTTTAAAAATAGAAATAAGAGATAATAATGGATTTATTGAAGGTTTTACATATAGTTTGATTGGTAGAGAAAATAACGATCATTATTCCGTTACCATACCTCCAGAATTAGGATATGGACAAAAAGACCCGGATATGATTGATTACCAAAATAGATATTATAATGTTTCATTGGTTCAAAATTACCCAAGAGAGGAATTGGAAACTTATTTGATTATGAATGGGATGTTTGTAGAAGAAAATTTAACCTTCACATATAATGATATAAGTTATACTATTTTGAATTACACAGACTCATATATAGTGGTTAAACCGAACTTCGAAATCGGACAAATTTTTGAGTTGGGCAGTCTAAATCAAACCATAACCTACGTTGATGAAAATTATGCAACAATAGGGTTTGTGATTGAAAATGGGCAAGTTATTTATAGAGAACGCCCGCAAATGATGGACGGCGTTATCCGCAGAGGAGAGATAAATATCGTGAACGAAACAACATTTTCGATTGATTACAATCATGAGTTGAAAGGAGAAACTCTCTACTTTGAAATATGGATACTTGATGTAAAATGAAAGAAAAAATAAAAACTTTTGAAGTGAGCATAGGTCTCAGTCAAGGAAGGTTTTTATATTCCGATTTAAAATTTGATCCAGTGAAATTGAGTGATCCTTCACAAATTGTTATTCACCATACAGGAAATAAAATGAAAACTGTGGAAGAAACTTATAAGGTAGGTATTTCGAAATATAATCAACCCAGTTATCATTACATAATTGATAGAAGTGGTGAAATATTTCAAACATTGGCTTTGAATATAGTCGGAGCTCATACAAAAAATCACAATAATTATTCGTTTGGAATCGCATTGTTAAATTTAACATCCAACAAACCCATGTCCCTAGCAATGAGGTATAGCTTATCAGAATTAATAAAATATCTACAGTTTAATTACAGACCTCTTTCGGTTGTGACCCATTTTCAGGTTTTATTGGGAGATATTAATTCAACAGCAAGACGATGCAGTATTGAGCTGCCCGAATTAAATGAGGAGTATTATATAAAACAAGGATTTAAAGATTTGAGTATAGGCAGTGTTGAAATTTTTAAAAGAAATTTATTAGAGGCCCTATATAGTAAAAAATCAGATGACTTGTCAAAACAAATGGTGGCTTTAGCTATTGAAAAATTAAAAAATTGTCCAGGTTATTTATCAAAAGTTTTGTTGTGATGGACCCGCCCGGATTTGAACCGGGGATCTTTCCCGTTCTCTAAAACTTTTTGATAAACTTTTGAAAACCAAGTTCTTTATGGTTTCAAATTTGCGAAGTGTTTTATGCTTCTCAAACTTTTTAGGCAACCCAAAAAAGTTTCTGTGAGGGGAACGTCCTAACCGCTAGACTACGGGTCCTTTTTCATTTTCTTTTACATATGCACTTGAACTAATTAAACTGCCGAAAAGCAGTGTTTGTTTTTCCCAAAAAGATAAGGCTACTTGTTTTTCAAAAACCGGAACTCCTAATTTTTCAATTTTATTTAATATGTGAACATAAACTGCGCCCATCAGGTATGCGCCAGTTTTTGAATCTTTTTCAACAATTTTCAATAAAGGATTTGCTTTTTTATAATGCTCTCTTGTACGATGGATTTGAAAGCTCATTAAATTAATAAATTTGTCATTGAATTCACATCTTAAAAGTTCTGACTCAGAATAACCAAATCTTTTTAAGTCTTCGATAGGGAGATAAATTCTGCCTCTTCTGGCATCTTCACCCACATCGCGTATAATATTGGTTAATTGTAGCGCAATTGCCAAATATCTCCCATATAAAACTGCTTTTGTATTCCTATATCCAAATATGGCCAATGAAATTTCACTTATGGTGGTCGCAACCAAATCACAATAACCGAGTAATTCCTCAAAAGTTTCATATCTGCTTTTTATTATATCTAATCTGGCCCCGTCAATAAGACGTTTGAATGAGTGTTTGGGGAGAGGATATCTTTTTACAGAATCTGCCAAAGCACGAGTTATTGGGTGTTTGCCTCCTTTTCCTTGATAAACATCTTCTAAATAAATCTCCCATTTTGACAATAGAGAATCTAGTTTTTTCCTGCCTTCTCCTTCTGCCTCATCAACAATATCATCCACAAACCTGCAGAATGCGTATGAAGCAAATACTGCCCTTCTTTTGTTTTTCGGAAGCATTGTAAAACCAAGATAAAAGTTTGTTCCTTTTGTTCGTGTCATCACTTCGCAGTATTGATAACAATCGCTTAGATTCATTTTATCAAAAGGTTTATTTAATATTGAACTGTTGCGGTTCAACCAAGCATTATAAGTTTTAGAAATTTTATCTTTAATCTTTCTATAAATTGAAACAATGCCAGTTATTAACTCATTGGTTAAATTAGAAGTCATAAGTATTATATTTCAACCAAAGCTTTTAAAGTTTTCCTATTAAGCAATAAACTAATGGATAAAATTGATTATACCCTTCTCAGAAATATTCAAAATAATGAAAAATCAGGGATGGGGCTGACAGAATTAGATAATGAATTCTACACCCAAGCAAGGGCATATATTCAAATATTGGGTGACAACAATCAAAAAAACCCTTCTTTGATAAATATAAGAGAATACGAAAATGCCAATAGAATTTTCCAGGAAATTGTCAATATACGTATGAAAAAAATTGTTTTGAATGCGCTTCAACTTGCTTCCATACCTAAAAACACCCTGCCCGAAGAAGAAATATTTTATTCAAAAATAAAAGAAAACGTTATTGATTTTGAAAAAAATTATATAGATTGTGCTGAAAATCAAAAAATCAGCAAAAAAACCAAAACAGAAGGATTTAAAAAGGTTAAAATACTAAAAGATATTCCACAGTATAAGGGTTTAGATGGCAATACATACGGCCCTTACAAAAAAGAAACCAGTGTTTCTTTGGTTGATTCAGAAGCAGAGTTTTTGATATCTAAAGAAATGGCTGAATAAAACTGCGGAGGTAATATTATGGAACATCCAAAAGAAGTTAGAACATATTGTCCAAAATGCAAAAAATATACTAAACATAAAGTTAAGTTAGCTGCCAAAGGATCTAGGGACAGAACATTAGCGAAAGGAAACAGAAAACACAAGAGGAAACTAGAGGGATATGGTGGAAAAAGAAGAGGTAAAAAAGTGCCTAGAAAACAAGCCAAACCTCAGAAGATAGTTTTGGCCTGTGATGAATGCAAAAAGAAGCATGAGAGAATAGTTGGTTCTAGAACTAAAAAGAAACTAGAGTTAATTGCAAAAACATAGGTGATGAAATGTCTGGAAGATTTATCAAAGTAAAATGTGCTGCATGCGGCAATGAGCAAGTCATATATGGAAATTCAACAAAACCTGTAAAATGTAATGTTTGTGGAGTTCAATTAAGTAAACCTTCAGGGGGAAGAGCAGTCATCATAAACGTTTCATTTAAAGAAGTTGTCCCAACAGTATAACTGGTGGTTAAGTGGATGAGAATGAATACCCCGAAATTGGAGAACTTGTATTAGTAAAAGTTAAAAAAGTTTTCAAATATGGTGCTTTTGTTGAATTTGAAGAATATGAAGATATTGATGGATATATTCCCATCAATGAAGTTGCTTCTAAATGGATTAAAAACATTCATGAATTTGTATCAGTAGGACAAAGAAAAGTTGCTCGAGTATATAGGATAGACAAAGCAAAAGGACATATTGATCTTTCGTTAAAGAAGGTAACAGAAAGTGATGAAAAACGCAAGCTTGAGGACACAAGAAAAAATACACGAGCAGTTAAATTGTTTGATATAGCAATTAATAATTGCAAGATAACTGAAGATAAAAGTATGGATTACCTTGAAAGGTTGGTTCAGGAGCACGGAGACATACACACTGCCATGGCAGAACTGTTCGAGAAAAAAGAAGAGGCAGTTAAAAATATTAAATTGCCAAAAGAATTGGTTGAAGAATTAATTAAAATAGCATCAGAAAATATGAAAAAACAGAATGCAGTTCTCAATTATGTTTGTGAAATATCTGTTTATGAACCAAAAGGTATTGATATAATAAAAAAACTTTTGGGATCTAGGAAAACTCCAAAAGAATTTAAATATACTATCAATTACATGGGGGCACCAAAATATAAATTTAAATTTATTGGCCCAGATTATAAAAAGCTAGATAAATACACAAGTTCTTTTTTTGATAGTTTAAAAAATGACATTTCAAGATACAAATCAGAATTTAATATCGAACAACTGAAAAAAAACAGTGATTAGCTTGTTTAGAATTAATAGGTGTAGAATCTGTAAAAGTTTTACTTTGGAAACAGAACATTGTGGAATTAAAACAATGTCTACACACCCGCCAAAATTTAAAATAGCAGACCGTTATGCTGAACATAGGAGAAAAATGAGAGAGGATGATTAATGATGGAAGATGTTATTGTTAAACAATTGAAAAAATCAAATTTTAAGAAACCTATAATAATTGAAGGACTCCCAGGAATTGGTTTTGTTGGAAAACTGGCAGTGGACTTGATAATTAAAGACAAAAAAATGAAAAAAATTATTGAGATTTACTCTCCCCATTTGCCTCCCGAAGTGGATATGCAAGAATCAGGAATTATAAAACCAATTTCATACGAAATATATCACACAAGATGCAATGGAAAAGATTATGTTTTACTTACTGGAGATGCCCAACCTGCAAATCCGAATGGACAGTTTATATTAAATAAATATATTGTAGATTATCTTGCCAAAACAAAACCTGAATTAATAATAACTCTTGGAGGGTATGCCACCGGCAAAATTGAAAAAGAATGTATTGTGCACGGAGCAGTATCTGAAGAAAAATTAATTAAAGATTATAAAAAACTTGTTACGTTCGGACGTTCACCGGGACACATATACGGTGCAGCAGGACAATTGTTAGTGTTTGGAATGTTTCATAAAATACCTGGAATATGTTTAATGGGTTCGACGCACGGCAGTTATATCGATGCCAAAGCAGCTAAAAAATTATTAATTGTATTAAATAAAATAACCGATTTAGATGTTGATGTTAAAAATTTAGATGAACAAATTAAAAACACAGATAAAATAATTAAAGAACTTGAAAACGAACTTAAAAATTTAGAAGGAGTGACCGTTAAAAAACCGCCAGAAGGAAGCTATTTATAAGCTTCCTTAATTAACTTTTTTCGCGATTTTGATTTTCTTAGGTGTTATTATCGCATAATGTGTACCTTTAATTCTGGCAAGATCTCCATTTATTTTCTTTACATATTCTTGTATTTTTTCGAAATATTTTTTGAGAACTGCTTTGTTTCTTTCTTCTAAACCATGAAAGTTTACCAAAACAATATTTTTCTTTTTTAATTGCTCAAGAATAGCATTAATATCTCTTTCATACTTTAATGGAAGTAAAACAATGTACATATCTGCTGGTTCATGCAATACATCAACATTCTCCATTTCAAGTTCATCCAAATACTCTTCAATGTTGACTTCTTTCGAACCTCCACCAAATACTGAATCTAAAAATCCCATAATCGCCACCTCGCTGTTTTTTTATTCATACTAAACACTTAAAAATCCTTTTATCTTATAAACCTTTCTATGAAACCCAATAAAAACAATGAAATATACTCTGATGAGGAAAGAAAATCCTCGCCTTCGTTTCAAGAGTTACTATCGCGTGAAACCATCTTTAGCGACCTTAATGCTTTGTCTCCGCACTTTGTGCCGGATATCTTGCCCCACAGAGAAGAACATATAACTACTATTATGAAACACATTGCTCCCGCAATAAAAGGTATGAGACCTAATAACTTATTTATTTATGGCAAATCTGGGACGGGAAAAACTTGCTCAGTTAAAAAAGTTATTAGAAAATTTAATGAACTTGAAAAAAACAAAAGTAAAATAGAATATGTTAATTGCAGAGCATACAATTCAAGATATAGGATAATACAAAGAATTGTACAAAAAACAAATCCTGAGGTGGTTCGTGGAGGATTTGGACTAACTTATCTGTATGAAAAATTAATTTCTATTTTAAATGAAGGCGAGAACATAATAATTGTTTTGGATGAAATAGATATGGTTAAAGATTTAGATGATGTTTTGTATACCCTAACTAGATTGAATGATGAAACAGATAAAGGCGCCGTATCATTGATAGGGGTTTCCAATAGAACAGATTTCAAAAAAAATCTGGAAGAAGGAAGTATGAGTAGCCTAAATGAAACTGAAATTGTTTTCACACCCTATAACGCTGAGCAAATTAAAAATATTCTAAAACAAAGAATAAAATTGGCTTTTGCAGAAGGTGTTGTTGATGAATCTGCTATAAATTTAACTTCTGCGATAACTTCCTCAGAAAATGGCGATGCGAGATATGCCTTAAAACTTTTGGCACGGGCAGGGCATACGGCAGAAGAAAAAGGATTGAAAAAAATAACTGACGTTGAAGTTAAAATTGCAAGAAAAAATGTTGAAGAGGAAATTATAAAAGAAACGATATCCACTCTTCCAGACCATCAGCAATTAGCGCTTTATGGAATTGCGAGAGTATCTATAATTGGTAGCAAATACCGAAAACTGGGGGAAACTGAAGGATTCTTTTTCTCAGGAGAAATTTATGAGGAGTATGTGAATGCCTGCAACCAATTTGGCAGAAAACCTAGAAGTGGAAGGTGGCATCAAGAATATTTGGGAGACTTGGAAAGTCTTGGAATGATAACTATGATATACTCTGGAAAAGGAATACGTGGACATACTAAGCTCATAAAAATTGGCTATTCTCCCGAAGTTGTAATAAAAGTTATTGAAAAAAATTTTAAACTGGGCCTTGTGCAGGACAGTGGTGATGAATAAATGAAAGCAATAATGATTATCTTAATTTTTGGATTGTTGTTTTTGAATGGGTGTATACTTGCAAACAAAAATACAGATATTGAATATTGTAGAACTTTGCCCCAATCCACCCAAACAGATAAAGAAAATAGGGATAATTGTTTTTTAAGAACCTCAATTAATCTGGCAGAAACAGACAGAGAACTGAATTTAATAACTGATTCCTGCAGTAGAATAGATGATATGACAAAACAAGACAATTGCTTTTATCAAACTTCACTTTACAAATTACTGCTTGAAAAAGAAGCAGACGCAGCACTTTTATGCAGTAAAATATCTTTAAAAAGAGAAAATATTAGAAACGATTGTTATTACAATCTTGCAATTTCCACAAAAAAACAAATCTATTGCGACTTTATAGAAAAGCCAGTAGGATTTGAAAAAATAACACGAATATTTTATGGTGGAGAATCACTAGAATATGACTATAAAAGTATGTGTTATGAACATTTTAATTAAGGTTCTCTCCATGAACTTATGTTAGAATCTGATCTTAAACCTTTATTTCCCATTATTAAAGATATTATCGCGAGCAACGGTAAAAATAATCTGAAGAACATGTAAAAATAGTCTGAAGAAGGGGAAATGAAAAATGAGGCTAATGAAAATATGCTTAAAATCAATCCGAGAGGGAAAGATAAACTCACAGTTAATAAAATGAAAAAAGCTTCTAGAATAAAGAGCGAACTATGGATAAATGAAAATAATATATCCTCTCTCCAAAATACAAAAATGTTTTCGATTAGAGGTTCAATATATGGCATAAATAAATAGAAAGAATATGCCCCCATCATAAAAAAACATAAACTAGATAATAAAAGAAAAAGATTTAGAGATTGTGGAAGGTCTTTTTCGTACTTTAATTTTTTTATTTTTCGATTTAGATGTCTGCTGACATTTTGTTTCATCAACCTTCACCATTAAGTATTTCAAGAGCTCTTTTCAAGGTCATACCTTGTTTGATACCAAGTTCTTCTGCCCAAGAAGTAGTATCTTTTATTTTGGCTTTTTTCAATGAATTTGTAGATTTGACAGGAGAAATAAAACAAGCTATCTCCCCCAGCGTTTCAATTTTTTTCTTGTCAAGATGTGTTGTTGCAACATATCCTTTTGACGCTTTTATTATTATAAGCGGAACATTATCAAAAGAAATCTTAACTAATCCATATTGTTTTTCACCAAACAAAACTGTTTCTTCGTCAACAAAAAAATCCTCTTCTTTTAATAACCTTATACTCATTCCACCGCCTCACATATTTTATTCTCTTCTACGCTCTCTTCTCATATCTTGTTGTCTCTTCTTTTTCTGAAATATACCTCGATGTTTCCCACAACTTACACAATACCACCTTTTTCTAAAAGTGGTTGTTTGAACAACAACTTCATCAGGTTTGTTGGGATCTTCTGCTTTAAACACCAAAGGAGATTCATAGAGAACCGCTTTATCTCTTGGAACTCTAGCCCCACAAGAACAACATTGTACAATAGTTTCTTTTCCTCTTCTTTTTTTGCTCATTTTTTTATCCCTCCAAAAAATCAATCAGCTTTCCTATTAATATTCCATTCAGCCCATATATATAAAGCGAGTTAAGTTTAAATATGTTGTTTTTTAATA
>JAHKLX010000069.1 GCA_020854835.1 Microcaldota archaeon
ATAGATTTTATATTTACTTGCACCGGAAGCCTTAGCAAAAGTAACTGTTACCTTTTTCTTCCCTGCTTTTGCTTTCACCTTAGTTGGTGCTAATAATGCGGTAACAGGTGCGTCTTTATAAGTTGCTGTTACTGTGACAGCTTTGGCTGGCATAACAAACGTGGTGGTAGCACTGTTTGCATTTGCAAATGTTACACCATCCGATGTCGTCCACTTGTCAAACACCTTGCCTGTAGCAGGAGCGTTTGCCGTGATGCTAACAGTTGCGCCCTCTGCAAAGTTTCCGCCGCCTGTGCCACTGTTTACGGTAACTGCATAGGTGGTAACAGGTGCATCTTTATATGTTGCTGTAACTGTGACAGCTTTAGCTGGCATAACAAACGTTGTGGTAGCAGTGTTTTCATCTCCAAATGTTACACCATCTGATGTCGTCCACTTGTCAAACACCTTGCCTGTAGCAGGTTCGTTTGCCGTGATGCTAACAGTTGCGCCCTCTGCAAAATCTCCGCCGCCTGTGCCACTGTTTACGGTAACTGCATAGGTGGTAACAGGTGCGTCTTTATAAGTTGCTGTTACTGTGACAGCTTTAGCTGGCATAACAAAAGTTGTGTTAGCACTGTTTTCATTTGCAAATGTTACACCATCCGATGTCGTCCACTTGTCAAACACCTTGCCTGTAGCAGGAGCGTTTGCCGTGATGCTAACAGTTGCGCCCTCTGCATAGTTTCCGCCGCCTGTACCCCCAGTTACGGCAACTGCATAGGTGGTAACAGGTGCGTCATAGTTCACCGTAAATACTTCACTAAAATGCCATAAGTATCCTATCTTTACGGCTACACGATACTCTCCCGCCGGTACATTGTAAGGACCAGTTCCGTCAAAAATAGTTTCTTCTCTGGAAAGATTATCACCGTAAAAATATTTTCCTCCTACTATATTAGTTTCATCCCCGGTCTTTGTGACTAATCGGGGGTCACTATCGGGCAGTGCATGCAGGTTAAAGATAATGGTGCCTTTACCACTTTCTGTTTTGGTAAATGAAGGCTGCACATTAAAGGCATTATATCGTGCCGTAATGGTTACGTCTTCATTCGGCATGGTAAAGGTAGTATTTGGGCTTGTCGTGCTGGAAAAACTACCCGCGGAGGATTGCCAACTACTAAAGGGAATTCCAAAGGTATTTGCACTCAGCTCGACGCTGTCTCCGCTGAAATACTGCCCTGTCCATTCCCCAAAGTTGTTTGTGCCGCCAACAAATGTTGCGGTCCTAACCGGTGTGCTGCCCCCTCTAATTTCCGTGGTGGGAGTACCGCTGACCACACCCTTATTATAGGCAAGCCCAGCGGGCGGAGTAAAGGCTCCGTAAAAATCATACCCGGTGGAATTATATTTACAGAGTAATTGGTTCACCTTGGTCAGAGAATAGCTACCTGCACTAATAGCAGTCGGATTAGCGTTTTGGGTGTTCGAAACATCTACCCTAATAACCCCACTGGTATCGGCGGTGAAAGACTGATTCTCAGTATAAATGCCATATGCGCTATAGTCGGAAGATGAATGGCAAGTACTGGTGACATCCAAGGATGCACTGTCGCTGATGGAAATGCCCTGCTTGGCGAAAAGACCATAACTTTTAGCAAAATCATTTGTACTTGTATTGGTGACACTGATAGTGATATTTGCCTTTCCGGTGATGGAAATACTTCCTCCACCGGAATTTAATCCAGAAACATCAGTTGAAATACCAGCCAAAACTCTATCTGAATTATTTGAGTATGTAATATTTAAACTGGCGTCCTCCTCTGCTGTGATCATCAGGTTGCCCCCGTCGGTATAGTTACTTAAATCACCAGTAATCGTATTGGTGCCTTTCAGCTTCACAGTCAGGTCTTTTGCGCCGCCTGCACCGCCTGCTGCTATAGCATTGCCATTGTAATTCCATAGGCTCAGAGTGCCGGTGGCTACATTCAAATGGGCAGTACAGTCAGTTCCATTAAGAGAGCCGCTGGACTGCTTTACTCCAGACACTAAATAAGGATAGCTACTATCCAAAGTGACTCCATTAATTGTAACGCTGTCTGCTGGCGCGTTTGCCGCAAATGCGGTCATGGGCACCAGCGTCAGCACCATGCATAGGGTGAGCAGCATACTTAGTATGCGCTTAGTTCTATTTTTTTTCACTATAATTCCTCCTTTTATTTGTTGTTTTTCACCTTTTGTTTCAAGGACATTTATTTCCATTCTGTTCTCTTGTGTGCAAATGTGCATTTACCTCCTTACAAACTGCCGATGAGGGCAGTCATATACTCCCCCGAAACTGTGCCATAGACAAAGGCGTCGATAAGCCTGTTGCTGCGGGCAAGTGCCACCCGATGGGCCAAATCCGGTGAGCTGTTTTCGTCAACAACATAAACCGCCTTGCAGTCCGGGAGTTTTTTTTTGATTTCTTTTACCCGGATATTCCATTCATCCAGGGTGTTAGGAGAGCGCTCCCGTACCTCCGCCAGCAGCACATCTGCCTTTGAGGAGATACACAATTCTTCAATTCCGAGGGGATCGTCCTCCCGATATACTTTGAAATCCGGGTTCTTTTTCAGGTACATGACAACACCGCCCGCAAGCAAGGCATTGGGAATGCTGACAATGATTTTTTTCAATCACCTCACCTCTCTTTCAGCCCTTCATTGATGAGTAAAATCATAATTATACCTTTACATATAACACCATAACAAATAAAAAAAATTCCCGCTTCCCCAATATTGGGGAGGCGGGATACTTTTTTTATAAATTGACTTTGTGGTCATTATGATGTTTATTCTTTTGTATCTTCATCCTCTCGTGAGGATTTATAAAATCCGGGTATCATATAGTTTTTGTGGGATACTTCGGCGATAAAGCGGCTGGGGGTGTCATATCCTGTTTTTATAAGAATGCTTTTTAGATGAGTTCTTACAGAGTCATATTTTATACCCAATATATCTGCTGTATCTTTTTGTGAGTGGCCGTTTACCAGCTCCCGCAGAACATCCAGCTCTCTTTTTGTGAACTCTGTACTTTTAGCAAGCCCTATTTTGATTACCGGCACATCGTCTGGATATACCGATTCTCCTGCCATGGTACGGTCCATAACAGTAAGTAAATCTTCCTCGCCTACATCTTTGTACCAAAAGCTATCACAGCCAGCTTCCTGTGCTTTTCGTATAAAGCTTTCCTCCGGCATGGAAGTAACGATAATAATTTTGATATGGGGAAAGTCTCTTTTGATTTTAGCTGCTGCTTCAATGCCGTTTTCGCCGTCCAATGTGTATACATCCATCAAAATCAAGTCAACTCTTCCGTTCATACAACAAAGATAGGCATTTCCGGCATCCATAATTGTTTTTACAATGGAATATTTTTTTGATTGTTTGACCGCAATCTCCATCACTTCCCGTGCGGTCCGCTGATCGTCTACGATTAGTACCCTTGTCATCATGATACCTCCTTTACCGGTAATTTGATATGCAGCTCCACACCGCCACCACAGCGGATTTCCATATTTCCCCCTGCCTGTTCAATTCTACTTCTCAGAGTGGATAGACCGCTTCCTTCGGAAATTGAGGTAATCAACCTATTACCATTGTCTTTCATTACTGCATATAATGTATTATCCTCTATATCCATATGCACCGTCAGCTCATTGGCTCCTGCATGTCTTATGGCATTTGTCATTGCCTCTCGAATGGCATTTTTCAGAATGGGATAGTGTCCCGCATCCTCCTGTGTACTACCTTCAAAGATGATTGTACAGCCTAAAGCTTCAGCTGCCTCTATTAGTTCTCTCATGGCATAATCGGAGGTCTTTTTTTCTTCCTTCAATGTGCTTTCCATAAATCTTATAACCTCCTGCCACTGTTGGAAAAGCTCAAAAATACCCTTCTCTGGCTGTTTTAAAATAAGATATCTGCGAGCTGCCAGCAAGCACTCTCCCAATTCTTTGTGTATTTTTACTTTAGAGGCGAGGATTGCTTCTTCTTGAGTAATTTGAACAATCTCATTCAGTAGATTTTTAAGCCGCTTGTACTGCTTATCAAGGGCAGCATTGTTTTTTTCCAGTTCCTCGGTTAGTGTATAAAGTCTTGTGATGTCTGTCGCCGTAGTTTGAATATATCTCCGGTTTTGGAGTGTCAGCTCTGTTCTGTAAAACTGCCATACATTGCCGTCAGTCCAACGAAAAGTGGGGGTATTTTCCTTATTGAGTCGTTCAATACCCTTTTGTCCTTCAAGCTCTGAAAGCCCTTGCCACATTTCTTCTGCATTTCTACAAAGCCTCCCCGTTGCTTCTTCTGCCAACTGATACATCCTGCGATTGGTGAGCAAGGGGATGCCTTTTCCATCTGAAAAGCAGAGACCCCTTGGCAGGTTATCAAGTGCCTCCCTTATGGAATCCCGGGTGATTTCCCTTTTAGCTATTATCCTTTCTCGCCAGAATCCAAAGCCACAGTAAATACCAGAAACAAGCAGGAGTAGTACATGGAGTACCCATGGAAGATTACCAAGCCACTCCCCGATAAAAGAAAGGGATAGACCCAGGTCAAAATTGTTTTGTGCATCTATCAGAGCGCCCCAAATTATCCCCACAGTTAGCACGAGCAGTGCAGGAATCAGGCAGGAACAGGGTCGACGTTTACTTGTCCATCTGATTATAAGTAAAAATAGCAAGCCGGTGAAAGCAGCAATTAACAGGGAAATAATTATGGCTCTAGTGATAGGGTTGCATTGCAAAAAAGAGATCACTTTGCCTCACCTCCCTTTGGCAGATACATAGAGATGTAAAAGATACCTTTATCCTTAGCTTCAAAGACGATGTGACCGCCAAGGGAAGCCAGTTCTTCACTTTTCCAATTTTCATCTAAAAGGGATACTTGCTCCATGATGCTTTTTATTTCTATGGATAAAATAAAATCTTTCTCGCTATCTTTCAATGTAACAGACAGACTATCTAGTTCTGAAATAGCTGTTTCTACAACTGCTTCAAAAAAATCATATAGCAACAAAGCCTGTTTGGGTGTAATGTCACAGGTGGTCTCAATAGATAGGTCAGTGGTTACACCGCCTGACTCAAGGTTTTCAAAGGATTCCTCTATGCAACGAGCCAAATCCCCTATGGTAACAGTCTCTTGCCCTTCTGCCATCAAAATCAGGTTGCAACGCCGTTTAATATATGCACCCAGCACATTGATTTTCCAAAGCAGCTTATATTTCTCCTGTTCACCAGCCTGTGATTGGAAATCGAGATATTTTTTGATTTTATCTATCTGCGGCATGATTTGCAGTACTGTTAAGTCGTGAAGTCTGTTTTGCTCATCAACACGCAGCCGCCTTTGCTTGGCACCTAACTCATCTTTCAGAAGCTCAACATCGTCCATAAGCTCGGTTTTTGTGTTTTCAAGCTCTTTAATGAGCAAGGAAATGCGGGATATATCCTCCCTCCAAATGACATAGCCACCTTGTATAGGCGAAGCATGAAGTTGAGTATTGGGGTCTGGCTGTAAGAATCCCGTCTCTTTTAATTCTTCAAATATATGAGGGGCAATGGGTTTAGATAGCTTTGAACTATAATATACCTTACCTTTTTCGTCTACTATCTGTGCCCCTAATGGAGAGGCATCAAAAAAACCTTCATATTTGGTGTTGGATGGCAGCAACCCGGTCTGGATGCAGCTCTCCCAAAACCCAGCTGTCAAGGTGCAGAGCATAGCTGTCATTTCAATAAAACCGACTCCGGTTTTGGAATTGTCAATGGCATATAAAACGGTATAGATTATTGCTATTCCCATAACGACAAAGGGCATCCACACCCATTTTTTCGTATAAGGTATATAACTTTTTTTAAAAAGCACCCAAACTACAGCCAGAAAAAAAACCGCTATCCAAAGTACCGCAAAATAATATAGTATATTATATTCATAGTGGGAATCCCAGTTTTCAATCCCTAATGGAAAGGCAAATGCAAGCTGGTGAAGGTCGTTAGTCAGAATTCCAAAAATCAGGATTACCGCGGGAATATACAGAAGGTTGTATCTCCTTCTAGGTCGCCAGTTTTCTGATTTTCCCAAACAAAGGGCTGCAAAAAAGCTTAAAAGGGGTATGAGAATCATGGAGATATAATAGCAGTACCATAGCCAGCGATTCACAGGCTCAATATTGTTAAAAGGAAAGTATTTTAGAGTACGGACAAAAATCCAAAACAGCATTAAACCTGCTATCCCCAAAAGATAGCCTCGGATGTGACTGTGCATCATTCGTCGCCAAATAGAAATGCTCCAAATAGACAGCATGCTAATATAGATGGCAAAAATCAACGGACCACGGCCAATATTGATAAGATAATTTTCACTATTAATCGAACGAAGTATACTGCTGAACAACAAAAAGAAGACAACCAAGACCGTCATGCCGATTGCTTTTTTATTTATTTTCGTCATCGCGCCAACTCCTTTACTCATTTCCCGCCTTTATTTCATTGCCATCAGGAAGAATGAATGCTTGTTCAAATTTTACATCCATAACCTCTGCAATAGCCTTTAGCTCTTCCAAAGCAAGTAATACGCCGATGCCTATTTGCGACAGAATCTTTTCTTTTTTGAAGCCGATACTGCTGAGCTTTTCTTTGTTCACAATCATTAATATCGCTGGAACGAGGAAAAGCAACCATTGCGTGAAAATCATAAGAACCATACGCAACGGCAAAGGGAATGACATCAGTAAATGTTGATTAAACATCGACAAACCAAAGACGGCAACAAATACACCGCAAACAGCTATAACAAGCTGTATCATTGATGATTTTACCTTTGACTTAATTAACCCTGTGTTTTTTTCCATAACTAAACTCCGTTTCTAAAATATTGATATAAGAATTCAAAACATCCAACCTGCTCTCACAACCTCGCCAAAAGCCGAAAAAACATCCAACCTGACCACTCACGAACGCTGACATCTAACCCGACCACTCGCGGGGCAATGACATCTAACCTGACCACTTGACTATCAAAAACCGCTCTTATGGACTTGTTCCCGCGAAGCAAAAAAACCTCATTTTCGTTCAATGGGTTTTTCACCCATATGTGCTGAAAACCTTGATATATAAGGGTTTTTAGCACACTCACTCTTTTACCCTTGACATCAAGACTACCGTCTCAACGTGTCCTGTCCAGGGAAACATGTCTACCGGGGTCGCTTCCACAAAATTGTACCCCGCCAATGTCAGTATTTCAACATCTCTTGCCAGTGTTGCGGGATCACAGGAAACATATATGATCCTTTCGG
>JAHKLX010000059.1 GCA_020854835.1 Microcaldota archaeon
AATCATTAAAATAGCTAGCACTATGAGTTTCTCGATATGCCTTTTGCGAAGGAAACCATGTTTCTATGTCATATTTTTTACGCTGACCAGCACCGATATCACCTGTACACATCATCACCACTTGATAGGCTAAACCTAGCTCCTGTAATAATTTTTCACTATAATTCAACATTTTTTCATGCCAAAGCCGTGATTGTTTTTCATCAGCAACAGTTAAGACAACTTGTTCAACCTTATTGAATTGATGTACTCGGATAATCCCTTGGGTATCTTTGCCGTATGATCCGACTTCTCTTCTAAAACAGGGAGACGTGCCAACGATTTTAACTGGTAAATCATCTTCTGTTAAAGTCTCACCCATATAATATGCTGTTAGAGCCACCTCAGCTGTACCAGTTAAATATTTATCATCTTGAGTTTTATAATGATCTTCTTCTCCCCAGGGAAAATAACCCGTTCCAATCAAGGCCTCCTGATTAACTAATACTGGAACAGTCATTGGGCTGAAACCTTGCTTTATCATAAAATCCAAAGCGTAGCACAAAATAGCCCGTTCTAGCAACACAGCTTCATTTTTTAAAAAATACGACCTAAACCCTGCTATTTTTACTGCTCGCTGAATATCAAGCCAATCTAAATTTTCCATTATCTTCTCATGTGATAGGGGAGTAAAATTAAATTGAGGTTTATCACCAATCTGCCTAATAACCTTGTTACTAGTTGCATCCTTTCCCACTGGCACCTCCTCAGCCGGAACATTGGGAATTTTTAGCATCAAAAATTCAAACTTTAAATTGAGTTGTTTAAATTCTGGCTCAACTTGTTTTAACTGCTCTTTAAATTGCCTGCCTGTTTTTATCAGCTTTGAGTCTGGTTCACCCCCTTGATGCACTTGTTGTTTAATTTTTTCTGCATTTTTATTGATTTGTCTTCTAATACTGTCAACTTTTTGTTTTAAAGTACGCCTTTTTTCATCAACCTCTAGTAATTGATCTATTAGAGAGCTATCTAGCTGTTTATCAAGGCAAGCTTTTTTTACTTGCGAAACATTCTGACGGATAAATGAGATATCTAACATATTATTTTTGGGCAAAAATGTTAATTAAAAATTCAATATGATCTCCTGCTTCTTCTTGGATTAAACCAAATCCTTGGGCTATATCATCTCTATTTATATTAGTAGCAAAAGATTTATCTTTAAGCTTTTTTAAAACCTTAGATGCCTTCATCCCTTTAAAATCACCTGGCCTCATTAAAGAGTAAGCATGCAAAAAACCACTTAGCTCGTCACAAGCAAAGAGATATCTTTCTAAAAGTGATGTGGGTTGAACTTGAGTTATATGTGGAGCATGGGCTCTAACAGCTTGAATTAAAGCCTGAGGATAATCTGATAATAATTCATTAACAGATTTATTAGGGTGCTCTTCTGGAAACTTCTCCCAATCAAGATCGTGCAATAAGCCTGTTTGGTACCAAAGGTCAGCGTCTTGTCCTAATTTTTTTGCATATCCCTCCATAGCCTGTGCTACCAGCTCACAATGATGACGTAAATTAACATCTTCTATATATTTTTCTAAAAGCTGCTGAGACTCTTCCCGAGACGGGAGGGGTTTATCAACTTGATTCTTTTCTGATTTTAATTGATCTCTTTCCTCATGAGTACGTTGATTGCTCTCAGAACTGTGAGCTGTTTTTGGCTTGAGGGTTGGAAAAGCAATTACTTCTCTAATCGACCAAGTATTGGTTAAAAACATTACCAAACGATCAATACCAATACCAATTCCTCCCAAAGGGGGCATTCCATATTCCATAGCTTGCAAAAAATCTTCGTCCACCGGATGAGCATCTTCGTCGCCATCCCTTAGGTGTTGTTGCTCGTTCTCAAAAAGTTGACGTTGGTCAATTGGATCAACAATCTCGCTCCAACCATCTGCTAATTCCTTACCACCTACATAAGCCTCAAAACGTTCACAATATTTGGGGTTCTGACGATGAGCCTTAGCCAATGGACTTACATCTCGTGGATAATCAATAATCCAAATCGGTTCAATTAATTGAGGGGTCACCAGCTTATCAAAAAGAGTAAACATTGCTGTTCCTCGATTAAAACCCGCAGGCAGCTCAAGCTTATGTTTAGACAAAAGCTCCTTAACTGCTTTGTCATCCATATCTTCAAAATCAATATCAATATATTGTTTTAAAGCATCCACCATTGCAACTCGAGGCCATTTTCCACTTAAATCTATGTTTTTTTGTCCAACTTTTATTTTTGTTGAGCCCTTAACTATTTTCGCAACTGTTTTTACTAAATCTTCAGCCACGTCCATCATAGTCTGATAATCTGCATAAGCCTGGTACCATTCAATCATGGTAAATTCCGGCTGATGAGTTTGATCAATTCCTTCATTTCTAAAATTGCGCGAAATCTCAAAAATCTTTTCATAACCCCCAACTATTAATCTTTTTAAATACAGTTCCGGTGCTATCCTTAAATACAAGCTTGCATCAAGGGCATTCATATGAGTAGAAAAGGGTTTAGCATTAGTGCCACCATATAATGGTTGCAGTACAGGGGTTTCAACTTCTACAAAACCATGATCGTCTTGGAGAAATCTGCGAATTTCTTTTAAAATCTGCCAGCGAGCATCCAACACTTGCCTTACATCATCATTGATTAACATATCTATATAGCGCCGACGAAACCTTATATCTTTATTTTCTGCAACATTCCATTGAGAAGGGAGAGGTCGCAAGGCTTTTCCTAAAAACTTAATTTCTGAAGCTAAAATGGTTAGCTCCCCAGTCTTGGTCAAGATCACTTCCCCAGAAACACCAATAAAATCACCGGGGTCAACATAACCCACAACAGCAAGTTGTTTTGAATCAACACCATCTTCACGAACCATAATTTGGATTGAGTCGGTTGAGTCTTTAAGATCAAAAAAAACAACCTTCCCATGAGGTCTAACAGACATCACGCGACCGGCCGTTTTGACTTGACTGCCTTCATCTATAGCCCTAGCTTCATTGATGGTATGCTTTTTATCAAAACTGTAAGGATGAATTACAACGTCTAAATTTTCCAAAGCTTTGCGTTTTTCTAATTTAGCTTTAATGGCATCATCTATTCTAGACATGGGGATATTTTAAAATCTGTAATTGGTAAATTGGAGGGAAAAAATTACTTAACTTTA
>JAHKLX010000061.1 GCA_020854835.1 Microcaldota archaeon
CTAACGGCTGCATACTCCTCTTCTCCCACATCACGAAAGAGTGGAATGATCAGCCTTAATCTTGGATGTTCTGGAGTATGCTTATGAGTAGAATAAATACAACACTGATAAGGGAAGAAGGTAGAGATTTCTTCCCAGATAGTACTTGTGCCATAATCCATATCAAGGGTGAGCATGGAGCGTGATAGAACATTTCCTTTTTTACGTCTGCCATCTTTTAAATGACCTCCGACAAAACCGCCGACATCTTTAATAGAATCCTGACCGCCTTTTCTCATTTTCCGATATTCTTCTACCGTTTCGGTGGTACGCTGTGTGGTCTTAACACGGGAGCAGAAGTCCTCCCAGCTGATGTCTGTGTTTTTCCACTTTTTATCCATTCGGCTGTTGCCGTATGCTATCTTCATAGAGACTCTACCTCCTCAAAATCTTTATTAAAGTATCTGACCGGCTGTCTGCGTTTCTTTGCTTTTTCAATTTCAATACTCATGCCCCTTGAAATCACATCACCTAGCACCCAGACCTCTTGGCATTTGCCCATCAGGATAATATCCATAAAAATAGCGAGGTCATGTTCCTGTTCATTGTTGTCATCCATAAACTGTGGAAACAGAAGGTGAGGAGCAAGCGGAATATTGCCCTTATCTAAAGCAAAACGGCAAAACGCTCGTGTCCGCTTATTGTTGTTTTCAATATCGCCACTAAATGGAGAGCAAATATAGACAAGGGGCTTAAAGGCAGCTTTTGCTGCTGCCTTTTCCTCACGGGATATATTGCTAAGTGCTTCATGGGGAGTTGGGTCATGATACCCTTCTGCATTTTTCATATTGATTCCCATATCACACCTCCATCTCAATCTGCGGATAAATACCATCCGCCTTTAGCTGTTCATAGATAAAGAGTCTGCCTTTTTGTGTCCACTTGGTATGCACTTTCGTATGTTGGATACCTTTGCTGTCTTCATAAATGTGAGTATTGGTTTTGGTATATCCATTGGGAGCATACTTTTGATAGAGAAGCCAAATATCACCTTGCTTAAACTGAATCCCTTTTTCATGAAGGTATTCGTTCATACGCATGGCACTCCAGCCATAATCTTTGGCAATCACAGAAATGTTTACCGCATCACTGCATTTAAGAACCACATCATAATAAGTAGCCTTGGGTTTCATCTCAGCAATTTGCTGCTGACCAATCGCAACTGCTGCCATCAATTCCTTGTTCTTTTCACGCTCTTCTTTTAATGCGGTAAATGCTGCGATGGCAAGGTCGGGGTTTGCAATTAAATCATCTGTTGCATAAAGTCCATGTTTACGAATAGCAGGGAGGACTTCATTTGTCACCCATCGCTTAAACTTTTTAGCATTTGGCATCTTGCTTGAGAGGATGAGACTGTACAGACCAGATTCGTTAATAGCAGTCATCGTTTGATTTCTTCCGATGGCGTCACGAATCGTTACGTCATCCTTGTCCTCTTCATCAACATGATCAATTAAAGCTTTGCGAGTATTTGTATAACCAAGAATGCATGCTACATCCTTGCCAACACAATAAGGTTGACCGCCAATCGTTGTAGTACGTACGGAGCCGAACTCTGCATTTTTGTAAACTTGTAATTCCATTCGAATTACCTCCTTGTGTTTTTTTGGAGGTCTTGACCTCCTACCTAGTAGCCTTGGGAGAAGGTCAAATCTGACGGTTTTCATATTCTTCTTGTAATTTCTTTGTTGCCCGCTTTAATTTCTGAGTAATGTTGTTTTCATCAGCACCTATGAAACTGGCATATTCTCGAATCGACATACCGTCAATGCGTACTGCAATGAACATATCTGCCCAGTCCTGCTTTTTGCCAAGAGCGGTACGTATCCATTTGCAGACACCTTCATAATCATCCTGATAAGCACGCTCAATTTCGTCTTTTCTAAAAATCCTGTCGTCCGCAACTTCTTTCATAAGTGGTTCCGAGGTATCGTATTCATCACCATCGTCATTGAAGCGCTCCTTAGGAGTTGTTAAGTGTCTGGTTTCTCTGTGCCAGATGTTGTACTCCGGCTTGTTGAACTTTTCATCGAATGTTTTTTGGATTAATTTTTCCTTTTCAAGATTTTCACCTTCAAGTGAAAGACTGACCCACATCTCCTGAGTTTCTTCCTCATTGAGTTCGATGCTTTGAAACTGGTTCTCATATCTGATTGATAATCTCATTAGATTCTCCTAATCCCGTCCTGGAAGACAGCGGAGAACTAATGAATCTTTGGAAAACAATGACCAACAGAGTTACCTCCTAAAAATATGTATAGGAAATAAAACGGAGGAGCATAAATTTCACCCAACAGCCTGTCATTGGCTATCTTCGAATCATTTATGTATCCGCCGTCTTCTGCTGGCCAGCTTTAGACGCATTTATATTTTTGTAAGGCTTGTCCCTTACATTTATAAATATAATAGGTTTCAAAATTTCACGACCAACTCGTTGAGTTGGGCCAAATTTGTCTATTTATCAGTCTTTTCTAAATTTGGGTATAAAAAAAGAACCCCTTTCGGGGTCCTAAACCAACTCATCGAGTTATCAACTTATTTATTCTTTTATTTCACTACCTAGTTCCTGAATACCACATTGCTCTAGAATACCATTGAAATCATCAAGCGAAAGCCCTGGCATAGTATCCATAATACGAATATAAGTCTTATCGGGATCTTTATAATAATCTAGTTTATTATTTGATTTATCAAACAGCTTTTGCGTAATCCTCGTGCATAACTGCATACCAACACAGATGGCCATCAACACGTTCGTTGTCATATTGTTGGCTTTATCATTTTTTATTCTACCATGATAATTTTTGTGGATTCCTGTCTCTTCATTAAACTTATCAGGATAATTCCACTTTCTATTTTCCATCAAAAACCACAGACAATTACATAGTGTTTTGGTAGGGTCACCAAGCAACTTAATGAGTTCAATTTCTTCCTCCTCATTATAAGAAGCTAGCTGCTGAGAAAATGCTTGATATGTTTCTTCAGGTTCATTCAGTAAAGGGGATTGGTACTTAGGATGAAACGTAAGAAGTCTACTATCAATGCCTTCAACCTTCTTAAGGACCGTATACCCAAGCAAGTCTTTGTAAGTATTAGTGTATGTTACAAAATTCTGTTCACGAATATTGATAGCACATCTAGAGAGATTTTGCTTTGCCTTTGGTGTTAGATGGAGAACCCCATCTTCTTGTACAACATATTGGTTATTAGCAAGTACAAAATACCCTTCAGCGTATACAAAATGCCGCTCTTTTATCCAGTTTTTCAGTGTTGTATCAGAGTTAATTATTTGTATCGCTTCTACTGGGGTTAACTTAACAAAGTCTTTATTACTGTGGATTTCTTCATAGACATCATTGTAATCAGAGAATTCAGATATGGTATCCTCTAAACCAACTTCAATCAATCTATATTTTACTGATAGTCTTGACGTTATAAAAAAGCTACTTAAATCTTCAATCAAGGTATCACAAGAGTATATCGTATTTTCACCAGATGCTTTATACTGCTCAATAAACTCTAAAGCTTTCTTTTTGAAGCTTTTTTTGGGCATCAGAACTCTAGGTGCTAATCTGTGTGCTTGCCATTCCAACCATCGAACTTCATTTTCCTTTGTCTTCTTTCCCTCAGGTGGTGTAAAGAAAGTCTCGGACTGTCGGCATAAAATTGGATATAGTTTTTCAGATTCGTTTTTATTTTTAACCTCAAGAATTTGAAAATATGTTTTATCTTTTTCCCAGTGTAGTGCTTCATGAATGAGCGTATTTCTTTTCGAGCCTTCACCATATACAGCCTCAGACAAGGGGTCAATTAATACCGTTCCAGCGCTGAAGGAAGTTGATAAATATTTACCTGTTTCCCTATCATAAATATCAACATCTGCATCCAAAAGTAAACAACATCCAAAAACATCTAGGTCGCTTGATAAATGAACTTCTTGAACAGTAAGCCCCATACCCTTAAGAATGTCATCAACCGGAAGAGGCATCGGTTCAACCAATGCCTGTTTACAGTATTTCGTCAGAAATTTTGTAGCATAGTCATCAAGGCGATTCTTTCCAAGAATTAGAGCACCTGATTTTTTATTGATATCGAATATATCACTTGGAGTTATCTTCCTCTTCATAATCTACCTGTTCTCCTTTTTCAATATGATCCAAAGGCAACTCTGACAATAACTTTCTTGCCTCTTTCCAGGTAGGGTAGAACTCCTCCACAAGTGAATTGAATCTATGGGTGTGATTCTTTTCTAACAAGTGTACCAGTTCATGGATAACAACATATTCAAGACATTCTATTGGTTTCTTGGCTAGCTGTAGATTAATCCATATTCTTTTTTTATCAATATTGCATGTACCCCACTTAGTTTTCATATTCTTAATTTTGTACTCATTAGCATGGAGGTTTGTTTTTGTTTCACACCTTGAAACAACCCCATCCAACACTCGTTTAAGTTCTTCTCTGTACCATTCATTGAATGCCCTCTCCCTTGATTCTTTAGTTGATCTTTCGGGAGCAGTCAATATTATCTTGTTTGGTAGTTTTGAAATTTCGTATTTGTTTCCTTCATAGACAACTTGTAGCCGATATGGCTTTCCCCACAGGAAATGGGATTCTCCTGAAACATATTCTCTCTCAGTTTGACGCGCCTGTGACAGCATCCTGTCTCTTACCTTAGTGATTTCTGGCATTTTTTTTAATACAAAAAGCCTTATCTCTTCATCAGGATAATCACTAGGAGTACTAACTGTTATACTACCTTCTGGTGGATTTACCCTGATATATAGATTTTTAAGGTTTTTCTTTTTAATAATTTCAACTGGCATACCACCAATTACTTCTTCACTACACATCGTATTCTGCCTGCCTTTCAGTTATTTCGAAGACTGCAGCGGTCTCCGCCGTTGCTTCATCTTCGTCATAACCATATATCAATAAATTTTCATAAATAGCAAGCCTTATATTTTGTTGTTTCTGGAAATTCCTTTTCCAATCAGGACGTAATGCAGAAAGGATAGCACTGTCCAAATTTACAGCCAGATTTTCGTTCTTCGCAAAATAATCATAAAAGGCTCTTCTAGCCTCGCTATTCTTCACAGTATCAGGATAATCCAAGCTATCTTCTGGGTGTAAAATTGCTTGTGCCAACTCAACAACTTGTCGTAAATATTCCTCGTAACTCATAGCCTCTATTCGTCTCTGGTCGATTAGTACTTGGAGCATTTCTGATAACTTACCATAATAAACTTGGTTAGATGACATCTTCTTTACAATTTCATGCTGCAAGTTATTTTCGATGATTTCTGCTTTAGCATTTTCATTACCTGGAAGACCTTGTACCAGGGCCTCTATTGGTGTTGTTGAAGTGTTTTCAAGTAACAATTCCACCAACGACATATTCCCGAGTTCACTTACAACTGTAGAATCTTCTGCACGTATATAAGTATCAAGGACATATCGCATATCAGCCTCATATGGTTTTAAATCGATATAATCACAGCTTGCTAGTTTAACCATTTCTTTTATTTTGTTATAACCTGAAATATCACTTCTTAGTCTGCTAACTTGCCCCTCTGAATAGCCATAATCGCTCACTAGTTTATCACTGCAGTTAGCAAAAGAGCGTGTTAGCGAAGCTGTAAGACTATACAAAATATCTCTGCGACCAGTGTTTTCATCGTCTTCACTATTTTCACCACAAAAATACTCAATATAATCAGTATCTTCCTTAGGATCGCTTACATTTTCTAATAGATCTTTCAGCGATGCAATTGCACCCACCATCTCAGATTTAGCTTCGTCATAGCGATTCTTTATAAGTCCCTCAACATCTTCCTTATCAAAGCTATCGAAAGCTTCAGTAGTATAATCAGCCACTGCAAGCTGAACATTACGAAACAAGTCCATGTAATCTACGATATAACCATAGTCCTTATCTTCGCCATCTGGTCTATTAACTCGGCAGATAGCCTGGAAAAGGTCATGATCCCTCATAGATTTATCAATATATAGATATGTCGCTGTTGGAGCATCAAATCCTGTTAAAAGTTTATCTACCACGATAAGAAGTTTCATCTTAGCAGGTTCTTTTTTGAACTGCTCTTTTACTTCCTTCTCAAATTCAGACAATTTTTTGCCCTTAAGCATACGCTCATAAATAGACTTCTTATATTCTTCTTCGCCCTCTTGGCTTAAATCACTCGTAGCTGTTCTAACACTTGCTGTTGAAGGCTCAAATGAAGTTACAACAGCACACTTGTTAAAGCCGTTGCTAGTGAAAATATCCCAGTATCTGCAAGCCTCATATATACTGTTGGCCACAAGCATAGCTGTACCACGCTCATTTTTTAGACGAGGTTTTAAATTCATATCGAAAATGATGTCACTAGCGATTTTCTCAAGTCTTTGTTTTGAACTATATAATTTGTTGATTGAAGTCCAACTTTGTTTCAGCTGTGTCTTTGCTCTATCAGTAAGACCTAAAGTTTTATTATCAAACCATAAATCGACTTTGTCTTTACTAGATAAGTCCTGGTCAACATCTCTTGCTTCATAACGTAAATCAAGGACAACACCATCCTGAACACCTTCATCAAATTTATAAGTATGGATGTAAGGGCCAAAAGTTTCAAGACTGGTCGCCTTATCTTTTTTGAGTAGTGGAGTACCTGTAAAACCAATAAGTAATGCTTCAGGCATCAATACTTTAACTGCTTCATGTAATTTACCTGAGTTAGTGCGATGGCACTCATCAATAAAAGCTATAATATTTCCTTTTGCTTTAAAGTCAGCAGGGAGGTCTTTTATCAATTCTTTACGGTATTGATCCACGTCAGATTGTTTACCTGCATTATGTCCGTATTTATGAATCAAAGAGCAGATAATAGAATCATCATTTTTATTCAGAATCTCTCTTAAATCAGCGCTGCTTTTTGTTCTTCGTACTTTTTCATTTACATCAATAAACAAACTTTCAATTTGGTCATCAAGCTCATCTCGGTCGGTGATGATTACCACTCGGCTATCTGCTACATTCTCAATAACCCACTTAGTAAGCCATACCATAATTAGGGACTTTCCTGAACCTTGCGTATTCCAGATTATTCCACCTTCGCCTGCAAGAATTCTTTTCCTAGCAGCAATATTAGCAAAATACTGATTATGTCTTGCAATCTTTTTCACTCCAGCATCAAAAATAATAAAGTCGTGGATTAGTGAAAGAAACCTCTCTTTATGACAAAGAGAAATTACACCATCCCTTAGTTTATTTCTTTCTCTGGATTGGATACCTTTAATACTCGCAGAAAGTTCATCACTAGCTTTAATATCTTCTTTCCAATTCAGGTAATACTTCTCAGGAGTTTCGATTGTTCCATACTTCAGCCCTTCAGCTTCATTACCGGCAAAGAGAAACTGCGTAGTACTAAAGAAGTTTTGAATATACTCTTTTTTTTGGTTTGTGAGATTTTGACGAATTCCCTCACCAATGCTCACGCATGAACGCTTTAGCTCAAATATGCCAAGAGCGATGCCGTTTATATACAGCACCACATCAGGTCGTTTTCTTTCTATTTGATTAAAGCAGAGAACACTTACTTCCTCAGCAGCATAAAAATCATTGTTCTCGACATTGTTCCAGTCGATATAATGAACTGTTTGACGATTTTTATTCTCGTCTTTAACACCTTGCTTGCCATAGCGAAGTAGGGAATAGACCTCTTTATTGATTTGGTAAAGGCTATCCACTTGATTGCTCGCTTTTGATACAAGGTCAGCTACAGCTTTGGAGATCTGATCTTTCGTATAACCACGCTTTTCTAGATTCTTCTTAAGTAACTCTTCTTTTATAGGTTTGTTATTCTGATCCTCAAGATTTCCGAGATACGTATAACCAAGACCACCGTCTTCCTCTTTATCTATTAACCAGTGAAGGACCTTGTTTTGCAATTTTCTCTCTAAATCAACAGACATAGCCTTTACCTCCTCATACTTTAAGACGCACACGGCCTATTAAGAGGTCGTCCATTGCACCTTCTTTGATTTGAATCATTTTTTCTTTTTCTATTTTAAGAGATTCTATTTCTTCATCCATTGCTGTCAGAACTTCAGCAATTGCATGTTGTTCTTTTATTTCCCTCGGAAGTCGTATGTTTATATTTTTTATTAAAGTTTTATTCAATCCACCACGTCCACCGTCACCTGATGAAAGTTCTCTCAATTCAAGATACATATTTTCAATTAGATAATATAAGAACTTGGAGTCCGTTTCATCTGCTGCAACTAATGCAGCTAAAGATTGGTTTAATGCCATTGGATACGCTAGAAATGCTGCTGTACCCCTGGTCTTTCCTTGTCCTGCTAGTGCGATTAATACCGAATCTTTTGGTGCCATTTTAGAGGAGGAATTGTTCAAGCCAATTTTTGTAATATTTTTGGTTGCTCTAGTAATTATTTTTTGATGTATTTCTGTAGAAGCAAGCCACGGAATTGACCCACCCCAGTATTTGTCTACCGTAGTAGAAGGAGTACCCCCTGTAATAATTTCTTTTGTAGAATCTTCAATTGTTGATTCTATCCACTCACCATCAAACCCATCGAGTCTTGTCCTACCACTGAGCAAATCCTCCAAAGCACCTTCACGGATTGCTTTTTTCTTTTCAATTAGTTCAGACAGATTGTCTATATGTTCGTCAAAATCTGATAGCGCTGAAGCGATAGCTTGTTGTTCTTTGAAGGGTGGTAAGGGAAATTCCATATTCGCTATCATTGGACGTCTTACAGAATCAACCGTTGATTTCGCAGTATATTTTTCAACTTCTTGCAGGAAGTTTTTCGAGAAAAAATAATAAAAATACTTTCCGTCAACTTTTTCAAATTTACTAATAACATATACCCGTTGATGGGCTGCAAATTTACCGTTTTTATAGTGAAAAATCTTCCCTGCTCCGCCATCGCCTGCAGTTAACACTGCCTCACAATCAAAATCATAAAAGTTTATACGTTCCACATCTTTAGATCTGACATAGAATGGGTATTTACCGTTTTTAACGCTATCCTTTACATCTCTACATCCCGTAGTAATGTCAGCTATTTTATCAATTTGACTAATTTCCCAATCAGAAGGATAAGTTACCATGTGTATCCCATCCTTTCTAAAGCGGACTTCACCTTAGCCTTTGACTGAGCTGTCTTTTCTTCAATCTCGCCTAATGTGTGCTCATAGCGTTTAGCAATTAAGAAAACCTTAGAGGCAAGAGAATTCAGCACCTGGTCAATCGCATCAATAATGTCATTTTCGAGCCTTGCCATCCACTTTTTGTCAAAGAGTAAATGCTTTACTTCATCAATCGTTAGTTCTCCATATTTAGAAAGCACTAAATCATCTAGTTCTTTTTGAGCTTCTTTAATCGCTTTATCAGCTTCTTCTTTTTCAGTTAACTTAGCTTGGTAAGAAAGAAGAGCATTATATTCCTCGACATATGTTTCTGGCATTATTGCATTGTCATTTGCTTCTTTTAATGCATTTTTAAGCTTAGCCTTTCCAAATGAACCGTTCTTATTTCTAAGCTCATATGTCTTCAGCTCACTATTAGCTTTGACGATTTTTTCCATTTCCGATATATTTCCTGCATCAAATAATTCAATAAGTTTTGTAATGTCATCTATCACTTCAGAAGTCTTTTTACTTTCAAGTTCTTTTATCTGTTTATTCAGATTTGCTTTAGGTATTCCGTCCCCTTTTTCATTTAAAGCATTTACAAGCAAACCTTCGTCACCTGATTCTTCTTCTCTCATTTCATCCAATTCTGATTCAAGCAATGCAGATTTTTCGATTAGCTCATTAAGAGCCATTAACTCAGTTTCAAAATACTCCCGTTCAATAATGTCTCTCGAAATTAAAGCACCTTCAAACGACTTCATTTTTGAAGTATCATCGACCTTTATCTCTTCTCCATTTTCATCTTTAGCTTTCTTTTGAGCGTATACATATTCAATCTCACGTCCCGCATCATATCCACTCGCTTTTATTACATATACATCATCTTGCATTTTCTCATTCCAATAGTTAAGCAAGAAGTCATACACATCGTAATTGTCTAGAAGTTTTGCCGATTCAAAATCCCTCAAAATTTCAATGCCCAAGCTTCGAATTAATTCTTTTGGATTTGTATCTGTATTAATATTGAGTAATGAATCTTTTACTTTGTTTTTCCACGCCTCGAATAGAGAACCGTATTCAGTTTCCTTTTCAACCTTTATATTTTCATCTTCAGAAATGACTATTTCGATTTCATTTGGTTTTATAGCAAGATTATAGACATTATGTTCTTCATCGACACAAGTAAATATCTCTTCTCTTAACTGTGGCGATATTTTCCAGAGTCTCTCTAAAGAGTTAATATCGACTTCTGGAATACCCCCCTTAAGATGAGATGCAATGTTTTGAGGTAATGTATCATCTATTTTTTGGATATAACGAGGCACATTAAGGTTTCCTTCGTTCTCTTCTAAAATCTCCTTATAGGTAATAAAGCGGGAGTACCCCTCAACATTTTCTTGGTGAATAAAGGTTTGCACAATTTTCTCAATATCCTGTTCACGAAGACGGTTCTTATTTCCATCTTTCTTAAACCCATCGCTCGCATCAATCATAAAGATACCTTCACGTTTATCAGCGTTTTCTTTATCGATTATGATGATACTAGCTGGGATTCCTGTACCATAAAATAAGTTTGCCGGTAGCCCAACTATACCCTTGATATATCGTTTCTCAAGAACAGCTTTTCTAATGGTTTCTTCTGAGTTTCCTCTAAAGAGAACACCGTGTGGCAGAATAATCCCTGCCTTACCATTGCTATCCAATGCTTTTAGAACATGTAGAAACCAAGCATAATCACCATTCTTTTCTGGTGGAATGCCATAACCATCAAACCTCTTATATTTGTCTTCAGATGGTTTAATTCCATCAGTCCAGTCTTTATCAGAAAATGGTGGGTTCATGACAATAAAATCAAATTTTCTAAGTCCACCAAAATCATCAGTATATTGTGGATTTGCCAATGTATTCCCACTTTTGATTTCACCTGTACCTTTGTTATGTAGGATGAAGTTCATCTTTGCTAAACCAGCAGTATCAGGATATTTTTCTTGTCCAAATATTGTTACTATGGAATCACCATTATCATCAGTTGGTGCTTCATCTGCTGAACGAATAAGTAATGATCCACTCCCCGCCGCAGGATCATGGAGGGTCCATTTCTTTCCTGTCTCTTGTTTAATATTGCCAATACCAATAAGTCTAGCAATAATACGTGACACCTCACTAGGTGTATAAAACTGTCCCTTACTCTTACCAGACTCCTGAGCGAATTTCATCATGAAGTATTCATATGCATCTCCAATGATGTCGTCTCCACTAGCTCTGTTACTTTTAAAGTCAATCGCAGGATTTTGGAATATAGCAATTAGACCAGAGACTTTATCTACGAGTTCCTTACCAGAACCTAATTCATCTGGATTATTAAAGCTAACATCAGGAAGCGCTCCTACTAGCTTATTATCTTCTAGAAACTTTTGAAGAATTACATCAACTCTTTCGCCAACATCTGGTTTACCTTTTGCAGCAATCAAGTCGTCAAATGAGGCACCTTCATTTACTGTAAATTCAGCAAAACGTTGCCCTTTATATCTGTCTGATACATACTTGAAGAATAACAATACAAGCACATAATCTTTATACCTTGAAGGTTCTACTCCACCTCTTAATTTATTACAAGCATCCCATAATAGGGAATACAATTCTGATTTTTTCACGGCCATTCATTTAACCTCTCTCATCTATTAAGTGTTTTATATTTAGTATTCAGTAATATCTATACCTGCTTTTAATAATCTTTCATATCTCTCGTGGGAGATAAGAACTGCTACAGGCTTTCCATTTTTCAAAACAAAAGCTGTTTTATCTTCATCTGATAAACCAGTAATTAATTTTGATGATTGTCCTCTAAGAAAATCAGACATGTTATAGAATTCCATCGGTTCCTTTTGGACTTTATCTTCCTTATCCATACCTAAATCCACCTTTTCTTTTTATCATAACATTTTACAGCTCTTATTTCAACCTTTATATGTACTTGAAAAGTAATTACTTTATAAGTGCATTTCAACCTTGTTTATCTATTCAATCCAATAGCCATCTTGTCAACTCACCACATTTTTGCCAGCAATCTTATCAACTCACCAATCCTATATTCAAATTCGTAAATCCGGTGAGTAATCCACCACTCTTGGATATCTTCCCACAAAGCAAAAATCCGTGAATATCCTTCCGGCTTAGAACCAGACCTCAAATCACGGAAAGCCTTTATTTACTTATCTTTTTACACTCTTATTTATCAACCCTTGACATCAATACCACCGTCTCAACGTGGAACGATAGCATCAGATTGATGTCTGGACTGTGTTTTTCTTTTTGTCTGTTCTCGGGAATAGGTCAATAGTGGATTTTTGGGTGCTTTCTGTTCGAGGGAACAGTTCAACGGTTTTTATCGGTTTGTGGGAACAAGTCTATGCATGACGGGTTCAAGTCCTGTCATCTCCGGTGGCAAAGGTACTACCTATTGATAAAATGCACCGCACCAAAGCAAATCGTTAAAACTTGCACCGCTTTGCACACCCCTTAATTGCCATTCACCGCGTTACTTGCCGCATATATTGGGCGCTATTTGAAGACAACGGCTAATCCTCATGTTTTTCATCGGTTATATCCTTAAAGCCTCCGCCGAAAAACCAACCGTGTGCTTCAATAAAACGGATGAACATATCGCAGAATTGATCGCTCGATATGGCGGGATGAATCTCAGCGACTCCGTTAATCTCCACCAAACGACAGTCGGGAATTGCATCGACATACGGCAAAGCATCTGAAATTCGGTCAGCCGCCAGTTTGTATTTTTGAATCCGCGCTTCATCTTCCTTGCTTGGATTTTGGATACGAGTCAAATCCATATTATCTATTAAATCCGCAAGTTTCACACGGCAAGCGGTTTCGTTTGGTAAAATACGGCTGATGAACTCATCATAGGTTTCGCCTTCTCGCTTCGTCAAACAGTCGAGAGCTGTGACAATTTCATCACTAAATCCCTGCTCTTTTAAATCATCAAATGTAGTAATTGAGTCTTCTATCGTATCATGAAGGGCAGCACAAATCTTCGCAGCTTCGCTCTTGCAATTCATCATTACACGGAGCGGATGCATAATATACGGATTTCCTCCTTTATCAACCTGCCCGTCATGTGCTTTCGCGGCAATTGCAATCGCTTTGTTCAACATTGAAATTTCCTCCTTTACTTACTGGTTGTTTGGATCAAGGCTATATCCAATTTACTATTTACGACCCCCTCGCCGCTTAACGTCCTTGCGAATTTCCTCAAAGCAAGCCTCGTCAACGGTTCCCGCCCCCCGGAATGCCGCCACAGCACTTGCCATTACCTTAAAGTTCAGTTCTGTCCCCTCACTGTCGGCGAGATAATCAATTGCTCTGTCAGGGGAAATCCCGAAGCGCCCGGCAGTCTGAACTGCATCGATGTTTGCTCCGAGAAAAATAAACTCCCATCCATATTTAGTTTTCTGCCCTTCAATCTGTGCCTTGACTTTTTCTGCAGAGTATTCACGACTGGAGTTTTCTTCGCCATCTGTGATAATAACAAACATTACTTTTTCAGCACGATAGTCATCAGCTGTATGCTTCTGGGCGTTGCCAATCTTGTGGATTGTTCTGCCGATTGCATCGAGCAATGCGGTCGAGCCTCCAACCTGATACTCCTTATCCGTAATTGCACTGACCGCCTTGATATCAATTCGGTCATGGAGCAGTTCATAGTTGTTATCAAACAACACAGTTGTAATGTGACATTCGCCTTCAATTGCCTGCTGCTTTTTAAGCATTGAGTTATATCCGCCAATGGTGTCCGCTTCCAGCCCGCTCATCGAGCCGCTTTTATCCAATATAAAAACCAGTTCCGTTAATCCTTTTTTCATTTTCGTAGCCTCCTAAGATTTAATGTAACCTTAGAATACTACTCAGCTGGGGGATGTCGGTCGCTTTGGAAGCGACAAATTACCTTTGAGATGCAAAGCCCTCATATCTAGGTTCATATTTATAATGCATTATCCCCTCAATCAATTCCAAAGCAAAAACACCTAAGTTTGCATCAATAATTATATCAATCCGTCGGCAGTTCGTTTTAATCCAATCTTTTATATTTGAAGAAGCAATGTTTAAGCTGCTCATCTCGCCATCTGAAAGCAGCGATTTTGCAAGTGTTGACGGTGCATTCAAGCCATAATGTTGACTGCAGAACCTTGCATTACTCCTATAATTTGCTTTTCCGATTTTTGGAAATTCATCACCGAGTAAAAACATGTATATTGCCATTTTTCCATCAGGTAATCGGGTAGGCGGAATGTGTGGTAAACCCCTATCAACGATTTCATACTTATCCTTCAAAATTGGTTTACCAATTGCCAATGTAGCTTTTTGAATTAAAGTATCTATTTCATGAACATAATCCATAATCAGCACCCTCCTAACAGCGGCTGATCGTATTCGAACAGTACTTCATTGATCTTAAAAACATCATATTTACCGTTGGTAATGAAATACTCAACGATAACATCGAACTTTACAGCGTGGGAAAGCGCATAGCCCGCTCGTTCCAAGATGTCGTCGGTTTCGTCGAGCGATAATTCTAGTGCCACGGCAAGGGCTATAGCCGTGCGCTTACTTGGCATATAGCCTTTATTGCTCCTGATTTTGGAGAATAATTTACGATCTAAGTTGGCGCGTTTATAAACCTCGACATCTGTCATTCCCTTAACATCAATCAGGCGCAGGAGCATCTGGGAGAATGGTTCATCAAGGTTGCCAATCAAATCATCAAGCGGTGCAGGTGCGCCAACAGACGGAGCGAGTATATCTTCAAAAAGAGGCTCGTTGTATTTACTAACACGCTCATCAGCTTCGGATAAAGCTTGCCGTTCTACATCAAGTAGTTGCCGCCGCTTTATTTGGTGTGTGTCAATGTAATGTTCATCTATGTAGCTTTCGACTGCACCGAGCAGTTCGCGGCTGATGGAGAATGCTGCCTTGTCATACACCACAAGGGTCACATGAAGATCATGGTCTGTAAGGAAATCTTGAATTGCCGAAGTAGCCACTTGCAGGGCTTCATTTTTCGGATAACCATAAATACCACTTGAAATCAGCGGAAAGGCTATGCTTTCACACTTGTTTTCAACGGCTCTCTTCAATGAATTCGTATAGGCGGCACGGAGATGTTGGTCGTTTTGCTCCTTGTTCCATTGCTGATAGACGGGACCAGCTGCGTGGATAATGAACTTAGCAGGCAGACCGAATCCCGGCGTGATAACCGCTTCGCCCGTCTTAATGGGAGCAAGTTTATCACAGGCGGCTTGAAGTTGTGTCGCTCCCGCCGCTTTGAATATAGCTCCGCTAACCCCACCGCCCATTTGCAGGTCGGTGTTGGCGGCGTTGACAATGGCGTCAACCTTCAGCTTCGTTATATCTTGGCGGACAATAGTAAGTGGCATTAACACACCTCCTCTTTTGTCATCAGCGATTATTCATTTACTTCTTTAACTTCGCTGAATTATATGATGCCTTTAGTTCTGAAGATGGGCAATACTGTTGGCAAGGTATTCATCTACAGCAATTGAGCCGGAGAGTTAAACTCCCGCTGAATAGATGGAAGCAAATATTTTTTGCTATGAATGTTGGCTATCGTTTCCTTTATAGTTAATGCAGTTTGAAAAGCCATTATTATATCCTCCTGTGTTTACATGGTTTACAGTGTTACTCTTCTGACACCGCGTCCTCATCAAATATTCTATCGAGTTCAGCATTTGAAGTTACTCCACGCACCTTGTTTCTTATGTGCGATTTATTCATATCCAAACGATAGAAGATGTCGCGTCCAAACTTATGTACCCTTCGGATAAGTTGAATACGGCCAAAACGATCTCCGTGCTTATCGGCAAACTTGGCTAATCCTACCGCCTTTGGGTAGTTGTCCTTGCGGCTCGGGTCATGGGGTTCAAGAACATCAAAAACATAACCTTGGGCATCGGCACGGACGACAAGCAAGTCGGGGAACATAGGTGTTGCGATGCCATTCACATCATACGGGATCTCTAACGACCACTTTTTACGGTCAAGGTTGCGGAGCCATGCTACCGCACCATGTACCAATTCCTCTTTTATCAATCCTCTTTCCCAATCATTGAGGCTAACTTTGAAATCATCACCCTCGGTCGGGATGAAAAGATGATTTTCATAAGCCACAGCATCATTTCCTACAAAGAAGTCTACGGCTTGTGGCAACCGCCAATCAAGCGGAACGGGAGTAGTTGAAGAGAAAGCCAGTTTTTCATATACATCTTTGCGTTCCTCTCTTAACCTGCGGAAAGCCGACCGGTTTTCGTCATATAGTTCATTGAACAACTTGTCTGCAAGCCGTTCCAACCGTTCCATAACATCATTGTCATTTGCTAATACGATAGCTTCGGTCTTTACCTCCTCGTAATCCCGCTTTGCGTGGCGTCCCCAGTATTCTCTGTGAAGATCGCCGCCGAAGATTTTACCTGCCCGCTCGAAAAGATTGTTTAAGTCAAACTCGGACAACTCAACAGTCTCGGCATTTTCGGCGGTGCTTTCGTTGTCACTCTCGCAATAATCAATGGTGAGTGTTTTCAGTGCCAACGCAGTGATAGCCTTAGCAGTTTCATCGAATTTACCGGACTCTTTAAGAGCATCGACTTCTTTATCGAACTCATCCAGCACCTTTTTAAGAGTGCTTTGCCGCGCCGACGGAGCAATCATATCCTGTGTAAGCGCACGAGCAAGTGCCATTAATCGGCGTAGAGCGGGTTGTTTCCTTGCCGAATTAACGCGGTATGTTATCAGCTCCATATCGGTGAATATATCCGTAAACGCAGGGTCACGTTTTAAAGTGACCAGCTCTTTATGAGAGCCTGTTTCAGACGGAATGATCGCTTCACTATCACGCAGGGCTTCTTCCACTGATCTGACAGTTTCTTCATCAAAGAATGGCAGATAAAGGGCGACATTATTAAGTTCGGCATCAGCTTCTACCCGTCGGGCAAGCGGAGTGCGAATCATACGTCCGAGCAACTGGGCGATGTGAGTATAGTCTTGAGCATGACGGAATGACATCATTGTTTCAGCACGTGGGCAGTCCCAACCGGTAGAGAGATTCATCTTAAAGAAGACAACCATAGCATTCTGGTTTTCTTGGATGCGGGAGGCTTCAATTTTGTGAATTTCATAATCACGTACCTTTATTGTCTCACGCCCGTCGAACGTCTGCACCAACTCTCCAGCTTGGAATTTACGTCCAATGATTGTCTCAAGTATATCAATACAAGCCCCCAAATCTGTCTGAGTGGCTTCTCGTTCATTGCCGTCCTGCACTTGCACAACGAAAATGGGACGTATAGGCGTTTTTATATCCTCATGGTCACAGTAGGCTGCCCAATGCTCACACTTCTTTTTCCAGTTGATTGCAGCTTCTTTGAACATCGTCATATCAGCATTTATAGCTATTTCAGGGAAGTGGATTATGATTCTGTCCTTCAGCAAGCCGGAATCAATTACATCCTCCGGTGGCACAGTCACATACTGAGTCGTTCGGTTTATGCCGGTTACGAGCTTTTGGAATCGTTGCGGTGTGGCGGTCATGCCAATGACAAGCGGCATAGGAGGAAGCCCGTCCTCCGGGCTGCCCTTGATGAACTTCTGCATAATAGATTGCGCCGTTTGCTCTGCCCGTTGCGTGGCTGTGCCTCTGTGCGCTTCGTCAATAACGACATAAAACGACTTAGGCTGCCGTTTCGCTGTATTGGCGAGTGTTTCCCATATCGCATACTCCCGACCGTCGCCCCTGCTCGTCAGCAGTTTATCCGTACCGAGCTTCTGTGTATTGAGGAAGTTAATACTTCCGGGAGCAAAAAACTCCGCATCGAAGTTGGAGTCGATAACGTTGATGTCACGGGCGCGGAACTTCTCTGACTTGCTCTCGATTTTCATTCGTGTTTGCTCATTGAGTTCAGGCATGTCCGATAGCCATACAAAAACTGAATCAGGCTCCGCTACGACATAAGGGTTTCCGAAGATCATGTTTTCAAACAGGGCGGTCATTATAATCGTTTTACCTGCACCTGTGGGGGCAGTAAATGAGATAACCTGAGGATCTTTTTCACTCCACATAGTGTGTGCTTTTTGAATTTTTTCGTGCAAGTCGGCCAGTGCCGTTTCTTGAAATGTAAAAAGCGTGGCTCTCATATCTTGTTCCTCCTGCTTCCGATAACAAAGTTATCAATATAGTCGCGGTAAAGCTGGTATGTCCGCTCTATACCTACGCCGTCCGACATTTCTCTGAACGCTTCTTCGGAATTCGTGACAAAGTAAATCGTTTCAACGCCATCTGCCTCGTGCAAAGCTGCGGAAAACTCGCCGTATCTATCCTCGTCCAACAAAACAGCGAAGGTATTGTTAGGTAAAATCATCCACGGAGGTAGCTCCTCGTCCAGCAATACGGGGCGTTCACCAACCGCTCCAGCTTTCAACCACAGCAGCGGTAATATCTCGTGGAACTGCTGACCAAGCGACACACTGTTTTTATCTAAGAAGCCAAGTTTGAAATATTCCACGTTAGCGGGAAACCCTTCGCTCATTGGGCGCTTCAATGGTTCCTTGACAGAGATCGTGCCGAGCGTGTCGACTACCTTTGCTTTTATTTTGTTAAACACACGACTTTCTTTTGCCACGATGTAGAAATCCGTAATATGTTCCTGATCCTCAAGAGCAACGAGCCATTCTTCTGATGCATCAGGGTCAAATAGCACGGATGCTGTGTGTTTCTCCGATATAATGAATCGACTGTTAATTTTTACGAGCGACTGAGATAAAATCGTCTCGCTAACAATACTTTTTATATCCTTTGGTGGGTCGTCTGCCAGCCTGTTGATTCTTTTCTGGATTGATGAAGCTGCACCAACAATCGAAGCCACTATCTGCTTCTTTGTAGATGCTGTTAGAGCAGCCGGATTATCTACAAAACCAAGCTGATAGAACGAACGGTTGATTGCCCTCGTAGTAGTTCGGGTTGTGAAATATTCGCCTGTCAGTGTTGTGCCATCTGCTCTTTTGCCAAGGATGCTGTATTCCGTGCGTGGCCAAGTAACCGAGCGACATATGCCATGACTTTCCCATTCTGGATCACCGGGTTGGTAGCCCGCCGCTTTTAGTTCTCGGACTTCAGGTTCAGCCACCTCATTATTAGTGACGAGAATACAACGACGATGCCCATCATCTTCAACATTCAAAAGGTTTACAGCATTAAGCGTTGTTCCACTCCCTGCAAAGAAGTCTACAATAAGTGCATCTTTTTTCCCCAAAACTGCAAATGCTAAGGCTTCCCGAACGGCATATAGGGATTTTGGAAACGGGAAACCGCCGCCAATAATCTCCTTTATCATAGCTGTCCCGTGAGCCTCAGCGTTAAAAAGACCATCTGACCAAACAGTTTTTGGAGGTTCACTTTCTCGATGAAGAATTATTTCGATACGTTCTCCACGCTTTTCAGCGAACATCCTTTCCTGTACAGATTCAACCGTTGCTCGAGCATAACGCCACTTCTTTTCTATACCGTTTTTATCTATAGGCCAAACGGAAACAGTACCGTCTTCATTGTTTTCAACTTGTGCTGTCGGATGAATGTCATCGTCCAACACATCGCCAAACCCGATGATATTCAGTTTATCATCTAATAATACTGGGTAAAAACAAGTGGCGGCCTCATAACGCCCCGAAGTGCTACCCCAACGCCGCAGGTTGTAGGTATCTCCTCCAGTGTGAGGTTTTCTAAATATGGTGCTTTCGGCTGAATACGAAAAAATGGCGTATTCATTTGTGACAGAGAAGCTTTTACCTTGTGTCCCGCCAGGATTGTGTTGTATCGTCACACAGTTGTGAGTTAACTCCGGGAAAATATCGTGGAGCAAGACCCACAAATGGGCATACTCGTTATCATCAATAGTCGTTATCAAAACGCCATCTTTTGCGAGTATTCTCTTTGCAATCAACAGTCGCTTCTGCATCATCGACAGCCACTTACTATGCCTGTATGCATCGTTCGAATCCACGTAATCGTTATTATATTTCCAGTCCCTTGCTCCTGTATTATAGGGCGGGTCGATATAAATACAGTCCACTTGTCCCTCATATAGGTATTCCAACAGCTGAAGCGCATGATAGTTATCAGCTTCAATAATGGTGTGCCAGAGCGAATCGTCCGGCGCATTCTCTACTTTCGCAATCGGCTCTAAACTAGGGAAAATTGGCTCTCCGAACTGCGCCACAGAAACGAGTTCTGTAATCGGTATAGTTTCCATGACTCGTTTGGCCTTGTTTACACACATGGCGCTTTCACCGTCAACCTTCTTAACAGTGAAAATATCACTCATCTTACCTACCTTTCGGGCAACTTTCGAGTTGCGACGAATGGGTACACCATAGAGCGGTGTGCATTCAGGGACATGTTCCTCGAATACAAGGCCAAATTTCTTATTCTTTGTCAAACGATCAATCTCGACTGACAGGCGCTCTTTTAACGCAGGGTCTGTGATTTGCCGTAGTAAATCCTTAATCGCTGCCATATATTTAACCTCACTCCTCTGAGTCTTCAGATGATTCTTCGACTATTCCCACTGTCGTCGGTTCTTCGGTTATTCTGCTCCACGATTCTCCGAACAGTTCATTGCCAACCGATAACCGAAGTATGGCATTCTTTTTAAGAATGTCGTATGCAGCAGGTGTGGATGAGTTGGCCTTGTCGAACGCAATAAATATTTGCCGTCTGCTCTCCTGATACATACCGAGTATCCGTTCAAAATCTGCGTCTTCGATGCGCTTTACGATGCTCGAATCATGAATCAGCACGGGGAGCGGTGTCAGCGAGAGCATACTCAGGTCATAGACCACAAGATTCTTAAACGCCGTACCTTCGCTTTTATCGTCGGGTGTTTCAAACTCGAACGTCTTGTCCGGCTTTAATGTCAGTACCGGCGCTGATCTATCACCGCCCGTGACGATGGTATTAATTCGTGTCAATTCATCGTTGACTTGTTTTTCGGCGGCAGCAAGAGCCTCCTCTTGCTTGCGACGAAGATTTGTCAACAGTTTCTCTATTTCCTTGCGCTTTTCTATCTGCTCAATCTCAGACTTTAATTCCCCGTTTTTCTTTTCCAAGTCGTCGATTTCGCGGGTGATTCGCGCATACTGGTTTAATATTGATTGTGAAATCGTCCGTGCGATTCCCGAATCCTTAAGCTGCGCTTCAATAGTGGCAATGTCTGCATCCGTGTCCTCTATGAGGGGTTCAAGACGGGCAATTTCCTCCTCGATGTCGGAACGCAAAAAGCCGTTAATCTTGGCGTGGAAATTTTCAACGTCCGTAAACACATCAATATTGGCATCGGGAAAGAACCGTCTCAATGCCGAGAAGTCTTTTCGCAGAACGCCGTCGCTGTCGGGCATATTGCTCCTGACTGCTCTCAGTTGTGATTCTAATCGGTATTTGCGGGCATCCAACTTCTCCAGTTCTTTTTTAATTTCCGCAAGCCGTGCCGCTTTTTCATGGTCAATACCCAATGCCCGCAAGTTGGCTTCTTCATTCTGCTTGCTTAGCTTTTCGCGGCGATTCTCCAAGCTTTCAATCTTTTCCTTGTTTTCACCAATTTCTGCGGTAATGTCGCTTACCGAGCGTTCGACTTGTTTGCTTGGTTTCAAGCCGTAACTTTCCTCGGCGGCCTTCAGGTTGTAAATGTCCTCGTATTTGTCGAGCAGTTTCATCAGATACTCGACCGCAGTTGCCATCGACTCACGTTCGCCTTGGAGCGGTTTATGTTCGTTATGGCTCCCGTGTCCGTAGATTCGGATAAATCGCTCGACGATTTCACCGAACTTGATGTCTCGCAAGGGAATCTTATATTCGTGAAATAACCGATCACGGTAGTCGTTAATGCTCATCTCCTGAATGACGACGCTATATTTGCCATCACAACGGTTCACCGTGTTCGGGCGGCTCGTCGACCGCCAGAAGTATAACGGCTCATCATCAAACTCAAACTCAAAATTTATCTGATGGTGACCGATGCGCTCAAATACGTCCTTTGCAGACTTGGTGTAGTCATTGCCACCAAATACGAAATCCAGTATCAGCAGGAACGTAGACTTACCGATGGCGTTGCTACCGCCCGAACTACCCAGTATGACATTAAGCCCTTTATGGAACTCCGATGGCTGCGTCTTAAATTTGTCACATGTCACCCTTTTTAACATAACGTAGCACCTCCGTTCCTTCTGGTATTTCAACCTTTCCGAGTTTATACAGGCAGTCGAGCGCATCTAAGAAAATGCTTATCTCTGATACCTTTGTCTTTATCTCAACGAGTAACTCGTGCGGGGTCATATCTCGTTTCTCCAACTTCTCTAAGATAGGCGCGAAGAGTGCGATTACGCTATCCGAGAAAGTATTAACTTTGCTTGGCATTCTCATTGAATAAATCACACCTCTTCACCAAATATCCTATGATAATATCGCAGGCATCCTTATGCTGTTGTCCAACCTGTGAGGATAGCTTTTCAACCAGCAACCCGATCACAAACTCTTGCGGGTCGGTAATTTCCGGTTTGTCTTTAAGCCCACTTGAAAGCAATATTTGTGCGGACTTCATCATCTCCCCGAACATTTGGGTATCGAATCCGATTTCCTGTTCAAGTCGACCACAGATGTCTTTTACTTTCTTATACAAACGAACCATACTGGCGTCGATTTTGTCTTTCAAATATGGCTCGTGGATTTTTTTCTCAATTTCGACCAAATCTTTTAGATCTGTCTTTTCAAGCTCACTGAGATTCTTGACTTTATGAATCTCGCGCAGGACGGTTTCGATTTCCTTCGGAAACCGTATGCTTTCCGTTCTTTCAATGAACGCTTGAATTTCAGCGCAACGGCGTTTGCTTGCAAGCAAGGCTTTCTTCTCGTCAACCGACATAACCTCTACTTCTTTGGCACATGCCCCTTCGCATAGAGCGACTGCGTTCTCGTATCCCTGGGATTCCGTAGCGGAAAGCGTGAGATAGACGACTTCACATTTCGACGACGGAAGTTTGTTACGCACAGGGATTCCGAGTGCGTTGCCGCAATTAAGGCATTTGCCGTTTGATTCCGTGAGAAGTGTAACGAGCATATCCTTTTCAGGCTTTTCAAAAACCATAAGTTTCGCTATTTGGTCAGAAATGGTAATAAGTGTTTCCACACCTACCACATCTATTTGCGCACCCTCCTGCACCGTCAAAGCAGTGGTAGTAGGTTTACTCGACGTATTGACCAGAGCAATTTCATCGGAGCGGTCATCAAATGACTCTATGTACTCGGCTTTGATATTGCCTATAAAAGACTTTCCGGCAGTATTATTTACAACCGATGCCGTGTAAAGGAACAATCCCGCAAGGAACTCTTCGAGAGCAAAAGATGTCTGTTTGAGGATGTCGGCTTTGGTTTTTCCGCTTGCCCTGTCGACTACGACATCTGGTTTAATCTCGTTATCTTTAGCAATGATGTCTTTAAGCGCCAGAATACCGCTTTTCATTTTATTGGCATCCAACAAGGGCAGGATGTTTTTTTTGAAGTAACCCACCGTTTCTTGTGCATCCGCTGTAGGAGCTTTGTCGGTTACTTGCGGCGACAAATTGCTCCTGCAAATTAATAGGTCATGGACTGTTCCGTCTTCGTTTCTGATGTCATATAGGGGCGCGACCGAAAGCAAGACTGTACCACAGAGCAATTTCTGTTTTACACTTTTGGGTTTACACAGTTTCAACACGGTCATGAACGAACCAAAGCACAGCTTCATGTATGCTTGCGCCCCCTTTTGACAGTTTTAGTTAATCGGCTACTCGTCCTTAACGTAATCGACGATGTCGCCGAAATTAACGTCCAGAGCCTTACATATCCTACAAAGCACATCCATGCTAACCGGTAAGTCCTTACCCATCTTCGCCATTGTTGTTGACGTTATATCTGCCATAGTCAGCAGATCTTTTTTTATCAACTTACGATCAATCAACAATTTCCATAATTTATTATAACTGATAGCCATACATTTGCCTCCATCCAGCGCTAACGATATGGAATAGGTCACGACTATATTATTAATAATGTATTTTCAAGCGAATTGCAAGCAAAAATTGCGATTCGCTTACTTTTTATTTTCTAATGCTCACTGGAACTTTTATTTTCTTTAATTCAGGCAAATTCTTAGCCACAACCGAGTCGTGCCTTAGTCTCAACTGAGGGACTGAAGGGCGTCTCCCTATAAAATTTAATTAGACGGCTGGTACAGGCCGTACTTGCGGGGAAGGAGAAATGCCAATGGTTCAATTAGTCAAAGCAACTGATAAGTTCGCCAGTCAGCTTTTCCAGTGGGATGCAGAGCGTCGGGTTATATCCCTTCCGCACGGAAAAGACATCTGGTTCGCACAACTTGGCGATGACGGGCAGTTCAAAGTCATCAAGAGCAAGCCGAAATCAAGCCTTAATGCAACCGCAACTAATTAGCTAACAGCCCTTGGGAGCCGCAGGACGGTCGGGTAATTCGCTGGAAACAGCGAGACCCGGCCGTTTTACGTCCGATTGGCTCTCCTGTTTCCGGCAACCGGAAAAGGAGATGTCAATCAATGTCAAACACAAGCAAATCTTTCAAACCCACCCCCATTCCACACCGTACAAAATTCGGTGAGCCGATGGCTTACTATACGTTATCGGACGACGGGAAAATCCACACCGAGGTGTCTCGGGCAGAGTGTCTTGCTCGCATCGATGAACCCGGCACCCCATTCCCGCAGCGGTGGTATGTCGACGATGAATCTGGTCTCGTTATCCGCTTGCCTCACAATCAGATGGGCAAAGACCTTTCCCGTGAGAATATGCGCTCTATATGGCGCGAGCAAAAGTATCAGGAACGAAAATTCCAGTGCGTATGGAAAGACACCAACAAATGCAGTCAAAAATGTGAGAATTGTAGGTTTCGCACGAGTCGCACCATTGAACTTGATAAACCGATGAGAAAAGAAGCCGACATCGAAGGATCGGATACATATTTTGAGCCTTCCGACTCGATCGACATCACAGAAATCATAGAGCAAAAGGCCTTACTGGATACCCTCTATGCCGCCCTCTCCACACTTGCCCAAGAAGACCTCAACCTTATAAAAGACCGTTTCTTCCTTGGAAAAACCGTGCGAGATTTAGCATCTAAGTACGGCTTCAAATCATCGCGGAGTATCACTGTTCATGTCCGCCGTATTCTTGACATTCTGCGAAACAGCGAAGCCCTGAAGAGATTTTTTGAATAGCCGACCTCCGTCGGTACGCAACTGCCCCTCTTCTGTCTGTAGACGGTAGAGGGGCGGTAAAGCCTTCTCGGAAACGGAGGTAAGGCAATGCAAACAAAAACAAATGAAAGGGACATGGGCATGCGCGATGCTGAGCTGGATGAAGAACTCGCAGGCATCCTAACGGCAATCAGCGTCGTATCCAAACGTCTAGCCAAGAAGCTGCTCGCGCTTCAAAGGCAGGATAAGTCCACCGGGGAAGGGGGTGCACCAGATGGGCAAGATGAGTGAACTCGACATCTGTGTCGAGGAGCTTCGTAGCGCAGCACAATCCCTGAATTCGGTGGCAGACAGCCTGACGGCTCTATTCGGCGGCAATCAATCCGAAGCATCGACACAGCTGGAACCAAAACCAGCCCCCTCAAAACCCAAAGCACTGACGCTGGAAGAAGTGCGAGCCGTTCTTGCGGAAAAATCCCGCAACGGGCATACCGCCGAGGTTCGGGAACTGCTCGAAAAGCATGGCGCATCGAAGCTGTCCGAGATTGACCCCGCCAAATATGCCACCCTGCTTACGGAAGCGGAGGTACTGGGAAATGGGTAAACACGCTCTGCTCTCCGCTTCAAGTTCCCACCGATGGTTGAACTGTCCTCCGTCGGCTCGGCTCTGCGAGCAGTACGAGGACAAAGGCAGCAGCTACGCCGCCGAAGGCACGGACGCACACACCCTCGGCGAGTATAAGCTGAAAACCGCGCTCGGTATCCGAGCCAAAAACCCGACCGCCAGTCTGACATACTACTCCGAGGAGATGGAAGAATGCGCCGCCGGGTACGCCTACTACATCATGGAATTGGTGGAGACTGCCAAGCAGACCTGCAACGATCCTGTGGTGCTTATCGAACAGCGGCTCGACTTCTCCAAGTACGTCGAGGGCGGCTTTGGTACCGGTGACTGCGTGGTTATCGCCGATGGTATGCTCCATATTGTGGACTATAAGCATGGCCAAGGGGTACTCGTTGAGGCTGCTGAAAATTTTCAAATGATGCTGTACACATTAGGGGCATTAGAGTTGTTTGACGGCATCTACGACATCGACACGGTCAGTATGACCGTGTATCAACCAAGACGAGATAACATCAGCACTCATACGGTTTTCAAGGAATCCCTCTACCAGTGGGCGGAGAAAGTGCTGAAACCAACTGCCAAACTCGCCTATGCCGGTGAGGGGGAGTTCCGATGTGGCGATTGGTGCCAGTTCTGCAAGGCGAAACATGACTGCCGCAAACGAGCGGAGCAAAACATTGAACTTGCAAAATACGAATTCAAGCTACCACCCCTTTTAGAAGATGATGAGGTCGAATCCATCCTCGGCAGGATAGATGAACTCGTCTCTTGGGCTTCGGACATCAAGAACTACGCCCTGCAAGCCGCGCTCAGCGGCAAGCATTGGTCAGGCTGGAAGCTGGTCGAAGGCCGCTCCAACCGCAAATACACAAATGATGAAGCAGTCGCCGACACCGTCAGCGCGGCAGGCTACGATCCATACGAACACAAGGTGATGGGCATCACCGCAATGGAAAAGGCTCTCGGTAAATCAAAGTTTGCCGAACTACTTGGCGGTCTGGTCGAGAAGCCGCAAGGCAAACCGACGCTCGTGCCGGAAAGCGATAAACGTGCGGCAATCCATACGGCAAAATACGATTTTAATGATTATGAGGAGGAAAATCCAAATGGCTAACCAGTCAAACAACAGCAAAAATACACAGACATCCAACCCTATGAAGGTTATCACGGGTCCAGATACCCGCTGGTCTTACGCCAACGTGTGGGAAGCGAAATCCATCAACGGCGGCACACCGAAGTTCTCGGTATCGCTCATCATCCCCAAGTCCGACACCAAGACCATCGGTAAAATCAAGGCAGCGATTGAAGCGGCTTACCGTGAGGGCGAGGCGAAGCTAAAGGGCAACGGCAAAACCGTACCGCCCCTTGCCGCCCTCAAGACCCCGCTCCGTGATGGCGACACTGAACGTCCCGACGACCCCGCCTACGAAAACGCCTATTTTATCAACGCCAACAGTGCGACCGCACCGGGCGTGGTGGATGCAGACCGTCAGGAAGTTATAAACCGTTCGGAGGTGTACAGTGGCGTATACGGCAGGGCGAGCGTCAATTTCTACGCTTTTAACAGCAACGGCAACAAAGGCATTGCCTGCGGACTGAACAACCTTCAAAAAATCCGCGACGGCGAACCCCTTGGTGGCAAATCCCGCGCGGAGGACGATTTCGCCACCTACGACGACGAGGATTTCCTTGGATAACTACATTAGACAGACTACGGAGGGCGGCGGGGCGACTTGCCGCCCTCTTCAATTATGGAGGTCTTATGAAAACTGAAATATGGAAAGACATCCCCGGTTATGGAGGTCGATATCAAGCCAGCAGTCTTGGGCGAATAAAAAGCCTTGATAGGTTTTTTGACCGAGAGGATTGGCGTACAGGAGTAATCACAAGCGTTCATGTCAACGAGAAAATCTTGACTGCGGGTAGGTTCAATACGCATGGCCATCTTTCTGTGTTTTTAAGAGATAGTCAGTACCCAAATGGGATTGGAAAGCCGGTGCACCAGCTTGTGATGCTTGCTTTTGTAGGTTTTGCTCCAGAAGGCTTGGAGGTCTTACACAAGAACGGTATACCGACAGATAACCAAATAACCAACCTTTGCTACGGCTCCCGTTCTGAAAACATGACAGATAGATACCGCCATGCGGGACAAGGGCTAAAACTGACTGTCAATGACGTGATTAAAATACGGGATATGTTGTGTCAAGGTGTTCAGCAGCGGCAAATAGCACGAATGTTCAATGTGTCTGACACTACCATTTACTACATCAAGCAAGGGAGGCGTTTTCGGTGGATAAAATAGCTAAACTTTCGCTTGACATTGAAACCTTTAGCGGTGTCGACCTCAAAAAATGTGGCTTGTATAAATATGCTGAATCGTCCGATTTTGAAATCTTGCTCCTTGGATACAGTGTGGATGGCGGCGAGGTGCGGGTTATCGACCTCGCAGGCGGCGAAGGCATACCTCACAGTATTCTTGAAGCCTTAACGGACGATGATGTGCAAAAGTGGGCTTTCAATAGCTCTTTTGAACGCATCTGCCTTTCCCGCTATCTGCGAGATATGGGCATCAACCTTGACCCTTTCGCCAACAATCATCACTCTGCCAACATGCTCGGCAAAGCGAAATATCTGAACCCCAAATCGTGGCGATGCTCGATGGTCTGGTCGGCTTATATGGGTATGCCGCTCTCCCTCGAAGGCGCGGGAACGGTTTTGGGACTTGAGAAGCAGAAGCTGACCGAAGGCAAGGAACTAATCAGGTACTTCTGCTCGCCCTGCAAACCGACCGCCGCCAACGGGCAGCGGAAGCGCAACCGACCCGAACACGCTCCGGACAAATGGGAATCATTCAAAGCATACAACCGCCGAGATGTAGAAGCCGAACTTTCAATTCAAGAGCGGCTCGCCAAGTTCCCCGTGCCTGATAATGTATGGGAAGAATACGCCCACGACCAAGAGATTAACGACCGCGGTGTTGCTCTGGACATGACCCTTGTCCAAAATGCCATCAAAGCGGATAATCGATCCCGAACCGAATTGATCCGTTTGATAAAGGAACTGACCGACCTCGACAACCCAAACTCCGTACAGCAGATGAAAGAGTGGCTCGCGGATAACGGTATGGAAACCGACTCCCTCGGCAAAAAGGCGGTAGCGGAGCTGCTCAAGGATGCGCCGGAACCGCTTGGCAAGGTGCTGGCCCTTCGTCAGCAATTGGCGAAATCCTCGGTAAAGAAATATCAGGCTATGGAAAACGCCGTCTGCGCCGATGGCCGCGCTCGTGGAATGTTCCAGTTCTACGGCGCCAACCGAACCGGCAGATGGGCCGGGCGGCTCATTCAAATGCAAAACCTCCCCCAGAATCATCTGCCCGACCTTGAACAGGCGCGAGGGCTTGTTCATGATGGCGCCTTCGCCGCTTTGGAACTGCTCTATGACAACATTCCCGATCTGCTTTCTCAATTAATCCGCACCGCGTTTGTACCGAAGGACGGTCATAAGCTAATTGTCGCTGACTTTTCGGCGATTGAAGCCCGCGTCATCGCTTGGCTTGCCGGGGAGCGGTGGCGAAACGAGGTGTTTGCTACCCACGGCAAAATTTACGAAGCGTCAGCCAGCCAGATGTTCAACGTGCCGATTGAGGTAGTCACCAAAGGCTCCCCGCTACGGCAGAAAGGAAAGATCGCCGAACTCGCCCTCGGCTACGGCGGCTCGGTCGGCGCGCTCAAAGCGATGGGGGCCTTGGAGATGGGTTTATCGGAAGAGGAACTGCGTCCGCTCGTTTCCGCCTGGCGGGCAGCGAACCCAAACATCGTGCGGTTTTGGTGGGATGTTGACCGCGCCGCTATGACGGCGGTCAGGGATAGGACGGTGACCGAAACCCATGGCATCCGCTTCGGCTACCAAAGCGGGATGCTGTTCATCACGCTTCCATCCGGCAGACGGCTTTCCTACGTCAAGCCCCGTATCGGGACAAACCAGTTCGGCTCGGACTGTGTGACCTACGAAGGCATCGGTGGCACGAAAAAATGGGAGCGTATCGAAAGTTATGGTCCCAAGTTCGTTGAGAACATTGTACAGGCGACAAGCCGGGATATTCTATCCTATGCCATGCAGACGCTCCGCCATTGCTCCATCGTGATGCACATCCACGACGAAGTCGTCATAGAAGCTGACCCAAGATTATCTACCGAGGTTCTGTGTCAGCAAATGAACCGGACGCCGCCTTGGGCGGAAGGGCTTCTGCTTGTTGCCGATGGGTTCGATTGCTCGTTTTACAAAAAAGATTAAATGCCAGTACGCAAAACAACCCCTCCTGTCTGTAGGCAGTAGAGGGGTTTGTTACCTCTCGAAAATATTTTTTCAGGAGGTTCAATATGAACGGATTACAAGTGTTCTCCTATGAGGGGAACGAAGTCAGGACTGTCCAAAAGGGCGATGGAACTTGGTGGGTGTTGAAGGATGTGTGTGACATTCTGGAATTGACCAGTCCCCACAAAGTAGCCGAGCGGTTGGATCATGACGAAAAGGGGCGGAGTCTGATTCCGACCCTTGGTGGAAATCAGGAACTCACGGTTGTCAGCGAAAGTGGTCTCTACAATGTTATCCTCCGCTCCGACAAGCCCGAAGCCAAGAAGTTCAAACGCTGGGTCACTCATGAGGTACTTCCCACCATCCGCAGACACGGCGCATATGTTACGCCCGCCAAATTAGAAGAGTTGATGAACGACCCTGACTCTTGGATTAAGGTGTTGACCGCCCTTAAGGAGGAGCGCACCGCCAAGGAACAGCTGCAACTGGAGGCCACCGAGAATAAGCCAAAGGTTATCTTCGCCGATGCGGTATCAGTATCCGATGGAACCATCCTAATTGGTGAACTGGCGAAAATCCTCAAAGGCAACGGTATCGAAATCGGTCAAAACCGTCTGTTTGAAAAACTGCGTCAGGACGGCTACCTCATCAAGCGCAAAGGAACGGATTATAACGCGCCAACCCAAAAGGCGATGGAACTGGGGCTTTTTAGGGTCAAGGAAACTGCCATCACCCATTCGGACGGACACGTCACTATCAGCAAGACCACAAAAGTCACAGGCAAGGGGCAGCAATATTTCATCAATCTGTTTCTTGGGAAGGAGTTATAAACAATGGTGTCTGAAAGAAAACAATCCGTTAAAGCGGCTCTGAAGAAGGTTGGCAAGGCCGTCTGGTCAGCGTTTCCGTGGATATTTATGTGGATTGGGCTGGCCTGCTTCTTCTCACTCTTATTTATCAGTGCGGACAAAAGTGCGGAACGGGCTAAACAGCTTGCCGCGCTTGAAGCCGAGAACGCCATGTACGAATCGGCAAACACCCGCCTTGATGAAGAAATCGACTGGCTGCGTTCGCTCGTAGAGCAGTATTACCAAGGGGAGGCGCCTGATGGACAAGTACAATAGTGAGGGCTACCCAGACCCGACTGCCTACGAAGCACTCTCGGCGGTTGCCAGATCGGAAATCCCGGTAAAAATTTATCGTCCGCTTGTTTATGTCGCATCGCCGTTCTCCGGGGATACGGAATACAACATTAGGAGAGCACAGGGTTATTGCCGCTTTGCCGTTTCCAAGGGGTGCATCCCGATTGCACCCCACCTCCACTACCCACAGTTTATGGATGACGATGACAGAGAGCAGCGAGAATTGGGGCTGTTCTTTGCCCTTGTCCTGCTTGGTAAATGCGATGAACTATGGGTTTTCGGCAAGCCTTCCGATGGTATGGCTCGTGAAATCGCCAAGGCAAAAAAACGCGGTATGCCTATCAAATACTACAACCACAAATGCGAGGTGCCGGAATATGGAACTTAAAATCGCATATGGCGACAGCCGTCTGGCAAAACGGTGGGTCAATAAAAAAACCACCTTTGACGAGTTATGCGAACGGTTCAAAGTCACCCGCCGTACAACTGAAACTGTCGCAGAATACAAGAGATTCACCAAAGACCGCCGCGACGCCGCAAAAGACGTAGGCGGCTATGTCCTTGGCCACCTCAAAAGCGGCAGGCGTAAAAAGGATACGGTGGAAAGCCGCTCCGGGATAACTCTTGACGCCGATCACGCCGGCAGCAATTTTATCGACACCGTGGAGATGTTGTTTTCTCACAAGTGCGTGATCTACTCCACCCACAGCCATACGCCGGAAGGACCCCGGCTCCGTATGGTTGTCCCGCTTGCCCGCGAGGTTTCGCCGGACGAATACGTTGCCGTTTCCCGACTGGTAGCGGAAGTCATCGGTATGGACTTCTTCGACGACAGCACCTATGAACCGGAACGTTTGATGTACTGGCCGTCCACACCTTCCGACGGTGAATATATCTTCAAAACAATCGACGGCGATGTACTTGACCCTGACGCATACCTATCCAAACTCTCCGACTGGCACGACTGCTCGCTCTGGCCTACGTCAAGCCGCCAGTCTGAGGTGATACAGCGCAGCATCCGACAACAGCAAGACCCTCTCGCCAAGGATAGCGTGGTCGGCGCTTTCTGCCGCGCCTATCCGATTGAGGATGTGATTGCAACATTCCTGCCTGACATCTACGAGCCATCAGCAATGGGCGGCCGCTACGATTATATCCCCGCCGACAGTTCGGCGGGCGTGGTGCTGTATGAAAGCAAATGGTCGTATTCCCATCACGCCACCGACCCCGCCTGTGGCAAGCTACTAAACGCCTTTGACCTCGTCCGCATCCATAAGTTCACCGACCTTGACGATAAGGCTGGTTTCAAGGCGATGAGCGAATTTGCAGTACAGGATGAAAATGTAAAGCTGCTGCTTGCCGAAGAACGCATTGCAAAGGCTGAAAGCGACTTTGACGAAGATGCGGATTGGAAATCCGGGCTTCAGCGTGAGAAAAGCGGCATCCTCTCCAACACCCTCGGCAACCTGCTCCTTATCTTGAACAACGATGAAACCTTAACGGGCATCCGGCACAATCGGCTTGCCAACCAAATATACGGCGAAGAACTGCCCTGGGAACGACCCCATAAACCGTGGCGGGATGTCGACACAGCCCAGCTTGTAGCTTTCATCGATAAACGCTACGGCACGTTCTCGGCTCGAAACTATGAACTTGCCTTGACAAAGGTCGCCGACGACCGTGCCTACCACCCGATTCGAGAATACCTCGAAGGCTTGCCCGAATGGGACAAGGTCCCTCGAATCGACACACTGCTCATTGACTACCTCGGCGCTGAAGATTCCCCATATACCAGAGCCGTCACCCGCAAGACCCTCGTGGCAGCGGTGGCTCGAATTATATTCCCCGGCACAAAGCACGACTCCATTCTTGTGCTCAACGGCAAGCAGGGTATCGGAAAGTCCACCCTCTTTTCCAAACTGGGGCAGCAATGGTACTCCGACAGCCTTTCCATATCGGACATGAAGGACAAAACCGCCCCGGAGAAGCTGCAAGGCTACTGGATACTGGAACTCGGTGAGCTTGCGGGCATTAAGAAAATAGACGTTGAGACGGTGAAATCCTTTATTACCCGCACGGATGATAAGTATCGTCCTTCCTATGGCCGGGCGGTCGAAAGCCATCCACGCCAATGCATTATCGTAGGTACAACCAACTCAGACGGCGGATTCCTGCGGGACATCACGGGCAACAGGCGCTTCTGGCCTGTTTGGGTATCCGGTGAAGGCAAATACCGTGCTTGGGAACTGACGGATATAGACCAGATTTGGGCGGAAGCCCTTGTAAAATATCAAGACGGTGAGGAGTTGTTCTTAAAAGGTGAGGTTGCAATGGCGGCTTTCGCCGAACAGCGCAACGCTCTGGAGAACGACGAGCGCGAGGGCATGGTTTTAGATTACCTTGAAACCCTGCTCCCTGAAAGTTGGGACACAATGGATATTTATCGCAGGATAGAATACATCCGTTCACCTGACGACCCTACAAGGGCGAACGGAAGCATCCGCAGGAATCAAGTCTGCGTGATGGAGATATGGTGCGAGTGCTTCGGTAAGCCCCGCGAGTCCATAAAGAAAGCTGATTCCTATGAGATTCAAGGCATATTGAATCGTATCGGTGGCTGGTCTCTATTCGATGGAAATAAAACCGGCAAAAAATCCTTGCCCATCTATGGCATCCAGAGGGTGTTCGTTAGAACGGAATGAAGCGTTTTTATTGCCTGTCTGCTCGTTTGGGGGCTTCGGCAACCAAACTCGGCAAAGTCGCAAGCCCCTAATAAATCAAGGTTCTGCGGTTGCTGTTTCCCTTATTGCCCATTTTATTCTACTAATTTATATAGGTAAGGATAAGGGTAATAGGCACACGTAAAACGCACGCGTAGTAATTATAGGAAAAATCGGGCAAACGGCAATTGAGAAATTGGAGGTCATCGTGAGAGAAAAAACCATAGAACAAAAACTCATAAAAGCGGTCAAGGCAGTGGGCGGTATCGCACCTAAATTTACAAGTCCCGGTTTTGATGGAATGCCCGACCGCCTTGTTCTCCTGCCACGTGGCAAAATCGCCTTTGTTGAAGTGAAGCGGCATGGGGAGAAACCCCGACCTTTGCAGGAAGCGCGGCATGGGTTGCTTCGGCGGTTGGGTTTTGCGGTCTACGTTTTGGACGATGGAGAGCAAATCGAAGAAATCTTAGAACAGATAGGAGGTGATGCCGAATGAAGTTCATACCGCACGATTACCAGCGATATGCCACCGAGTATATCAAAGAAAAGCCTGTTGCTGCTATATTCCTCGATATGGGCTTGGGTTAGGTAAGACTGTGTTAACACTCACTGCCATTGCCGACCTGCTGTTTGACAGCTTCGAAGCCCACAGGATTTTAGTCATCGCACCTTTGCGAGTTGCCCGAAACACGTGGCCGGAAGAACTTCACAAATGGGAGCATCTCGACCACCTGCGGTATTCGGTGGCGGTCGGCACGGAAGCGGAGCGGAAAGCGGCACTACGAGCCAAATCAGATATTTACATCATCAACCGTGAAAACATCCAGTGGCTGATTGAGGACAGCAGTATCCCCTTTGACTTTGACACCTTGGTAATTGATGAACTGTCCAGCTTCAAAAACCACCAGACAAAACGCTTCAGGTCTTTAATGAAAGTTCGCCCCAAGGTTAAACGCATCATCGGGCTGACGGGAACGCCGAGCAGCAACGGACTAATGGATTTATGGGCTGAATATCGGCTACTTGACATGGGACAGCGGCTTGGAAGGTTTATCGGGCAGTATCGCACGGCATACTTCACGCCTGATAAGCGGAATGGTCAGGTCATCTTCAGCTACAAGCCCCTGCCCGATGCGGAAAAGCAAATATACGCTAAAATTACCGACATCACCATTTCCATGAAATCCACTGACCATCTGATCATGCCTGAACTGGTAACCGCCGAATACTTGGTCACTTTATCGGGCAAAGAGCGTGAGCGGTACGATGAACTTAGGCAGGACTTGGTGCTGAAACTGGTAGGTGGCGAAATTACAGCCGCAAATGCCGCCGCCCTGTCAGGCAAGCTCTGCCAAATGGCAAATGGTGCGGTTTATGGTGATGATGGCGAAGTCCACCACATCCACGACCGCAAGTTGGATGCCCTTGAGGATTTAATCGAAGCCGCCAACGGCAAGCCGGTTCTAGTGGCGTACTGGTTCAAGCACGACTTGGAGCGAATAAAAGAACGGCTGCAAAAACTGCATATCCCTTTTTTACAGCTTGATTCATCCGAGAGCATCACCTGTTGGAATCGCAGAGAACTGCCCGTGGCACTTGTCCATCCCGCTTCAGCAGGCCACGGGCTGAACCTTCAAACAGGTGGCGGCGCTATTATATGGTTCGGGCTGACATGGAGTCTTGAGCTTTACCAACAGACCAACGCCCGCCTATGGCGGCAGGGTCAGACCGCCGAAACGGTGGTTCTCCACCACATAATCGCCAAAGACACCCTTGACGAGCGGGTGATGAAAGCCCTGTCCGATAAAGACAGGACGCAGACCGCCTTAATCGAAGCGGTAAAAGCCAATCTATGAAAATCTATGGAGTCAATAGCTGCCAATCCGAGTGGACTAAATTATCGGAGGTAGCCTATGAGCAAGCCAAAACTGTCGGCAAAGGACTATCTGTCCCAAGCCTACCGTATAGACCAGCGCATCAACAGCAAGATTGAGCAGGTACAGTCACTGCGAGACATCACCGAAAAAGCGAGCGCCACCCTGTCGGACGTGCCGCCAAGCAAAGGAACCCGTAATGTCCACCGCATGGAGGATGTTATCGCCAAGATGGTGGATTTAGAGTCGGAAATTAACGCCGACCTGACCCGCCTTATAAACCTGAAGCATGAAATCGTCACGGTGATTAAGTGCGTAGAAAGCCCCGAATTGCAGACCCTTCTGGAACTGAGGTATCTTTGTTTTAAGACTTGGGAGCAGATAGCGGTTGCGCTGCATTTCGATCTCCGCTGGGTACACCGTCTCCACAACCGCGCCTTGAACGAGGTAGAATTAATACGCCACTGTTGACCACTATAATACCTCTAAGGGACCTGTTATTATTAGAATAGCAAAGTTGAATGCACACACGAGCCTCGCGGGAGCAATTCCACGGGGCTTTTTCTATGCCCCGAAACGGAGGAAAAAGCAATGCCATATAAAGCGAAGAAGCCGTGCGCCCACAGAAGCTGCCGTGAATTGACTTCGAGCCGCTACTGCGAAGCCCATACAAAACAGGAAGCCAAACGATATAACAGGAACGACCGCGACCCTGACAGCAACAAACGCTACGGCAGGACATGGAAACAAATCCGCGCGGCGTTCCTGTCAGCGAACCCGCTGTGCGCGATGTGTCAACGTGACGGACGGCTTACTCCCGCGACGCTTGCCCACCACAAAGTCAAGCTGACTGATGGCGGCACGAACGACTGGGAGAACATGATGGCGCTTTGTCAAGAATGCCACTCAAGGCTTCACGCTGGGCAAGGCGACTACTTTTAGGTTCAGACCGAGGGGCGGTCTCAATCCCTGTGGCTGTTAAGGCGGACAGCGCGTTCGGCCTTTCGTGTGAATTTTTCAAAAATCAAAAATCAAAAAATCAAAACGGAAATCAAAACCGAGGAGGTGACGCTTTATGCCCAGCGGCGGTTATCGTCCGGGGGCAGGCCGTCCTCGGAAGAACCCAATCGATAAGAAGCTTGAAGGCAAAACTGCCAACACGAATGTTACGAGTCAGCCCAAACCCAAAAAGGTTAATTCCAAAAATGTGATGGCGGACTACTTCTCTATGGCGATGAAGGAATGTGAAAAGGAAGTGCCATCGGCGGACGTGCTGCGAAACGAAATCGAGGAATACATTGCGGCTCGCGGCTGTGACGGTTATGTCGCGCCGCAGACAATTACGGACTATGTGCTGAACAGACAAGGCTTTCTTGCCTGCGAAGCCATGAACCGCAAAATCGGACGCATGACCAAGGAACTAAAGCTGTCGCCCTACGTCACGGCGGGTTCAGCTTACTATAAGGCAATGCAAGGCGACTTTAACCTGATTATGCAAATTATCAATCGGCACAGCGGGAATCAGGGCGAAGAAAAGAACGCTTTCCTCGAACTGCTCACAAACAGGGGGTTTTAGGATATGAAATCGACCGAGAGATTTGAAAAAGTAAATATAGACCGGCTTGTGCCATACGCCCGCAACGCGAGGATCCACAGCAAGGAGCAGATTTTACAGCTTCGCTCAAGCCTACGGGAATTTGGCTTTGTATCCCCTATCATCGCGGACAAAGAGTTAAACATCATTGCAGGACACGGCCGTGTCCTCGCCGCCAAAGCCGAAGGCTTAACCGAAATCCCCTGCGTGTTTGTGGAGCATCTGACCGAAGCCCAGAAAAAAGCGTATATCCTCGCCGACAACCGTCTGGCTCTCAGCGCTGGATGGGATGAGGAGCTGCTGGCATTGGAATTTGCCGACCTCAAGGAACTCGGCTTTGACCTCGAAATAACGGGCTTTGACACCGACGAGATTGAAAAACTCTTCGCCGACTCCGACGGCGAGGTAACTGATGACGACTTTGACCTTACAGCCGCCCTTGAACAGGCGGCTTTTGTTTTGCCCGGTGATTTGTGGACGCTGGGGCGGCACCGGCTTATCTGCGGCGACGCCACCGATGCCGATACATTGAAAAGGCTGATGGACGGACGCAAGGCTAACCTCGTCCTCACTGATCCCCCTTACAACGTCAGCTTTGAGTCTGCGAGCGGACTGAAAATCAAGAACGACAGCATGAAAGCCGAGCAGTTCTATAACTTCCTGCTCTCAGCTTTCCGCAACCTCGCTGAGAACCTCGAAGGCGGCGGCTCGGTATATATCTTCCACGCCGACACCGAGGGCGAGAACTTCCGCAGAGCGTTCCGGGAGTCGGGCTTCCACCTTTCGGGAACATGCATCTGGGTAAAGGACAGCTTCGTTATGGGACGCTCACCCTACCAGTGGCAGCATGAGCCTATCCTCTATGGTTGGTTGAAAACGGGAACGCACAAATGGTACGCGGGGAGAGCCGAAGCGACCATCTGGAACTTCGCCAAACCGAAGCGCAACAGCGACCACCCGACCAGTAAACCCCTCGATCTGCTTGCTTACCCCATCAGGAACAGCAGTCAGGCGAACGGTATCGTACTCGACACCTTCGGAGGTAGCGGCTCGACGCTCATTGCCTGCGAGCAAGCGGATAGAATCTGCAATATGCTCGAACTGGACGAAAAATACGCGTCGGTCATCCTGCGCCGTTATGCCGTGTTCAAGCAAAACGACGGTGCGGACATCACTTGCGAACGTGGCGGCAAGACATTCCGATATGCCGACCTCGTGAAGGAGGTGGCGGGAAAATGATACAGACCGTACTCAGATACCCCGGCGCCAAGTGGGTCTTGTCAAAATGGATATGCGACAACCTCCCATCTCACGAAGTCTACCTTGAACCATTCTTCGGGAGCGGCGCGGTGTTTTTCGGCAAAAAGCCATGCCACACCGAGACAATAAATGACCTCGACGGCGACGTGGTGAACCTCTTCAAGGTTATCCGCGAGCGCGCCGAGGAACTATGCGAGGCCGTGTCACTCACGCCTTGGGCGCGTGACGAATATTACAAGTCCTACAAATGTGATAGTTCAGATGACGTGGAGCGGGCGCGGGTTTTCCTCGTCCGCTGCTGGCAAGCCTTCGGTACCCGTACCGGCCAGCGCAGCGGATGGCGAAACCGTACCATCGGCAAAAGTCCAAAAGAGCCGAACACCTGGCGCAAACTACCGGAACGTATTCAGGCGGCAGCCGACAGGCTACTCGGTGTCCAGATTGAGAATACGGACGCGCTTTCGCTCATCGGCCGCTATAACTCCACGAACTGCCTGATATACGCCGACCCGCCGTACATGGCGGGCACCAGAAGCAAAAGCATCTACGCTTATGAGTGCGACGACGGTTACCATGTCCGCTTGCTCGACAAACTTACCGCGCACAGCGGGTCGGTAGTGCTGTCCGGTTATGACAGCCCGCTTTACAACGAGCGATTAAAAGACTGGAGGCGCATCGAAAAGGATGCCCGTGCCGAACGTGGCATGGGGCGGCGCGAGGTGCTGTGGATTAAGGAGGCGGTCGCCAATGAATAAGAAAATCACCCTACCCTGCCTGGTATTCGTTCTCGGCGGTATTGTGTCATACACACAAGGATAAAGGGCTGTTTTTCCTTGATATTCGGTACATTTATTATCACATATACGCTTGCTATTACAGGTGTTTAGAGTGATATATGTAATGCGCGGAGGGTAACAAGCCCCCGCAAAATCAAGGAAAACGGAGGAAACGAACATGAAAATCAACTATAACGTAACAGGCTCGGAACGCAAATCACTGGTGGCGGCCATCAGCCAAGAACTGAACGCCCCAACCAAGTACCTCGGAGCACCGTCATTCGCCTATGAAGTGGGTGGCTACCACATTGATAAGAACGGCACAGTCACGGGCGAGGATAACCGCGAGCTGGTCGCAGACCTTTGCGGTTTGCACAGCTTCAGGGCGGTCAGCGAAGAATACGACACGCCGACCACCGAAGCCGAGGAGTCCCCCGCTTTTGCTGACTTACAGCTTATCGCAAACGAGGAATTGGGGCTTGGGCGGGAACGCCGCGACCCTGTCGGCGAAAACGGAATGCAAGCAAACGATGTTCCCGAAAGCTACACCTACCAAGCGGAACTCAGCGACCCCGATTGCCCTGACCGTATGGAGGTTTTTGGCGCGGAGAATGACGAGGACGCTTTACGGCAGGCTTACGAGTTATGTGAAGGCGAGGTAGTTTTGCTTGAACTCTTCCAACTGGACGAGGATTACAACATCATCCGCTCGGTGGAGATTACACCCCGAACCGACTGCCTTACCATTGAAATACCCCTTGACGGCTTCACGCCTGAGAAGCTCGACAACCTCGCCAAACTGGTGAATGCCAAAGCCCCGCTTATCAAGGCGGCGCTCGGCACGGATGACCTGCCGATTAAGCAGACCAGCGACAAGCTCCAGTTCCCTTGGTTTAGAGGAACGATTGACGCGGAATACACGGAAGCCTACGCCACGCTGGTCAGCCTGCTCTGCAAGACGGCGCTTGAAAAGAAGCGTGTCACGGCAAAAGAAAAGGACGGCATTGACAATCCCAAATACGCCATGCGGTGCTTCCTGCTCTCCCTCGGCTTCATCGGAGACGAATACAAAGCGGCTCGGAAGATACTGCTTTCAAGACTTGAGGGCAATTCAAGCTGGAAAAGCGGCAAGAAAATGGAGGTGACGGACAGTGAATAATTTCATTTCAAAGGCCTCCCTCGAAGCTCGGAGGGCAAGGTACAAAAAAGGCGCAAGTGTAGAGCTAGTCTCCATGAACGACCCTTACACCAAACTGAAGCCCGGCGATACTGGCACGGTAGATTTCGTGGACGACACAGGCACGGTTTTCATTATCTGGGACAGCGGTTCACACCTTGGTGTGGTTTTTGGAGAGGATGAAATTAGGCTGCTTTCCAAAGCCGAAGTTATAAAAGAGCAATGCCGTAAGGTGGCGGCCACGGGGCGCACGAATATGTTTGACACCAAGGCAGTATTGGAAATAGCCCTTGAGATGGGTTTTAGTGAGTTGGCGGACTTGATTGCCGACACCAAGCGCTACTCCACCCTGATACTTACGGGCAAGCTTGACGGAGTGGAATAAAACACAAATTCGACGACAACATAGCACCAAAGATTGTGTAATTTATAGCGGGCAAACGACTTGCTATTACAGCGGTTTAGAGTGATATATGTGTATGCCGCAAGGCACACAACACCTGAACAGGAGGTCAATGACGATGAACGACAAACAATGGCAACAGGTCGAAGCGCAACTGCCTCAAGGAGCGAAAATCCTGCGCACTTACAACGCCTTCGAGAATGGCGAATTGCGGATAATCGTACAACTCCCCGGCGAGCGGTTCGAAACCCGCTACATCATCCACTTTGTGGGCGAAGACGTAAGACTGGAACACAGGCCGTAATAAACAGCGAAATAGCCGAGGACACCCCGCAAGCACCGAGCCGGTGTGGCAGGGCTGTCTCTCGTACAGATAGATTTTGAGGACTTCTTCGGAGGTCTTTTTATTTTGCGCGGAAGGAGGATGGCGATGCCTGAATTCAAATATAAACCAACTCCACTCATGCTACCGACCAGTCGATACGAAGAGCGGCGGGCGGACTTTGCTGTTAATTTCATATCCATGCTCAAGCACACCACCGGCGAATGGTACGGGAAGCCGTTCCGTCTGATGCCGTGGCAGGAACAGATTGTACGTGACATTTTTGGCATCGTCGGCGAGGATGGCTACAGGCAGTTTCGCACGGCGTATGTCGAGGTCGGTAAGAAGAACGGCAAGTCCGAACTGGCGGCGGCAATTGCCCTCTACCTTCTGTTCGCCGATGGCGAAGCGGGTGCCGAGGTCTACTCCTGCGCCGCCGACATCAACCAGGCGAGTATCGTTTTCAACACTGCCAAGGCGATGGTCGAGCAATGCGGCGATTTGGCAAAGCTGTCCAAACTCGTGCCATCCACCAAGCGGATTATATTCCCGCACACCAACAGTTTTTACAGGGTATTGTCGAGCGAAACCAAGTCCAAACAGGGCTTCAATGTGTCGGGGCTTATATTCGATGAACTTTTCGCCCAGCAGACCAGAGAATTGTTCGATACGATGACCAAGTATACCGGCGATGCCAGACGGCAGCCCCTCTACTTCCTCATCACCACGGCGGGCCGGGATAAGACGAGCATTTGCTATGAAATCCACCAGAAAGCCAAGGCGGTTATGGACGGCTCGAAGGTTGACCCATCCTTCTATCCCGCCGTGTTCGGCATCAATGAGGATGATGATTGGAACGATGAATCCGTCTGGCGGCGGGTCAATCCCTCCATCGGCGTGACGATTCCCTTTGAAACAGTGCTGGCCGCCTACGAACAGGCAAAGCAGAACCCCGCTGAGGAGATGCACTTCCGGCAATTTCGTCTGAACGAATGGTGCAACGCCGATATCAGGTGGATGCCTATGGATAAATGGGACGCCTGCGGCGAGGACTTAGACTTTGACGAATACGAGGGTCGGGATTGCTATTGCGGTCTCGACCTTTCCAGTACCGGCGACCTCACGGCTCTGGTGCTGGTATTCCCACCTACCCTCGGCGATACCAAATACACGGTGATGCCGTTTTACTGGCTGCCGGAGGATGTTATCGACCTGCGAACACGGCGCGACCATGTTCCCTACGCTGTGTGGAAAAAGGCGGGTGTGTTCAACACCACCGAGGGCAATGTGGTGGACTACGACTATATCGTGGCTTTCATCGGCAAGCTGTCGGAGCGTTTCAAAATTCGGGAAATCGCCTACGACCGCTACGGCGCGGAGAAGATTCGCCGCGACCTGGAGGAATTGGGCGCGGAGCATGGCTTTACGGTATTTCCCTTCGGTCAGGGCTTCATATCCTTGTCCCCGCCGTCAAAGGACTTCTACCAGTTCGTGATGGAGGGCAAAATCCGGCACGGCAAGCACCCCGTCCTCGACTGGAATATGGCAAATGTTATTGTCGACCAGGACGCGGCGGGCAACATCAAGCCCAACAAAAAGAAATCAACGGAGAAAATAGACGGCGTGGTGGCGCTGATTATGGGAATTGCGAGAGCGACCCTCGGCGGTGGTATCGACGGCAGCGTCTATGACGAAAGGGGGTTGTTGTTTATATGAGCATATTTTCAGGGCTGTTCCGTTCACGGGATAAGCCTAAAAACCGTGTCGGCGGCGGCTGGAGTTTCCTCTTCGGCAGTACGACCAGTGGCAAGGCAGTCAATGAGCGAACGGCGATGCAGACCTCAGCGGTCTACGCCTGTGTCCGCATCCTTGCCGAATCGGTGGCGGGACTTCCGCTCCATGTTTACGAGCGAACTTCCAACGGAAGCAAAGCCACAAAGCCGTCTCATCCCCTTTACCGACTGCTCCATGATGAGCCAAACCATGAGATGACTTCATTTGTGTTCAGGGAAACGCTTATGAGTCATCTTTTACTATGGGGCAACGCCTACGCGCAGGTTATCAGGGACGGCAGGGGCTTTCCGATTGCCCTCTACCCGCTTCTGCCGGACAGGATATCGGTCGACCGCAACAATAACGGCGAAATAGTCTACATCTATCAAAGCGACAAGGGTCAGGTGAAACTGCGGCGTGAGAATGTACTGCACATCCCCGGTCTGGGTTTCGACGGTTTAATCGGCTACTCCCCAATTGCGATGGCGAAGAACGCCGTGGGGCTTGCCATCGCAACAGAGGACTACGGCGCCACCTTTTTTGCCAATGGCGCAAACCCCGGCGGCGTGCTGGAACATCCCGGCGTGGTCAAAGACCCCGACAGGCTTCGGGAGTCATGGCAGACGCAGTTTTCAGGTACAAACGCCCATAAGGTGGCGGTTCTGGAGGAAGGACTCAAGTTTCATCAGATGTCCATCCCGCCCGAGCAGGCACAATTTTTGGAGACCCGCAAGTTTCAGATAAACGAAATAGCGAGGATATTCCGCGTGCCGCCCCACATGGTCGGCGACCTCGAAAAGTCGTCATTCAGTAACATTGAGCAGCAGAGCCTTGAATTCGTCAAATACACCCTCGACCCTTGGGTGATCAGGTGGGAGCAGTCTTTACAGCAGTCTCTCATCTTGCCATCGGAAAAGACGACGATCTTTATCAAGTTCAACCTCGACGGACTGCTTCGTGGCGACTATCAAAGCCGTATGCAAGGATACTCCACGGGCATTCAAAACGGCTTCATGTCGGTCAACGACGTGCGTAGCTTGGAAGATATGAACTTGTTGACCGCCGAGGAAGGCGGCGACCTGCACTTCGTCAACGGCAACATGGTCAAGTTGGCCGACGTCGGCGCGGCGTACCTTCCTCCCGAACAGTCGGGCAACCCAAAAGAAACGGAGGACACTTCATGAAAGTAAAGAAATTCTGGAACTGGGTGCGAGACGAAACAACAGGCGAACGTACCCTCTACCTAGACGGGGTCATTTCCGAGGACACTTGGTGGGGAGACGAAATCACTCCAGCAATGTTTAAGTCGGAACTGTTCTCAGATAAAGGAGATATCATCATCTGGCTCAACTCACCCGGCGGCGATTGTATCGCAGCCAGCCAAATCTATGCCATGCTGATGGATTATCCGCACAACGTCACAGTTAAGATTGACGGCATTGCAGCTTCGGCGGCAAGCGTAGTAGCGATGGCGGGGACAAAAGTCCTCATGGCTCCCACCGCTCTGATGATGGTGCATAACCCGCTGACCATTGCCATCGGCGACAGCGAGGAAATGCAAAAAGCGCTGGATATGCTCGCCGAGGTGAAGGAGAGCATTATCAACGCCTATCAAATCAAGACCAACCAGAGCCGGGTAAAAATCTCCCACTGGATGGACGCCGAAACATGGATGAACGCCAACAAGGCAATGGAACTTGGCTTTGCCGATGGTGTACTGGAGGACGGCAAACGACAGCAAGCTGCTCCGACTTATGCGTTCAGCCGCAGAGCGGTTACTAATTCCCTGCTTGACAAGGTTAAGCCGAAAATAGCAGCCGAACCTGCGCCGCAAAGCGTACCCGTTGAGTCGCTCGAAAAGCGGCTCAATTTGATTATCCACTAATTTTATGGAGGTAAAGACAATGAGTAAAATTCTTGAACTGCGTGAAAAGCGCAACAAAATCTGGAACACCGCTAAACAGTTCCTCGACCAAAAGCGCGGCGCGGACGGGCTTGTCCCCGCTGAAGCTGCCGCTGAGTACGACAAGATGGAAGCCGACATGGTCGCCCTCGGCAAGGAAATCGAGCGCCTGGAACGTCAAGCGGCCTTCGACCTCGAAATGAGCAAGGCAACATCTGAGCCTATTGTCGGCAAGCCTATCACCCCCGAAAAACCCAAGACTGGCAGAGCTTCCGACGAGTACCGTGCAGATTTCCGCAACGTTCTGCGCGGCAAGCCGATGATTCACAATGTCATGCTGGAAGGCGTGGACGCGGACGGCGGCTATCTCGTGCCGGAGGAATTCGAACGTCAGATTATTACGGGGCTTGAGGAATCCAACGTCGTCCGCTCCATCGCCAAGGTCATCACGACCTCTGCGGAGCGCAAAATCCCGCTTGCTTCCACCCACAGCGTAGCACAGTGGACGCTTGAAAACGGGGCGTACCAAGAAAGTAACCCCACCTTCGGGCAAATCACCGTGGACGCCTACAAGCTGACCGATCTCGTGAAGATTTCCACGGAACTCCTGCAGGATTCGATGTTCGATCTTGAAACCTACATCGCCGGGGAATTCTCCCGCGCCTTCGGCATCGCCGAGGAGCAGGCGTTTTGCGTCGGCACCGGCACGGGTCAGCCCACGGGTATCTTCACGACAAACGGTGGTCACATCGGTGTGGCTGCGGGAGCAGCTGTCACGGTGGATAATCTTATCGACTTGATTTACAGCCTGAAAGCCCCGTACCGCAGAAACGCCAAGTTCCTGATGAAGGACAGTACCATCTCTTCGCTCCGCAAACTGAAAGACAGCAACGGTGCGTATCTCTGGCAGCCTTCTGTTCAGGCGGGTCAGCCCGACCGCTTGCTCGGCTACCCGATTTACACCTCTCCGTATGTGCCGGATGTGGCGGCGTCGGCGCTGCCGATTGCCTTCGGTGATTTCTCCAACTACTGGATTTGCGACCGTCTGGGCAGAACGGTGCAAAGGCTCAACGAACTCTACAGCACCAACGGGCAGGTCGGCTTCATCTGCACTCAGCGTGTGGACGGCAAGGTCATCCTCGCCGAAGGTATCCAACTGCTCCAGATGGGCGCGTAAGAACGGAGGTGAACGGCGATGACGCCAACAGAATTGTTACCGAAAGTCAAAGAAAACCTGATACTGGCCCACGGTGAGGACGACGCTCTGCTCCTGCGGCTCATCGCCACCGCCGTGAACTATGCGGAAAGCTATCAGCATATCGCGGAGGGCTATTACACTGAAAACCCGATGCCGCCCACCACAGAACAGGCGGTGATTATGCTGTCGAGCCATTTCTTTGAAAGCAGAGATGGCTCGACGGCCGGTTTCTTCGCCGACAGCGTACAGGCAGGTCAGCAGGTCTGGAACACGGTCAACCTCTTACTGCGGCTGGACAGGAAGTGGAGCGTATGAGCTTTGGAAAGATGAACACCTTTGTAGACCTTATTGAGAAAGTAACTACAAAAGACTCGGAAGGTTTCAGCACTGAGATTGACAATATTGTTGCTTCAATAAGAGCATATCGGGAAGGTCGGCACGGCAACGAGAAATGGGCAAACAGAGCCACATTCTCCGAAGCCACCGACCTTTTCCGTTTCCGCTCTATTCCAGGTGTCACCGTTACGACTGCAATGCATATTTCTTGTGAATACGGACGATTTGAAATCACTTCTGTGGAGGATGTCAAAGGTCGTGGAATGTACATTGAAGTACTCGCCAAGGAGGTGAAGCCCAGTGGCTAAACCAACTATGAAAATGCCGGAGGACTTCTTGTTGAAGGTTTCCCGGCTGGCCGATCAGACCGATGTCATCCTCCCCAGGGTGCTGAAAGCGGGCGGCGAGGTCGTCCTGGACAAGGTAAAAGGAAACCTAAGCTCGTCTATCGGACGCGGCACGAAATACCCGTCCAAGTCCACCGGCGAATTGATGGGCGCATTGGGGGTCTCCCCGGCGAAGCAGGATTGGGACGGCAACTTCAACGTGAAGGTCGGCTTTTCAGAACCTCGGAAGGACGGCGGCTCCAATGCCAAGATTGCCAACATCATCGAGTACGGCAAGCATGGCCAGCCGCCCAAGCCCTTCCTCAAGCCCGCCAAGTCAGCTTCACGGAAGGCTTGCATCGAAGCGATGGCCGTCAAGCTGGATGAGGAGATTAGAAACCTATGAGCATTTTATCTGAATTGAACAGCCTGCTTGACGGACTTCACATCCCGGTTGAAACAGGCGTGTTTTCCACCGCCGCCCCGGAAGAGTATGTGGTTATCACTCCCCTTGCTGATACCTACGAACTCCATGCGGACAACCGCCCGAAATTCGAGACCCAGGAAGCGCGGCTGTCATTGTTCTCCAAGGGCAGCTACACCCAGCGCAAGAACCAAATCTGCGCCGCCCTGCTGGAAACGGAGATGACCGTGACCGATCGCCGCTACGTCGGGCATGAGGATGACACGGGCTATCACCACTACGCCATCGACGTGGCGAAAGAATACGAAGTACAGGAGGAATAACACTATGGCTACTATCGGGCTTGACAAGCTCTACTACGCGCCGATTACCGAGTCGGCGGCCACGGGCGAGGAATCTTACGGCACCCCCGTCCTGTTGGCAAAAGCAATCTCAGCGGAGCTGTCGGTTGAACTGGCTGAAGCGACCCTCTACGCCGATGACGGAGCGGCCTATGTCATCAAAGAATTTAAAAACGGAAAGCTGAAACTTGGTGTTGACGACATTGGGCGCACCCAGGCGGAAACCCTTACCGGAGCGGCCACCGACGAAAACGGGGTGCTTATCTCATCCAGTGAGGACGGCGGACCCCCTGTCGCCATCGGCTTTCGGGCCAAGAAAGCCAATGGCGCTTACCGCTACTTTTGGTTTTACAAAGTTAAGTTCGGGGTGCCGTCTACGAACCTGGCCACCAAAGGTGACTCCATCACTTTCTCTACGCCCACAATTGAAGGTACGGTATCGCGCCGCAACAAACTGGACGGCAACGGCAACCACCCCTGGAAGGCTGAGGTCAACTCGGACGATGACGGTGTGGCGGCGGCGATCATCACCGGTTGGTACACGGAAGTTTACGAGCCAGCCTTCGCTCTGCAGGGTTAAAGGAGGTCTGACCTATGGATAACGAGAGAAGCGCGAAAATCAATATCGGGGGCACGGATTTTGAACTGGTTCTTACTACAAGAGCTACCAAGGAAATAGCCCGCCGCTATGGCGGTCTGGAAAATCTAGGCGAGAAACTGATGAAGGCTGAAAACTTCGAACTTGCCTTAGATGAGATTATCTGGCTGATTACGCTCTTAGCCAACCAGTCCATCCTCATCCATAACCTAAGAAACAAGGACGCACCAAAATCTGTTCTTACCGAGGACGAGGTGGAACTTTTGACCTCGCCTTTGGAACTGGCCAGCTACAAGGCGGCCATCACCGAAGCGATGTTTAAAGGCACCAAACGCGACATCGAGAGCGAGGGTGACCTAAAAAACACCGGAGCCGAGTAAGCGACGATGAGTTGTTTACCCGGCTTCTTTATGTGCGCCCAGATAGGGCATTGCCTAATGTGGTGTAGGAGCCACTCCGAACGATAACTCGGGAAATAACCCACTTAACCGAAAGGCGAAAGCTGGCACGGGAACAAAGCACGGTGGGAAAGCGGTAAGTCACCTTAAAACACATTGGTGCGACTGAACTGCAATATTAAGCGGATATAAGGTTTAAATTGGGTTTATTGAATGCGAGTTTCCAGTTTCTGTTAGTCGTAGGCGGAGGAAATGTGTTTGTAACCTCTGGAGCAGGAAAGGTTGTCATTAATAGAGGGACAATCGGTTATCAAATATCCTGTTCAACACGCAAGAGAACTTGTGATAACGAAACGAAAGCAAAACCGACAATCCGCACATACCTGTAGGCAGTGTTAACTGGGGATACCCTAAACAGGAACGCCACAACGCGGCTATAGCCACAGGGCTTGAATACCCTGCATGGGTACGGAGCGTTCGTAGTAGTCCGAGGACGGGAAAGCCGTCCACATGGCGAAGGGACGCAGTTGTTGTGTACTAAAATCAAAATTGATTAGGGAGGAAAACCTCATATGCAACCAACAATAGAGATTTTAGCAAGAATCAGCGTAAACTCTAACGCAAACAAGGATGAAGTTTTTACAAGACTTTACCGCTATTTGTTGCGACCAGATATCTACTTTGAAGCATATAAAAACCTGTATGCCAATAACGGAGCAGCGACCCGTGGCGTGGATAATGATACCGCAGACGGTTTTAGCGAAGCGAAAATTGATAAAATAATAAAATCGCTTAGTGATGAAACCTACACGCCAAAATCAGTGCGAAGAACTTATATCGATAAGGGAAACGGGAAAAAGCGACCGTTGGGCATTCCGACTTTTACGGACAAACTGGTGCAGGAGGCACTTCGTATGGTACTTGAAGCTGTGTATGAACCGTCTTTCTTGGATTGGTCGCACGGTTTCAGACCGAACCGAAGCTGTCATACCGCGCTGGCAAGTTTGAAGAAAGAGTTTACAGGGGCGCGTTGGTTTGTCGAGGGCGACATTAAGGGTTGTTTTGATAATATCGACCACGCCGTTTTAATAAGTATGCTGAACAAGAAAGTGAAGGATGCACGAATAGTCAAACTGATTTACAAATTTTTAAAAGCAGGTTATATGGAAAATTGGCAGTACCACAACACCTACAGCGGTACTCCGCAAGGCGGAATTATTTCGCCGTTGCTTGCCAATATCTATCTGCACGAACTGGATAAGTTTGTAATGATGTTAAAGGCAGAGTTTAACAAGCCGAGAGAAACCCATTCCACGTATGAATACGGGGTTATAAGAAGAAAGATGAAAAAACTCCGTAAGGAAATCGAAAACGCGGACGGTGACAAGCGTGGGCAATTGCTTGATGAATATAAAGCAACTCGCGCACAGTTATTACAAACCCCCGCGAAGTCACAAACTGATAAGAAAATCAAGTATATCAGATATGCAGACGATTTTTTGATTGCCGTCAACGGAAGTCGTGAGGACTGTGCGGAAATCAAGCGCAGGTTATTCGAATTTATCGGACAGACCTTGAAAATGGAACTCAGCGACGAAAAAACGTTGATTACCCATAGCAATGATTACGCGCGGTTTTTGGGCTACGATGTACGTGTGAGGAGAAATGGAAAAATTAAGCGCGGCGGTAAAAATGGTTGTACTAAACGCACGCTTAGCAATAATGTGGAACTCTTAGTGCCCTTTGAAGATAAAATCAATAAATTCCTGTTCTCAAAGGGTGTTGTTAAACAACGGCTGAACGGTACTGTCTACCCAACGCACAGACCCGCCCTGGAACGATTGACCGACCTTGAAATTGTGATGACCTACAACGCCGAACTCCGTGGAATATGCAATTATTACAGATTAGCCAGCAACTATAATAGTCTTGGGTATTTTGCATATCTGATGGAATATAGTTGTTTACGAACGCTTGCAGGAAAACACAAATCAAAGGTTAGCAAAATCAAGGAGAAGTTCAAAGACGGTCATGGCAAATGGGGTATTCCTTATACGACTAAAAAGGGTGAAAAGCGCTGTTATTTCGCTAAATTAGCCGATTGCAAAGGGGCAAAATTCTGTACGGATATATTGCCAAACGCTTTTGTAATCCACATGAGCGCAAGAAATACCTTTGAAAACAGGTTGAAAGCGAAAGTTTGCGAGCTATGTGGGACAACGGATGCAGAACACTATGAAATTCATCACATTCACAAGGTAAAAGACCTCAAAGGGAAAGAGCCTTGGAAAGTGGCGATGATAGCCAAACGGCGAAAAACTATGGTGGTTTGCAGAAACTGTCATAACACAATTCATCATTAAGAGTTTAACTGACCAAACAACAATGGGGAGCCGGATACCTTGAGAGGGGTAAGTCCGGTTCCGGGAGAGGACTGTGCAAACCTACCGTAGAAATGCGGCAAGGCGGCATTTTCCTACTCCACTACGGTACGGTGCATCTGAACCGTTCCGAAGAGGAAACCTGGCTGACCCCGTTGGGTCTGCTCATGGACTTGTGGGAGTGTCATAAGCAGTTTCTGGGCTTGGCCAGGCCCAAACAGGAGATGTTCATAGACGGCATCATTCCGGAAGGCGTTTAAGGGTTATCTGCATATAAGCGGCGGCTTATGCACAGATAGCCCTTTTCTATGTGCAATTCCGCAGCTAAAGGAGGTGGCGGCATGGCGGACAATTTCGGCCTTAAAATTGGGGTCGAAGGCGAAAAGGAATTTAAAAATGCTCTCAGGGACATCAACCAGTCCTTTAAGGTGCTGGGTAGCGAAATGACCCTCGTAACCAGCCAATTTGATAAAAACGATAAATCCATACAATCGGTTACCGCCCGGAACACGGTTCTAAGTAAAGAAATCGACGCTCAGAAAGAGAAGATTTCCACCCTTAAGGCTGCACTGGACAATGCCTCCTCCTCTTTCGGTGAAAATGACCGCCGTACTCAGAACTGGCAGATTCAACTAAATAAGGCTCAGGCAGAAATCAACGGTATGGAGCGTGAACTTGAGCAGTCCACAATCGATGCGGATAAGCTCGGTGAAGAATTAGACGATTCCGGTAAAAGTGCTGACGAGGCCAGTGGCAAGTTCGAAAAGCTGGGCGGCATCCTCAAAGGCATCGGCGTAACTATGGGCGCGGTTGCGGTTGCCGCCGGTGCCGCCGCAATCAAGCTAGGCCAAGAAGTCGTGCAGC